>DASVQB010000044.1:0-109044 GCA_036389295.1 Thermoleophilaceae bacterium | reverse complement strand
GCCCGGCCTGCGCTCCGGCGGTAGGCCCGAGGGCCGTCAGGCCGACTCGGCGGCGGCGTCCTCGTCCGCCTCCTCAGGCGCCGCCTCGGTCACGAGCGTGGGCTTCAGGCCCTTCTCGATCGTCTCGCGTGTGACCACGCACTTCGTCACGTCCGCGCGAGACGGCAACTCGAACTGCACCTCGAGCAGCGTCTCCTCGATGATCGAGCGCAGGCCGCGGGCGCCCGTCTCGCGCGCGAGCGCCTTCTCGGCGATCGAGACCAAAGCCTCGTCGGAGAAGACGAGCTCGATCCCGTCGAAGCTGAAGAAGCGCTGGAACTGCTTGACGAGCGCGTTGCGGGGCTCGGTGAGGATCGTGATGAGGTCGTCGCGCGTGAGCTGGTGGACGGCCGACACGACCGGCAGGCGGCCGATGAACTCCGGGATCAGGCCGTACTGCATGAGGTCCTCGGGCAGGACCTTCTCGAACAGCTCGCCGGTGTCCTTGCCGACCTTCGAGCCGACGTTCGCGGCGAAGCCGACGCCCTTGTGGCCGATCCGGCGCTCGATGACCTTGTCGAGGTCGGCGAACGCTCCGCCGCAGATGAACAGGATGTTCGTCGTGTCGATGGTGAGGAACTCCTGGTGCGGGTGCTTGCGCCCGCCCTGCGGCGGCACCGACGCGGTGGTCCCCTCGAGGATCTTCAGCAGCGCCTGCTGGACGCCCTCACCCGACACGTCGCGCGTGATGGACGGGTTGTCCGCCTTGCGCGCGATCTTGTCGACCTCGTCGATGTAGATGATCCCGGTCTCGGCCTTCTTGACGTCGAAGTCCGCCGCCTGGATCAGCTTCAGGAGGATGTTCTCGACGTCCTCGCCGACGTAGCCGGCCTCGGTGAGCGCCGTGGCGTCCGCGATGGCGAACGGCACGTTGAGGATCTTGGCGAGCGTCTGGGCGAGCAGCGTCTTCCCGCAGCCGGTCGGCCCGAGCAGCAGGATGTTCGACTTCTGGAGCTCGAGCCCGTCGCCGTCCTCCGCCTGCATCATCTGCACGCGCTTGTAGTGGTTGTAGACCGCCACCGACAGCGTGCGCTTCGCCGGCTCCTGGCCGACGACGTACTCCTGGAGGACCGAGTAGATCTCCTTCGGCTTCGGCAGGTTCTCGAGGTCGAACGACGCCGGCCCGGTCAGCTCCTCGTCGATGATCTCGTTGCAGAGGTCGATGCACTCGTCGCAGATGTAGACGCCGGGGCCGGCGATGAGCTTCTTGACCTGCCGCTGGGACTTGCCGCAGAAACTGCAGAGAAGTTGTTCGTTCGAGTCCGTCGGCCGTGCCAAGGCGCTTCCTCCCAGGAGCCCCGCGTTAGCGGGGGTCCCCACAAGCTAGCGAGGTCGAGCGAGATTGGCCACCAGTCGACGGCGGGGGCATCGAAGGTGGCATCGCCCTAGTTTTCGCCAGCCCGGGCCGATTCCTTCAGTCCGCCCGGCGAACGACCGTCGAGCGGCTTACTCCGTGTGGAGCGCGAAGCGCTCGGTGAGGTTCAGGATCTCGAGGAGCCGAGAGATCGAGCCGCGGACGCAGATCACCGAGAACGGCCGGCCCATGGCGGCCAGCCGGTCGGCCGCGTCGAGGAGCGCGTGGGCGCCGCTCGAGTCCATGAACGTGACGTCGCAGAGGTCCACCACGACCTTGCTCGTGCCCTCCTCGATGGCGCGGTCGAGCGCCGAGACCAGCTCGGGGGCCGTGACGCAGTCGATCTCGCGTCGCGGGACCACGACGCGGATGTCGCCGAGGCGGTGCTGGGATACGGAAAAGGCGTGCGTGGGCACTCGGGGGCTCCTGACTGCCCGGGATCCCGTCCCCGTCCGTTCCCGGCCCTGGGTGCGGCGACGGCGTTTCCGAAGGGCAAGCCGAGCCTACCATCGGGAACCCCGATTCCGCCACACCTTTTTCGGGGATGTTCGGGGAAGTTCGGGGGGTCAGGATCCGGGCGTCCAGATCTGCCCCGAGCGCTCCTTCGCGTCCTTGTCGGGCGTCCAGATCGCGTCCCGGGCGCGCGCCTGGTCGAGCGGGATCGGCTTCGCGCTCTCGACCAGCAGGTCGACCGCCTTGCGCATCGCGATGTCCTCGCGGAGCGCCTCGTCGCGGCCCTCGGAGCGGGCCCGGTCGAACACCTTGCGCACCTGCTTGTCGGTCGGGTCGGCGCCGCCGGGGCCCGACCCGGCGCTCGCGCGGCGCAGCGTGTCGAGCACCTCGTCGTCGGACACCTCGATCCCCTCGGCCTCCACGATCGCGGCCAGGACGCTCTCGCGCCTCAGCGCGCGCTCCGCCTCGGGCTCGGCCTCGTCGATCAGCTCGTGCTCGCTCTTGCCGGTGATCTGGGCGTAGCGCGACGGGTCGACGCCCTGCTGCGCGAGGCGGCGGCGGGTGTTGGCCCACATCTCGTGCGCCTTCGCGTGGATCAGCTCCTTCGAGACCTCGATCCTCGCGGCCTCCGCGGCAGCGTCCACCGCGGCCTCGCGGAACTCCATCTCGATCTCGCGCTCGCGCACCTCGCGGATCCGCCCGGCTAGGTCGTCGCGCAGCTCGTCGAGGGTGTCGAAGCCGCCGGCCTCGACGGCGAAGTCGTCGTCGAGCTCCGGGAGCCGCTTCTCCTTGACCTCCTTCACGCTCACCTGGAAGGCCGCGTCGCGGCCGGCGAGCTGCTCGGCGCCGTAGTCGTCGGGGAACGTGACGCTCACCTCGCGCTCCTCGCCCGCCGCGGCGCCGGCGAGCTGCTCCTCGAAGTCACCGATCAGCCGTCCCGAGCCGAGCTCGAGCAGGTAGCCGCGGGCCTCGCCGCCCTCGAACGGCTCGCCGTCGACGGTGCCGACGAAGTCCATCACCACGAAGTCGCCGGGGCCGGCGGGCCGGTCGACGGTCTCGAGCGTGGCGGCCGACTCGCGCAGGCGCGCGAGCTCGGCGTCCACGTCCTCGTCGGCGACCTCCGGCTCGCGCCGCCCGACCTCGAGCCCGCGGTAGTCGCCGAGCTTGGCCGTCGGCCGGACGGCCACCTCGATCGTGAACTGGAGCGCCGAGCCCTTCTCGGGCAGCTCCGACAGGTCGAGCTTGGGGTCGCCGACGGTCGCGATGCCCGCGTCGGCCACCGCGCTCTCGTACCAGGCGGGGAGCGCGCGGCGGACGGCCTCGTCGAGCACGGCCTCGCGGCCGACCCGCTGGATCACCACGTCGGGCGGCACTTTGCCCTTGCGGAAGCCCGGCACCTTGATCTCGCCGGCGAGCGTCTTCGCGGCCGCGGCCAGCTCGCGCTCGAGCGCGTCGGGAGCGACCTCGACGTCCACCCTCACGCGCGAGTCGCCGAGCTCGCGCGTCGCGGTGGTCACGTCGGCGGCCATGGACGGCGCCACGATAGCGTGGGTCCGTGGCCCCCCGGCCCCTCCCGCGACCCCCCGCGCACCGCCGCGTCGAGGCCTGGCTCTACACCGGCCCGCTCGGCCACCTGTGGTCGACGGTCGCGGACGTGGCGAGGCTCTGGGCGCTGTGGGCGCGCGAGCGGCTGCGCGAGCGCTACTCGAACCGGTAGATCGTCCCGGGCGGCGCGAGGTCGGCGCCGGCGAGCAGCGGCAGCGCCCGCTCGAGCACGGCGGCGAAGGCGGCGCCGCTCGCGCCGATCAGGCGGACCAGCTCGTCCACCGGCGTCGGCTCGTCGGCCACCCCGTTCGCGTAGTCGGTGGCGAAGCCGAGGAGCGCGTACGGCAGCTCCGCCTCGCCGGCCAGGACGGTCTCGGGCCCGGCCGTCTGGCTCACGGCCGTGACGCCGGCCTGCGCGAGCGAGCGGATCTCGGCGCGGGTGTTGAAGCGCGGGCCGTCGACGTGGCCGTAGCAGCCGCCGTCGCGCACGGGCAGGCCGGCGTCGCGGCAGCCCTCGAGCAGCGCGGCGCGGACGCCCTCGGCGAACGGGCGCTCGTAGATCCAGTGGCCGCGGAGGGGGTCGCCGGGGCGGTCGTAGAGCGTGCAGATCGAGCCGTCGGCCAGGCGGTTCGCGAGGAAGTGCAGGTCGTCGAAGACGATCAGCGAGCCGAGCGGGACCGTTCCGTCGACCGCGCCGCAGACGGTCACCGCCACGCAGGCGTCCGCGCCGAGCTGCCTCAGGGCCATGACGTTCGCGCGGTGGGTCACGTGGTTCGAGAGCCGCGCGTGCCCCTCGCCGTGGCGCGAGACGTGCAGCACCTCGACCTCGCCGGCGTCGATCCGCGTGACCAGGACCTCGCCGAGGTCGGTGACGACCGGCTCGGGCCGCGCCTCGCCCGCCCCCGGCAGGGCGTAGGTGCCGGTGCCGGTGATGACGCCGACCCTCATCGTCCTCTAGCCCGGCTCCCGCATCCGCTGCTGGCGCGTCGTCCGCGGGTCGTCCTCGCGGAGCAGGAACTGCGTGCAGCGGAACATCGCGATCTCCTTGCCGTCGGACTCGCGCACGACGCTCGCGTCCCAGACCTGCGTGGTGCGACCGCCGTGTGCGAGCCGGGCGGTGCACGAGAGCCCGTCGCCCGCCTTGGCGGAGCGCGTGAAGTTCGACTTCAGCTCGATCGTCGTGAAGCCCGCCACGCCCTCCGGCAGCGAGGCGAGGCAGCCCATCCCCGCGCACGAGTCCGCGAGGGTCACGACGGTGCCCGCGTGAAGGAACCCGTTCGGCGCGAGCAGGTCCTCGCGGACGTCGAGCCGGGCCACGAGCTCGCCGTGCTCGACGCGCTGGAGCTCGATCCCGAACAGCCCGGGCAGCCGGCCGGCCATCGCGGCCTGGAGCCGGTCCTTCACGCGGCTCGGCCCGGGTGAGCCGCGGCTCGACTCAGCTGAGCTGCTCGACGGCGTCGATCGCGTGATCGAGGCCGTGGATCTGGCCCACGTGGCCGAGGGACTCGAGGAAGTCCTGGAGCCGCTGGAAGTGGTCGTACAGGCACAGGCGCCGTACGTGTATCACGGGAACCTCGTCGTGGGGCACCGAGCGGGCCTCGGTCTCGCCGCTGCGGCCGGGCGCCACGAGGAGGTGGGTGATCTGGGTCTCGGCGCTGCCGTGGCCGAGGTAGGTGCTGTCGAGCCAGATGCCGCGGTCCCGCAGCGTCGTCGAGAGGACGAGCGCGTTCGGACCGGCCTCCGTCAGGATCGTCTCGCTCCGGACGGGCGACCCGTCGATCCGGATCCGGCAGGCAATCGGGCGTCGCATGCCCCTTACCGTAAGTCAGCGTCGAGGCGCGCGCAACCTCCGTTTGAGGGCTTGCACGGCTTCCTGGACGGATGTTCGACACGGCATCATTGGGGTCGTGCCCCTCTACGAGTTCCGCTGCGGGTCCTGCGGCCTCGAGTTCGAGGAGCTGACCGCTCCGGAGACCGTCCCGCCGTGTCCCCGGTGCGGGTCGGCGGAGCCGCGGCGGCTGCTGTCGTCGTTCGCCCCCACGCCGCGGTTCGGGCTGCGCGGAGGCGACGCGCGGAGGAGCGAGGCCGAGCGGCGCGCCCGGCGCGAGCGGGAGCGCGAGCGGCGCGGCAAGGGGTAGGCGGCGCGGCTGCTTCGCGGGGCGGCGCGCTGGTTCGCGGGGCGGCGCGCTGGTTCGCGGGGCGTCGAGCTGGCCGCAGGGCGCGCGGGCTCGCGGGGTGCGCGGGCTACTTCGCGGGCCGCGCGCGCGGCGGGGTCGCCCCCGCCAGGTCGCGGCGCTCGCCGGCGGGCGCGCGGAACTTGCGGCCGGGGCGGCGGCGCTCGAGCTTCAGGACGCCGCCGCAGCTCGGGCACGCCGTGCCCTCGACCGGGCCGCGCACGAGCACGTTCCACATGATCGAACCGCACCCCTCGCAGCGCACCAGCCCACCCATAGTGGTCACGGGGATACCCGAGCGGTGTCGCTCGAAACATACGTCACAAGACGGAGGATAGGCTCCGAGCGTGAACCTCTCCCCCGAATGGAGGATTCGCCGGTGAACCTCGGCCTGGACGGCCGGGTCGCGCTCGTGACCGGCGCCTCGAAGGGGCTCGGCCGGGCCATCGCCGCGGAGCTCGCGGCGGAGGGCGCGCGGGTGGCGATGAGCTCGCGCTCGCAGGAGCGGATCGAGGCCGCCGCCCGCGACCTCGACGCGACCCCCTTCGTCCACGACAGCGGCGACCTCGACGCGGCGCCGCGGCTCGTCGAGGAGGTCGAGGGCCGGCTCGGCCCGATCGACGTGCTGATAACCAACAGCGGCGGGCCGCCGGCGGGCCTCGACCCCCTCGGGTTCGCGCGCGGGCAGTGGGAGAGCGCCTACCGCGACCTCGTGCTGGGACCGCTCGCGCTGGTCGAGGCGGTCGTGCCGGGGATGCGCGAGCGCGGGTTCGGGCGGGTCGTGAGCGTCTCGTCGAGCGCGGTCCGCGAGCCGATCCCGATCCTGGTCCTGTCGAACGCGCACCGCAGCGGGCTCCTGGCCGCGCTCAAGACGATCTCCCGCGACGCCGCGCGCGACGGCGTGACGGTGAACTCGGTGCTTCCGGGCCTGATCGCGACGGACCGTGTGATCGAGCTGTCCGGCTCGCGCGAGGCCGCCGAGGAGTCGGCGCGCGAGCAGATCCCGGTCGGCCGCCTCGGCAGGCCGGAGGAGTTCGCCGCGGCGGTGGCCTTCCTCTGCTCGGAGCGGGCGGCGTACGTGACCGGCACGACCCTGCTGGTCGACGGCGGCCGGAGCCACGCCGTCTAGTCGAGCCGCATCTCCTCCGGCACCAGGCCCAGCTCGATCGTCGCGCCGTCGCGGACCACCGTTACCGGCACCTCGACGCCGATCAGGTCCGCGACCATCAGCCGCTGGAGGTCGTAGACCGAGGCCGTCGGGGTGCCCTGGACGGCCACGATCAGGTCCTCGGCGCGGAGCCCGGCGCGGGCCGCGGGGCTGTCCGGGACGACCTCGACCACCTCGACGCACGTCTCCCTGCCGAGCTCGGCGCGCACCCGCGGGGGGAGCGGACGGTGACCGCCGGCGATCCCGAGGTAGGCGCGGCGGACGCGCCCGTCCGACATCAGCGCGCCGACGATGCGGCGGGTGGCGTCGTTGATCGGCACGGCCAGGCCGAGGCCGACGCCGGCGACCGCCGTGCTCACGCCGACCACCTCGCCGCGGCCGTTCGCGAGCGCGCCGCCGGAGCTGCCGGGGTTGAGGGCGGCGTCGGTCTGGATGACGTTGTCGATCACGCGCCGGCCGCCGCGGACGCGGGCGGGCAGCGACCGACCGAGCGCGGAGACGACGCCGGCGGTCACGGAGCCCGCGAAGCCGTTCGGGTTGCCGATCGCGACGACGAGCTGGCCGACCTTCAGCCGCTCGGCGTCGCCGAGCGCGGCCGGCGCCAGGTCGCCCGAGTCGGCGCGCAGGATCGCGAGGTCGGACAGCGGGTCCGAGCCGATCACCGCGAACCTGACCTCGCGCCCGTCGACGAACGAGGCCCGCCCGCCGGAGTCCCGCCGGGTGACGACGTGCGCGGAGGTGAGCATGTAGCCGTCGGGGGTCAGGACGACGGCGCTGCCGCCGCCGGACGGGACGCGGCCGCGGCGGGTGCGGCGGGTGACGCGCAGGTTCGCGACCGAGGGCGCGAGCAGCTCCGCCAACGAGGTGACGGTCCGGGAGTAGGCGTCGAGGGCGTCGTCGGCCGCGCGCTCCCCGGCCGCGCGGTCGTCGCGAGCGGCCGTCGTCACGACTCCTCCCTCCCGGCGAGCGCGACCACCACCTCGCGCTCGTCGGTCCCCCGGACCGCGGTCAGCCGGAGGTCGCCAGCGGCGGCCTCGAGCGCGGCCTCCAGGTCGTCCACGTGCGCGAGCGGGCGGTCGCCGGCGGCGACGAGCAGGTCGCCCTTCTCGAGCCCGGCGCCGGCCGCCGCCGAGCCGCGCTCGACCCCGTGGACGAGCAGGCCGTCGCGCTCGGGCAGCCCGACCGCGCGCCGCAGCCTGCGCGCCACCCGCGACGGCGCGATCGCCACGCCGAGCCGCGGCCGCGCCGGCACCTCGCCGCGGGCGAGCGACTCGACCCGCCGGAGCAGGTCGGCGTCGGCCGGGATGGCGAGGATCAGCCCGCCGTCCATCCGCACGGCGTTCAGCCCGAGGAGCCGGCCCTCGGCGTCGACCAGCGGGCCGCCCGACGAGCCGCGCGGGAGCGGCGCGGTGTGCTCGATCGCGCCGCGGAGCCGCCGGCCGCGCGGGCCGCGGAAGCTGCGCTGGCCGCCCGAGACGAGGCCGAGCGTGGCGCGCAGGCCGCGGCCGCCGGGGCTGGCGAGGGCGAACACGACGGCGCCGGGTCCCGGCGAGGCGCCGGGGGCGAGCTCGACCGGCTCGACGTCGCCGGTGTCGACCTCGACGACCGCGACGTCGCCGTCCGGGTCGACTCCCGCAACCTCGCCGGCCTCGACGCGACCGTCCTCGAAGGTGACCGTCGCGTCCTCGCCGCGCAGGTTGTGCGCGGTCGTCAGCACCCGGTTCGGGCCGACGACCACCCCCGACCCGCGGCCCCATCCGCGGCCGAGCCCGACCACGGCGGGCCCGACCCGCTCGACCACCGACTGGACCGACGCCGTGAGCTCCTCGAGCACCGCCATGCGAGACCCCTCCTCCTACTGCACACAGGTGACTAGCGAATTGCAAGTCACTATACACAGCCGGCCTCGCGGCTAGGCTGGAGGGGTGGCCAGACGCCTCCGGACCGGCCCCGACGCCCTTTCGCGGAGCGGACGGCCGCGGGCCGGAGCCGCGGCAGCGGAGCCCGCGCCCGCCTCCCCGCTCGCCGAGGCGCTCGAGCGCGTCGGCGACCGCTGGACGCTCCTGATCGTCGAGGCCCTCCTCGACGGGCCGCGGCGGTTCGCGGACCTGTCCGAGGCGGTGCCCGGGATCGCGCCGAACATCCTCAGCCAGCGGCTCCGTCACCTCGAGCGCGAGGCGCTCGCGGTCGCCCGGCCGTACTCCTCCCGCCCGCCGCGGTTCGTGTACGAGCTGACCGAGGCGGGGGCCGAGCTCGCCGGGGCGCTCCGCCTGCTGGCCGACTGGGGGGCGCGGCACTCGGAGCACGTCGAGCCGCTCAGGCACGAGGCGTGCGGGACCGCGCTCGAGGCGCGCTGGTGGTGCCCCGCGTGCGAGTCCGTCGTGGACGAGGACGACGCCGCCGACGCCCACCTGCTGTAGGGCGCGGCGCGCGCCTGCCCGCGAGCGCCGACGCTCGCTCCCGCGGCGGCACGGCGGGTAGCATCGCGGCCGTGGGGCCCCGCGCGCGAGGTCGGAGAGTGACGCTCCTGCTGGCGGCCGCCCTCACCGCCGGCTCGGCCGTCGCCGCAGCCGAGCCGGCCGGCGCCGCGTCCTATCCCGAGCGGGTGGCCCGCGGCGTCGAGCGGGAGGTCGTCTTCGTCGACAGGCGGGCCGAGCCGCGGATCTCGGAGGCCGACGCCGGTCGGATCCGGCTGCGGATCCTCCGCAAGGACCTCGGCCGGATCAAGATCGCGCTGGTCGACGACCGCCAGGCCCGCCGGGCCGGCGGCGTGACCGGGCTGGCGAAGGCGGTCGGCCGCCACCTGGAGCTGCGGGGCACGCTGCTCGTGGTCGGCCGGAGCACGGTGTTCGCGACGACGTCGCACCCCGCCGTCAACGAGACGGTGAGCGCCCTCAACGAGGCGTTCCACGGCAACGAGGGCAACCGGGTGAAGCAGCTCGAGGCGGCGGTCGACGGCATCGCGGCGGTCGACCCCGGGTCGAGCGCCGACCTCGGCCGTCCGACCGGCGGCGGCCGCGTCGGGAACGTCCCCACCGGCGGCGTGGACGACCCGTTCGAGGACGTCGGCAACGCGATCGAGATCGGCACCCTGGCCGTGATGCTCGCGGTGGCGGCCGCGATCCTGATACCGGTCCTGTTCTTCGTGGTCCGCGGCGTGCTGGCCGGCCGCCGGCGGCGGGCCGCCGAGGAGGAGACGCTCGCCGACGACCGCGTCACCGCGCGCAACGACCTGATCGCGCTCGGCGACGAGATCCGGGCGCTCGAGATCGACACGTCGATGCCCGGCGTGGGCGCGACCGCCGTGGCCGACTACGAGGCCGCCGTCATGCAGTACGACCGCGCGAACGAGGCGCTCGGCCAGGCCGACTCGCCGCACCGGCTCCAGCAGGCCCAGGCCGCGCTCGCCGAGGGCCGGCGGCGGATCGAGTCGGCGAAGGCGCAGCTCGCCCGCGCCGGCTGAGCGGCGGCTTCCCCCAGCGGGGTTGGGTCGGCGTACGAAGGGGTATATTCGCTCTGCAATGCGGGCGGGGGAACGACTGCATCGCAGGCGAGTCGAGGCGCTCGAGAGCGCCATCGACAGGCTGCCGATCGACAGCCGCAAGGCCATGCTGGAGGGCCTGGGCGGCGGCCCGATCATCGCGGGCGCCTACTCGGTCGGCCACGGCGTGTGCCCCGCCCTCGCGGCCTACCGCCGCGGCGCGCACGCCGGCTACGCCGAGTTCGCCCGCGCCTGGGATCGCTACGCGCGCGGCCGCGGCGTCCGCCAGGCCCGGAAGGACGACCTCGCGACGCTGATCGCGATGCTCCGCTCGAGCCTGCCGCCGGAGACCGCGGCGGCGAACGGGAACAGGGCCGTCAACGGGAACGGGAACGGCCACGCGAACGGCAACGGCCACGCGAACGGCAACGGCAACGGCAACGGCCACGCGGCGCTGAACGGCAACGGCCGGATCCTCGTGACGGCCGACGGGGCCGAGCACCACGTGGTCGTGAACGGGAACGGGAACGGGCATCATTTGGTGCCGGCGAACGGGAACGGGAACGGCCATTCTGTGGGCGGCAATGGCAACGGCAATGGCCACCACGCCGTCGCTAACGGCAATGGCAACGGCCACCACGTCGCGCCGGTGAACGGCAACGGCAGCAGTAATGGCAACGGCCACCACGCCGTGAACGGCAACGGCAACGGCCACCACGCCGCCAACGGCAACGGCAACGGCCATCGCCCCGAGGGCGACCCCGCCGAGCCGGCTCCCGCCGACCCTCTCCCTAGCTAGCGCCGACGCGCCAAGCACTCACGCGTGCGGGATAGGGGAGTCCAGGGACTCCCTAATTCTGCAAGGGTGGGCAGGTCGGGCGAACGCGGGGGGAACGCCCGGGGGCCCGGGCGCCCTAGAAGGCGCCCGCGACCTGCGAGGTCTGCACCGCGAGCAGCACGCCCAGCAGGTAGAGCGTGATGCCCCAGGCCTCGTAGGCGTGGCGGATGCCGGGGCTGAGCGCCCAGCGGCTGAACACGTCGCGGCCGATCGAGACGACCACCGGCAGGAAGCAGAGCGAGCCGAGCAGGATCAGGACCCACGGCGCCCAGCCGCTCACCAGGTAGACGAACTCGAGCCGGAAGTCGGTGGCCGCGTCCTCGACCGTCGAATGGAAGACCACGAACGGCCAGGCCATGAACAGCGCGAGGGCGAGCAGCGCGACGGCGCGCCGCCTCGCCGCCTGGAATCCAGTGTGACCCGCTCCCGTCAACGTGCTCGCGTCAGGTGTACCCCGACTCACGTCAGCTCTACCCCCGCTCCGGTCCGCCTCCGTGGACCCGGAATCGTACGCGGTCAGTCGATCAGCCGCGACGTCATCCGCGAGATCGCGACCCGCCACAGCACGACGGCGAACACGACGAGGGCGGCCAGCCGGAGCGGGTCGGTCGCCTCGAAGCCGAAGCTCGCGTGGCGGACGAGCTCGACCAGGTGGTGCAGCGGGTTGGCCTGGGAGGCGACCTGGAATCCCTCGGGCAGCCCGTCGATCGGGAAGAACGTGCCCGCGACCAGGAACAGCGGGGTCACGAACAGCGTCGTCACGTAGTTGAACTGGTCGATCTTCTCGACGCTCCCCGCCACCGCGATCCCGAACGCGGCGAAGCCGAGCGCCGTGACGAAGGCGAAGAGCGGCACGAGCAGCATCCCGGGCGCGGGGTCGAGCCCGAACCCCATCGCGACGAGCAGCGGGAAGCAGCCGTAGAAGCCGGACCGCAGGCCGATCCACAGCATCTCCGCCGTCACCAGCTCCTCGACGTCGACGGGCGCCGCGAGGATCGCGTCGTAGGTCCGCTGGAAGTGGTGCTTCACGAACGTGCCGAACATCGCCGGCAGCGCGCTCGAGAAGATCACCGCGGTCGCGACCATCCCGGTGCCGACGAACTCGACGTACTCGAGCCCGTCCACGCGGTCGACCACCGTCGCCCCCAGCCCGAGGCCGAACGCGAGCAGGTAGACGATCGGCTCGAGGACGCTCGAGAACGTCGTCGCCTTCCAGAACGTGCGGAAGTTCGCGACCTCGCGGCTCATCACGCCGAGCACCGCGGCCGGCTCGAGGCGCCTCACTCCGCCTCCTCCCCGGTGAGCAGCACGAAGACGTCCTCCAGGGAGGCCGCCCGGCGGATCGCCTCCGGCGGGAACGCCCCGTCGCGGGCCCGCTCGGCGCCGACGATCGCGATCGCCGGCCCGGCCGGCCGCACCGAGAGCCCCTGCGCCTCGGCCGTGGCGCGGACCTCGGCGAGCCGCGCCGCGGGCCCGTAGAACTCGGCGGTCTCGCGTCCCGCGTGCTCGGCGATCAGCTCGGCCGGCCTGCCGCGCGCGACGATCCTGCCGTTCGCCATCACCGCCACCTCGTCGGCGAGCCGCTGCGCCTCCTCGATGTAGTGCGTGGACATCAGGATCGTCGCGCCCTCCGCGCGGAGGCCGTCGATCAGCGACCACAGCTCGGTCCGGATCTGCGGGTCGAGCCCGACCGTCGGCTCGTCGAGCAGCAGCAGCTCGGGCCGGTGCACGAGCCCGCGCGCGAGCAGCAGCCGCCGGCGCATCCCGCCGGAGAGCTCGGTCACGGCCGCGTCGCGGCGGGCGCCGAGCCGCGCGATCCCGAGCGCGCGCTCGACCGCGTCGCCCACGTCCGGGACCCGGTACAGCCGCGCGAACACCGCGAGGTTGTCCCAGACCGTCACGTCCACGTCGAGGTTGTCGAGCTGCGGCACCACGCCCATCCGCGCCCGCGCCTCCTTCGACTCCCCCGGGAGCCGGTGGCCGAGGACCTCGATCTCGCCCGCGTTCGCGACCGCCTGCCCGGTGAGCATCCGCATCGTCGTCGACTTGCCCGCGCCGTTCGGGCCGAGCAGGCCGAGGCAGATGCCCTGCGGCACGTCGAGGTCGAGCCCGTCGACGGCCGTGATGTCGCCGAAGCGCTTGACGACGCCGCGGAGCCGGATGGCGGGTGCGTCCCGGTTCATGGCTCGGACGAAGATACGAGGGCTACCGCGCGACCCGGTACCGGAGGTGCACCACGCCGGTCGGCGACTCGACGACCCGCGTCGACTCGAGCTCGCCCGGCACCTCGGCCAGGTGGCCCTCGAACAGCCGCACGCCGTCGCCCAGCAGCAGCGGGACGACGTGGAGCTGCATCTCGTCGAGCAGGCCGGCCCTCAGGTACTGCTGGGCGACGTCGGCGCCGCCGCCGATCGCGACGTCCTGGTCGCCCGCGGCGTCCCGCGCCTGCTCGAGCGCGGACTCGATCCCGTCGGTCACGAACGTGAACGTCGTCCCGCCCTCCTTGACCACCGGCTCGCGCGCGTGGTGGGTGAGGACGAAGACCGGGTGGTGGAACGGCGGGTCGTCGCCCCACCAGGCGTCGGCGTTCGGGTCGTCCTCCCACGGCCCCTCGCCGCCGCTGAACATGCGCCTGCCCATGATCGCCGCGCCGACGCCGCGGAGGCTCTCGACCACGACCTCGTCGTCCACGTTCCGCTCGCCGCCGGACCGGCCGTGGCTCGCGCGCCAGGCCTGCGTCGCGACGACCCAGTCGTGGAGCCGCTCGCCGTTCTCGCCGAGCGGCTCGTCGAGGGTCTGATTCGGCCCCGCGACGAAGCCGTCGAGGGACACCGAGATGTCGAGCTTGAGCCTTCCCATCGTGCCTCCTGGTCGGTTGGTGAGCCCGATCGCCGTCGGGGCGTACTCGAGAAACGACCGGCGCGGGCCGCAGGACTCATCGTGACGACCCCGGCCGGGCGGCCGCCCGCGGCTCAACGGCGGTCGAGCGCTGGGCCGCGTTTGATTCGCGGCCGGAAACCGAATAGGTTCGCGCCGATGAGCTCCGGCGGCGCGTCCAGCGGCCACGTCTTCCCGGGCGCCCGGGTCGGCGAGGACGACCCGCGCTACTCGACCCTCGTCCGCGGCTTCAACCTCCGCTGGGTCGGCCGTCCGCGGTACGTCGAGGTGTGCGGCGACACCGACCAGGTCGTCCGCGCCGTCCAGCGCGCGCTCGACGACGGGCTGCGCATCACCGCCCGCGGCGGCGGGCACTGCTACGAGGACTTCGTCTCGGGGAACGACGGCGGCGTCATCCTCGACCTGTCGCCGATGAACGGCGTCTACCTCGACGAGGCGACGGGCTGCCACTGCATCGAGGGCGGCGCGACGCTCTGGAACGCGTACGTGGCGCTGTACAAGGACTACGACGTGACGATCCCCGGCGGGTCGTGCGCGTCGGTCGGCGCCGGCGGGCACGTGACCGGCGGCGGCTACGGCCTGCTGTCGCGGCTCCACGGGCTGACGATCGACTTCCTCGAGGCGGTCGAGATCGTGGTCGTCGACGACTCCGGGACCGCCCGCGCGATCACGGTGAGCCGCGACTCGCAGGACGCGGACGAGCGCCTGCTCCTGTGGGCGAGCCGGGGAGGCGGCGGGGGCAACTTCGGGATCGTGACCCGGTTCCTGTTCCGCGACCTGCCGCCGGCGCCGTCGAGGGCCTACATCCTCAGCCACGCGTGGGACTGGAGCGCCCTCGACCAGGCGACGTTCGCCCGCCTGATCGCCAACTACGGCGAGTTCCTGAAGGCGAACAGCGCGGTCGGCAGCCCGTACTCCGGCCTGTTCAGCATGCTCCACCTCAACCAGCGCGCCGGGGAGTGCCCGCAGATCGTCCTCGCGGCGCAGTACGTCGGCGACGAGCCGGCGCTGCTCGACGAGTTCGAGTCGGCGATAGAGGCGGGCCTCCCCTCGCCGACGGGGCAGGTCGCGCCGGCGGGCTACCTGGGCGTGATCGCGAGGAACCCGGACGTGCGCGAGCTGCCGTGGCTGTACGCGACCCAGACGATGAACGGCACCGGCGCGAACCGCCGCGGCAAGTACAAGTCGGCCTACATGATCGAGCCGTTCCCCGACTACCAGGTCCAGGTCATGTGGACGTTCCTGTCCGAGCCGACGAGCCCGAACCCCGCGGCGCTGCTCCAGGTCGACTCCTACGGCTGCCAGGTGAACGCCCTCGAGCCGGACGCCACCGCCATCCCGCAGCGCTCCTCGATCATGAAGCTCCAGTACCAGACCTACTGGACCGACCCCGCGCAGGACGACGAGAACCTGAGCTGGATCCGCGACTTCTACGTGGCCATGTACGGCCCGCGTGGCCCGGTCCCGGACGGCACCGTGGACGGCTGCTACGTGAACTACCCCGACGTCGACCTGCCCGACTGGCAGCACCTCTACTACAAGGGCAACTACCCCGAGCTCCAGCGCGCGAAGGGCCGCTGGGACCCCGGGAACGTGTTCAACCACCGCCAGTCGGTCGAGCCGCCGGGCTGAGCGCCGAGCCGGCCGGGGCTTGAGCCGGCCGCCCGCGGGGTATGCCAGGGGCGTGCTGGGCAGGGGGGCCATCTCGGCGGTGCGGCGCGGAGCCTTCGCGCTCGCCGCGCTCGCCGCGCTCGCGGCCGTCGTCGCCGCGCCCGCCCCCGCGCACGCGGCCGAGTCGTCGCCGAACGTCACCCACGTAGCCAGCGTCCCCGAGGTCCGCACCGCGATCTCGATCGCCTTCGACGGCGACACGATGTTCGTGTCGACCGTCCACGGCCTCTACTCGTACGACGTGTCGAGGCCGGAGAGCCCGCGCCTCCTGGGCGCGTTCCCGATGCCGACGTGGGAGAACGAGGACATGGACGTCGACGTCGTGCGGAAGCGCGTGTTCGTCTCGCGCGACCCGCGCAACTTCACGACGCCCGCCGCGCCGGGAGCGTTCCCGGTGGGCGCGGTGCACGTGATCGACGTCTCCGACCCCGCCCACATGCGGCAGGCGGGGCTGTTCACCCTGCCCGCGGGTCACACCAGCACCTGCGTGAACCGCTGCGACTTCCTGTGGACCGCCGGGCCGATCCCGGGCGTCGACCAGCCGAGCGACTGGAAGGGGCGGCCGGTGTTCGCGACCGACGTGCGCGACCCGGCGAGCCCGGTGCCGTGCCCCGAGCCGATCGACACCGCCCGCAACGACGGCGTGACCGACTACGCCCACGACGTCCAGGTCGACTCGGCCGGGGTCGCCTGGGTCAGCGGGGCCGGCGGCGTGCGCGGCTACTGGACCGAGGGCCGCCACCGCAACCCGGTGACCGGCGGGACCGAGGCCGCGACTGCGTGCCGCCCGGTCCCCTACGGCGGCAGCGGCACGCCCGACACGGCCACGCCGTCGCGGTTCATGCACAACTCGCTGCGCCGGCCCGGCCCCGCGCGGCCCGCCTGCGCGCGGCACCGGGGGACCCGGGCCGCCCGGAGGCGCTGCTCGCGGCGCCTCGCGAGGTGGCGGCGCGCGCAGGGCGCCGGGCTGCCCGCCGGCCTGACGCGCGACCGGGTCCTCTACGGGACCGAGGAGAACGTCACCTCGGACTGCTCGAAGTCCGGCCGCTTCACGACCTACGACCTCGAGGGCACGTTCGCCGGCGAGGGCTTCCGCGACACGGCGACGACACACCACCGCATGAAGGTGCTCGACACCTGGACGCCGCAGGACCAGGAGGGCAGCTCGGGCTGCGCGTCGGCGCACTACTTCAGCTCGCGCGGCGGCGGCGTCTTCGCGAACGCGTTCTACGAGCAGGGCGTGCGGTTCCTCGACGTCTCGAACCCGCGCGACATCCGGCAGATCGGCTGGTACCGGCCGGACGACGCCGACACGTGGGCGGCGTACTGGCACGGCGGGCTCGTCTACGTCGCGGACCTCCAGCGCGGCGTCGACGTGCTGCGCTTCGGCGGCGAGGCGGGCGACCGCCCGGCGCCGGCGACCCCGGGCGGCCGCGTGCGCTTCACCCGGATGGACCCCGCGGCGGCCTACATGTGCCCGCTGCGGCCTCCGGCGAGCTGACGCGGGGGTACGCCGCCGGGTGGCCCCGGCCGCCCGATCGCGGGCATGCGGAAACCGGCGGCCCGGCCGCCGGCTCTCGTCGCAGCCGAGCCTCGGCTACGGCGAGCTGACGAGGCTGCCGATCACGACGCCGTTCGTGATGGCGGTGAACGAGTCGGGCGTCGAGCCGACCTTGTTGAAGCTCTGCTCCGTCAGGTCGCGAAGCGTGCCGAGGTCGTCGACCTTCGGTGCCTCGTAGGCGTTGGAAGTCATCCCTCTTGTTGCCTCCCCTTGGTGAGCGCGGGATCTTAGGGAAGATGGCGGCGGGATGTCAAACATCGCGAGCGGCGCCTACGGATTCGCCATCGACGGGCTCGACGACCCCCAGGCGCTGCTCGGCCGGGCCGAGCCGGGCTGGCCGCGGCTGACGATCGTCCGGGAGGCGCGCGAGCCGACCGCCGGCCCGGCGCCGGGCACCGTGCGCGTGGACGGCGACCGGGCCGAGGTGTGGATCGGCGACGGCGGGCTCGTCGAGGTCGACCGCGCCGCCTCGACGGTCGCGTTCGCGACCCGCGAGCGGGTCGCGGACGGGCTGGTCGTACACCCGTACCTCGGCCTGCCGGCGTCGATCGCGAGCCACTGGCTCGGCCGCCAGACCCTGCACGGCGGGGCGTTCCTCGACGGCGACGGCGGCGCCTGGGCGCTCCTCGGCGACAAGGAGGGCGGGAAGAGCTCGACCCTCGGCTGGCTGCTGCGGCGCGGGCTGCGGGTGCTGAGCGACGACATCCTCGTGCTGGACCGCGGGGTCCTGTTCGCCGGCCCGCGGTGCGTCGACCTGCGGCGCGAGCCCGCGTCGGTCCTCGGCGGGGAGGACGTCGGGAGGGTCGGGAACCGTGTCCGCTGGCGGCTCGATCCCGGCGAGGCGCCGCCGTCGGCCCCGCTGGCCGGGCTCGTCCACCTGGAGTGGGGCGACCGCGTCCTGGTCGAGCCGGTCGGCGCGGAGGGGCGGCTCGCCGGGCTCGTCCGCAGCAGCGTCATCCGTCCGGGCGACGGTGACGCGACGCCGTTCCTCGAGCTGGCGGCGCTCCCGACCTACCGCCTCGTACGGCCGCGCGACCTCGACGGGCTCGACGCCGCCGGCAACCGGCTGCTGGGGGTCATCGGCCGGGCGCCCGCGGCGCACCGGACCCCTCCGTCCGCAGCCACGCCGCGTGGAGCAGCAGGATCGTCCTGAAGTCGGGCTCCGCGGCGAGCCACTCGCGCCTCAGCGCGTCGACGTCCGCGAGCTCCCGGTCGACGCCCTCCCCTCCCCACGCCGCCGCGAACTCACGCACCGCGGGGCCCCACAGCGCGCCCGGGAACGCCGCCTTGCCGGGCCTGGCCACGAGCTCCGCCGGCAGGAGGTCGCCGAACAGCGTGCGCATGGCGTCGGTCCGGCTCGGGAAGCCGGTCGAGCCGCCGGCCACCGCCAGCTCCGCGAGGACGACCGGGTCGAGGAACGGGTTCACGACGGCGACGTCGTGCTCCACCGCGAGCGCCGCCAGCGCGCCGTCGAGCGCCGCGTACGCGCGGCTCCGGTGCCAGTGGCCGACCGACCGGTCCCAGCGGTGCGGCCACGAGACCTCCTCGCGCGCCAGCGCGCGGGCAACGAGCGCCGCGCCGGCCGGCGTCAGCCACGGGTGTGGGGGCGCGCCCCGCCTCCGCCACACGGCCGCGCGCACCGGGCGCGGCAGCGCCGCGAGGGCGACCGAGGCCGCGTCGCGCCGCCGCGGCCGGGCGCGGCGGCGCGCGAGGAGGACGTGCCGGGAGGCGGTCGTGCCGAGCAGCTCGTCGCCGCCGATGCCGGTGAGCAGCGAGCCGCCGCGCGCGCGCTCGAGGATCGGAGCGTGCATGTGCGCGTTCCCGGGCCAGCGCACGCCCCCGCGCCTCAGCGCGGCCGTCGCGGCCGGGCCGAGGGCGTCGAGCTCGTCGCGCAGCTCGATCACCGCCGGCTCGCGGATCCCGACGTGCGAGAGCGCCAGCTCCTGCCACGCGGCCTCGTCGGTCTCGGGGGCGTCCGGGAAGCGCATGATCGCCGGGACCGGGTCGGGCAGCCCGTGCCGCCGCGCGGCGGCCGCGGCCACCGCCAGGATCGCGCTCGAGTCGCGCCCGCCCGAGAAGCTGACCAGGCACGGCGGCCGGCGGAGCGCGCGCAGGACCGCGCGCTCGAGCGCCGCGTGCACCCCGATCCCCTCGGCGGCCGGCAGCGGGGGGGCGTCCCCGTCGGGGCCGAGCAGGAGGTTCGCGAGGACCTCCAACTCAGTCGGGCGCGGAAGCGGCCTGCGGGTCTCGGGCGCCGCGCTCACGGGACCCGGGCCACGGCGGCCGCGTAGCTGACGGACTCGCCGGCCGAGCCGACGAGCCGGTGCTCGACGACGTCGAGCCCGCCGGCGGCCACCTCCCCCGCCAGCTCCGCGCGCGTGAAGACGTGCACGAGGTTGGGCGCCAGCGTGTCCCCCAGCTCGACCGGCGCCCGGCCGCGGGGGCGGCGGAGCGCGGCGGCGATCGCCCTGGTCGCCCGGTAGCCGCGGCCGTGCCGCGCCGTCTCGAAGAAGGACAGGAGGACGGGGGCGCCCGCCGGCAGGCGCTCGCGGGCACCGGCCAGCAGGCGCTCGCGGGCGGCCCGCCCGTGGACGAGCGAGTACGCGCCCCAGCCGACCACCAGGCCGTCGCAGGGCTCCATGTCCGGAGGGAGCTCGTCCCGCGGGGCCGTGCGGACGCGGCCCGGGTGGCCGTGCGCGGCCAGGAGGTCCGCCGCGAAGGCGGCGAGGCCGGGGTGCGGCTCGTAGCCGACCGCGTCGAGCCCGTCCTCGAGCAGGGCGAGCACCTCCCGCCCGCCGCCGCACGCGGCGACGGCGATCCGCTCGCACCCCCGGAAGTGCCGGTCGACCGCGGCCCGCTCCCAGTCGAACAGGCCCCGCTCGTTCCAGGCGGCGGTCCGGTAGGCCTCCTCGCCGTCGTAGTAGCGCTCGTCGAGCGCCCGCAGGCCCTCGTCCGACAGGAGGCCGAGCCAGAGCCCGGCCAGCGCGGGCCGGCTGACCCGCTCGAGCGCCCGCGGCGCCCGCGCACCGGCGAGCGCGGCCCTGACGAGCGGCTGCCGCCCGGCCGCCACCGCTCAGTCGAGGTACGAGCTGGCCTGGAGCCGGAAGAGCTCGGCGTAGTAGCCGTCCGCGTCCATCAGCTCGCGGTGGCTCCCCTGCTCGTGGACGCGGCCGTCGCGCAGGACGTAGATCCGGTCGGCGCTGCGCACGGAGCCGAAGCGGTGGGAGATCAGCAGGACCCCGCGGCCGGCGTAGAGGTCGCGCATCCGCTCGTAGAGGGCGGCCTCGGCGAGCGGGTCGAGCGACGCCGTCGGCTCGTCGAGGATCACGACCGGGGCGTCGCGGAAGAACGCCCGCGCGAGGGCGACGCGCTGCCACTGGCCGCCCGACAGGTCGCTGCCGCCGAAGTGCTCCGGGCCGAGCAGGGTGTCGTAGCCGCCGGGCAGCGCGGCGAGGGCCTCGTGGATCCCGGCGGCGCCGGCGGCCCGCTCGACCGCGGCGCCGTCCTCGTAGCGCGCGTGGTCGCCGAGCGCGATGTTGTCGCGGGCGCTCAGCAGGTAGCGGACGAAGTCCTGGAAGATGACGGCGACGCGGGAGCGGACGCTCACCGGGTCGAGCTCCGTCGCGTCCACGCCGTCCCAGGAGATCGTGCCCGACTGCGGCGCGTACAGGCCGGCGAGGAGCTTGGCGAACGTGGTCTTCCCCGAGCCGTTCTCGCCCACGAGCGCGACCACCTCGCCGCGCCGCAGGGTGAGGGACGCGTCCACGAGGCTCGGCCGGTCGCGGCTCGGGTAGGTGAAGGTGACGGAGTCGGCGGCCAGCACCCGCGGCTCCTCCGGCGCCGGCCGGGTGGGGCGCGCCGCCTCGATCCGCGGGCGGGCCGCGACGAAGCTCGAGTAGTCCTCCAGGTAGAGCGAGCTCTCGTACAGGCCGCCCGCCCCGGCGGAGAGCGTGCGCAGCCGGCCGGTCAGGAGGATCATCGCGCCGGCGGCGGAGCCGGCCTCGGACAGCGACATCCAGTCGCGGATCACGAACCAGACCAGCACGGCGAGCGCGCCGGCCGTGAGGGCGGCGGTGAGGAGCTGGCCCGCGAGCGCCACCCTCAGCCGGCGGCGCAGCACGTCGCGCAGGTCGGCGATCAGGGCCTCGTAGATCCGCCGGTGGCGGTCGCCGAGGTAGCCGCCGAGGTCGAAAGCGCGGACCTCCTGCGCCTCGCGCTTGTTGGTGAGCAGCTCGAACAGGTAGACGCGGCGCCGCTCGCGCTCGGTCTGCTCGACCGTGAACCGGTAGACGAGGCGCGCGGCGCGGTTGGTGGCGAGCCACGCCGGCACGAAGGCCGCCAGCACCAGCGCGCAGAACAGCGGCTCGATGACGAGCAGGGCGACCACGATCCCGCCGATCGCGAAGCCCGTCCCGACGACGGCGAGCAGCCCGTTGACCATCTGCGCCGGCCGCTGGCCCGCGCTGAGCTGGGCGCGCTGGAGGCGGTCGTGGAACTCGGGCGAGTCGTAGGTGATCAGGTCCACGCGCGAGGCCGTCTGGATGACCTCGTCCGCCGCGTGCAGCGCGACGAGCTGGCCGAGGACCCGCTGCTGCGCGTCGAGCACCACGCCGGCGGTCGCGACGAGCGCGCCGAGCGCGGTGACCGCGATCAGCTCCGGCACGACCGCAGAGAACGACTCGGCGCCGCCAGCGACGAGCAGGTCGCTCAGCAGCTCGCGGATCGCGAGGAGCTGGACCGCGAGCCCGGCGCCGATCGCGAGCTGGAGCGCCGCCGACGCGAGCAGCTCCCTCCGCGCAGCGGCCCAGACGATGGCGACCGCCGTCCGGACGAGGTGCGGGAACCGCCGCAGCCGGCGCTGCCCGACCGGCGTGAAGTACTCCTGGAGCGTGAACCGCTCGGGCCGCGCCGCCTCTGGCTCGAGGACGCCGTCCATGGGCGGCTACGCTATACGGTCGGCCGCCACGCAGCGGCGACGCGACCGGCCTCAGCGGCAGCTCACGGAATGCGACTGCATCCGGCAGGCTCGGTCGTCCTGCGCGAGCCGCTCCACGAACGCCGGCGGGGGCGAGCTCGCGCTGGCGGGCGGCCGCGCCCCCCAGGCGATGCCGTCATGCCACGTGTCGTCGTGCGTGATCGTGGTCGCGCCGGTGCCGTCGGCGCCCATGACCATGACCTGGTTCGTCTCGTTGGGGTCGGACCTCCCTGCCCGATCTCCAGGCACAAGACGACCTCGCCGTCCTCGCCAATCGGGCGCCGGGAGGAGGGCGCCCGCGTCACCGCCGCTCGACCAGCGCCTTCGAGGTGGGGCCCTGGAGATAATGCGTGCCTCGATTCCCGGCGGGGGGTGACCGGATGAGGGCAGGGGCGATCGTCGGTGTGCTGGTCGCGGCGGCGGGGTTGGCGCCGGCCGCGCAGGCCGGCGTGCGGGCGGACTACAGGCAGCAGTTCACGACGCCGGTCCCCGGCGCGTCGACGGGGACCGACACCGAGATCCTCTACAAGCACCCCGACGACCCGGACGCGAAGCCGATCCCGCTGCGCCGCGAGGTCTTCACCTTCCCGGCCGGGACGACGTTCGACAGCTCGGTCGTGCCCGCCTGCACTGCGACCGACATCGAGGTCGCGCTGCAGGGCGCGGCGGCCTGCCCGCCCGAGAGCCGGATCGGCGGCGACCTCGGCGACACCTCGATGACGGGCTTCCCCGGCGACGGCGAGACACCGCTCGCCCTCGACGCCTTCGACGAGAGCTCGGGAACGCTGCTGATCGCGGGCCCCGAGCAGTACCCGCTGCGGCTGGCGACCCACGCGCGGCGCGAGGGCCGGGTGATCACCGTGGACGTCCCGCGCACGCCCGGCGGGCCGCCGGAGGGCGAGAGCGCGCTCCGCTACGTGCACCACCTCTTCCCGGCGCGATCGCTCGGGCAGCGCGCCTACACGCGGACCCCGCGCACCTGCCCGCGGAGCGGGGCCTGGACCTTCACGGCGCAGTTCACGTTCGCCGACGGCGCGGTCGAGGAGGACGTGTACCGGATGCCCTGTCGGGGGGCGGCGGGGAAGTGGGTTTCTCGCTAGCGCGGCGAGAGGGACGACAGCCGGCAGGAGGTTCCTGATGAATCTGGCCTTGCGCTCTCAGGCCGCGGGTGTCGCACGCTTCTGCCAAGGCCAACGGCCTTCGAGCTCGACCTCGAGCGTGAAGCTCAGGAAGGTTCGCACCGCCACGATGATGGCGAGGACGCCGACCCCGCGAAAGGTCGGCGCGACGGCGACGGTTCGGATTATGTCCGCCGCGACCAAGAACTCCAGTCCGAGCAAGATCGCGCGGCCAATCTGCTGCCGATAGCCGCGGTAACCCTCGGCGTCCGCGCCGCGCTTGATTGCGCCGGCGATGAAGAGGACGGTGGCGACGAGAAAGCCAGCGACGATGATCGCGACGCCGGCGATATCGATCAGCTGAGCAACCGACTCGACTCCATCCTTGAACTTCTCGTGCCCGATCATGCTGCGTGTATACCGTGCCGCGCGGAGGGCACGCCCAGGCTGCCGGCCCGCAACCCACCAGTCCCCGGTGGCGAGCCCCGACGCAGGTGGTCGATGCCACGCGTCCGAATAGGGACGCAAGTCAGGCGAGCAGCAGACGGCTGAGCAGGCAACCGTGAGGGTGAGCGAGGGGACTCGAACCCCCGACCGCCTGGACCACAACCAGGAGCTCTACCAGCTGAGCTACGCCCACCAGGTCGCTGCGGAATCTAGCAGCGAAACCCCGGCCCTCCTGCGGGTCTCCAACCGGGGGATGGGGCGAGCGGACGGGGACGGCGGTGGCGGTCGGCGGCTTCACGCGTTAGCGTCGCCGGCCGTGCAGGCAGCTCGCGTCGTCGAGGCCCCGCCTCGGGCCGCACCGCGCGTCCGTCGGGCGCGTCGGGCGCCGCTGTCGCGCGCGAGGCGACCGCCGGCGCCGCTGCTCCTACTCCTCGCCGCCGTGGCGATCGCGACGGCGGCCTGGGCGCTGGTGGTGCCGCCCTTCCAGGTCCCGGACGAGGGCGGGAACTTCGGCTACGTCCAGTCCCTGGTGGAGGACGGCCGGCGGCCGGTCAAGCAGCTGCCGGACGGCCGGCGGCCGTTCTCGTACGAGGAGCAGGTCGCCGAGGACCGCTCGCGCGGCGTGCTCGGGCTCGGCGACCCGAGCGTCAAGCCGCCGTGGAGCGAGGCGGTCGAGCAGCGCTGGGAGTCGCTCACCGTCCCCGCGACCCGCGGCGAGGCGCGCGAGAACGTCCGCACCGTCGGCCCGCAGAGCGACGACCCGCCGCTCTACTACGCGTACGAGGCGATCCCGTACGCGGCCGGCTCGGGCGGCGGCTTCTTCGACCGCCTCTACCTCATGCGCCTCTGGTCCGGCCTCCTGATGCTGGTCACGACGGCGGGCGCGTGGCTCCTGATCGGCGAGCTGACGGGCCGGGACCGGCTCCTGCAGCTGGCCGGCGCGGCATGCGTCGGGCTCCAGCCGATGGCCACCTTCGTCTCGGGAGGGGTGAACGCCGACGCCGGGCTGCTCGCGCTCTGGTCGATCGAGCTCTGGCTCGGTGTGAGGGTCCTGAGTCGAGGCCCCTCCCGGGCGACGGTGAGCGCGCTCGTCGCGACGGCGGTCGCGGCCTGCCTCGTCAAGACGACGGCGCTCGTGATGATCCCCCCGCTCGGGCTGGTGCTCCTCCTCGCGGCGCGCCGGGCGGGAAGACCGCACCGCCTCGGCCGCCTCCACGTCGCCGCCGGAGCGGCAGCCTGCGCGGCGGCCGCCGTCGTCGCCGTCGCGGCCTCCCGCGACCTCGCCGACCGGATCCTCCTCGACGCCGGCCCCGGCGACCTGCGCGCCTTCGCGAGCTACCTCTGGCAGTACTACCTCCCCGCCCTCCCGGGCCAGCAGCACTTCACGGGGATCGACGGCGGCCAGGGTTGGAACCTCTGGGTAGAGACCGCCTGGGGCGCCTTCGGCTGGATGGAGGTCCGCCTCCCGGACGCGCTCTACGCGGCGCTCGCGGCGCTGGCCGTCCTGACCTTCGCGGCCGCAGCCCGCGCGCTCGCGCGGAGGACCGTCGCGGCCACCCGCGCCGCGCTCGCCTTCCTCGCCGCGAGCGGCGCCTGCCTCGTCGCCGGCGTCCACTGGGCCGAGTTCTCCCAGCTCGCGGACGGCAGCGGCCCGACCGCCCAGGGCCGCTACCTCCTCCCCCTCCTCCCGATCGCGGGCGCGGCGGTCGCCGCCGCCCTGACCAACCTCGAGCCGAGGCGCCGCCCGGCGGCGGTGGCCCTGACGCTCGGGGGGATGGTCGCGCTCCAGGTCGTCTCGCTCGCCGCGACCGCCGGGAGGTTCTATGCGTAGTCACGCTCCGACGATCGCGCTCGCGGCGACCGTCGCGGTCGCCCTCGCGGCGCTGGCGGCCGCGGCCGCGACCGACGACCGCCACCTAGCGTTCGCCCTGGGCGTGCCCTCGAAGCAGGTCGTGGCCGTGATCGGCCCCGGGCACTGGGCCTGCCAGCGGGGGATCGACGCGGAGGCGGACTTCGACGAGGTCGCCCTCGCGTACGGCACGTTCCACCGGCCCGGCCCGCGGCTCGAGCTGTTCGTCCTCGACGCGACGACCGGTCGCGTGCTGAGCGACGGCGCACTGCCGGCCGGCTACGCCGACAACGCGGAGGCGACCGCCCGCCTCCGCAAGCCGGTCCGGCGGTCGGCCGGGTCGATCGACGTCTGCGCGGGAAACGTGGGCGCCGGGCCAGTGGCGATCTACGGCGGCGCCCCCACGGACGCGTTCCCGAGCGACGGCACGTTCGACGGCCACCCGGCCGCCGGCGACCTCCGCATGACCTTCCGCCGCTCGGACCCCCGCTCGGCGCTCTCGCGCCTGCCCGACGTCATGCGCCGCGCGGCCGTGCTGCGTCCCGACCCGGTCGGCCCGTGGACGTTCTGGGCCCTGCTCGCGCTCCTCGTCCTGGCCGTGCCGGCCCTGCTCGCGGCGGCGCTCCGGAGCGCGACGGGGCGGGCCTAGCGAGCGGTCGCCGGCGCGGTCTCCGCGGACTCGACCTCGACGCCGATCGCCTCGACGACCTCCTCCGGCTCGGTCTCCTCGCGCGCGCACACGATGCGGAACGCGCCGGTGCCGATCGCGGGGTCGCTGCGGACCGGGAGCCCCCGAATCGTGTCCCAGCCGAGGCGCTCGACCTCGAACGGGTTCATCGCGACCGCGACCGCCGGGAACGGGCAGGTCGCGTTGTGGTGGTCGATGGCCTTCGAGATGGCCTCGAGGTTCTTGGCCTCGGAGCTCGACACGCGAGGCCTCAGGCCGGCTGCTTGAGCGCCTCGAGCGCCGCGTCGATCGTCCGGCGCAGCCCCTCGCGGAGGTCGACCTTCGGCTCCCAGCCGAGCAGGTCCCGCGCCCGCGAGATGTCCGGCTGGCGCACCTGCGGATCGTCGACGGGCAGCGCCTCGAACACGACCTCGGAGCGCGACTCGGACAGCTCGATCACGAGCTTGGCCATGTCGAGCAGCGTCCACTCGTCGGGGTTGCCGACGTTGACCGGATCGTGGATCCCCGACTCCGCCAGCGCGACCAGCCCGCGGATCTCGTCCTCGACGAAGCAGAACGACCGCGTCTGGCTGCCGTCGCCGAACACCGTGAGCGGCTTGTCCGACAGCGCCTGGCGCAGGAACGTCGGGATCGCGCGCCCGTCGTTCGGTCTCATCCGCGGCCCGTAGGTGTTGAAGATCCGCGCGATGCAGGTGTTCACGCCCTGCTGGCGCAGGTAGGCCATCGACAGCGCCTCCGCGTAGCGCTTGGCCTCGTCGTACACGCCGCGCGGCCCGATCGGGTTCACGTTGCCCCAGTACGACTCCGGCTGGGGGTGGACGAGCGGGTCGCCGTACACCTCGGAGGTCGAGGCGAGCAGGAACCGCGCGCGCTTGGCCTTCGCGAGGCCGAGCGTGTTGTGCGTCCCGTACGCCCCCACCTTCAGCGTGTGCAGCGGAAGCCGCGCGTAGTCGATCGGGCTGGCCGGGCTGGCCATGTGGTAGACGAAGTCGACGGGCCCGTCGACCTCGTACCGCTCGGTGATGTCGGCTGTGATGAACTCGAAGTCCGGCGACCGCAGGTGCGAGATGTTCTTGAGCGACCCGGTCTCCAGGTTGTCCACGCAGATCACCCGGTGACCCTTGCCAAGCAGGTGGTCGCAGAGGTGAGAACCCAGGAATCCGGCGCCGCCCGTGACTAGGGAGGTCGGCATGGCGGCAGACTGTAGCGCCATGGCGAGGGCCGGCGACACGGTCGAGAACCCCGTCACGGGGGAGCGGATCGAGTTCCTGCGCACGGCCGCCGACACCGGCGGCGCGCTGCTCGAGATGGAGGACGTCTGGCCGCGGCCGGGCCAGAGGACGCCGCCGCACGTCCACCCCGAGATGGAGGAGCGCTGGCACGTCCTCTCGGGGCGCGCCGGCTTCCAGGTCGGAGACGCCGAGGAGCGGGTCGCCGGTCCCGGGGAGACCGTCGTCGCCCCGCCCGGCACCCCCCACCGGGCGTGGAACGCGAGCGACGGGGAGACGCGCGTGAGGATCGAGATGCGGCCCGCGCTCCGCTGGGAGGAGTTCGTGGAGCGGCTGTTCCGGGCGGCCGCCGAGGGCCGGGTCGACGACACCGGCGCGCCGGAGCCGGAGCTCGCCCTCGAGCTGCTGCGGGAGTTCCGGCGGGAGGTCGCCCCGCCGCCGTGAGGGCGGGGTCCGCCCAATGGCGCCGGAGGCGGGGGGTCCCGCCCCCGGACGGCCACCCAAAAGCGCCTAAGCGATTTGAGGTAATTGCCCTTGCGCGGTCGCCCCCGGCGGGGGTAGGCTCGTCACTCGAAGATGGCGCAGGAACCGCAGAGCCCGCCCGGGGTGCTCGAGCGGGCTCAGGAGGACGAGGGCCAGCGCGGCGAGGCGCACGTCGCGCGGCTCGCGGAGGACCAGCGCGGACGGGCCTCGCAGGCGGAGGTCGTCCGCGGGCCGCGCCTGCGACGGCTCGGCCGCCGGCTCCAGCTCGCCTGGATCTGGGTCGGCATCCGCGCCGGGTGGGTGTTCGCACGCTGGCGCCACCCGCGCCATCGGCTCGGGCGCCTCGTCGCTCGCTGGCACCTGCTCGCGAAGCGGGAGGCGCTGACCGACCCGCGCCTGCTCTACGCGCTGCTCGTCGTGCTCCTCACCGCCGGCTGGGTGAACCTCGCCCCCGACAGCGCCGACAACCGCGTGCTGACGCAGCTCACGAACTACCTCGTCGGGGCCGCGATCGCCGGGTTCGTCCTGCTGGTCTGGAACGACTGGATCCAGAGCCCCATCCAGGCCCGCCGGCTGCGGCGCACCATCTGGCGAAACCCCGACGTCGTGCTGCCCTTCGCGCCCGGCGAGACCCAGCAGGAGCTGATCCCGCGCGCCGAGCTCGTCGAGCGCATCCCGCGCGAGGACCTGTACGACGAGGCGATCCTGGGAGTGCTCCCGAAGGACCGCCGCGACGTCCAGGTCATCGTCGGCGAGCCCGGGGCGGGCAAGACGACCGCCCTCGTCGGGCTCGCCCAGCGGCTCGCGCGGGTGGGCATGGTGCCGGTGTTCGTGCCGCTGCGAGCGAACGAGAGCGCCGACGTGACCCTCGACATCGTGAGGCTCGCGCGCGAGCGGTTCGAGCACCACGTGCGCGGCCGCACGCGGTCCGACGCTGAGCTGAACACGCTCTGGCAGTGGCTCTACCGGCGGCGGCGGATAGCCGTGCTGACCGACGACGTCGACCAGATCGGGCCCGACGGCGAGAAGGGGTTCGTCCTCCGCCGAACGCTCGAGTCGCTCGCGAGCAAGGACGTCCCGGTGATCGTCACGGCGCGGCCCGCCGGGATCCCGGCCGGCGTCGCGGCCTCGGCGATCGCCCTGGGCGAGCTCCAGGAGGACGACGTCGTCGCGCAGCTGACGCACGCCTCGTCCAAGGACCCGGGCGCTCGCCGGGGGGCGCAGGCCTCCGAGACCGAGCTGCGCGGCTGGGTCCGGGAGGGCCACCTGACCGAGGTCCCGTTCTACCTCGAGCTGCTGTCCTCGCTCGACGCCGTGGGCCGCTGCCCGCGGCTGCCGGAGCCCGACAGGTGGACGTCGCCGCAGAGGTCGGGGCGGTGGGTGCGCAAGCCCGGCGGCGAGGTCGAGTGGAACCCGCACTGGGTCCGGTTCATGCTGCTCCAGAGCTACCACGCCGCGGTGCGGGACGGGCACGTGCACCGCTGGCTCGGGATCGAGCGGACCGAGCGCGAGTCGAGCCTTGAGTCGCTCGAGCGGGCCGCGCTCGGCGTGCTCGGCGCGATCTCCGTCGAGGCCCGGATGAAGGCGGACCGGAAGACGCCCGAGCAGATCGCGAAGAAGCTGCCGAACCGGTCGATCGAGCACTTCCTCGGCTCGGACGACCGGGTCGCCTTCGACGAGTACTACCAGCGCAAGCGGGTCTCCGCCCACGAGGTCGTCGACACCGGCGAGCGCCTGCGGCTGCTCGACCGCAAGCCCGACGGCTCGCTCCAGTTCCGCCACCGGATCATGCAGGCCTACCTCGCCGGCCGGGCGCTCCAGCAGGTCGCGCTGGGGAAGCTGGCCAGCGACTGGACGTTCGACCAGTGGGTCGAGAAGCTCCTCGACGACCACCACCCGGAGAAGCTGACCGCCCACATGGCGCTCCTGTTCACGTCGCTCGGCTGCCCCGCTCCCGTGAGGGGCGGATCGGGGAATGGCGACGTCCCGCCGGCCGACGACCCCGTCGAGCGGATCCTCCGCCAGCTCCTGGCCCGCGCCGCGCTGCGGCTCGATCCCCACGGCTCGAACGGGTCGACCTCGCAGGACCGGGCCCCGCGACCGATCGCGATGGAGGGCCGCCGCGAGGACCCCGGGAACCGGACCGACCCGGACGACGCGCTGCTGAACCTCACGACCGCGGCCGAGATCGCGCGCGCGGCGGAGCGCCCCGGTCGCGGCGAGCCGTCCGCGGGCCCCGCGGGGGCCGAGCCGTTCAGCCGGCACCGGATCCTCGAGCTGGTCGGCCAGGCTCAGGGCGCCACCCGCTGGACGAAGCTCGGCGCGATCCGGGCCATCGCCGCGCTCGACGGCGACGAGAGCTGGTACCGGATCTGGGACTACATCTGCGACCCCGACTACGAGGTCAGGCGCGCCGCCAGCGCGGAGCTCGAACGCCACGCGGAGCGCGCCTACCGCGCGCTCCGCGGCAAGATCGACCGGCGGCTCGCGAAGGCGGCCACCCGCAGCTCGCTGGGCCACGACCTCGTCCGGCCGGAGTCGCGGGACGACCCGGGGCGCGCGGCGTGGAGGGCGGCGCATCCGCACGCCCCGGAGACGGACGTCGACGGCTACAGCCCGGACCCGTACGAGTGGTGCCAGGACGAGATGCAGGAGCTGACGGCGCTCGGATGGATCCTGCCCGCGATCGTGAGTGGTCTCAGGGAGGAGCCCGACGAGCCGGTGGCGGACGGCGACCGGGCGGGCTCGGAGCGGACGGCCGCGGTGGGCCTGCACCCCACGGAGCCCGCCGAGCCGGCCGCCGGGGGGTCGAACGGAGGACGCGGAGACAGGACCGACCGCGAGCGGAACGCGCTGCACGTCCGGCGGGCCCGCCACGCGCTCGACCAGCTCGTGCACCTCGCGCTCCAGCGCGGCCAGCACGACCTCCAGGCGTCGCTCGCGCAGGGGTTCAAGGGCGACGCGATGCGGCACGCGGACGATCCCGCGGGCCGCTTCACCGGTCCCGGCTGGGTCGCGAGCAACCGCCGGCTCGTCGCCGGCCTCTGCCTCGTTCACGCCGAGTTCTGGTACGCGCGGATGCTGCTCCACCAGGCGCTCGCGCTGTACGCGATCGCCGGCGCGGACAAGACCGACACGCTCAACATGTACGCGCGGCTCCTGCGGACGCCGCGCGAGCCGCACCCGTTCGCCTACCGCGCCGCGTGCCTCGCGCGGCGGGCGGTGGCGAGGCACGGGTTGGGCAGCGGCCGCTGGCGGAACCTGATCTGGACCGACGAGGCCGAGGTCACGAGCCGCCGGACGACGGTGCTCGACTACAAGGCCGCCCAGCTCGTGGCCGACGTGACGCTGCTGCTCAACCTGAACGAGCGCTCGGGCGAGGACCGGAAGGCCGCGTTCGGCTACACCGAGCAGCTCCCGCACTGCCTCAGCACGAGCCCGGACCGCAAGGAGATCCTCGGCGCCGGCTGCCCGTCCTCGTGCGGCTGGGAGATGTGCCCGTACAAGCAGCCGCCGCCCGACGAGCCGAACGCGCACCGCGGCGTGAGCCGCGCCTTCTGCCGCCAGCAGACGCGCGTCGCGTCGGGCTTCACGACCCACCGACCGCCGTGGCAGCGCCGGATGGGGCGGCGGACGCTGGCGCGCTTCTGGCGCGAGATGGAGCGGCGGGCGCGGACGTGACGGGGGACGCGGGCTAGAGGTCCGGCAGCGGGTAGTAGCTCTCCGGGCCGGAGCGGCGGACGTCGGCGACCCAGTCCGAGTCGTAGTGCTCGGTCGGCCCCTGGAGCGGGTCCTCGAACGACCACGCCTGGCGGCGGTAGGTCCAGTTGTCGCCGTCGAGGCGGTGCGCGGAGCGGAAGTGCTCGCGGGCGCCGTCGACGTCGCCCGCGCGGTGCAGGTGCTGCCCGAGCTCGAAGTGGGCGGCGGCCTGCGAGTGCTCCGGGGGCCGCGGCCGCGAGCGGGCCACGACCTCGTCCGGGTCGAGCGCGAAGCGGCTGTCGGCCCCGTTTGCGGCCCAGTCGCGCAGCGCCGCGCCGTAGCGCTCGGGCCGCACCTGGATCCTGCCGACCTCGGCGAGCGTCTCGAGCAGGTACGCCGGCCCGTCCTTGGGGATCCCGTGCTCGGCGAACATGTCGCGCAGCACGCTGCGGCCGGGGTGCGCCACCTCAGGCGGGCGCACCAGGACCCCCTCCTCGTCGATCCAGACCCCGGTCGGCACGTTCACGACCCCCAGCAGCTCGCCCAGCAGGTGGGCCCGGTCGATCAGCGACGGGTGCTCGGGCGACGCCGCGTCGATCCACGGCCCAGCGGCCTCCACGCCGCCAGTGTCGAGAGCGACGGTCACCACCTCGACGCCCTGGGGCGCGAGCTCCGCGCGCAGCTCCTGCCACACGGGCAGGTCGAACCGGCAGCCTCACCAGGAGGCCCAGGCGACCATCACGACCCGCGTGCCGCGCAGCGAGCGCAGGGAGAACGGGCGGCCGTTGCGGTCGGGCAGCTCGAGGTCCGGCATCTCCGCGGACAGGAGCGCGCGGCCGCCGGCCTCCGGGCCGAGCGCCCACAGGCCGCGCCGCTCGTCGTGCACGAGCGCCATGCCGAGCCGCTCGGCGAGCACGCGCGCGTCGACCGGCCCGCCGTCGGCCCCGCCCGGGATCGGCACGCAGCGGTCGCCCTTGCAAGCGCCCTGCGGCTCGAGCTTCCAGCCCGTGCGCGCGGCCAGCTCGGCGGGGTCGACCTCGGGTCGCTCGAGGATCACCCGGGCGACGGTACCCGAGTCGCTAGCGTCTCGCCACGTGAGCCCCCCGCGGCCGCCGGTCGTCGTGGTCGGCCGGCGCGACGAGCCGGCCCACCACCGGCTGCGCGACATGCTCACCCGGAGCGCGCAGCCGCACGAGTGGCTCGACGCCGGGACGCCCGAGGCCGACGCCGCCCTCGCGGCCCACGGCGCGACGGACGCGCGGCTCCCGGTGGTGATCGACGCCGGCGAGGTGCACGCGGCCGCCACCATGGAGTCGCTCGCCGAGGCGTGGAGCATCTCCGGCCGGCCGAGCCGGGCGCACTACGACCTCGCGATCGTCGGGGCCGGGCCGGCGGGGCTCGCGGCGGCGGTCTACGCCGCGTCCGACGGCCTGGCGACGGTGCTCGTCGAGCGCGAGGTCCCCGGCGGCCAGGCGTCGCACACCTCGCTGATCGAGAACTTCTTCGGCTTCCCCGACGGGATCGGCGGGGCCGAGCTGGCCCGCCTCGCCGGCCGCCAGGCCGAGGGCTTCGGCGCGGAGCTGGTGCTGCTCAGCGGCGTGGTCGGCGGCGAGCACCTGGCGGAGGGGCACCGGCTGACGCTCGCCGGCGGCGACGAGGTGACGGCTCCCGTGGCCGTCGCGGCGCCCGGCATGGACTGGCGGCGGCTCGACGCCCCGGGTGTCGAGGAGCTGCTCGGCCGCGGCGTCTACTACGGCGCGGGCAGGAGCGAGGCGCTGCACTGCACCGGCGACGACGTGGTCGTGGTCGGGGCCGGCAACTCGGCCGGACAGGCCGTGCTCAACCTCGCCGGCGCCGGCGCGCGCGTGCGGATGCTCGTGCGCGGCGACTCGCTCGGCCGGACGATGTCCGCCTACCTCGTGCAGCGGATCGAGCGGCAGCCGTCGATCGAGGTGCGGCTCCGGACACAGGTCGTCGAGGCGCACGGCGACGCCCGGCTCGAGGAGGTCGCCGTGGCGGACGCCGCCGGCGCGACCGAGCGCCTGCCGGCGCGCGCCCTCTTCCTCTGCATCGGCGGGCAGCCGCGGACGGGCTGGACCGAGCACGCGCGGGTGCGGACCGGGCCGACCGGCTACGTGCTGACCGGGCTCGACCTGCTCGACGGCGGCCGCCGCCCGGACGGCTGGCCGCTCGCCCGCGACCCGCTGCCGCTCGAGACCTCCGTGCCGGGCTTCTTCGCGGCCGGCGACGTCCGCCACGGCTCGACGAAGCGGGTGGCCGCGGCGGTCGGCGAGGGGTCGATGGCGGTCGCGCTCGCGCACCGGCGGCTCGCGGAGCTGGCCGAGGAGGCGTGAGCGACGCCCCCGGCAGGACTCGAACCTGCGACCTAGGGATTAGAAGTCCCTCGCTCTGATCCACCTGAGCTACGGGGGCCGCGGGCGAGTCTAGTTCGGCGCCGGGTCGGCCCGGCGGCCTACGCTGTCCGTATCCGGCGCCTCCTCCCCGCAGTCGTCTCGGCGTTGCTGGCAGCGGCCGTCCTGCCGGCCGCGGCGGACGCCTCGCGCCGGCTGCACGTGGACGGGACGAGGCTGCTCGACGAGCACGGCCGCCAGGTGGTGCTCCACGGCGTGAACGTCGTCTACAAGGTCCCGCCCTACCACCCGAACGGGTCGCAGGGTGAGACCACGAGCTTCGACGGCGCCGACGTCGCGCGGCTGCGCGCGTGGGGGTTCAACACGGTCCGGCTCGGGCTCGCGTGGAAGGCGCTCCAGCCCGAGCGCGGTCCGGTCCGGCGCGACTACGTGGCGGCGATCGTCCGGACGGCCCGGCTCGCCGCCCGCGGCGGGCTCTGGGTGCTGGTCGACATGCACCAGGACGAGTGGGGCGAGAAGTACCGCGGCAACGGCGCCCCGGAGTGGGCGTCGCTCGACGACGGGATCCCGTTCCCGCCGGCCTCGCCGGGCCATCCGTACGACTACGCCCAGCCGGCGATCGGCCGCGCGTTCACGAACTTCTACGAGAACGAGGACGGCATCCGCGACGAGTTCGTGAGGGCGTTCGCCGCCGTGGCCGCCGAGCTCCGCGACGAGCCGGGCATCCTCGGCTACGACGCCCTGAACGAGCCGGCGTGCGAGGTCGCGCAGCCGCCGTGCGGCGTCCCGCCGGCGCCCGAGGCGGGCGCGCGCTGGCTCGAGCCGTTCTACGACTCGCTCGTGCCGGCGCTGAACGCCGCCGACCCGAACCACCCCGTCTTCTACGAGGACTTCTTCCTCGTCTACGGCGGCTACCCGTGGACGATCGGCCAGCCGCCGTACGGGCCGTGGCCGTACACGAGCCAGGGGCTGTCGTACCACGTGTACTGCCCGCACCCGCTGCGGTCGGAGGAGGACTGCCCGACGCTCGAGCGGGAGGCGGTCGCGGGAGCCGCCGAGCAGGCGCGCCGGACCCGGGTCTTCCCGCTGCTCACGGAGTTCGGCGCGACCGACGACCTAGAGGTCCTGCGGCGGGTGGTCGAGTTCGCCGACGAGGCCGGGCACGGCTGGCAGTACTGGCAGTACAAGACCTACTTCGACCCGACGACCTCGGCGCGCACCTCGCCCGGCGCGAGCGGCGACGCGGAGTCGATGGTCGACGAGAGCGGCGCGGTCAAGGCGGAGAAGGTGGCCGTGCTCGCGCGCGCGTACCCGGAGCGGATCGCCGGCTCGGAGGCGACCTGGTCGTTCGACCCCGACCGGCACGCGCTGTCGCTGCGCTACCGCGCCGGGGCGCGCGAGGGGACCGTGATCCGCCTCCCGCTCGCGGTGCACTATCCGCGCGGCTACCGCGTGCGGGCGCGGGGCGCGAGGGTCGTGTCGCGGCCCGGGGCGGCGCGGGTGCGGCTGCGGGCGAGCCGGCGCGGGAAGCGGGTGTCCGTGACGGTCGAGCCGCGGTAGGGCGCGCGGGTCGGGTCGCTCTTAGCCGCTGGCCGAGCGCGGCGGCGCCGGTCGCCCTTCGCCGCTAGGCCGCCACCGGCTCGGCCGGCGCGAACGTCTCGCGCAGGCGCGCCTGCCACGCCTCGAGCTGCGACTCCGCTCGCGCCGGGAGGTCCTCGCGGAGCTCCTCCGCGCGCCGGGCCGCCTCGGTCGCCGACGACGCGCCGCAGAGGATCGCCGCCGCCCGCTCGGCGTCCTCGGTGAGGTTGGCGCCGTGGTACCGGGCCATGGCGGCGAAGGCGCAGCCCTGGGCGAGGCGGTCCGCGTACGGGCCGGCCAGCTCCGCCATGCGGCGGAGCCGCTCGTCGGCGTGCCCGCCCGCGTACGTCGCCGCCACGCCCACGCCGCTCCACAGGTCGGCCCGCCGCTCCTCCGGGAAGCGGTCGATCGTCGCGCGGACCCCGTCGAGGTCGGCTCCGCGGACGAACAGCAGGCAGCGCCCGACGCCCTGGTCGAAGATCCGCGCGGCGGGCGGCGAGAGCCGCGGCGGACGGGCCTGCTCGTCGACCGCGCGCTCCACGTTCCAGTAGGCCTCGAAGAACCCGGCGCCGTCGTAGGCGAGCCAGCCGAAGAACGGGTCGAGCCGCTCCGGCGGCCGCGGCGGGACGCGCCTCATCCTGGCCCAGGCCCAGCCGACGCCGATGTGGATCACCTCGGGGTGGCGCCCGCCGTCGTACTCGAGCAGCCGGGCGAGCCGCCTCCGCGGAGGCGCCAGCGCGTCGAGCAGCGTCATCGCCATGCCGGCCCCCTCGAAGCCGAAGCCGCGGACGTGGTGGTCGAGGTCGGCCATCCGCTGCTCGATCCGGTCGGGCCGCGTGTCGAGCATCGCCCGCTTGAACCCGCGCGCGAAGTTGCGACCGCCGGCCTCGAGGCACTCGCACGCCCGCCGGTCCGCGACCGGGATGCCGCGCAGCTCGAGGTCGGCCTCGTCCTCGTTGGCCCGGAAGATCATGGTCCGGAGCCGGCCGGCGAGGAACTGGCTCACGTCCTCGGCCCGCTCGAGCAGCAGGTCACGGCCCGGCATGTCCCCTCGCGCCATGGCCGCCGGAGGAAACTGGATCGCGCCGCGCTTGTCAACCGGGTCGCGGCGCCCGCCGGCCGGCCGCGCCGCCCTTCGGCTCCCGGCACGCGGCGGCGATCAGCTCACCGGGCCGGAGGAAGACGGCGTCGCTCGGCAGGCGGCGAACCGTGTAGCCGGCCCGCTCCCACACGAGCTGCTTCCGAGCGTCCTCCTCCGCGAACCGGTGGAACTGCGGCCCGTCGATCTCGACGATCAGGCGCCGGTCGGGCCACGTGAGGTCGGCCTCCTCGCCCGCGACCTTCACGTTCACCCGCGGCGGGCGTACGCCCGCGTCGTGCAGCAGCTCGAGCGCCCGGCTCTCGGCGTCCGAGCGGGAGCGGTCGTAGGGGAGGCTCGCGTAGCGCGTCGCCAGGTCCGCGAGGAGGGCGGTGCCGCGGCGGCGGCGATGGCGGACCAGCGCGGCTAGCAGGCGCGGCGCCGTCGTCAGCCTGAGCCTGATCGCCTCGCGCAGCGCCTTCCCGGCGGCCCGCGGGTGCAGGTGCGGCGCGAGGTCGACCAGCGTGCGCTCGGGAGTCGTGATCGCGATCCCGTCGCGGCTCGCGACGTCGCCGTCGAGCGTCGTCGACCTGAGCACGAGCACGCTGCCGAGCATCCGCGGACCCCCGCTCCCGGGGCGGGTCACGACCTCCGTCCGGCCCTCGTACGGGCGGAACCCCCAGCACGCCCCGGCGCTGGCATGGCTCAGGACGGTCCCCGAGCTCGTCAGGGTCGCCGCCATCCATCGCTGCCGGCGGGTCAGGGGCGCCTGTGTGAGGGCGTAGACGCCCCGGTGCACCGTCCGCCAGCCGCCTGCGAGGACGCGCCGCTCGACCGTCCGTCGCGAGTAGCCGGCCGCCAGGAGCTGCCACGCCGCCACCACGTCGGCCTGCCGCTCGGCGAGCATCCGAATCTGAACGTCCATTTCACCCCCGTAGAGGGTGGTCGACTGGACGTTCGCCCCCCTGCGGCGGCTGCTCAGCGCGGTCTGACCGCAGTCGGGGCGGCCGGATTCGAACCGGCGAACCTCCGCGTCCCAAACGCGGCGCTCTGACCAGGCTGAGCTACGCCCCGCGGCGTCCACCAAATGTACGGACCGCGCGGCGGTTCGCGCAAGCCGGCTCGCGCTCCGGCCCGAGCCTGGATCCGTGACGGCGGCATGGACGGGCGTCCAGGTCCCTGGGCGCGAGGTCAAGTGAAAGCCGCATGGGCCGATCCAAGGGGCGAGTCCGCCCTCCACGGACAGGGCGGGGAACGACCCCTCCACGGACGGAGGAGGAGTTGATCGCCGTGATGAGCCGAACCCTTCGCCACGCACGAATCGCAGCCGCCCTCGCCGCGGCGGTCGCCCTGCTCGCGCCCGCCAGCGCGTCCGCGGCCTGCCCCGGCGCCGACGACTCGCCGAACCAGGTCTCGCTGGGCGCGGCCGAGCGCTCCACGCTCTGCCTGCTGAACGTCGAGCGACGCAGCCACGGTCTGCCGAAGCTGCGGCGGAACCCGCGCCTCGACCTGGCCTCCAAGCGCCACGCGCGCTCGATGGCCGTCCACCACTTCTTCGAGCACGGCAACTTCGTCGGCCGCATCCGCGCGGCGAACTACCTCCGCGGCGCGCGGAGCTGGACCGTCGGCGAGAACATCGCCTGGGGCTCCGGCAGCCTCGCGACCCCGGCCGAGATCGTCGACGCCTGGATGCACTCCCCGGGGCACCGCGCCAACATCCTGAGCCGCTCGTTCCGCGAGATCGGGATCGGCGTCGCGCGCGGCGCGCCCGAGCGCGGCGTCGGCGACGGCGCCACCTACGCGACGGACTTCGGCGCCCGCGGCTAGACCGGGGGGTGCGGGCAGCCACCGGCGCCCGCGGGTGACGCTCCGGCCGGCGGGCGGTAGCCTGGCCGCCGCCGTGGCCGACGTCCTGCCCCTCCGCGCACTCCGCTACGACCTCCGGGCGGTCGGCTCGCTCGACGCGGTCGCCGCGCCGCCGTATGACGTGATCGACGACGCCGCCCGCGCCGCGCTCGTGGCCCGGAGCCCGTTCAACGTGGTCGAGATCGACCTCCCGCGCGCGAACGGCGGCGACCCCTACCTCCAGGCGGAGACCACGTTCGAGGCCTGGCGGCAGCAGGGGGTAGTGGTGAAGGAGCGCGAGCCCACCGTCTGGCCGATCGAGCAGGAGTTCGAGGACCCCGCCGGCGACCGCCACGTGCGCCGGGCGTTCCTCGCCCGGGTCCGGGTCGAGGACTACGGCCCCGGCCGGATCCGCCCCCACGAGCGCACGCAGCCGGGCCCGAAGGAGGACCGCCTCCGGCTGACCCGGGCAACGCGCACGAACCTCTCCCCCATCTTCAGCCTGTTCCCCGACCCGAGCGGCGCCGTGGCGGAGGCGCTCGGGCCGGCCACCGCCGGCGACCCGTTCGGCTCCTACACCGACGCCGAGGGAGCCGTGACCCGGGTCTGGCGCTGCGCCGACGAGGCCGCGATCGAGGCCGTGCGCGCGGCGGTCGCGGACGCCGAGCTGCTGATCGCCGACGGCCACCACCGCTACGAGACGGCGCGCGTGTACGCGGAGGAGGTCGGCGGCGAGGGCGAGCACCGCTACACGCTGATGTGCCTGTGCGCGACCTCCGACCCGGGGCTCACGGTGCTCCCCACCCACCGGCTCCTGACGAACGTCGACGACGCCCGCCGCGAGGCCCTGCGGGCGGCGATCGAGCGCGACTTCGAGGCGAGGCCGGTCGAGATCGGGGAGATCGAGCCGCCCGCCGGCGGCGAGCGGGTCGAGCTCGGCTACCTCGACGCCTTCCACCGCCGGCCGCTGCGGCTGACCCTGCGCGACCCGGCGACGGCCGACGCGGCGCTGCCCGACCGCTCGCCGGCGTACCGGCGGCTCGACACCGCGCTGCTGGAGGCGATCGTGCTGCGCGGCGCGCTGGGGATGTCGGAGGACGACATCGCGCGCCAGGACGGGGTCGGCTACGCGAAGAAGACGGCCGACGCGGTCGCCGCGGTGGAGTCGGGGGCGGCCGACGCGGCGTTCTTCATGCGGCCGACGCCCGTCGAGACCGTGCGCGAGGTGGCGGAGGCGGGCGAGTCGATGCCGCCGAAGTCGACGTTCTTCCACCCGAAGATCCCGACCGGCCTGGTGTTCAACCCGCTGGAGTAGGCGGGAGCCGGCCGGGCGGAGCCGCGGGGGCCGGCGCGAGGCGCGCCCGGCTCAGCCCGGCGGGTTGCAGAGCGGCTGAGGCAGCGTGCAGGCGGGCGGCGGGCTCGGCGGCGGGTTCGAGGGCGGCGGGCGCGGCGGCGGGGTCGTGGACTGGTTCGGGCTCACGATCTGGCCGTTCTTCGCGGCCGCGTCGGCCCAGCCGACGAGCGCCCTGAACGTGCCGGTCTCCTTGCCGCTGGCGGACAGGAGGCTCGTGTCGAAGAACCGGTACTTCCGCGCCGGCTGGACCAGCAGGTACTGGAGCATCTGGCGCACGCGCGGGTTCGCCTGCGCTATCTGGAACGCCTTCACGAGGTACTCCGCGCGCCGCGCGTCGGACACCTTGTACTTGCCCGAGGCCATGTAGCCGAACTCCGTCAGGTAGACGTCGAGCGCGCCGCCCGCGGGCGTCACGAGCAGCCTCCGCGACGCCAGCGCGTCGAGCGCCGCCGTCAGCCGCCCGAGCGTCGCGATCGTGACGTTGTCGCCGCCCGGGTACTCGTACGTCGGCCCGTGCTCGAAGTCGTAGGGGTGCTGGGCGAAGCCGTCCGCCCGCAGCGCGCAGCCCTTCCCCTGGTAGGACCCGTTCACGCACACCACGCCGCGCAGGAACCGCAGCGGCGGCGTTGCGGCCTTCGCGTTCCGCGCGAACGGCGCCAGCTCGCCGAACAGCACCGCGGCGTTCCGGTCGGCGCTCTTGGCGGCGGAGTAGCCGGCCTTGTAGAGCGACCGGTAGATCGACGGGGCGCTCCCCTTCGGGGTCAGCCAGCCGACGTGGTTCGGCTCGTTCCAGATCGAGTAGCGGTTCACGTGGCCCTTGAAGTGCGCGACGACCGCCTTGACGAACGCCGCGTAGTGCCTCGCGCTCGGCTTGTAGCCGCCGACCCTGCGGTTGCCGGTCGCCCACGCGGGCGCCGGCCCCGTGAGCACCATCTGCACCTTGATCCTCCGCGCCTGCGCCGCGGTGACGATCCCGTCGTACGACGAGAAGTCGTAGGGGACCCGCCGCGGCTTCTTCCGCTTGCGCGCCGACCTCCCGACGACCGCCGACCACAGCACGTTCACGCGGATCCGGGTCGCGTGGAGCTGGAGCGCCTGCGACAGCGCCTTGTCGCGCTTGTAGTACGACTGCGCGACGAACACCGAGTCGTCCTGGACCGCGACCTCCATGCCGGGGGCCGCGACGGCGCTGGACGGAGCCGCGACGACGAACGCCGCAGCGATCGCGAGGGTCGCGAGTCCGCGCACCTCTCTATCTAAGCGCCTGGGGCGGGGTTTGTCACGCGGGAGCGGTCAGGTCCCGGGCGGCCGCGCGATCTTCCCCTTGCTGGCGGCGCTGGCCGCCCACGAGCGCAGCGACCGGAACGCGCGCGTCTCGCCGCCGCGCCGCGGCAGCAGGCTCGTGTCGAAGAAGCGGTACTCGCTGCCGGGCTGGACGAGCAGGAACTGGAGCATCTGCCGCACGCGCGAGTTGCGCCGCGCGCGGTCGAACGCGTACTTCAGGTAGCTGCCGCGCCGCGCGTCGGAGACCCGGTACCTCCCCGACCCCATGTAGCCGTACTCGGTCAGCCACACGTCGAGGCGGCGGCCCTTCGGCGTGCGCAGCATCTGGTAGCGAGCCAGCCGGTCGAGCGCCTGGGTGAGCCGGCTGAGCGTGGCGAGGGTGACGTTGTCCGAGCCGGGGTAGCGGTACGTGGGCGAGTGCCGGAAGTCGTACGGGTGGTGGGCGAAGCCGTCGGCCTCGAGCGCGTACTTGCGGCTGCCCTTCCAGCTTCGGTTCACGCGCAGGACCCCGCGGAGGAAGGCGAGCGGCGGGGTGGCGACGCGCGAGCTGGTCGCGAACGGCGCGGTCTCGCCGATCAGGACCTCCGCGCTCGGGTCGACCCGCTTGATCGCGCGGTAGCCCGCCTTGTAGAGCTGGGCGTAGAGCCCCGGCTGGCTCTTGATCGGCGCGAGCCAGCCGACGTGGTTCGGCTCGTTCCAGATCGAGTAGCGCGTGACGAGCCCGCGGAAGTGCTGGGCGGTCGCCTCCGCGAAGTCCTCGAAGTAGCGGTACTTGGGCTTGTAGACGCCGCGCCTGCGGTTCCCGGTAGCCCAGGCCGGAGCCGAGCCCGTGAGCGCCATCTGGACCCGCAGCCCGCGCGCCAGCGCCGCGTTGACGAGCTGGTCGTAGCTCCCGAAGTCGTAGCGGACGGGACTGGGGCGCGAGCGCCGCGTGGCGGAGCTGCCGACGACCGACGACCACAGGACGTTGACCCGGATCGTCGACACGCGCAGCTCGCGCGCGCGGTCGAGGGCCTTCTCGCGGCCGTAGTAGGCGTCCGACACGAGCACGGCGTCGTCCTGGAGCGCGACCTCCATGCCCGTGGCCGCGCCGGCCGGCGCCGGCGAGGCCAGCACTGCGGCGAGCGAAAGCGCGCATACGGCTGCGACCGGGGTACGGGCCATCGTCATTTCGCTGCCCGGAGCCCTCTAGGATCAAACAAGTGGTCCGCATCTACACCCGGAACGGCGACGACGGCACCACCGGCCTGTGGTACGGCGGGCGGGTGCCCAAGTGCGACCCGCGTCCCGAGGCCTACGGCGCGGTCGACGAGGCGGCCTCCGCGCTCGGGCTCTGCCGCGCCGCGGCCGGCGACGACCCCGAGCTCCAGGCCGACGTCCTGCGCCTCCAGAACGAGCTGTTCGTGGCGGGCGCCGAGCTGGCGACCGCGCCGGAGGCGGCCCAGCGGCTCGAGGACGGCGTCTCGCGCGTGACCCGCGAGATGGTCGAGCGGCTCGAGTCGGACATCGACCGCTACATGGACCGCGTCGACCTCCCCCCCAAGTTCGTGATCCCGGGCGGCACGGAGCTGTCCGCCCGGCTCGACGTGGCCCGCGCCGCGGTCCGCCGCGCCGAGCGCCGCGTGGTCGAGCTCGACCGCGCGGGCGACCTCCGGGAGGCCACCGTGCTCCAGTTCCTGAACCGGGCGTCCGACGCCCTGTTCGCAATGGCCCGTTACGCAGACGAGCCCGAGCCGCAGCTCTTCGAGGGGAGAGGATGAGAGCGATCGCAACACGCCAGGACGGGTCGTTCAAGCACGACATCGCGATCGGGGGCCACAGCGTCACCGCCGACGAGCCCGAGGAGAACGGCGGGACCGACAGCGGCCCGAGCCCGCAGGAGCTGCTCGCCGCGAGCCTCGCGTCCTGCACCGCGATCACCGTCGAGATGTACGCCAAGCGCAAGGGCTGGGACGTCGGCGACCTCCAGGTCGACGTGGACTACGAGCCCGCTCAGCGCGGCTCGCCCACGAAGTTCGACATGAAGCTGCGCCTGCCGAAGGAGCTGCCCGAGGACCAGCGCGAGCGGCTGATGCAGATCGCCGCCAAGTGCCCGGTCCACCGGACGCTCGAGGGCGAGGTCATGTTCGAGGAGTCGATCGAGCTGGCCTAGCCGGCGCCGGGGGCCGGCGCGGGGCCGACCGCCACGCCGGCGGCGCGCAGCTCCTCGAGCGCGCGCTCGGAGTCGCCGGGCTCGACGTCGACGCCGCGGACCGCCTCGGGGTCGACCGTCACCGCGAGCCCGAGCCGCGCCGCGTCGAGCGCCGTGTTCTTCACGCAGTAGTCGGTGGCGAGCCCGACCACGACCACCTCGTCCACGCCGTGCTCGCGCAGCAGCCGCTCGAGCTCCGTGCCCTCGAAGCCGGAGTAGCCCTCGGTGGCCGGGTCCTCGCCCTTGTCCACGACCGCGTCCACCCGCGAGCGGTCGAGGGACGGGTGGAGCTCGGCGCCCGACGTGCCCTGGACGCAGTGCACGGGCCACGGCCCGCCGCGCTCGGCGAACGAGCCGTGGTCGGGCGGGTGCCAGTCGCGCGTCGCGACCACGAGGTCGAAGCCGCCGGACGCGGCCAGCTCGTTCACGCGGTCGGCGATCGCGTCGCCGTCCGGCACGGCGAGCGCGCCGCCCGGCGTGAAGTCGCGCTGGAGGTCGACGACGACGAGAGCCCGGGCCACGGCCCGATAATAGGTCGATGGAGGCGCTGCGCGACCGGCTCGGCGGCCTGCTCCTGACGACCGACGAGGCGGCCGCCATGGACGCCCCCGGCTCGACGGACGCGGGCGTCCTCGTCCCGCTCTACACGGTGGCCGGCGACCTCCACGCGGTCCTCACCAAGCGGCGCGACGACCTGCGCCGCCACGCCGGCGAGATCTCGTTCCCGGGCGGCCGCCAGGACTTCCCCGACGAGGACCTCCGCCTCACGGCGCTGCGCGAGGCCGAGGAGGAGATCGGCCTGCCGCGCGACGAGGTGGAGCTGGTGGGGGCGCTGCCGCCCGTCGGCACGTTCGTGACCGGCTACCGGATCCACTCGTTCGTGGGCGTGATCCGCTCGGGCCACCTCTGGACGCCCCAGCCGCGCGAGGTCGAGGAGGTGCTCGAGCTCTCGCTGCGGGCGCTCGTCGAGGGCTACGAGAGCAAGCGGCTGCTGCGCAAGGGCGTCCCGATCAAGACGCCGACCTACACGGTCGGCCGCCACTTCGTCTGGGGCGCCACGGCCAGGATCCTCGAGCACCTCATCGAGCGGCTGCGACCGCTGCTTTGACCGAGCGCCGGCGGCCGCCCGGCAAGGCGCGCACGACCGCTCGCCGCGAAGGGCCCGCGACAGTCGACGTGACATGCCTCACATCGCGGGGTGTGGGCCGGTTCCCGGGGTGGCATACCGGATCACCAGTCCATCTCGGCAGGGGAGTCACATGCGCAACATCGCACCAGTCCTGTACGCGGCCGCGGCGTGCGCGGCCGCCGGCTGCGCCGTGCCCGCGGCGTCGTCGGCGTCGGAGTTCTCGGGGTCGTGCGTGGCGGCGGGGATCGCCTCGTTCGACGCCCAGCTCGGAATAGCGCCCGCCATCCGCGCGCACGTCTACGAGGGCAGCGGCACCTGCACGGGCACGCTCGACGGCCAGCCCGTCCTGCTCGCGCCGTACGAGCACCGCGTCCAGTTCCCGGTCGGCGCGAACTCGTGCACGGCGAACGCGGGCGTCGACGGCGAGGGCACGATCGCGATCGACCCGCCGCAGGGGCCCGCCAGGGAGATCCGGTTCCTCCAGTCGGTGCCCGGCCTCGGCAGCGTCGAGGCGGTGACGCTCCGCGGTCGCGACGGCGGCAGCGCGCTCGGCACGCTGCTGCTGCCGCCGAGCCGCGAGCTCGGCGACCAGTGCACCGCGGGCGAGATCCAGGACGCCGCGCAGGCGCTCGTCTGGTCGACCGTGACCCCGCTCAGCGGGTAGCGCGGCGAGCCGCCGCGGCGCACCGGCGGCCCGCGGCGGCGGCCGGTCCGGCGGGGGGCCGGGTCCCGACTAGGAGTCGGCCCCCTTCTCGATCGGCACGTTGACCATGTTCCCCCACTCGGTCCACGAGCCGTCGTAGTTCTTCACGTCGTCGTGGCCGAGCAGCTCGTGGAGCACGAACCACGTGTGCGCCGAGCGCTCGCCGATCCGGCAGTACGCGATGATCGGGTTGCCGTCGGTCACGCCCTTGCCGCCGTACAGCTCGCTCAGCTCGTCGGCGTCCTTGAACGTGCCGTCCTCCTTGACCGCCTGCGCCCACGGGATCGACGCCGCGCCCGGGATGTGCCCGGCGCGCTGCGCGCCCTCCTGCTCGTAGCCGGCCATGGCGATCAGCTCGCCCGAGTACTCGGCCGGCGAGCGGACGTCCACGAGCCGCGTCTTCGAGCCAAGCGCCTGGAGCACCTCGTCGCGGCGCGAGCGGATCGACTCGTCGCCCGGGGTCGCCTCGAACGACGCCGGCTCGTACTCCGGCACGTCCGAGCTGGTCGGCCGGTCCTCGGCGATCCACTTGTCGCGCGGGCCGTTCATCAGCTTGACCTTGTCGTGGCCGTAGTAGCGCAGGTACCAGTACGTGTAGGCGGCGAACCAGTTGTTGCGGTCGCCGTAGAGGACGATCGTGTGGTCGTTCGAGATCCCGCGCGAGCCGAAGAGCTTCCCGAACTCCTCCGGCGAGAGGAAGTCGCGCTTCACCTGGTCCTGGAGGTCCTGCTTCCAGTCGAACCCGATCGCGCCCGGGATGTGCGCCTCCTGGTAGAGGGCGGGGTTCTCGTCGACCTCGACGATGCGGATCGAGTCGTCGGTCAGGTGCTGCTGCACCCAGTCGGTCTCGACCAGGACGTCCTTCGCGTAGCCGGCCACTCGTTACCTCCGTCGAAGTCGAAAACGGGTCCGTGCTGGATGATGTCAGCCCGTGTCAACCGGGCGCCCGCTCATCGGCCTGACCACCTCCGAGATGCGGACGCCGGTCCGCGACGAGCTGCTCCCCCACGCCGAGGCCGGGCGCGAGGAGGTCGTGCTGGGCCTCCACTACATGCGCGCGGTCGAGCGGGCCGGCGGGGTGCCGGCGACGATGGCGCCGCTGCCCGCCGGGGCGGTGGCGGACGCGGTGGGGCGGCTCGACGGGCTGCTGGTGCCGGGCGGGCCGGACGTGGACCCGTCCCTGTACGGCCACGAGCCGCATCGCGAGCTCGGTCCGACCTTCCCTGAGATCGACCGCTTCGAGATCGCCATGATCCGCGAGGCCGAGCGGCGCGGGCTGCCGCTGCTCGCGATCTGCCGCGGCATGCAGGTCCTGAACGTGGCCCACGGCGGCACGCTCGACCAGCACCTGCCCGACCACCCCGGCGACGACGTGGTCCACCGCCGCCCGTCGCTCGACGACCCGATCCCGATGCACGAGGTCGCGGTCGAGCCGGGCAGCCGGCTCGCCGCGCTGCTCGGGCGCGGGCGAGCCGTCGTCAACTCGTACCACCACCAGGCGCCGCTGGAGGTCGGTGACGGCCTGCGGGCGGTCGCGCACGCGCCCGACGGGGTGATCGAGGGGCTCGAGGCGGTCGACGGCTCGTTCGTCGTCGGGGTGCAGTGGCACGCCGAGGCGATGACGGATCGGCCCGAGCAGGCGGCGCTGTTCGACGCGCTGGTGGAGGCCGCCGCGGGCGGTTAGCCGGCGAGCGCCACGTCGACGGCCGCCCGCGCGGCCTCGACCCAGGTCCCCGCCGGCGACGGGTCGGCCTCGACCGTGGCGGCTCCGATTCGGTGGGCCGCCGCCGCGCGGGCCACGAGCCGCGCGCCGTCCTCGAGCAGGCCGCGCGGCGCCGAGCCCGCCGCCTCGTAGACGAAGCCGCGCACGTGGGTGTCGACGAGGGTGGCGAGGAGCGACTCGAGCCTGGGGCCGTGGAGGGCCGCGACCGCCTCCGCCTCGCCGGTCGCGCTGGCCATCAGCCAGCACAGCACGCTCGTCCCCTGGAGGTGGGGAAGCAGCGTCCCGAGCCGGTCCGGGTCGGCGACGGCGGGCTCGAGGCCGAGGGCGGCCAGGTCCTCGGCGCGCTCCGGCCGCCTGGTGGTCGCGCGCACGGCGTGGCCGGCGTCGCGCAGCGCCTGCCCGAGCGCGGCGCCGCGGCAGCCGCAGCCGACGATCAGGACGCGCGCCACGGGGCGAGGCTAGCCGCTCCGAGCGGGGCGCCGCGCCCGCCGACTCGCCCGGGCCGGCCTGGCGCGTCGGCGCAATTCGCTATCGGCCGGCCGACTCCCGTGGTATGAAGGACACGAGGGGATTTCGAGACGTGAGCGCCCCGCGACACCCGGGCCTGCACGACGCCAAGGGGCGCGAGCTGCCCCACGCGCTCGTGGAGGTCGGCGGCGTGCCCACCTACGTCGTGGACGCCGGCGAGGGCCCGACGATCCTCCTGGTCCACGGCTACGGCGACACCGCGGACGGCTGGCGCCGGGTCGTGCCCGGCCTGCTCGCCGACAACCGCGTGGTGGCGGTCGACGTGCCGCCGTTCGGCCGCTCGGGGCTTCCCGCCGCCCCGCTCCTGATCGACTACTACAAGGACTTCTTCCCCGAGCTGCTCGAGCGGCTCGGCATCGAGCGCGCCACGGTGATCGGGCACTCGCTCGGCGGCGCGATCGCGCTCCACCTGACGCTCCAGCGCCCGGAGATCGTCGAGCGGCTCGGGCTCGTGGCGCCGGCCGGGCTCGGCAGGCGGCCGCCGTGGTGGTGGTACGCGATCACGGGCTACGGGCCGGTCTGGCGGACGGCGCTGGCGCTGCCGAGCCCGCTGACGCCGCCGCTGATCCGCGGCACCATGCGCCGCTTCCTCGACTGGCGCCTGTTCCACGACCCCCGCCACATGCGCGCCGAGATCGAGCACCTCGTCGACATGCACGGCACCGGCCGGGCGCTCGACCGCCTGCTCGGCGCGGGGCGCTGCTGCATCGAGTCCTACACGGGCACGCTGCTCGAGGACTCGGTGGCGATCGGGGTGCCGCTGTGGATGGTCTGGGGCCGCCACGACGGGCTCGTGCCCGCCCACCACGCGGAGGACTTCGCCGCCATGCACCCGGACGCGCACGTCCACGTGTTCGAGGACTGCGGTCACTACCCGCAGATCGAGCTGCCGGCGCGCTTCAACCGGCTGCTGCACGAGTGGATCGAGGCGACGGCGGCGCGCACCGCCGCGCCCGCGGCCGAGGCGGCCTAGCCGCGGCTACTCCTCCTCGGGGTGCTCGGCTCGGAACTCGGCCGCCCGCTCGGCCTGCTCGCGCTCGGCGGCCTGCACCTGGGCGCGGACCTCGTCCTCGCTCAGCTCGGGCCTGCCGCTGCGGCGGCGGCGCTCGTTCTGGGCCTCGAGCATCTGGTCGACGTCCTCGAGCTCGAGCTCGACCTCCTGCTCGATCGAGCGGGTCGGCTGCCAGTCGAGCACGTCGGCGCCGGAGCCGGGGTACCACTTGCCGATCGCCACGAACAGCCCGAAGATCACCCCGAGCATGACCACCATCGCGATCCCGAAGTAGGGATCGTCCGCCGCGAGATAGGCGCCGTCCATCCGCCGATAGGATCGCGCGCATGACGGATTCGCGCAACGCCGTCGTCGTCGACGCCCTCCGCACGCCGATCGGGCGCTACCGGGGCGCGCTCTCGACGGTGCGGCCGGACGACCTCGCCGCCCACGCGATCGGGGCGGCGGTCGCCCGCAACGACCTGCCGGCCGACTCGGTGGACGACGTGGTCTTCGGCTGCACCAACGGGGTCGGCGAGGACAACCGCAACGTGGCCCGGATGGGCCTGCTCCTGGCCGGCATGCCGGTGGAGATCCCCGGCGTGACCGTCAACCGCCTGTGCGCCTCGGGGCTCGAGGCCGTGAACCGCGCCGCGCACGCCGTCTGCGCCGGTGAGGGCGACCTGCTCCTGGCCGGCGGCGTCGAGTCGATGAGCCGCGCGCCGTGGGCGATGCTCAAGCCCGAGCGCGGCCTCCCGCGGGGCAACGTGGAGATGGCGGACACGACGCTCGGGTGGCGGTTCGTCAACCCGCGGATGGCTGAGCGCTACTCGACCGAGTCGATGGGCGAGACCGCCGAGAACGTGGCCGAGCGCTACGGCGTGTCGCGGGAGGACCAGGACGCGTTCGCGCTCGAGTCGCACCGGCGGGCCGCCGCCGCGATCGAGGAGGGGCGGTTCGACGACGAGGTCGTGCCCGTCGACGTGCCGCAGCCGAAGGGCCCGCCCGTCACGGTCCACACCGACGAGGGGCCGCGGCCCGACACGACGCTGGAGAAGCTCGCCGCCCTGAAGCCGGTCTTCCGCGAGGGCGGAACCGTGACCGCCGGCAACTCGTCGCAGATGAACGACGGCGCGGCCTGCGTGGTCGTGTGCAGCGAGGAGCGCGCCGCCGAGCTCGGCCGCGAGCCGATCGCGCGCGTGGTGTCGAGCGGCGCCGCCGGGGTCGACCCCGCGTACATGGGCGTCGGCCCGGTGCCGGCGAGCCTCAAGGCGCTCGAGCGGGCCGGCCTGACGATCGACGACATCGACCTCGTCGAGCTGAACGAGGCGTTCGCCGCCCAGGTGATCGCCTCGATGCGCGAGCTCGGCATCCCGCACGAGAAGCTGAACGTGAACGGCGGCGCGATCGCCATCGGCCACCCGCTCGGCCAGTCCGGCGCGCGGATGCTGGGCACGCTGATCTGGGAGATGCGCCGCCGCGGCGTGCGCTACGGCCTCGCGACCATGTGCATCGGCGTCGGGATGGGCATGGCGATGATCGTCGAGAACCCCGCGGCCTGAGCGGCCCAGCTCCGCCCTCCCCCGTATCGGGGGTCTAATAAAATTTAGCGTTTGACGCACTCGTCGGCGGCAATGCTTCGCGTGCTGGGCATCGACGCAAGGGGGGACATCGTGTGGAGACTTCGCTTCGTGCCGGCGGCGGCGCTGATCGCCGCGGCGGCGGTCATTTCCGGGTGCGAGACGCCGGTCGCGGGCGTCTCCGAGACGTGCACGCAGCCGACAGCGCTCGAGGACGGGTTCTTCGCGAACCGCGCGGTGTTCTTCCGGGTCGCCACGCAGCCGAAGCCGACCGATCCGTCCACCACCTGGGTCTGCTATCGCGTCAAGGTGGCGGGCGCGGTCGAGAAGTCCGGCCGCATCGACGTGAACGCCACCACCGAGACGCCCGCGGTGCGATTGACGACCGACCTCTCGTCGCGCGCCTGCACGTCCACCACGCCGAACGCCGTTCCGGCGCCGCATCCGATCAGGCAGGGGGAGGTGCTCGACACGCCGTTCTACGTCGACGCCTACGGCAGTCTGCTCGCGCCCGGCCCGGGAGACGCCGCCTGGCTCTGCGTGGAGGCGGGACCGGTGAAGGAGCGGGTGCGCGTCGAGCGCGACGACACCCCGGTCGCGACCGCCGTCTTGAACGCGGACTCCTCTCCACCGCCGCCGCAGGACACGACGCCGCCGCCCGCCGGCAAGGCGTCGACGACCTGCTCGGCAGGCGCCTACGGGCCGGCGACCGAGGTGGTGAACGCGCACCTCAGCGGTCGCGACCTGTTCCTCTACACCGCCAGGCCGGCCGACGACGAGGTGCATCTGTGCGCGAGGATCTCCAGTCCGGGAGATGCCGGCGGCGGACATCTGGCGGTGAAGGCGGCGGCGAGTCAGGTGGTCGACGTCCAGCAGTCGGCGGACATCTCGCCGTGCACCCAGGACGTGGTCGTGCTCAGCGACCCGCCGATGTCGATCAGGCGGTCGCCGCTGGGCCAGACGCCGCCCTCCATCTGCGTGAACGACACCCGGTACACGATCGTGACCGGACCGGTCCCTCCGATCGTGAGCTTCGAGGCGGACTCGTAGGGAGCGGCTCCGCGCGCGATCACGCGCTCGCACGGCTGATCGCGCGCCAGCAGGCGTCCGCGACCGCCTCGAGCTGCGCGTCGTCCAGCGCCGTGCCCGCGGCAGCGAGCCGGACGGCGGGGCCGAGGCCCAGCTCGTAGAGCACCTCCCGCGGCAGCGGCAGCAGCCGGGCCGCGATGTCCGCCGCGGCCGCCTGCTCGATCAGCGGGTCGCCGTCGGCGGCCGCGGCCGCGTCGTGAGCGGCCGGCTTGTACGGCGAGCTGTCGACCTGGAGCAGGAACAGGGCGTGGTCGCGGTTCGCGGCCAGGTGGCGGTGGGCCGCCAGCCAGATGCTCCGGAACCGGTCCGCCGGGCCGGCGGCGAGGTCGAGGCCCGCGGTCGCCGCCGCGCCCAGCTCGGCCTTCGTCTCCCGGTAGGCGGCGAGCACCAGCTCGTCCTTCGACGCGTAGTGCGTGTACGCGGTGCCGGTGGCGACGCCGGCCTCCGCGGCCACCGCGCTCATCGACGCGCCGTGGAAGCCGCGCTGGGCGACGAGCGCGCGCAGCGCGCGCCGCACGGCGGCGGCCCGGTCGAGTGCCGCGACGGCCATCGCTCAGCCGGCGACCGGCTCCGGCCTGGCGCCGCGGACGTCGAGCTTCAGGCCGGTCTCGCGCTCGGAGACCTCCCAGAGCCGGGCGATCGCCGTGTCCATGCCGAAGCGCCGGAGGACCGGCTTGCGGACGGGCGCGCCGTTGTTCACGAACAGCGGCCCGTAGAACTCGCCGCTCCGAGCGTCGGGGTCGGTCGCGGCCCGGAGCTGCGGCAGCGCGCCCTCCGCCGGCGACATGCCCGTCCGCCGGGCCATCACGTGGAAGAAGCGCTGGCTGAACCCGCCGCCGGTCTCCTCGACGCTGACGGCCTGGAGCTCGGTGTTGGAGAGCCCGGGGTGGGCGATCAGGCTGCTGGCCGGGGCGCCGGCCTCCTCGAGCTGCCGGTGCAGCCCGAGCCCGAAGTGGAAGTTGGCGAGCTTCGCCTGCCCGTAGGCGCGCCACGGCCCGTAGTTCCCGTCGAGGTGCGGGTTCGCCGGGTCGACCGCGCGGCCCATGTGGTGGGCGGTGCTCGTGATCGTGACGATCCGCGCCGCGGGCGCCCTCAGCAGGGACGGCAGGAGCAGCGCGGTGAGGGACCAGTGGCCGAGGTGGTCGACGCCGAACTGCATCTCGAAGCCGTCGACCGTGCGGCGCTCCGGGATGCCCATGACGCCGGCGTTGTTCACGAGCAGGTCGATCGACCGGTGCGAGCCGAGGATCCGGTCGGCCGCCTCGCGCACCGACGCCTGCGACCCGAGGTCGAGCTCGACGACCTCCAGCGACGCGCTCGGCACGCTGCCGCGGACGTCCTCGACCGCGTCGGCGGCCTTGGCCTGGTTGCGGGCCGCCATCACCACGTGGGCGCCCTTGGCCGCCAGGGCGCGGGTGGTCTCGAGGCCGAGCCCCCCGTTCGCCCCGGTCACGACTGCCGTTCGACCGGTCTGGTCGGGAATGTCGGCGGCGGTCCAGCTCACAGCTCGTCCCCCTCTGATTGAACGTTCATTCAGGGAGGGATGGTAGCGGAGCCGGGCGCGGGCGTGCGGAAGCGGGCGCGGGCGCGCGGAAGCCGGGTGCGGGGCGCGCGGAACCGGGCGGCTGCGGGGCGGCGGAACCGGGCGGCGCGGGCGGCGGAGCCCGGCGACATCCCACAAAGTGGTGCGCTGTCGCCATTTCGGGGTTATGCTCGACTGCATGGGGGGGTTCGCGCGCAAGACCGGCCGGCTGCTCGTCCTCGCGCTTGCGAGCGCCGCGCTCGCGTGCCCGTCCGCGTGGGCCGCGCGCTCGTGGCAGCCGCCGATCGAGCTCTCGGCGCCGGGCGCCGACGCGTGGGTCGGCAAGCCCGTCCCGGCCCTCTCCGTGCTCCCCACCGGCGAGGCGATCGTGGCCTGGCGCGAGGGGGGCGAGGACGGCTGGACCGTCAAGGCCGCCGAGAAGCCGCGCGGCGGGTCGCTGATCGGCCCGCAGGTCCTCGGCGGCGGGGCCGACCCGCCGAGCGTCGCCACCGCGGCCGACGGGAGCGGCTACGTCGCCTGGGTCGGCTCGACCTCTCCCGGCGAGGGCGACACCGTGCTCGTGGCCGAGCGGACGGCGGCCGGCGGCTTCGGCGCCCCGATCGAGCTTGCCGGCGGAGCGATGGGCTCGCTCCAGCCCGGCACGGCGCTGGCCGCGAACGAGCGCGGCGAGGCGATCGTCATGTTCACCACCGGCACGTGGAACGACCAGCGGGTCTGGGCGGCCCGCCGGACCCACGACGGCGCCTGGCACGCACCGCAGCCCGTGACCGGCGAGCTCGGCGAGGCGATCTGGCGCGGCCACGCCGGGATGGCCGAGAACGGCGAGGTCGTCCTCTCGTGGCTGTCGTGGGACCCGGGCGCCGGCAACAGCGCCTGGACCGCGATCCTGCCGCCGAGCGGCCCCGCGACCCACGTCAAGCGCATGCAGGCGGCCCGCAACCGCAGCACGCTGCCGTCGCTCGCGGTCGACAGGCTCGGGAACGCGATCGTGTCCTGGGTCGAGCTGCCGCCGGACGACACCGTCTTCGTCGGTGAGGTGCGGGCGGCGGTCCGCGCGCCGGGCCACGCCTTCGGGGACGCGATCGACCTGGGCGGGTCGACCACCGACTTCGACCCGGCGGTCGTCGGCCTGGGCGACGACGGCGTCGCAGTCGTCGGCTGGCAGTCCGCCGTCCCCAACGGGCCGAACGGGGCGAGCCTGAGCGGCCTCGTCGCCGCGACCGGCGTGGTCCCCGCCGGCACGTTCGCCCCGCCCGAGCAGGTCTCGTCGTCGTGGCTGGTGGACACGCCGCTATCGATGGCGGTCGACCCGCTCGGCAACTCGATCTTCTTCTTCCCGGACTGGGACACCGGCGAGGCGCGCGTCGTCCGCCGCTCGGCGATCGGGCTGAACGGCCAGGAGCGCGCGATCCTGCCGTGCCCGCGCCAGCGCGCGTACCCGATCGCGTCCGCGGTCGACCCGGCGGGCAACGCCTCGGTGCTGTGGAACGAGAGCCGGTTCCACAAGAGCTGGCAGGGGCTCCGGCTCTCGCAGGACGTCGCCTCGAGCACCTTCTCGCCGGACCCGTGCCCAGCCCCGCCGCCGCCGCTGACGTGGAGCCCCAAGGACCCGGCGCCCGGCGACGAGGTGGCCTTCGACGGCTCCGGCTTCGTCGACCCCGACGCCGCCCGGACGACGTTCAAGTGGGACTTCGACGGCGACGGCACGTTCGAGGTCGACACCGGCGAGACGCCGAGGGCGTCGCACACGTTCCCCACGGCCGGCGAGCACGGCTTCCGGGTCCAGGTCGCGCAGGAGAGCCAGAAGCCGGGCAACGGGGTGACGTTCACGTGCCACTACACGATCCGCGTCGGGTCGCCGCCGGAGCCGCCGAACGAGTACCCGGCCTACCCCGCCGACCCGCGGCCGTCCGACCTGCCCGACGAGGACCCGTGGCCGATCGGCGACAAGCCGAAGCCGCCGCCGCTCCCGCCGCTGCCGGAGCTCCCGCCGCTCCCGACCGGCCTGCCGCCGGGTCTCCTCGACCAGCCTCCCGCGCCGGCGCCGCTGCGCCCCGCCTCGACCGGGATCCTCCTCCTGGGGGCGCCCGAGACGGTGAGTCCCCGGTCGCTCCTCGCCGGCGTGCAGGTGAGCGTGGCGTCGGCCCGGACCGCGCGCGTCCGCCTGCGGCTGATCGCGAGCGGGGCGGCCGTCCGCGCCGCCGGCAGCAGGGTGCTGGCCGGGCCGGCGAGCGTGCGAGTCCGGAAGGGGCGCGTGGTGCTGGTGCGGCTCAGGCTCGGCCGAGCCGGCCGCCGCGCCGTGCGCTCGGGGAAGCTGCGGAAGCTGACGCTCGAGGCCGTTCCGCGCGGCGGCAGGGCCGCGCGTCACCGCATTCGCGTGCGGTAGACGAGCGACGGCCCCGGCCTGCGCCGGAGCCGTCGCCGTCAGTCGCTGGGCCTCCCGGCCTGCCTACGGCGCGTCGTAGACCTGCGCGTTGCCCCGCGCCAGCTCGACGTCGCCCTGGTCGTCGTCGTCTTGGAGCTCGCACGGGCTCTCGGGATCCTCGTTGAGGAACACGAGGTCGTTGTCGGCGGCCGCCCCCTCGCCGTTGTCCACGACGTAGATCGAGAACGTGTCGGCCGGATCGTCGCGCTTGTGGGCGAGGATCTCGGCCATGTTCCCGCTCACCGTCAGGCAGTCCACGATCCCGTGGAAGCGGACCTGAGACTGCCCGGTGCCCGCGGTCCGGTCGACGACCTGCACCTGGCCGGTGGCGTCCTGGCCGGTGCCCTTCGCGTTGAAGGCGATCGTGTTGCCCGCTCCGTGCGTGCCGACGAGCGTCTGACCGCCGCCGGTCACCTTGTCCACCGGGCCGCCCGCCATGGCGACCGCGGCCAGGCCGAGCCCTGCCAGCACTGCAACCACGATTGCGGCGCTCTTGCGCACGATGAATCAGCTCCCTTGCCTAGCCCCGTCCCTGGAGAGTCCTGTCCGCACGTCCGTGGCGGCCCCCTGGCACCTCCCGTCACCCGTACGGGTGACGGCGGGAAGATAGCGCTCCGCGCGCCGGCGCGCCTTGAGGCGGCGAGCCGGCGAGCCGGCACGCGGGCACGGCCGGCGCGCGCCGCCGCCATCCGCCCGCGCTCCCCGCCCGCCCGCGCAGTCTGCCTATGCAATGCTTAGGCAGATGGCCGCGGACCTCTCACTCGGCGACGCCGCCCGGGCGCTCGGCGTCAGCGTCGACACGCTGCGGCGCTGGGACCGGGCGGGCAAGCTCCGCACGACCCGCGACGCGCGAAACCGGCGGCGGGTCCCCGCGCGCGAGGTCGAGCGGCTGAGCGCCCGGCCGCGGCGGCACCGGACCGGCGAGTCGCTGTCGGCGCGGAACCGGTTCCCGGGCGTCGTGCGGTCGGTCGAGGTCGACGGGGTCATGGGGCTCGTGGAGATCGAGGCCGGGCCGTTCCGCGTCACCGCCGCGATCACGCGCGACGCGATCGAGGAGCTCGGGCTCGCGGAGGGCGTGCGCGCGACCGCGACCGTGAAGGCGACCTCGGTGATGGTGGAGGGCGGCTGACGGCGCGGGAGCGCGAACGTCGCGGGCGCGGCGCGCGGACGGGCGGTCGGCGCGGGACGGCCGCCGCGCTCCTCGCCGCCGTCGCCGCCGTCGCCGCCGCCGGCGGATGCGGCGGCGGCGAGCCGCGGCTGACGGTGTCCGCAGCGTCGTCGCTGAAGCCCGCGCTCGCCGAGTACGGGCGCGCGTTCGACGGCGCCGAGGTGCGGCTCTCGTTCGCCGGCTCCGACGTGCTGGCGGCCCAGGTCCGCGCCGGCGCCCGGCCGGACGTGCTCGCCGCCGCCAACTCGAAGCTGCCGGCCGAGCTGCACGCGGGCGGGCTCGTCGAGCGGCCGGTGCGGTTCGCGGCCAACCGGCTCGTGGTCGCCGTGCCGGCCGCGGACGGCAGGGTCCGGCGCTTCGAGGACCTCGCGCGGGACGGCGTTCGGATCGCCACCGGCTCGCCGTCCGTGCCGGTCGGCGCGTACGCCAGCGAGGCGCTCGCCCGGCTGCCGGCCGCCACGCGGCGCGCGATCGAGGCGAACGTCCGCGACCGCGAGCCCGACGCCGCCGGCGTGATCGGAAAGGTGGCGCAGGGGGCGGTCGACGCCGGCTTCGTCTACGTCACCGACGTCCGGGCGCTCGGCGGCCGGCTCCGCGCGATCGAGCTCCCGCCGGGCGCGGCGCCGCCGATCGCCTACGCCGCCGCCGTGGTGCGCGGGGCGGAGCACCCGGAGGACGCCCGGCGGTTCGTGCGCGGCCTGGCGAGCGGAGCCGGCGCCCGCGCCCTCCGCGAGGCCGGCTTCGAGCCGCCGCCGTGAACGGGCCCCGACTCCCGCGCGCGGGCCGCGGGCCGGCCGGCGGCGGCCGCGGGTCGTCGGCCCGCACCGGCCGCGGGCCGGCGGCCGGGGCCGGCCGGCTCGCCTTCCCCGCGGCCCTCTGGCTCGCCCTCGCCGTGGCGCTGACGTTCCTCACGCTGCCGGTCGTCTCGGTCTTCGTCGACGCCGGGCCGGGCGAGCTCGTGGACAGCCTCGGCGACGGCGAGTCGCTCGACGCGCTGCGCCTCAGCCTCGAGACGAGCGCCGTCGCGGTGGCGCTCGTGATCGCGGTCGGCACCCCGGCCGCGTACCTCCTCGCCACGCGGAGCTTCCGGGGCAAGGCGCTCGTCACCACGCTCGTCGAGCTGCCGCTCGTGCTGCCGCCCGCGGCGGCGGGGATCGGCCTGCTCGCCGCGCTGGGGCCGAACGGGGTCCTCGGCGGCGCCCTCGACGACGCGGGCATCAGGCTCGTGCTCGAGACCGCGGGGGTCGTGGTCGCCCTCGCGTTCGTCTCGGCGCCGTTCTACGTCCGCCAGGCGCAGGCGGCGTTCGAGGCGGTCGACCGGCCGCTGCTCGAGGCCTCCCGGACGCTCGGGCGCGGCGAGGCCGCGACGTTCGCCCGCGTGGCCGTGCCCGTCGCCCGGCCGGGGCTCGCCGCCGGCACCGCGCTCGCCCTCGGCCGGGCGCTCGGCGAGTTCGGCGCCACCCTGATGTTCGCCGGCTCGGTGCGCGGCGTGACGCAGACCGCCCCGCTCGCGATCTTCGAGCGCTTCGGCTCGGACTTCGACGCCGCGCTCGCCCTCTCCGCCGTGCTGGTGGCCGTATCTCTCGCCGTCCTGCTCACCGTGAAGCTCGCCCTCCGGGCCGATGCTTGAGCTCGAGGTCCGTGGCCGGCGGGCCGCCTTGGAGCCGGTGCTCGCGACGAGTGAAGATCTAGGGAGTCCAGGGACTCCCAAATCCTGCAACCGTGGCCCGAACCGGCTCGAGCTCGACGTCGAGCTGGCCGCGGCGGCCGGGGAGCCGGTCGTGCTGGCGGGGCCGTCCGGCGCCGGGAAGACGACGGTGCTGCGGATGGCGGCGGGGCTCGCCCGGCCGGCCGCCGGCCGCGTCGCGTGCGGCGGCGAGACGTGGCTCGACGTCGCGAGCGGGATCGACGTGGCGCCCGAGCGCCGCCGCTGCGCGCTGCTGTTCCAGGACCACGCCCTGTTCCCCCACCTCAGCGCGTGGCGGAACGTGGCCTTCGGGATGCCCCGCGGTCGGTCGGGGAGCCGCCGCTGGAGCGCGGCCCACGGGATGCGCCGCGCGCGCCGCCGCCGCGCCCTCGACCTGCTCGACCGGCTGGACGTGCTCGACCGCGCCGACGCCCGCCCGAGCGAGCTCTCGGGCGGCGAGCGCCAGCGGGTCGCGCTGGCCCGCGCGCTGGCGGCCGAGCCGCGCGCGCTGCTCCTCGACGAGCCGCTCGCCGCGCTCGACCCCCGCACCCGCGCCCGCGCGGGCCGCGAGCTGGCGGCCCTCCTGGCGGCGCTGGACGTGCCGGCGGTCGTAGTCACTCACGACTTCGCCGAGGCGGCGGCGCTCGCGTCGCGGATCGCGGTGATCGACGCCGGCCGGGTCGTCCAGGCCGGCACGCCCAGCGAGCTGGCGTCCGCCCCGGCGTCCGGGTTCGTCGCCGACTTCACCGGGGCGGTGGTGCTCACCGGCACGGCTCGCGACGAGCCCGCGGCCGGGGGCCTCACGGCCGTCGATCTCGACGGCGGCGGGACCGCCGTGAGCACCGACGCGGCGAGCGGCCGGGTCGCCCTGAGCGTCCACCCCTGGGACTTCACCCTGGAGCCGCCGTCGCCGGAGGGCGCCCCCCGCGGCTCGGCCCACAACCGCCTGCGCGCCGAGGTGGTGGCGGTGACCGCGATCGGCAACCGCGCCCGGATCGGGCTCGCGGCGCCGCAGCCCGTGACCGCCGAGGTCACCGCCGACTCGGTCGACCGGCTCGCCCTGGCGCCCGGCCGGCCCGTCGACGCGGTCTGGAAGGCGGCCGCCACCCGGCTGACGGCAATATGAGACACAGGGCCTCGGATGACACCTCCGCCGCGGGACCGGTAGCCTGCCCAGCCCCTTGATCGAGTTCGAGCTCACCGACGAGCAGCAGCTCATCCGCGAGACCGCCCGCGACTTCGCCGACCGCGAGATCGTGCCGGTCGCGCGCGACAACGACCGCAACGAGCGCTTCGACACCGACCTCGTCAGGAAGCTCGGCGAGATGGGCTACCTCGGCCCGATCGTCTCCGAGGAGTACGGCGGCCGCGGCCTCGACTACCGGACCTACGGCCTGATCGTCGAGGAGATCGGGCGCGGCGACTCGTCCGCCCGCACGGTCGTCTCGGTCCAGACCTCGCTCGTGTGCAGCTCGATCGAGCGCTGGGGCGACGAGGAGCAGAAGAAGCGCTGGCTCCCCCAGCTCTGCAGCGGCGAGATCCTCGGCTGCTTCGGCCTGACCGAGCCGGACACCGGCTCCGACGCCGCCAATTTGAAGACCCGCGCCGAGAAGACCGACGGCGGCTGGCGGATCAGCGGCCAGAAGCAGTGGATCTCGATGGGCAACTACGCGAAGGTCGCGATGGTCTTCGCCCAGACCGACCCCGAGAAGAAGCACCGCGGCCTCGCCTGCTTCCTGGTCCCGACCGACTCCGACGGCTTCTCGAGCAGCGAGATCCACGGCAAGCTCGGCCTCCGCGCCTCGGACACCGCGGAGCTCGCGCTCGACGACGTCGAGGTCGGCGACGACGCGCTCCTGGGCGAGGTAGGCGACGGCTTCAAGGTCGCGATGTCCGCGCTCGACTCCGGGCGCTACAGCGTCGCCGCCGGCTGCGTCGGGATCTGCCAGGGCTGCGTGAACGCGTCGGTCTCCTACTCGAAGGAGCGCAAGCAGTTCGACCGCCCGATCGCGAGCTTCCAGCTCGTCCAGCAGATGATCGCGGACATGATCGTGGACACCGAGGCCGCCCGCGCGCTGGTCTGGCGCGCCGGGTGGCTGAAGGACACCGGCCGGCCGAACACCACCGAGACGTCGATCGCCAAGCTGTTCGCCACCGAGGCCGCCGTCCGCGCCGCGAACACCGCCATCCAGGTGCACGGCGGCTCCGGCTACGTGGACGACCACCCGGTCGAGCGCTACCTGCGCGACGCGCGGGTGACGACCCTCTACGAGGGCACGTCGCAGATCCAGAAGCTGATCATCGGGCGCGCGGCGACCGGCATCAACGCGATGGTCTGAGGTGACCGAGCCCGTCGTCCTCCTCGAGCGCGACGGCCAAGTGGCGATCGCGCGGCTGAACCGGCCGGACGCGCGCAACGCGCTCTCGCCTGAGGTGATGGAGGAGCTGGCCGCGCTGCTCGAGGGGCTCGACTTCGACCCCGAGGTCCGCTGCGTCGTGATCGCCGGCAGCGACGAGTACTTCGCCGCCGGCGCGGACATCAAGGCGATGCGCGACCGGACGTTCCAGGAGACGCTGGCCGCGCCGGCGCAGCGCTTCTGGCCGCGCCTCGCGGCGCTCAGGACGCCGCTGATCGCCGCGGTCTCCGGCTACGCCCTCGGCGGCGGCTGCGAGCTGGCGCTGGCCTGCGACATGATCGTCGCGTCCGAGACCGCCGAGCTCGGCCAGCCCGAGATCCTGCTCGGGATCATCCCCGGCGGCGGCGGGACGCAGCGCCTCGCGCGGACGATCGGGAAGCAGCGCGCGATGGAGATGGTGCTCACCGGCCGGCGGATCGCGGCCGACGAGGCGTACCGGTTCGGCCTGGTGAACCAGGTCACGCCGAAGGGGGAGTGGCTGTCGAAGGCGGTCGAGCTCGCGCAGGTCGTGGCGCGGCGGCCGCCGATCGCCGTGCGGCTCGGCAAGGAGGCCGTGCTGTCCGCCGAGGAGACCGCCCTGACCGCCGGCCTTGCTCACGAGCGGCGCCTCTACGAGATCGCGATGGCGACCGAGGACCGCGTCGAGGGGATGGCCGCGTTCGTCGAGAAGCGCAGGCCGGAGTTCAAGGGGCGGTAGTGGCCGCGCTGCCCTCCGCGATCGGCGTCGCGGGCGCCGGGACGATGGGCGCGGGGATCGCGCAGCTCGGCTGCCTCGGCGGCTTCGAGACCTACCTCCACGACCCGCTGCCCGAGGCGCTCGAGCGTGGCGGGTCGCGCGTCCGCGACGGCCTCCGCAAGGGCGCCGAGCGCGGTCGCTGGAGCGAGGCGGACGCCGAGGCCGCGGCCGGCCGCCTGCACCTCGCGGCGGAGCTGGACGACCTGGCCCCGTGCGGCCTCGTGGTCGAGGCGGCGCCCGAGCGGCCCGACCTCAAGCGCGAGCTGTTCGAGCGGCTGTCGGCGGTCTGTGCGGACGACGCTGTCCTCGCCACCAACACGTCCTCGATCCTCGTCACCTCGCTCGCGGGCGCCGTGGCCCGTCCGGAGAACGTGGTCGGCATGCACTTCTTCAACCCGCCGCCGCTGATGAAGCTGGTCGAGGTGATCGCCGCCGAGCAGACCGGCGAGCGCGCGCTCGAGGTCGCGACCGGCGTGTGCGAGCGGATGGACCGCCGGCCGATCCGCGCGCACGACGGGCCGGGCTTCCTCGTCAACCGCTGCAACCGGCCGTTCGGCGCGGAGGCGCTGCGGCTGCTCGGCGAGCGGATCGCGACGCACGAGCAGATCGACCGGATCGTCCGTCTCGGCGGCGGCTTCCGGATGGGGCCGTTCGAGCTGATGGACCTCGTGGGGATCGACGTGGGGTACGAGGTCGCGAGGTCGTTCACCGAGCAGAGCTTCGGCGAGCCGCGCTGGAAGCCGAGCCCGCTCCAGGCCCGGATGGTCGCCGCGGGGCGGCTCGGCCGCAAGAGCGGTCGCGGCTGGTACGACTACTCCGGGGCGGAGTCGTGCCCGCCCGAGGACCCGGACCCGCTCGAGCCCGGCGGCGGCGACGGCCGCGTCGTGGCGATCGAGGGCGCGGGCGCGCTGGCGCGGGAGCTGCGCGAACGCGCGGTGGCGGCCGGGTTCGACGCGCGCCAGCTCGTGTCGGTCGGCGGCCTCGAGGAGCCGGAGCTGATCGTGGACGCGACGGTGCCGGCGCCCGCCGCCGACCTCGGCGGCCTGCCCGAGGGGCCGCCGCTCGCCGTCGTGTGCGCGGACAGGAGCCTCGCCGCGCGCGGCGCGCCGGGCGCGTGCGGGTTCAACCTGCTGCCTCCGCTCGAGGGCACGCGGCTCGTCGAGCTGACCCGCTCGCGCGACACTCCGGACGCCGCCGCGGACGCGACCGAGTCGTTCTTCCGCGCGCTCGGCCTGCACGCCGAGTGGGTCGCGGACGCGCCGGGCCTCGTGCTCGGCCGGATCGTTTGCCAGCTCGTGAACGAGGCCGCGTTCGCGCTCGGGGAGGGGATCGGGTCGGCCGAGGACGTCGACGCCGGCCTCGTCCTCGGCATGAACCACCCGCGCGGGCCGGTCGAGTGGGGCCGGGCGATCGGCTTCGACCACGTGCTCGCCACCATCGACGGCCTCTGGGACGAGCGGCGCGAGGAACGATACCGCGCGGCGCCGCTCCTGCGCGGCGGGGGCATAGAGTAGGCGCGCGATGAGGGCGGTCACCTTCCAGGAGCCCGGCAGGGTCGCGGTCGAGGAGCGGCCGGACCCCGAGCCGATCGAGCGCGACGACGCCGTCGTCCGCGTCGACGCGTCGGGGATCTGCGGCTCCGACCTCCACATCTACCACGGGCGCGTGCAGATCGAGGCCGGCTTCACGATCGGCCACGAATACGTCGGGACGGTCGTGGAGGCGGGCGACGCCGTCACGGGCGTGTCGGTCGGCGACCGCGTGCTCGGCACCTTCCACACGGCCTGCGGGACGTGCTTCTTCTGCCGCCGCGGCGTGTACCAGAAGTGCGACGAGGCGCGGGTGTTCGGCCACGGCGCGACGCTCGGCTCGCTCCAGGGCACCCAGGCCGAGCTGGCTCTGGTCCCGCGCGCGAACCTGACGCTGCGGCGCGTCCCCGACGGGCTCTCCGACGGCGCGGCGCTGTTCGCCGGCGACGTGATGGGCACGGGCTACCACGCGGTGGTCTCCGCCGGGCTCCGGCCCGGCGACACCTGCGCGGTGATCGGCCTCGGCCCGGTGGGGCTCTGCGCCGTGATGGCCGCGCGGGTCGCGGGCGCGGCGCGTGTGGTCGCCGTCGACGTGGTCGAGGACCGGCTCGAGACGGCGCGGGCGCTGGGCGCCGAGCCCGTCCACGCGACCGAGGAGGACCCGCGCGCCGCCGTCAAGGCCGCCACCGAGGGCCGCGGGGTCGACGTGGCCGTCGACGCCGTCGGGGACCCGCGCGCGCTGGAGACCGCGTGCCGGCTGGCGCGCAAGTTCGGGACGGTCTCCGTGGTCGGCGTCTACGCGGAGCGCTGCGAGGTCCACATGGGCATCGTCTGGATCAAGAGCCTCAACCTCGTCACCGGCCACGCGAACGTGATGGGCCACCTCGACAGGGTGCTGGCGCTCCTGTCGGAGGGCCGGCTCGACGTGACCCCGCTCGTCTCGCGCGAGATGAAGCTCGACGAGGCGCCCGACGCCTACGCGGCGTACGACCGGCACGAGGCGCTGAAGATCGTGCTGCGCGCCTAGCCGGCGCGCGAGCGGGCTACGGGCTCGCGATCTGGGGGGCCGTGCGGAACTCGTCGACCACGATCGGAACCGTCGAGTAACCCGCGCCGTTGCAGACCCTGACCGAGTCCGCGAGGTCGATCAGCGCGCGCGCGACGGCGATGGCGGACCCGCCCGCGTCGCCGTCGAAGACCACCGTGGGCGCCGTGAGCACGCGACGGTACGTGGCGTCGGCCTCGATGCTGACGCCGTCGATCGTGAGCTGGAGGCGCCCGGTCTGGAGCCCGCCGCCGCACGCCTGGATTCCCTGGAGCTCGCCGTCGAGCCTGCCCGGGGCGTTGGTCACCGGCTGGCCGTTGAGCGTGCCCGTGCAGCGGCCGCTGTCGAATTCGACGAGCATCCGCTTGAACCCCGGGGTGTTCGTCAGCGTGGAGTCCGGCCAGTGCACGAAGCCGCTCATGCCCGCGCACGTGCCGTTGAAGGTGTCGGTCGAGGCGTCGGTCGCGGCGCTCGCCCCGGCAGGCGCGAGGAGGCAGGCCGCGGCTGCGACTGCGAGTGCGATTCGAATCCCCATGGTTGGTTCGTTCCCCGGGAAAGCGGATCGGCTAACACGAATTTTGGCGCTTTGGCGCAATGGCTATACCCCCCAGTAGAGGGGGATCTCGAAGCGGCGCACGCGGACGCGGCCGGTGCGCCAGGCGATCGTGGCCAGGTACACCTGGCCGGTGTAGACCCGCGCGCTCTCGGTCTGGACGGCGATGCAGCGGTAGCGGCCGACGCTGGCGCGGGGGTCGCGCTCGCGGGTCCCGCGGACCGGGTCGCAGCGCGAGCGCAGGATCGGCCCGCGGATCTCTCCCGCGCGCGCGTCCTGCCGGGCGCGCGCGGTCACGGCGGCCTCCATCCGGTGGACGGCGGCCCGGCGGCGCTCCCGCAGGGTCGGCCCGGGGTCCGGCCAGACGAGTCCGAGCGTCACCCCGACCGCGAGTCCGGCGGCGAGCGAGCCGATCGTCAGGCGCACGGCCCGAGCGTAGCCGCGCGCCGCCAGCCCGTAGCATCACCCCCATGACGACAGCCAGCACAGAAGCGCTCTCCGAGTCCGCCCGCGCGTTCGTCGACTCCGGGCCCCACGGCCTCCTGATCGGCGGCGAATGGGCCGAGGCCGCCGACGGCCGCACGTTCGAGACGGTCGACCCCTCGACCGGCGAGGTCATCTGCTCGGTCGCCCACGCGGGGGCCGAGGACGTGGACCGGGCGGTGCAGGCGGCCACGGCGGCGCTCGGCGGCAAGTGGTCGCGGCTGCCGGCCGCGGGCCGCGAGCGGCTGATGCACCGGCTCGCCGACCTGATCGAGGAGAACGCCGACGAGCTCGCCGAGCTGGAGGCGCTCGACAACGGCAAGCCGGTGAAGATGGCCGCCCGCGTCGACGTGCCGTCCGCGGTCGCCCACCTCCGCTACTACGCCGGCTGGCCGACGAAGATCGAGGGCGAGACGATCCCGGTCGCCTGGCCGGGCGTCCACGTGTACACGCGCAAGGAGCCGGTCGGGGTGTGCGGCCAGATCATCCCGTGGAACTTCCCGCTCCTGATGTCGGCGTGGAAGATCGCGCCGGCGCTTGCCGCGGGGTGCGTCGTGGTGCTGAAGCCGGCGGAGCAGACGCCGCTCACCGCGGTGCGGCTCGGCCAGCTCGTGCAGGAGGCGGGCTTCCCCAAGGGCGTCGTCAACGTGCTGACCGGCGACGGCGAGACCGGCCGGGCGATCGTCGAGCACCCGGGGGTCCACAAGGTCGCGTTCACCGGCTCGACCGCGGTCGGGCGCGAGATCGGCGCCTCCTGCGGCCGGTCGCTCAAGCGCGTCACGCTCGAGCTCGGCGGCAAGAGCCCCAACGTGATCCTGCCCGACGCGGACCTCGACGCCGCGGTCAAGGGATCGTTCCAGGGCATCTACTTCAACACCGGCCAGGCTTGCAACGCCGGATCGCGGCTGTTCGTGCACAGCGACCGCTTCGACGAGGTCGTGTCGGCGCTCGCCGACGCCGCCGGGAAGGCGACGGTCGGACCGGGGCTCGACCCGGAGACGCAGTTCGGCCCGGTCGTGTCGAGGGAGCAGCACGAGCGGGTGATGGAGTACATCCGGTCGGGGCGCGAGGAGGGCGCCGAGGAGGTCGCCGGCGGCGAGGTCGAGGGGAGCGGCGGAAACGGCGGCGGCGGGTACTTCGTCCGCCCCACGCTGTTCACCGGCGTGAGCGATGACATGCGGATCGCGCGCGAGGAGATCTTCGGCCCGGTGCTCGTCGCGATGCCGTACGACGACCTCGAGGAGGTCGCCCGCCGGGCGAACGACACCGACTACGGGCTGGCCGCCGGCGTGTGGACCCGCGACGTGGGCAACGCGCACAGGCTGGCCGCGATGCTCCAGGCGGGGTCCGTCTACGTGAACGTCTGGGGCCCGAGCGACCCGGCGGCGCCGTTCGGCGGCTACAAGGCGTCCGGGATCGGCCGCGAGATGGGCCACGCGAACCTCGACGCGTACCTCGAGATCAAGACGGTCTGGACCGCGCTCTGAGGTGGCCACGGCCGACCTGACCGTGATCGCGCTCGGCCGCCCCGACGCGAGCGCGAGCGAGTACATAGCCGAGATCCAGCGCCGCCTGGCGGCCCAGGACCGCGTCCGCTACCGCCTGCACGCGATGGGCACCTCGCTGGAGGGCCCGACCGAGGACGTCCTCCGCGTGGTCGGCGAGCTCCACGCGGTCCCGTTCTCGATGGGCGCCCCGCGCGTCTACACCGTGCTGAAGCTGGACGAGCGCCGCGACAAGCCGGACCAGACGCTGGACGACAAGGTCGAGGCGGTCGAGCGCCGGCTCGGGGGCGCCCGCCCCTAGCGGGTCGCGTGGCCGAGCAGCTCGGCCACGGCCTCCCGGTGGCCGGTCGTCGTGAAGCACATCGGCTCGGCGAACTCCTCGGCGGCGATCGCCTGGTCCCAGGTCATGTCGGCCGCCTGGCGGAGCAGGGTCTTCGTCATCGGCGCCACGTGCGGCGGGAGCTCGGCCAGGCGCTCGACGTGGCGGAGCGCGGCCGGCATCAGGTCGTCGTGCGGGACGACCTCGTTCACGAGGCCGAGCTCGGCGGCTTCGGCGCCCGAGAGCACGCCGCCCTCGGTGAACAGCTCGAACGCGCGCTGGTAGCCGAGCCGGCGGGTCACGAGCCAGCTGTTGCCGACCTCCGGCACGAGGCCGATCCGGCCGAACGCCGGGACGATCCGCGCGCGGTCGCTCGCGACGATCAGGTCGCAGGCCAGCGCGAACGCGAGGCCCACGCCCGCCGCCGCGCCGTTGACGGCCGCGACGTACGGCTTGTCGGACTTCACGATCGTCCGGACCACCCCGCCGAACTGGCGGCGGATCCAGCGCCAGGCCTCGGTGGCGCCGCCGGGCGAGTCGTCGACCATCGGGTGGGCGTGCTCCTCCATCAGCCGCAGGTCGCCGCCGGCGGAGAACCCCGGGTCGGCGCCCGTGAGCACGACCGCGCGGACCGACTGGTCCGCCTCGATCGCGGTCAGCGCCTCCAGGAGCTGGACCGTGAGCGGCCCGCTCAGCGCGTTCAGCCGCTCCGGGTCGTCCATCCGGACGACCGCGTGGCCCTCCCCGCGCTCGACCGCGACCAGCGCCTCCGTCTCCTCGCGCGCGGCCTCCAGGATCGCCGCGTATCCGTCGTGCACCCTCATGCCCTGACCCCTCTCCAGGCCGCCTCGGCAAGCACCGGCTCGGCCTCGTCGATCGTCTCCCTCGCCCGCCCCGCCAGCCAGTGCCGGGCGAACTCCTGGCTCGGCCCCACGACCACGGCGTGGAGCAGGCCGAACGGCATCGGGCGGATGGCGTCGCCCAGGCTCTCGACCCAGCGGCCGGTCGCGGCGAACAGCCGCTTGTTCATCGCCCGCAGGTCCCGCGACGAGGCGCGCACCACCTCGGCCTCCCGGCTCGAGAGCAGGTAGCGCGCCAGGTCCGGGTTCGCCTCAACCCACCGCAGGTGGTGGCGGACCAGCCCCTTGACGGCCGCCTCCGCGTCCTCGCGGTCGGCCGACAGCTCCGCCTCGAGGCCGCGCTGGTAGCCGGCCATGCCGTCCACGTAGAGCGCCGCGGCGAGCTGCTCCTTGCCGCCGAAGTGGTGGTACACGCTGCCGACGCTCGCGCCCGACTCGCGGACCACGTCCTCGATGCTCGTGCGGGCGTAGCCTGAGCGCGTGAAGCAGCGGAGGGCCGCGTCGAGGATCTCGGCTCGCCGGGTGCCCCGCGCCTCCGCTCCGCCTGTGACCGCGGCCGTCATGCGATCGTTAGAATATCATTCTAGAAGATGATTCTAGGGCGCTTGCGACACGCGGCCCGAGGCTGGGGCACCACGCCGGACGAGCGCGCCGCTCCGCTGCCCTGCGACGCCGTCCTCCCGGGCGCGCCGGCCGTCGACCGCGCGGTCGACGTGGACGCCCCGCCCGCCGCGACGTTCCGCTGGCTCTGCCAGCTCCGCGCCGCTCCGTACAGCTACGACTGGATCGACAACCGGGGGCGCCGCAGCCCGCGCGAGCTGACGCCGGGCCTCGAGCACCTGGAGGTCGGGCAGCGGTTCATGACGATCTTCCGGCTGGTCTCGTTCGAGCCGGACGAGCAGATCACGCTGCGCTCGCGCCACGTCGCGGTGACGTACCGCGTCGCGCCCGGCCGCCTGCACATGCGGATCCGCTCGCGCGTCTGGCTCCCGCTGCTCGCGCTGCCCGACCTCGTGATGGCCCGCAGGCAGCTCCTGACGCTGGCCGAGCTGGCCGAGCGCGACGTCAGCGAGCTCGCTCGCCGTGCTCCGTCAGCCAGTGCAGCAGGCCGCCCTCCACCAGGATCTCGCGCTCCTTCGGCGCGAGGTCGTGCGTGACCGAGAACGCCTCGCCGCCCTCCACCTCGACCGCGATCTCGCCGGCGCCGTCGGCCAGCTCCCGCCGGACGTTCGGCAGCGACCACGTCTGGCCGACCTCGGCGCGGTCGTAGTCCGCCGGGTCGGCGAACGTCAGGGGGAGGATGCCCTGCGCGAGCAGGTTGCGGCGGTGGATCCGCGCGAACGACTTCGCGAACACCGCCTTCACGCCGAGCTGAAGCGGGGCCAGCGCCGCGTGCTCGCGCGACGACCCCTGGCCGTAGTTCTCTCCGCCCACGATGAACCCCGTCCCCCACTCCCGAAGGCGCCCCCGGAACTCCGGGTCGCGGTGGCGGAACGTGAACTCGGCTATCGCCGGGATGTTCGAGCGGTACGCCATCACCTCGGCGCCGTCGGGGGCGAGGTCGCCGGTCGAGATGTCGTCGGGCTGGACCGTGGCGATCCGCGCCGACAGCGAGTCCGGCAGCGGCTCGTGCTCCGGCGGGGTCTTGATGTTCGGCCCGCGCGGTATCTCGATCGACTCGGCCTCGTCCTCCGGAGCCGGCTGGAAGACGTGGAGGTCGTCCAGGTACGGCTTGAGCTCGGGCTCCGGGCACAGCTCGGGCGGCTCGCCGTACTCGCGCGGGTCGGCGATCCGGCCCTCGATCATCGAGACCGCCGCCACGGCGGGCGAGCACAGGTAGACCGAGTCCTCGGGGGTGCCGCTGCGTCCCGGGAAGTTGCGGTTCATCGTGCGCAGCGAGTTCGCCCCGCTCGGCGGCGCCTGGCCCATCCCCACGCACGGCCCGCAGACCGGCTCGAGCATCCGCACGCCGCCCTCCACGAGCTGGCGGTAGACGCCGGCCTCGGCGATCGCGGCGAGGATCTGCCGCGAGCCGGGCGTGGCGGTGGCGGCGATCCCCGGGTGCACGATCTGGCCGCCGCGGTCGGCGAGCACGGCCCCCGGCAGCGCCAGGTCCGCGTAGCCCGAGTTCACCGACGACCCGATGCACACCTGGCCCAGCTCGGTGCCCGCCACCTCCTCGACCGGGACGACGTTCCCCGGGCTCTGCGGCTTGGCCACGAGTGGGCCCAGCTCGGCGAGGTCGATCTCCTCGCGGTGGTCGTACGAGGCGCCCTCCTCCGGCCCGATCGCGGCGAAGTCGTCCTCGCGCTCCTGCCGCCGCAGCCAGTCGCGGGTGCGTTCGTCGGGCGGGAACACCGCGGAGGTCGCGCCCAGCTCGGCGATCATGTTCGCGATCGTCCCCCGCTCCGGCACCGAGAGGTCGGCCGTGCCGGGGCCGGTGAACTCGAACACCCGGTTCTTGCCGCCGCTCACGCCGAGCCGGCGGAGCAGCTCGAGGATCACGTCCTTGGCCTGGACCCAAGGCCGGTCGAGCCGGTTCTCGAGCCGCACCTCGACCACCTCCGGACAGGCGATCTCGTAGGGGTAGCCGGCCATCGCCACCGCCACGTCGAGCCCGCCGGCGCCGATGGCGATCATGCCGAGCGCGCCGCTGGTCGTCGTGTGCGAGTCGGCCCCCACGAGGATCCCGCCCGGCCGCGCGTAGCGCTCGATGTGGACGTAGTGGCAGATGCCGTTGCCGGGGCGCGAGAACTCGGCGCCGTAGCGTCGCGCCATCGCCTGGAGCATCCGGTGGTCGTCCGGGTTCTTGAAGTCGAGCTGGATGACGTTGTGGTCGACGTACTGCACCGCGCGCTCGACGCGCACGCGCGGCACGCCGAGCTGCTCGAACTGCATGAACGCCATCGTCCCGGTGGCGTCCTGGAGGAGCGTCTGGTCGACCCGCAGGCCGATCGGCGAGCCGGGCTCGAGCTCCCCGTCGACGACGTGCTCGCGGAGGATCTGCCGGGTGAGGTTCTCGGCCACCGCGCTCGGACCCTAACGGGCCACGAACTCCCCGCGGGCCTCGGCCACGAGGCGGCCGTCGGCGCGGGCCGCGGCGCGCGTCGAGAGCCGGCGGCCGTCGTGCTCGTCGATCCTCGCCTCGACCTCCAGGAACGCCCCCACCGGGGCCGGGGCGCGGAGCTGGACCTCGAGCCGGCTGGTCAGCGCCCTGATCCCCGCGTGGTGCACGGCCAGCGCCATCGCCTCGTCGAGCGCCGAGGACACGATCCCGCCGTGCGCCATCCCGGGCGGGCCCTGGTGGTCCTGCTTCACGAACAGGCGGCCGGCCACGGCGCCCTCGCCGGCCGGCTCGACCTCGAGCTGGAGCCCGAACAGGTTGGCCTGTCCGCAGCCGAAGCAGCCGTCGTGGTGGGCGATCACCGAAGGCGGTTCAGGACGAACGGCAGGATCCCGCCGGCCCGGTAGTACTGCCACTCGTTCGGCGTGTCGATCCGGACGACGGCCTCGAACGTCGACCCGTCCGCCGTGACCTCGACGGTGCGCTGGCCGTCGTCGAGCGGCGGGACGTCGAACACCTCGCGGCCGGTGAGGTCGCCGACCCCGTCGAACTGGAGCGGGAGAACGCCCATCCCCACGAGGTTCGACCGGTGGATCCGCTCGTAGCTCTCGGCCAGCACGAACCGCACGCCGAGCAGCCGGGTGCCCTTCGCCGCCCAGTCGCGCGACGAGCCCGACCCGTACTCCTTCCCGGCCAGGACGCAGAGCGGCACGCCCTCGTCGGCGTAGCGCATCGCGGCGTCGAAGATCGACATCTCCTCCCCGTCCGGGAGGTGGAGCGTCACGCCGCCCTCGGTGCCGGGCGCGAGCTGGTTGCGCAGCCGCACGTTCGCGAACGTGCCGCGCATCATCACCTCGTGGTTGCCGCGGCGCGACCCGTACGAGTTGAAGTCCCGCCTCTCGACGCCGTGCTCGACCAGGTAGCGGCCGGCCGGCGAGTCCTCCTTGATCGCGCCCGCCGGCGAGATGTGGTCGGTGGTGACGCTGTCGCCGAGCCTGGCGAGCACCCGCGCGCCGCGGACCTCGCCCGGCGAGCCCGTGAGCCGCTCCTCGAAGTACGGCGGCCGCTTCACGTAGGTGGACTCCGGGTCCCACTCGTAGCGGTCGCCCTCGGGCACGCGGATCGCGTTCCAGGTCTCGTCGCCCTCGAACACCTCGCCGTAGCTCCTCGCGAACATCTCCGACCGGACGTTGGCCATCGCCTCGGCGATCTCGGCCTGCGACGGCCACAGCTCGCGCAGCGGGATCTCCTCGTACAGGTCGACGTCCATCCGGCCGGCCAGCGCGTAGGCGACGACCAGCGGCGGCGACGCCAGGTAGTTGAGCCGCACCTCCGGGTGGATCCGGCCCTCGAAGTTGCGGTTGCCGGAGAGGACGGAGCAGACGGCGAGGTCGCGCTCGGCGATCTCCCGCGACACCTCCTCCGGCAGCGGGCCGGAGTTCCCGATGCAGGTCGTGCAGCCGTACCCGACGAGGCTGAAGCCCAGCCGCTCGAGCGGCTCGACCAGGCCGGCCCGCTCCAGGTACTCGGTGACCACCTTCGACCCGGGCGCGAGCGAGGTCTTGACCCACGGCTTGCGCTCGAGCCCCATCTCGACGGCCTTCCTCGCGAGCAGGCCCGCGCCGAGCATGACCGACGGGTTCGAGGTGTTCGTGCAGCTGGTGATGGCGGCGATCACGACCGCGCCGTGGTCGAGGCCCTCGCCGCGCTCGCGGCGCTCGGCCACGGCCACGCCGCCGCCGGTGCGCTCGGGCTCCGCCTCGTCCGGCATGCCGGCGGGCGGGTCGCTCGCGGGGAACGACTCGGCCGACGCCTCGTCGCGGCCCGAGTACTCGACGTGCTCGTCGAGCGCCGCCAGGCACGCGTCCCTCGCGTCGCGCAGCGGCACCCGGTCCTGCGGGCGCTTCGGCCCGGCGAGCGACGGCTCGACCGTCGCGAGGTCGAGCTCCAGTGTGTCCGAGTAGGTCGCCTCCTCGGAGTCCTCGTCGTGGAACATCCCCTGCGCGCGCGTGTAGGCCTCGACCAGCTCGATCAGCTCGCGCGGCCGGCCGGTCAGCTCGAGGTAGCGGAGCGTCTCGGCGTCGACCGGGAAGATGCCGCACGTCGCGCCGTACTCCGGCGCCATGTTGCCGATCGTGGCGCGGTCGGCGAGCGGCAGGCCCGCCAGGCCCTCGCCGAAGAACTCGACGAGCTTGCCGACCACCCCGCGCGCGCGGAGCATCTGGGTGACCGTGAGGACGAGGTCGGTGGCGGTCGAGCCCTCGGGGAGCGCGCCCGTGAGCCGGAAGCCGACGACCTGCGGGAGCAGCATCGAGATCGGCTGGCCGAGCATCGCCGCCTCGGCCTCGATCCCGCCCACCCCCCAGCCGAGCACGCCGAGGCCGTTGACCATCGTCGTGTGCGAGTCGGTCCCGACCAGCGTGTCCGGGAACGCCTGCCCGTCGCGCACGTACACCACGCGCGCGAGGTACTCGAGGTTGACCTGGTGGCAGATGCCGGTGTTCGGGGGGACGACGGCGAAGTCGTCGAACGCGGTCTGGCCCCAGCGGAGGAACTCGTAGCGCTCGCGGTTGCGCTCGAACTCGCGCTCGGCGTTGTGCTTGAACGCGAGCCGGGTGGCGAACTCGTCGACCTGGATCGAGTGGTCGATCACGAGCTCCGCCGGGACGAGCGGGTTGATCCGCGAGGGGTCGCCGCCAAGGTCGGCCATCGCGTCGCGCATGGCGGCGAGGTCCACGACCGCCGGCACGCCCGTGAAGTCCTGCATCAGCACGCGCGCCGGCGTGTAGGCGATCTCGGTCGACGGCTCGTCGGTCGCGACCCAGCTCGCCACCGCCTCGACGGACCCGTCGTGGCCGTTCCGCAGGACGTTCTCGAGCAGGACCTTCAGCGCGTACGGCAGCCGCGCGACGTCGTACTTCGCCTGGAGCGCGTCGAGGCGGAAGACCTCGTAGCTCGTGCCGCCGGCCTCGAGGGTGTCGCGCGCGCCGAAGGGGTCTCCCACTAGCGCTCGACCCGCTCGATCCGGCCGTAGTCCATGCCGCCGAAGAAGTGCGTCGGCACGACCGGCCACTGGCGCTTGAACTGGGCGAGCTCGGACGACGGGAGCACCTGCTTGAAGCGCGGATCGCGCGGGTCCGGGTCCGCGATCGCGTGCTCCTTGACCATCGAGTCGTACTGGTCGAGCGAGTCCTCGAGCGTGTTCGAGTTCATCACCACGTCGCGGTTGAAGAACTCTGCCCACCTGCGCACGCCGGGGATCTTCGACAGGCGCGGGTGCCAGTTGTCGGCCGCGACCCCGTTCTCCGAGCTGACCCAGATACCGTCCGGCGTGTTGAGGCAGAGCGACATGTTGCCGTCGGTGTGGCCCGGGGTCGAGACGAGCGCGATGCCCTTGCCGATCTCGACGTCGCCGTCGAGGAGCACCACGCGGTCGTCCGGCACGCCGTCCATGCCGCCCTCGACGTACCAGGCCCACTGGGTGGGGTGGATCGACTTGAACGTGTCGACCTCGCGGCGCTGCGCGAGCATCCTCGCGTTCGGGTAGTAGGCCGGCGTGTCGGCGGTGCCGAGCATCATCCGGACGTCCTGAACATGCAGGTGGTCGAACGCGATGTAGTCGACGTCCGCCGGCGCGATGCCGGCCGCCGCGATCGCCTCGTCGATGTCGTGGTAGCGCGTGGCGAAGACGTTCTCGGACAGCCACTCGCCGTAGCGGTGCTTGAGCTGGTCGTAGAACGGCGCCTCGGCGGAGCCCTCGGGGACGGTGGGCTCCCAGGCGAGGGTCCTGGTCGCGCCGTCGAAGTCCTCGTACTGGACGATGACGAGGCGGTTCGTGATGTTCACGATCGGGTTGACCGCGCGGGCGGCGCCGCCGAACGCGAACCCGGCGGGGTAGCCGGCGGCGACGAGGTCGACGGTCTTCACCGCCCTCACCTGCCCCTGCTGCTTGAAGCGGGCGCGGAACTGCTCGGCCGCCGCGCGGATGGCCTGCGGGCGGTCGCCGCGGGGCCAGAGCCCGTTCGCCTCGTCGAACTCGTGGAAGGGCCTGATGCCGAGTGTCTCCGGGCTCTCAACGACCGCCATTCGCGCTCCTTGGTGGGTTCTCCCTAGAGACTATTAGGCTCGCTCTCGGTGGCGGCTCCGCTGCTTCACGACCTGACCTGCGCGGTCCACCTGCACTCCCTGCACTCCGACGGGACCGGGACCGTGCCCGAGATCGTGCGCGCCGCCCGGCGGGCCGGCGTCGACGTCGTGCTGCTCACCGACCACGACACGATGGAGGGGCGGCGGCTCGAGGGCTGGCACGACGACGTGCTGCTGCTGGTCGGCATCGAGGTCTCGCCGCGCGGCGAGAACCACTACCTCGCGTTCGGGATCGACGAGCCGGTGGACCATCGCGGGCTCTCCCCGGCGGAGATCTGCCGCGCGGTGGCGGACGCCGGCGGCTTCGGCTTCGCGGCGCACCCGTGGTCCGAGGGGCCGCGGCTGTTCCCCGACCGGCCGGGCATGCCGTGGCGCGACCTCGACTGCGACGCGCTCGCGGGCGTCGAGCTGTGGAGCTTCGTGACCGACACGGCCGAGGCGCTCGGCTCGTGGCGCGAGGCGCTGCGGTTCGTCGTGCGCCCCGAGCTGGCGCTGTCCGGCCCGCCCGTGCGCAACCTCCGCGAGTGGGACCGGCTGAACCGGGATCGCCGCGTCGTCGGGATCGGGGGGATCGACGCGCACCAGGTCGGACGGCGGGTGCTCGGCCGCTGGGTGGTCCGGCCGATGGGCTACGCGCGGAGCTTCCGCCAGCTGCGCACGCACGTGCTGTGCGAGGAGCTCCCGACCGGCGAGCTCCGGCGCGACCGCGCGCAGGTCTACGACGCGCTGCGGTCCGGGCGGTGCTACATCGCGGCGGACTCGCTCGCGCCGGCCCGCGGGTTCGCGTTCTGGGGCGACTCCGACGGCGTCCACGTGCGCCTTCCGCGCCCGGCTCGGATCGCGCTGGTGAGGGACGGGACCATCGCGACCTGGGTCGACGGGTCGTCGCTCGACCACCCGACCGAGGCGCTCGACGGGTGGCGGGTCGAGGCGCACCTCTGGGCCCTCGGCCGCTACCGGACGTGGATCGTCTCGAATCCGCTCTGAGTGAAGGGTTGACTGACCTATGGGTCGGTAAATGCTTCAGCGAAGCGATACTGCGCGCGTGAAGGAGGGGGCGTACGAGCGGTTCGAGGCGGCCCTCGCCGGCCGCGACGCGCCGTTCGCGCTCGTCGACCTCGACGCGATGTGGGCGAACGCGGCCGACATGCTGCGGCGGGCGCGCGGGAAGCCGATCCGGGTGGCGAGCAAGTCCGTCCGCTGCCGCGAGCTGCTGCGGCGGATCCTCGCGAGGGACCCCGGCTTCCGCGGGCTGATGACCTACACGCTCGCGGAGAGCCTCTGGCTCGACGAGCACGGGTTCGACGACCTGCTGCTCGCCTACCCGACGGCCGACCGCGGGTCGATCGCGCGGCTCGCCGGCGCCCGGCCGCCGGCGCTGATGGTCGACTCGGCCGAGCACCTGGACCTCGTCGACTCGGCGCGGACGGGGGACGTGCGGGTCTGCATCGAGGTCGACCTCAGCTACCCGCTGCCCGGCGGGCGGGCTCGGATCGGGCCGAAGCGCTCGCCGGTCCGGACGGCCGAGCAGGCGGCGGCGCTCGCGCGGGCGATCGCGGCCCGGCCCGGCTTCGAGCTCGTCGGGGTGATGGGCTACGAGGGTCACGTGGCGGGCGTGGGCGACCGGCCGCCGGGGCAGCGGCTCCGCGGCCTGGCGATCCGCGCCATGCAGCGTGCGTCCGTGCGGGAGATCGCGAAGCGGCGCGCCGAGGTCGTGGCGGCGGTGCATGAGGTCGCGCCGCTCGAGATCGTCAACGGCGGCGGGACCGGCAGCCTCGACACCACCGCGGCCGAGGAGGCGGTGACCGAGGTCACCGCGGGCTCCGGGTTCTACGCGCCGGCGCTGTTCGACTCCTACTCGGCGTTCACGCTCCGCCCGGCGGCGATGTTCGCCCTGCCGGTGGTCAGGCGGCCGGGCGCGCGCGTGGCGACCTGCCTCGGCGGCGGCTATCTCGCGTCGGGCGCCGCCGAGCGCAGCCGGCTCCCGGTCCCCCACCTGCCAGCGGGGCTGCGGCTCGACGCCCAGGAGGGCGCCGGCGAGGTGCAGACCCCGGTCGTCGGCGACGCCGCGCGCGACCTCCGCGTCGGGGACCGTGTGTACTTCCGCCACGCGAAGGCGGGCGAGCTGTGCGAGCACTTCGACTCGCTGCTGCTCGTCGAGGGCGACCGCGTCGTCGACGAGGTGCCCACCTACAGGGGCGAGGGGAAGCTGTTCCTCTGAGCCGAATCGAGACCACGACCCAGGAGCCAGATCGCATGACCGACCCGACATCGCTCGTGACAGGCGTCGACTTCGCCACGATGGCCACCAAGGACTTCGAGGCCGCGGCCGAGTTCTACGGGACCCGCCTCGGGCTGCCGTGCTCGGTCCGGTACGACCGCTTCCCCGGCGCCGAGTACGAGACCGGCAGCCTGACGCTCAGCGTGATCCAGTCCGAGGCCATGGGCCTCGACTACCACGTGAACCGCAACCCGATCGCCCTGCACGTCGACGACGTCGCGGCCGCGCGGGCCGAGCTCGAGTCGCGCGGCGTGGAGTTCGCCGGTGACACGCTCGACACCGGGGTCTGCCACATGGCGTTCTTCTTCGACCCGGACGGCAACGGGCTGATGCTGCACCACCGCTACGCCCCGAGGACCGCCTGACCGGCTACGGGCCCAGCACCCGCTCCACGTAGTCGTTGCGGAACAGCCGGTCCGGGTCGAGCCGGTCGCGGACCTCCTGGAAGCGGTCCCAGTCCGGGTAGGCGGGCGCGAGGTCGGCCGCGGTCCGGTAGTGGCGCTTGCCCCAGTGGGGGCGGCCGTCGTAGTCGCGCATGATCGACTCGACCGCGCGGAAGTAGGTCTCGAACTCCATCCCGCGGTAGGTGTGGACGGCTATGTAGGCGGTCTCGCGGCCGGTCGCGGGCGAGAGGAACGCGTCGTCTGCGGCGACGAACCGGAACTCGATCGGGAACGAGATCGGCAGGCGGCGACGCTCGATCGTCGCGAGCACGCGCTCGAGCGCCTCGCGTCCGCTCGCGCGCGGGATCGCGTACTCCATCTCCGTGAACCGCACCTCGCGCGGGTTGGCGTAGATCCGGTAGCTGCGGTCGACGCGGACCGACGGCCTGAACAGTCCCGCGAGCGTGCTGTTCAGGGTCGGGATCGCGGCAGGCAGCGCGCGGCCGAGCCGCATCACGAGGTCCAGCACGCGGTTCTCGATCAGCACGTCCTGGATCCACTCCTCGCGCGGGGACGGCGGCCGCGGGGGGTCGTCCGTGCGCTCGGTCACCCGGGTGAGCGCCGTTCGCGTGTAGGGGAAGACGAACAGCTCGAAGCGCTCGCTGCCGTCGACCAGCTCGTCGAGGCGGTCGAGCGTCTCGTCGAGCGGGCGCGGCTCGTCGGAGCGGCGGAGCGTGTAGAGCGGCGGGCAGCGGAGCCTCACGGCGGTCACGACGCCGAGCGCGCCGAGGCCGACGCGGGCGGCGCGGAGCAGCGCCGGGTCGCCGTCGTCCTCCGAGCACTCGACCACCTCGCCGGCGGCGGTGACGAGGCGCAGGCCGGACACCTGGGCCGAGATGTTCCGGAAGGTCGCGCCGGTCCCGTGCGTGGCGGTGGCGATCGCGCCGGCGATCGTCTGGGGATCGACGTCGCCCTGGTTCTCGAGCGCGAGGCCGCGGTCGGCGAGGCGCGGGCCGAGGTCGTGGATGGTGATCCCGCCCTCGACCTCGGCGAGACCGGCCTGCTGGTCAGCGCTCAGGACGCGGCTCATGCGGTCGAGCCGCAGCATGTGGCCGTCCGTGCACGCGGCGTCGGTGAACGAGTGGCCGGACCCCGCGACGCGGACCGGCCGGCCCGCCTCCGACGCACGGCGTAGCGCCGCTCTGACCTCGTCCTCGCTCGACGGGCGCTCGACGACCTCCGGGGCGCAGCGCTGGTCGCCGGCCCAGTTGGTCCAGGGCGTGGCGCGGGCCGGCATGACGCGAGGATATGCGCGAGGGCTTACCCTTCACGGCAGCTCCACGGAGGGACTGGCAGTGCTTCATCGCTTGCAGGGGATCGGTACCGCGGCCTGGCCGCTCGCAGTCGTGCTCGCGTGCCTCGCGCTCGGGGGCGCGACCGCGCTCGGGAAGGACAACGGCTCGGCCGGCCCGAAGGCCGCCGAGGCCGCGGGCAAGGGCGGCGGTGCGGCCGGGAAGGGCGGGCCCGCGGCCGGCGATGCGCGTGGGCGGGCCGGCGGCGGGGGCGCGACCGCGCGCGGCGGCGGCGGTGGGGGCGGCAACGCGGTCCCCGCGCGGGGGAACGAGGGAACCGACGACCGCGGCGCGAGCGGGAGCGACGGGTCCGGCCGGGGCGGCGGGGGTGGGGGCGCGGGGCGGCAAGGCAACAGCCAGGGCTCTGGGCAGCGCGGGGCGGGAGACGGTGGCTCCGCAGGCGCGGGGCACCGCGACGCGGAGAACGGCGGCGGCGGCTCCGGGGGCTCGGGGCACCGCGGGGGCGGCCACCGCGGCTCCGGGAGCGCGGGGCGCCGCGGGGCGGAAAACGGCGGCAGCAAGGGTGGTGGCGGCTCCGGGAGCGCGGGGCAGCACGGGGGCGGCCACCGCGGCTCCGCGAGCGCGGGGCGGCACGGGAACGGCGACGGCCGCTCCGGCAGCGCGGGTCATCGCGGTGCCGGAGACGGCGGCGGCTTCGCAGGTGCGGGGCACCGCGGGGCCGGCGCGGCGGGCGGCCACGGCGAGGCACGGCCCGGCGGCGGACCCTCGCGCGGCGGCTCGGACAGCCCCTCCGTGCCCTCGGCTTCGGTCGGTGCCGGCGCGGGGCCGGGCGCAACCGCCGGCACGCTCCCGCCTGCTGCCGGTGCGCTCGCCGGCCCGGCGGCGACCGGCCCGGCACCGGTGCTGACGCGCTCCGCCCGGATTCCGCCGCTCGACCCGCTGCTGCCGCTCGAGCAGCTCGCCGGCGGCGGATCGGGATCCGGGACCGCGGCGGACGGCTCGACGCCGGCGACGGCCGCGAACGGCAACGGCGCCGCCGCGGCCGGCGTCGACGGCGGCCCTGCTCCGGCAGGCGCCCGCCCCGCCTCGACCCGCGGCACGTCGCGATCCGATCAGCGAGCGGCGCGGGACACGAAGGGCGGATCGCTCCCCTTCACCGGCTTCGCGCTGCTGACGCTCGTCCTGTTGGGGTTCGCGTCCACGGCGATGGGCAGCCGCCTTCGCGACGTCCTCGAGACCGCGCCCCCGACGCCGCATCAAGACGTCGCGACCACGCCTCCGGCTCCGTTGGCGGCACCCGCTCCGGCTCCGGCCGACCGGATCGCCCTCGCCGAACCCCCCACCGGCGCTCCGCTCGCCCGCCTCGCCGGTCTCGCCTTCGGGCTCGGCCTGGCCGCCGCGCTCGCCGGGCCGCGGTGGCGCACCTCCGGCCGCTCCGGCTAGACCGGGTCGCGGGACCGGCGCGCCGCGCCGGGCTTCCGCGCCACCGTGCGATCTAAGGGTCGCATAGCGACCGAAACCAGGACGGCGCTCAGGGCGCGGCTCCGGGGCACGGCGTCATTTACGTTCCGCATAGCGGAACAAATGCAACTCGGTGGCGAGGGAGGGCGCTCGGCGGCGGCGGCGCGCGGAGCCGCGAGCGGCTACTTCGCCGGCGCCTCGGCGCCCTGGCGGGCAGCCGCCTGCTCGGCGGCGGCCTCGACCTCGTCGGGCGTCCACCAGTGCATGCCCGGCTCGGGCGGCGTGTCGCGCAGGTACCACTCGGCGTCGAGTGCGGCCTGGCAGCCGCTACCGGCCGCGGTGATCGCCTGGCGGTAGGTGTGGTCCACGAGGTCGCCCGCGGCGAAGACGCCGGGGAGCTTGGTGCGGGTGGTCTTGCCCTCCGTGACCACGTAGCCGTTCTCGTCGGTCTCGACCTGGTCGCGGACCAGCTGCGACGACGGCTCGTGGCCGATCGCGATGAAGCCGCCGTCCACGTCGACCACCTTCTCGTCGCCCGACTCGGCGTGCCGCAGCACGGCCCGGGCCAGCGACCCGCCGTCGCCCTCCTCGAACCGCTCCACGACGTACGGCGTGAGCAGCTCGACGTTCTCGATCTCGCGGGCGCGGTCGAGCATGATCTGCGAGGCGCGGAACTCGTCGCGGCGGTGGACGACCGTGACGGTCGAGCCGAACTTCGAGAGGAAGATCGCCTCCTCCATCGCGCTGTCGCCGCCGCCGACGACCATGATCCGCTTCTCGCGGAAGAACGCGGCGTCGCAGGTCGCGCAGTACGAGATCCCGCGCGAGGCGAGCTCCTCCTCGCCCGGCACGCCGAGCTTCTTGTGCTCGGCGCCCATCGACAGGATCACGGCGCGCGCGCGGTGCTCCTCGTCGCCAACCCACACGCGGTGGAGCCCGCCGTCGGTCGACAGCTCGACCCGCGTGGCGTCCTCGGTGACGAACCGGGTGCCGAACCGCTCCGCCTGGTCGCGGAACCGCTGCATCATCTCCGGCCCCATCACGCCCTCGGGGAAGCCCGGGTAGTTCTCGACGTCGGTGGTCGTCTGGAGCAGGCCGCCCCAGAGGAAGCCCTCGATCACGAGCGGGCGAAGGTCGGCGCGCGAGGTGTACAGAGCGGCCGTGTAGCCCGCCGGGCCGCTCCCTATGACGATGACGTTCTCGACCTCGCTCATCCCGTTGCCTCCGCCTTTACTTCACTTTGTATAGTAGCACCGCCGTCACCGGTCTCCCGCCACCGCTGGACCGTCCGGCGGAGCTGCACGTAGCCCAGGATCCCGACCGGGATCGGCACCCAGATCCCGATCAGACGGGCGGTCAGGATGGCCGGGAACACGGTCTCGGCCGGGATCCCGAACATCACGAACGCTCCGATCAGGCCGGCGTCAACGGTACCGACGCCGGCGGCCGGAGACGGCGCGAGGTTGGCGACCATCCCGACGAAGTAGGCCTGCACCACGACCCCGAGCGGCACGTGCACGCCGAACGCGTGGAAGCTCGCCCAGAGGATGCCGATCTGCCCCGTCCACCAGCCGACCGCGCCCGCGATGGCGCGCGCGCTCCGCAGCGGGTGGCGCAGGTAGGCGATCGCCGTCCGGACCCCGGTCGAGAGCGTGGCCGGTGCCGTGGCCAGCCGCGACGCCCACCGCGAGATCCGCCCGCCGCGGCGGCGGCCGAGCGCGGCGAACCGCCGCTCGAAGTCCTGGGGGATGAGCGCGACGGCCCCGATGACGATCAGCGCGCCGCCCGCCGCGCCGGCCGCGACCACCGTGCCCGCGACCGGAGCGTCGCCGTTCACGGCGCCGGAGCGCAGCAGCACGCCGAACACGACCAGCGAGCCGAGGTAGATCGCGTACAGCAGCACCAGGAACGCGACCATCCGGCAGGCTGCCCGCCGCCGGGGCATGCCGGCCTGCCTCAGCGCCCAGTAGGTGAGCGCGACCCCGCCGGCGCCCGCGGCCGAGAACAGCACGGTCGCCGCGAACCCGGCCATCGTGATCTGGTACGCGACGCCCCGGCTCAGGCGGCCGCGCACGGGGTCGTTCGGGTCCTGGCCCGCGAGCACCCCGCGGAACAGCGTGGCGTAGGAGACGAACGCGAGCGCGACGAACCCGAGCGCCGCGACGATCCAGTACCACCTCGCGTCGCCGAGCCGGTCGATCGAGGTGCTGACGCCGACCACCTTCGGGAAGACCACGTAGACGGCGATCACCATCAGCACGACCGCGACGACGAGCGTGACGAGCCGCCGCGGGTTGAGCATCGCCGCGCTGCGGCGCTCGATGTCCTCGGCGTCCTCCTCGAGCTCGCCGGAGGCGATCAGCTCCTCGGCCTCGAGCACGGACTCGTCCCAGTCGTCGCCGAGCGGGCGGGTCCGGCGGCGCTCCCTCATCGGAGCGCCGGCTCCCGCGCCGCCACGAAGCGCGCGAGCGCGCGCGCCAGCGGCCGCGCCGCCGGCTCCGCGCGCCGGACCCCCTCGGCGAGCGCGAGGCCCGCGGCGAGGTCGACGACGTAGTGCTCGCCCATGTAGACGAGCGCGAACCCCAGCAGCCCGGTGTACGCCCACGCCAGCGCGCCCGGCGCGCGCCCGACGTCCGAGAGCACGCGCGCCGCCATCACTGAGGTGGCGAAGTGGAGCGACGGCATGGCAGCGAGCTGGTTGCCAGAGAGCGAATCGTAGAGGCGCGTCCAGTACCTGCCCCAGAACCGCTCCCCGGCCTCGGTCATGATCCGGCGCACGTGCGGGAGCTCGCCCGCCTCGGCGGCCCACCACGGCGGGGCGGTCGGCAGCGCGTAGTACACGCCGGAGCCGACGTCGAAGACCGCGGCTACGAGCGCCGCGGAGCGCCCGAACCGCTCCGGGTGGCGGACCAGCACCCAGGCAACCGCCACGTGCGGGAAGAAGAACCACGCCCAGTGGACCGCGGACAGCGCGACGTCGTGCGGCCGCACCTCGCCGTCGCGGCCGAGGGCGCGCTGGAGCCGGAGGGTCGGGAGCTCGCCGAGCCCGATCGCCCGGTCGACCGCGATCGGGTAGCGGACGCGGACCCGCTCGAGCAGCCGCTCGTGGTCGTCGTCCGGCAGCTCGTAGTGGACGAGGTAGGCCCACATCTGGGTCGCGTACACGGCCGCGTCGCGCACGCGCGTGCGGCGGAACGCCAGCGCGACCGCGACCGGCGTCTGCCACGCGACCAACGACGTGACCGGCGGCGGCAGCTTGAGGCGCCGGCGGGCCACTGGCACCACGAAGCCGGCAACCGCCGCCCCGAGCGCGACGTGGCGAAGAGCGCTCGTCCTGGGCAAGGCGCGGCGAGTATATGGGCGGGCCAGGCCGGGACGCCGGCGACCGAGGACGCCCGGATCCGACGGTCTGCGGGCTAGGCGGCCACGCCGGCGGCGCGGGCCTCCTCGGCGGTGGCGATCGGCCCCGGCATCAGGTCCTCCGGCGGCGGGCAGTCCAGGCCGATCACCGCCAGCCGTCGCTTCAGCTTCCGGTACGCGTAGCCGTAGATCTGGGTCGAGTCGTAGCCGTACGACACGAACTCCGTCGGGCTCTCGGCGTACGGCGGCCAGAACACGTACATGGCCCGCGGGACCAGCTCCTCGACCTTCCGCATCACGATCCGGCCGCGCTCGGGGTCGTCGGCCACCGCGTCGCGCAGGAACCGCACGCCGAACGCGATGTGGCGGTGCTCGTCCTGCTCGACCAGCGAGAACCCCTTGCAGAAGCCGGGGTAGAGGCTGTGGCGCTCCGCGTAGTCGAGGATCATCCGCTGCCCGGTCGTGGCCAGCACGCCCTCGATGATCAGGTGGTAGGTCGTGATGCCCTCGACGAACAGGTCGAAGTCGTCGGGCCGGGCCTGGATCCGCTTGGCCACGTCGCGCAGGCCGTCGTCGAAGGTCTCGAACCAGGCCGGCCGCACGAGCTGCTCGATCTCGCGGATCCGTCCGCGGACGTCGTCCCCGCCGAGCGCCATCACCTCGGCCCCGAAGCGGTCGAAGAAGGCGGCGTGGCGGGCCTCGTCGACCAGCTGCGTCGAGAGGAAGATCTCGACCTCGCCGCTCGGCGCCGCCATGACGAACGGTGCGAGGTCGGCCGTCACCCGCTCCTCGCCGATGTAGAACGAGCCGAGGCTCCAGAGCATGTTCTCCTGCGCCTCGCGCGGCGAAGCGAGCCACTGCTCGCGGTCGACCGAGAAGTCGAGCTCGTGCGCGCGCCAGTTCTGGCGCTCCCACAGCGCGTAGAGCTGCTCGTAGCTCAGGAGGTCGCGGCCGCCGCGCCGGCGCTCGGCCGCCTCGTCGGAGTGGCCGGGGTCGCCGCTGTCGGGCACGCTCTCGGCCTCGACGGCCGGCGAGGTGCCGTTCACCGCGCTCCCCCACGTGCCGGCCCGCGCCGCCTGCACCTCGCGCTGGCGCGCCTCGCGGGCCAGCTCGGCGTCGTCGCGGCCCTGCGAGCGGTCCATCCAGCGGCCGAGCAGGGTGCCCGGGTAGATCTCGCCCTCGACCCGCGTGTGCTGCTCGCGCATCGACTGCGCCGGCGTGAGCTCGCCCGCGATCAGGCGGCGGTAGGTGTCCACCGAGATCTGCATCGTCGCGTTGGCGCCGTCGACCGGCGGGTCCGCGACGACCCGCACGCGCTCGCCGTCGTTCACGTCGACGCGCCAGCGGCCGCCGCCGTCGCCGGTCAGCTCGTAGACGACCGCGAACCGGTGCCCGCGGGTCCACTCCGGGTCGATCATGTACTCGAGCGCCCGGAACACCGCGTCGGGGTCGAGCTGGCCGCCCGCCTGGATCGCGTCGCCGAGCGACGGGTCCGGCCCGTTCGACATCGCCCGCAGCCGCATGGCCCGGCGCCGCTTGCCGCGGATCCGCACCCGGCCGCCGAGCATCAGGCGCAGCGGGCTCCTGCCGGCGGCGAGGAGGGCGAGCCCTCCCGCGTCGGTGGTCATCGTGAAGTCCACGCTCGGGTCGCGCTCCGACCCGTCCGGACGCCGCTCGACCGACGTGCCGTCGGCGCCGGCCGAGACCCGCCAGGTGCCCAGCTCGCCCACGTCGAGGTCGTACGAGATCGGGCCCCGCAGCCGCGCCGCCGCGGCCGGCAGCGTCTGGAGGACGAGGCGCGCAGCCAGCTCGGGATCGTCCCGAGCCATCTCGCGGAGCGCTTCTCGCGTTCTCGCCATCAGGCCACCCTCTCCGGAATCGTAACGTCAACGGTGGCCAGATCGGCGAACGCCTCCGCGTCGGCCCGCGTGCCGATGTGCTCGCCCCAGTGCATCGGCACCGCCACGCGCGGCCCGATCCGCCGGGCCGCCTCGGCGGCCTCGCCCGGGGTCATCACGTAGACGCCGCTGACGGCGAGCAGCGCGACGTCCACGCCGGCGGCCTCGTCCATCTCGGGGACCACGTCGGTGTCGCCGCAGTGGTAGAGCCGCTCGCCGCGCACGCGCACCACGTACCCCACCCCGCCGGCCTCGCGCGGGTGGAACGGCCTGCCGGACGCGTCGCGCTTCGACGTGTTGTACGCCGCCACCGCCCGGACGTCCACGCCGGCCGGCCCCTCGGGCTCGACCATCTCGCCCGGCGCGATCGAGACGACCCGGCCGCTGAGCCGCTCGGCCACGCTCGGCGGGGCGACGACCACGGTCCGCTCGCCGGACAGCCGCTCGACGTCCTGCGGCGAGAAGTGGTCGTAGTGGCCGTGCGTTATGAGGATGAGGTCGGCCTCCGGCCCGTCGCCCACCCGGTAGGGGTCGATGTAGGTGACGAACCGGCCCGCGCGGACCCGAAAGCCGGAGTGCCCGAGCCACTCCACCGCGTCGAGGAGCATCGATGCACTGTAATTGCGGATGACGCCGACCCAGGAGAGGACATGACCGAGGAGCAGACCGTGCTGTGGGAGGTGGCCGACGGGATCGGCCGCATCACCCTCAACCGCCCCGAGCGGCTCAACGCGTGGGTCCCCGAGTTCGGGGCCGCCCTGCGGGACATCTTCGCCGGCCCGGCCGCCGAGGACGACGTGCGCGCCGTGCTGATCACCGGCGCCGGCCGCGGGTTCTCCTCGGGGGCCGACCTCAAGGCCGGCTTCGACGCCCACCCCGACGACGGCCGCCCCGACGTGGCCAAGGAGCTGCACGAGGTCTACCACCCGGCGATCGTCGGGATCCGGCGGCTGCCGAAGCCGGTCGTGGCCGCCGTGAACGGGCCGGCCGTGGGCATCGGCTGCTCGCTCGCCCTGGCCTGCGACCTGATCCTGGCAGCCGAGTCCGCCTACTTCGGCCTCGCGTTCGTGAACATCGGCCTGATGCCGGACGGCGGCTCGACGCTGTTCGTGCCCGCCGCGGTCGGCAAGGCGCGCGCGTTCCAGATGGCGATGCTCGGCGAGCGGGTGGACGCCCCGACCGCCCTGGACTGGGGCCTCGTGAACCAGGTCCACCCCGACGAGCGCCTGATGGCCGAGACCGAGGCGCTCGCGGCGCGGCTGGCCGCCGGCCCGACCAGGTCCTACGCGGGTTCGAAGCGGGCCCTCAACCAGATGCTCTACCCCGACATGGAGGGCCAGCTCGACCTCGAGGCCGAGCTCCAGCACGCGCTGGCGCGCACGGACGACTTCCTCGAGGGCGTCGGCGCGTTCGTGGAGAAGCGGGATCCGGCGTTCACTGGCGCCTGAGCGCCCGGTCCGGCCGGGGCCGCGCCCCGGCCCCGTCAGGCGCTGAATAGAATCCCGCGGCCTTGCTCCCGGAAGGATCCAGCCGCACGCGCGTCCTCGGCGTGGGCGCCACGATCGTGGCGCTCGTCCTGCTGCTCGCAGGGCTCGTCCTGCTGATCTCGCCCGGCCCCGAGCACGCGAGCCCGAACGCCGACGACATCAGCACGCTCTACTGGATCGCCCTCGGCCTCGGCTCGATCATCTTCGTGCTGGTCGAGGGGGTCCTGCTCTACTCGATCGTCAAGTTCCGCCACCGCCGCGGCGGGCCCCAGCCGGCGCAGATCAGGGGCAACACGACTCTCGAGGTCGGCTGGACGCTCGGCGCCGCCACGCTCATCCTGATCCTCACGGCCGTCACGTTCGTCTACCTGGGGGACATCATCCATCCGGCGGGGTCGAAGCCGGGCGCGCAGCTCGCCGGCCTGAGGTACGCGGCGCTCAACCAGGGCTCGGTGCCGAGCGGCGACCGGCTGACCGTCCGCGTGAACGGCCAGCAGTACCTGTGGCGCTACGACTACGACGCGCCTGGCTCGAAGCAGCTCTACAGCTACCACGACATGTACGTGCCGGTGGGCATCACGGTCGTGCTGAAGATCACCTCGTCGGACGTGGCGCACTCGTGGTGGATCCCCGAGCTCGGCGGCAAGGCCGACGCGATCCCGCGCCACACGAACGAGACCTGGTTCCGGGTGGACAAGGCGGGCGAGTACGTGGGCGAGTGCGCCGAGCTGTGCGGCGACAACCACGCCGACATGCGCGCCCGCGTGATCGCCCTGCCGGCCGACGAGTTCGCCGCCTGGCAGGAGCGCCAGGCCTCCGACATCCAGAAGTCCCAGGGCTACCTCTCGCTCCAGCGGAAGGTGAGGGGGGAGAACTAGGTGGCGACCGCCGAGTACGCGACCAACGGGAACGGCGCGCGGCCGGAGATCGTCCTCCGCGGGCTGCGCGAGCGCCCGACCGGCTGGACCTCGTGGCTGACCACGACGGACCACAAGAAGATCGGGCTGCTCTACCTGTACACGACGTTCCTGTTCTTCCTGCTGGGCGGCGTCGAGGCGCTGCTGATGCGCCTCCAGCTCGCCAGCCCGGACGCGACCCTGCTCGAGCCGCGCACCTACAACGCGCTCCTCACGATGCACGGGTCGACGATGGTGTTCCTGTTCGTCGTGCCGGTGCTGGCCGGCTTCGGCAACTACCTCGTGCCGCTCATGATCGGCGCGCGCGACATGGCCTTCCCGCGGCTGAACGCGCTGTCGTACTGGCTGTTCCTGTTCGGCGGGATCGCGTTCTACGCGAGCATCTTCTTCACGCCGCCGAGCGCCGGCTGGACGTCATACGCGCCGCTGACCGACGACGCCTTCCTGCCCGACGGCGGGATCGACGCGTGGATATTCATGATCCACCTCACGGGGCTCTCGTCGCTGGTCGGCGCCGTGAACTTCACGGCGACGATCCACAACATGCGCGCGCGCGGGATGGGCTGGGGGCGCATGCCGCTGTTCGTGTGGACGATCCTGATCTACAGCTACCTGCTGATCCTGGCGCTGCCGGCGGTGGCCGCCGCGGTGACGATGCTGCTCACCGACCGCCACTTCGGCACCGCCTTCTTCGACCCGATCGCGGGCGGGGACCCGATGCTGTGGCAGCACCTGTTCTGGTTCTTCGGGCACCCCGAGGTCTACATCATGGTCCTGCCCGCGTTCGGGATGATCTCGGAGGTCATCCCGGTGTTCGCGCGCAAGCCGATCTTCGGCTACAAGGCGATCGCCGCCGCCACCGCCGCGATCGCCTTCCTCGGGATGCTGGTGTGGGCGCACCACATGTTCGCCACGCCGACGGCCACGGTCGTCCTCGCGTTCTTCATGCTCTCGTCGTTCGCGATCGCGATCCCGACCGGCATCAAGATCTTCAACTGGCTGGCGACGCTGTGGCGCGGGACGCTCGTCTTCAAGACGCCGCTCTACTTCGCCTGCGGGTTCCTCGCGTCGTTCGTGATCGGCGGGATCTCGGGCGTGATCCTCGCGATCTTCCCCGTCGACTGGTACATGACCGACACCTACTTCGTGGTGGCCCACCTCCACTACGTGCTGTTCGGCGGGTCGGTGTTCGGGATCTTCGCGGGGCTCTACTACTGGTTCCCGAAGATGTCGGGCCGGATGATGAACGAGCGGGTCGGCAAGGCGTCGTTCTGGCTGATGTTCGTCGGCTTCCACGTCACGTTCCTGGTGCAGCACTCGGCCGGGCTCGACGGGATGCCGCGGCGGATCTACTGGTATCCCGAGTCGGCCGGCTGGGAGGCCTACAACCTGATCTCGACGGTCGGCTCGTTCGTCCTCGGGATCGGGGTCGTCGTGACGATGGTCAACGTGGTCTACAGCGTGAAGCTCGGGCCGAGGGCCGGCAACGACCCCTGGGGGGCGAACACGCTCGAGTGGTTCACCCAGTCGCCGCCGCCCGAGAACAACTTCGACGTGATCCCGCGGGTGCGGTCGGTCGAGCCGATGAAGGACATCCGCCGCGAGGTCGAGCGCGCGGCGCAGCCGGCCGAGACGGTGGCGCAGCCCGTCACCACGGGCGCGACGTGACCCGCCCGCCGTCCCCCACCGCGCGCGCCACGTGACGGCGCCATCGGTCGGCTTCAGGCGGCTCGCCCTCGGCACGGCGGTCGCCACGTTCCTGCTGATCGTGCTCGGAGGCGTGGTGCGGGTGTCGGACTCGGGGCTCGGCTGCGGGCCCGGCGGCAGCGGCCTACACGGCTGGCCGCTCTGCAAGGGCGACGTCGTGCCCGGGTTCTCCCTGAACACCGCGATCGAGTACGCGCACCGGACGGTGGCCTCGCTCGTCGGCGTGCTGATCCTGGCGCTGGCGGTGCTGGCGTGGCGGCGGCACCGGTCGCACCGCGGGCTCGTCCGCGCGACGGTCGCGGCCGCGGTGCTGGTGATGGTGCAGGGGCTGCTCGGCGCGGCGACCGTGGAGGAGGACCTCGGCGAGCCGCTCGTGGCGGCGCACCTCGGGGCGGCGATGCTCCTGCTCACGGTCGTGCTGTACGTGTGGCGGGCGTCGCGGCCGGAGTCGATCGGGGCGCCCCCGGCCGACGGCGGCCCGCGGCTTCGGCAGCTCGCGCTGGGAGCGCAGGGGCTCCTGCTCTGCACGATCGTGGCCGGCGGCTACATGGCCGGTACGCAGCACTACGGCCGCTCCGACTACCGGCCCGGCGACGGCGCGCACCACGCGTGCGGGCGGGAGTTCCCGACCTGCAACGACGGCTTCCTCCCGTTCGGCCACTCGCGCCTCGTGGACATCCACCTGACGCACCGCGTGTTCATGTACCTGGCCTCGGTGGCGATCCTGGCGCTGGTCGTGGTGGCGCTGCGGCGGCGGCCGAGCGGCGGGGTGACCCGCGCCGCGTGGGCGATGGCGGGGCTGCTCGTGGTCCAGATCCTGGTGGGGGCCCTGAACGTGTGGCTCGAGGAGTACGAGCTCCTGATCCTCGCCCACCTGACGCTCGCGACGCTACTGTGGGCCGCCGCGTCGATGCTCTCGCTCCAGCTCTACTCCATACCGGCCCCGGTGCCCGAGCGCTCGGGCCGGGCCGCGGCGGCGACGGCGTGACGCCGCCGGAGCTCGAGGCCGCGCGGAGTCCGTCCACGGGCGGCGGCCATGACGCCGCACGGGGAGGGACGGAGCGGCGACAGGACCCGCGCGCCGCGGCGTTCGTCCAAGTCGTCAGGGACTACGCCACGCTCACGAAGCCGAAGGTGCAAAGCCTTCTGCTGTTCACCACGATCACGACGATGTACGTGGCGGGGACGCCGAGCCTGAGGACGGTCCTCCTCACCTGCCTCGGCGGCGCCCTCTCGGCCGGCGGCGCCGGCGCCGTCAACCACGCGCTCGACCGCGACATCGACGCGGTCATGTCCCGCACCAGCACCCGCCCGGTCCCGTCCGGCCGCGTCTCGGTCCGCGCGGCGCTCGCGTTCGGCGTGGCGCTCGGCGCCCTCTCGTTCGTGCTGCTGGCCGCGACCGTCAACGTGCTGGCGGCGTCGCTCGCCCTGTCCGGCTTCCTGGGCTACGTCCTCGTCTACACCGTCTGGCTCAAGCGATCGACGCCCCAGAACATCGTGATCGGCGGCGCCGCCGGCGCCGTGCCGCCGCTCGTCGCCTGGGCCGCCACCACGGGGGGCCTCGCCTGGAACGCGCTCTACCTGTTCGCGATCGTCTTCTACTGGACCCCGCCTCACTTCTGGGCGCTGTCGCTGCTGATGAAGGACGAGTACGCGAAGGCGGGCGTGCCGATGATGCCGGTCGTCCGCGGCGAGCGGGAGACGCGCCGCCAGATCCTGCTCTACACCGTCCTGCTGTACGCCGTCACGCAGCTCCCGTTCTGCGCCGGGCTGTTCGGCACGTTCTACCTCGGCGCCTCGGTCGCGCTCGGCGCCGCCTTCATCGCCGGGTCCGTGGCGCTGTACCGCCGCGCCGACCGGCGCTCCGCGCTGCGGCTCTACCTCTTCTCGCTGGCCTACCTCGCGCTGCTGTTCGGCGCGATGGTGGTCGACGCGCGGCTGTAGCCGCCGCGCCGCCCCGCTCGCGCGCCGGGCCCTCAGCGCGCCCGCGAGAACTGCCGCGTGCTCTCCGCCTGGTCGGCGCGGATCACGTGCATCACCGCGTTGATCAGCGCCAGGTGGGTGAACGCCTGGGGGAAGTTGCCGAGGTGGCGGCCCGTCTTCGCGTCGATCTCCTCGGCGTACAGGTACAGCGGGCTCGCGTAGGAGAGCATCCGCTCGCACAGCTCGCGGGCCCTCCGGTGCTCCTCGATCTCGGCGAGCGCCGACACGAGCCAGAACGAGCAGATCGCGAACGTGCCCTCCTCGCCTGAGAGACCGTCGTCGGTCTCCTCCACGCGGTAGCGCAGCACAAGCCCGTTCTCGGTCAGCTCATCGGCGACGGCGAGGACGGTCTTGCGGATCCGCTCGTCGCCGGCCGGCAGGAACCGCACGAGCGGCATCATCAGCACGGACGCGTCGAGCGCGTCGGTCTCGTAGTGCTGCGTGAAGACGCCGCGCTTGTCGACCCCGTTCTCGCAGATGTCGTCGTGGATCTCCTCGGCGGCTGCCGCCCAGCGCTCGGCCGCCTCCTCGTCCTCGCGCATCCGCGCGAGCCGGGCGCCGCGGTCGGCCGCGACCCAGCACATCAGCTTCGACGAGGTGAAGTGCTTCGGCTCGCCGCGCACCTCCCAGATGCCGCGGTCGGGCTCGCGCCAGTTGTCGAGCGCCGCCTCGACCTGCTTCTTCAGCATCGGCCAGAGCCGCTCCGGCAGCAGGTCGCGGGACCGCGTGTGCAGCCACACCGAGTCGAGCACCGCGCCCCAGACGTCGTGCTGCTTCTGGGTGTACGCGCCGTTGCCGACCCTGACCGGGCGCGCCTCCTCGTAGCCGGTGAGGTGGTCGAGCTCGCGCTCCTCGAGCACGCGCTCGCCGCCGATGCCGTACATGATCTGGAGGTCGTTCCCGTCCTCCGCGCCGGCCACGTCGGCCACGAAGTAGAAGAAGTCGTTGGCCTCCCAGTCGAAGCCCAGCGTGTAGAGGCCCCAGAGCATGAAGGTCGAGTCGCGGATCCAGCTGTAGCGGTAGTCCCAGTTGCGCTCGCCGCCGGGCGTCTCGGGGAGCGACGTCGTGGCCGCGGCGAGCATGGCGCCGGTCGGCGCGTAGGTGAGGCCCTTGAGCGTCAGCGCGCTGCGCTGGAGGTAGACCCGCCAGGGGTGGTCCGGGAAGATCCCGCGGTTGAGCCACTCGCGCCAGAAGTCCTCGGTCCGCTGCATCCGCTCGACGGCCTCGTCGAACGTCCGCGGCGGGGCGTGCTCGCTCCACGACAGGGCGGCGAAGGCCGTCTCTCCCTCGCGCAGCGTGTGGCGGGCGCGGGCGCGGCGGCCCTCGAACCCGACTCGCAGGTCGGTCGTCAGCCGCAGCTCCACGTCCGAGCCCTCCGCGCGCGCGACCGCCTCGTTGTACCCCTCCCCCGTGTACTCCCAGCTCGCGCCGTCGGCGCCGTAGCCGAAGCTCGGCTCGCAGTCGAGGTGCAGCTCGACGATCCCCTGCACGCACTTCACGGTCCGCACCAGCACGTGCTCGGCGTCGTTGTCGGTCGGCGTCCGCCGGTGCGTGGTCGAGCGCTCGTCCACGTCGTGCCACGGTCCGACCGAGAGCGCGTCGCGGACGACGACCCAGCCCATCCGGCTCATCCACGTGGTCTCGAGGACGTTCGTGCCGGGCAGGTAGCGGCGTCCTGCCGGCACGACCATGTCCGCCGGGCCGAGGCGGAAGCCGCCGGCGTCGCGGTCGAGGATCGCGCCGAAGACGCTCGGGTCGTCCGCGCGCGGCAGGCACATCCACTCGACGTTCCCGCTCGGCGCCACCAGCGCGACGGTCTCGCAGTCGGACAGGAACGCGTAGTCGGCGATCGGCGGGAACGGGCTGCGGCCGTCGTAGGACGCGACGGCCCTGCGGACCGGCGCCGGCGCGGAGACGGGCTTCACGCCGCGCCCGGCAGGCGACTCGCCGCGCCCGGGTCGAGGAGCAGCTCGAGCTCGCCGGCGGGCGAGACCAGGCTCGCCGGAGCGTCCGCGGTGCGCTCGCCGCCGAACGCGCGCCGGACGGCGTCGGACTTGTCCTCGCCCGCCACGAGGAAGACGACCCGGCGCGCGGCGTTGATGACCGGCAGCGTGAGGGTCACGCGCGGCACGAGCGGCTCGAGGCCGGCCTCCTCGACGCCGACCGCGAGCCGGTCGGCCACTCGCAGCGACGGCTGGTTCGGGAACAGCGACGCGGTGTGCGCGTCGGGCCCGATCCCCAGGAGCACGAGGTCGAGTCGCGGCAGCTCCTCGCCGAGCGTCTCGCGGAGCTCGCGCTCGTAGTCGTCGGCGGCCACGCTCGGCCCGCGCTCGGCTGGGATGCGCCTGACCGCCGGCCCCTCCCCCCCGAGCCGGTCGAGCAGCGCCTCCCTGACCATCCGGTAGTTGGAGAGCTCGTCGTCGTCCGGCACGCAGCGCTCGTCGCCGAACCAGAGGGTCGCGGCGGGCCAGTCGAGGTCGGGCATCTCGGCGACCCTCCGGTACGCCGCCCGCGGCGTCGAGCCCCCGGCGAGCGCGATGTGGCCCCGCGCCCTCACGGCCTCCGCGAGGATCTCCGCGGCCTCGGCGGCGGGGTCGTCCGTCACCCGGATCTCAGGCATCCGACCAACTGAAGCACTCAGGGAGGGCGGTCCGAGCGTTCGCTGAAGGATCCGGGGCTGCCCCCCCGATGCGGCCGTTCACGAGCCCAGCATGGCCGCCGCGGCCGTCAGCGCCGGCCCGTAGGTCGGGTCGCGGAGCAGCGCCTGGCGGATCCCCTCGCCCAGGATCCCCTGCTCGCCGCGCGAGGCGCCCATGACCACCCAGGAGGACTCGCCCCCGTCGTGGACGCGGCGCTTCGCCGCCAGGCCGCCCGCGCCGCGGTCGAGCGAGATCGTCATGCCGCGGCTCGTCTCGATCGTCAGGCCGTCGAGGCCCGGGACGTTCAGCCGCGGGGCCGCCTCCAGCGCGAGGCGCACCTCGTGCCGGCGGGCCCGCGCGCGGGCGACCATGTCGCCGTTCCGCCGCGTCATCGCCCCCGGCTCCCAGCCGAGCCGCGAGGCGAGCCAGCCGAGCAGCAGCAGGCCGCTGATCGCCGACTCCGGGTGGTGCCTGATCGTCACCGCCTCCATGTCGCGGAGGGCGGGGCGCCAGGTCGCGGGGTCGAACGTGGCGGCGATCCGCTCGCGCCACGGCGCGCTGCGGAGCCAGGCGAGGTCGACCACGTAGCCGGACTCGAGCAGGGCCCGGACCCGCGCGAGCGCGCCGGCCGGGTCGGGCTCCTGGACCGAGTCGACCAGGAAGACGCCGGCCACCTCGGCGAGCGAGTCGACCGCCTCGTGGTGCCCGTGCGGCGACCAGACGATCGTCGTGAGGTCCGGGACGAGCAGCGGGTCGACGACCGTGTCGAGCCGCTTCAGGTGGCGCGAGCCGACGTCGATCTCGACCCGCTCCTCGCAGACCGCGAGCCCGCCCACGGCGTGCCCCGGGTCGCACGACATCGTCGCCCAGGCGTCGAGCTCCGTCCGCCGCGGGTCGACCGCGCAGACGATCGTGCGCGACGGGTGGTAGCGGCCGAGCTGCTCGAGCCGGTTGACGATCTCGCCGCGCCACTCGCGGTCGACCACCGCGACCAGGTTGAGCACCCGCGCGGGCACGTACGCGTCGTCGCGGGCGTGCTGCTCCTCGAGGAGCCGCCGCAGGGCGGCCTCGATCTTCCCCGGGGTGGTGCCCTGCTCGCTCCAGACCTCGGGGGCCTCGAGCGCCATCAGGCCTCCGGGGCCCCGCCGCCCACGGCTACAGCGCCCTCCACCGCTGGCCGGCCACCAGCAGCTCCTCGGCCTCCGCCGGGCCGGGCGAGCCGGCCTCGTACTGCGGCACCGGCCCCGGTGAGCCCTTCCAGGCCTCGAGGATCGGGTCGCAGATCGCCCACGCGGCCTCGACCTCGTCGTCGCGCGCGAACAGCGTCGCGTCGCCGCGCATGGTGTCCATGATCAGCCGCTCGTACGCCTCAGGCGACTGCGACAGGAACGAGGTCCCGTAGAGGAACTCCATGTTCACCGGCCGCACCGACATCCGCGCGCCGGGGATCTTCGCGACGAGCGACAGCGACACGCCCTCGTTCGGCTGCACCGAGAGGATGAGCTGGTTCGGCTCGACGCCGAGCGACCCCTGCTGCTCGAACGCCAGGTGCGGGACCGGCTTGAGCGTGACCGCGATCTCGGTCAGCTTCCGCGCCAGCCGCTTGCCGGTCCGGAGGTAGAACGGCACGCCGGCCCAGCGCCAGTTGTCCACCTCGAGCCGCAGCGCCGCGTAGGTCTCGGTGGTCGAGCCCTCCGGCACGCCCTCCTCCTCGAGGTAGCCCTGCACCGGCTCGCCCGCGGAGAACCCCGCCGCGTACTGCGCGCGGACCGCCATCTCGCCCACCTCGTCGACGGTCGGCGGCGCGATCGCCCGCAGCACCTTCACCTTCTCGTCGCGCACGGCGTTGGCGTCGAACGACACCGGCGGCTCCATCGCCAGCAGCATCAGGAGCTGGAGCATGTGGTTCTGGACGAGGTCGCGCAGGGCGCCCGAGGTGTCGTAGTAGCCCGCCCGGCCGCCGATCCCGAGGTCCTCGGCCGCCGTGATCTGCACGTAGTCGATGTAGGAGCGGTTCCAGAGCGGCTCGAAGATCCCGTTCGCGAACCGCAGGACCAGCATGTTCTGGACGGTCTCCTTGCCCAGGTAGTGGTCGATGCGGAAGATCTGCCGCTCCTCGAACACCCCGAGCAGCCGGCGGTTCAGCTCGCGCGCGGAGTCGAGGTCGGTGCCGAACGGCTTCTCGACGATCATCCGGACCTCGGAGCCCTCGCGGCGGTCGAGCCCCTTCCCGCCCAGCTTCTCGGCGATCAGGGGGAAGAACGACGGCGCGGTCGAGAGGTAGAACAGGCGGTTGAACGGGATCCCCGCCTCCTCGTCGAACCCGCCGGCGACCTCGGACAGGCGGTCGTACACCGAGTCCTCGTCGAACGAGCCGGCGACGTAGCGCATCCGCTGCACGAGCGCGTCGAGCACCTTGTCGTCCGGCGGCCGGCGGGAGAACTGCTGGATGGCGTCGCGGGCCATCTGCTGGAAGCCCTCGTCGGACTCGTCGCCGCGCGAGACGCCGATCAGGTTGAACCGCTCGGGCAGCGCGCCCTCGTGGGCCAGGTTGTAGATGCCGGGGAGCAGCTTGCGCCGCGACAGGTCGCCGGTGGCGCCGAAGATGACGAGCGTCGTCGGGTGGACCGGCAGCCGCTCGAGCCCCTCGACGAGGGGGTTCTCCTGCTCCCTCTCGGCGGTGGCCACGGCCCGCTACTCCGCGTCCGGGTCGCCCTGCGCGGCCGTGTCCGCCACCTTCACCGCGTGGCCCCCGAACTGGTTGCGGAGCGCCGCGTTCACCTTCGCCGCGAACGCGTTCTGCCCGCGCGAGCCGAACCGCTCGAACAGCGAGGTCGTGATGACCGGCGTCGGGATCCGCTTGTCGATCGAGTCCTCGACGGTCCAGCGGCCCTCGCCGGAGTCCTCGACGTACGGCTCGAGCGACGCGAGGTCGTTGCCCTCCTGCTCGAACGCCCGCGCGGCCAGCTCGCAGAGCCAGGAGCGGACGACCGACCCCTGCATCCAGAGGTGCGCGACCTTCGCGTTGTCGAGCTCGTACTCGCAGGCGTCGAACAGCGAGAAGCCCTCGGCGTAGGCCTGCATCATCCCGTACTCGACCCCGTTGTGGACCATCTTCACGTAGTGGCCGGCGCCGGTCGGGCCGAAGTGGCCCCAGCCGGGCCCGTGCTCGTCGTCGGACGGCGGGGCGAGCACGTCGAGGATCGGCGCGAGCCGCTCGACCGCCTCGTCGGGCCCGCCGACCATCATGCAGTAGCCGACCTGGAGGCCCCAGACGCCGCCGCTCGTCCCCACGTCCACGTAGTGGACGCCCTTCGACTCGAGCTCGGCGGCGCGCCGCTTGTCGTCCGACCAGCGCGTGTTGCCGCCGTCGACGATCGTGTCGCCCTCGTCCAGCAGCTCGCCGAGCTTCGCGACGGTCTGCTCCGTGGGGTCGCCCGCCGGCACCATCACCCACACCGCGCGCGGCGGGTCGAGCTTCGAGACCAGGTCCTCGAGCGACGACGCCCCGCTGGCCCCGTGGCCCTCGGCCTCGCTCACGGCCTCCTCGCTGAAGTCGAACGCCACGACCTCGTGGTCGGAGTCGCGGTGGATGCGGTGGACCATGTTGCCGCCCATGCGGCCGAGCCCTACGAACCCGAGTTGCATCAGAGCATCTCCTCGATCTTCCGCGTGAGGCGCTCGACCGCCTCCGCGGGGTCCCCCTCGAGCCTGACGCGCTCCGCGGGCAACCCGTGCGCGCGGAGCGTCTCGAGGTCGCCCGTGGCCTGGGCGTTCTTCAGCGTCCCGAACGTGTAGCCGGCGTCCGGGATCTCCACGTCCTCCTCGCCGTCGTGAACGAGCTGGAGGAAGATGCCGGTCTTCGGCCCGCCCTTGTGGAACTGGCCGGTCGAGTGCAGGAAGCGCGGGCCGTAGCCGAACGTGGTCGTCGCCTTCGTCCCGTTCCGGATCGCGGCGCGCAGGCCCTCGATCGCCCGGTCGAAGCGCTCGGACGGCTGCACGTAGCCCATGATCGCCACGTAGTGCGGCGGCTCGGCCTGCTTCAGCAGGTCGCGGAGCGCCGTGTCGTCGGCCTCGGTCACCTCCGGCAGCCGGCCCTCCTCGGCGTAGCGGTCGAGCACCTTGCCGGTGTTGTCCTTCGCCTCCTGCACGTTCGGCTGGTCGAACGGGTTGATGCCGAGCACCCAGCCGGTCACGGCCGTCGCGAACTCGGAGAAGAAGAACAGCCGGCCGAGGTCCTCCGGCCCCTCGGCCTCGAACGTGAACACGGGGTGCCCGGCCCTGGCGAGCTCCGCGAGCGGCGCCGCGAAGCCGTCGCCCCCGCTGCGGAGGTGGACGAACACGCGGTCGTCGCCGTAGGCGTCCGGCTCGCCGAGCGGCTCGTCGGCCACCGGCAGGATGCCCTTGCCCTCCTTGCCGGTCGACTCGGCCACGAGCTGCTCGGCCCAGAGGCCGAAGCTCGCGATCGGCTCCTCGACCACGAACGTGAGCTTGTCGCGGCGGTGGAGCGCCAGCTCGCCCAGCGCGAGGCCGAGCCACAGCCCCGAGTTGCTCGACGAGCTGTCGTGGGCCTGGCAGACCTGCTCGGCCACCTGGGCGCGCTCCAGCACCGCGGTCACGTCGATGCCCGCCAGCGCGGCGGGGACCATGCCGAAGTGCGACAGGGCCGAGTAGCGGCCGCCGATCTCGGGGTCGCCCGGGAACGTGTGGAGGAAGCCCTTCTCCTCGGCGAGCCGCTCGAGCGGGGTGCCCGGGTCGGTGACCGCCACGAAGCGCTTGCCGGCCTCGGTCGCGCCGAGCGCCTCGCTCGCCCGAGCGTGGAAGTGCTTGAACTGCGACAGCGTCTCGATCGTCCCGCCCGACTTGCTGGAGACGACGAACAGCGCGCTCGCGAGGTCGATCGAGCGCTCCACCTCGAGGACCGCGCCCGGGTCGGTCGAGTCGAGCACGTGCAGCCGCATCCCGTCGGCGTCCGCGCCCGCGAAGCTGCGGCGGAGCACCTCCGGGGCGAGGCTCGACCCGCCCATGCCGAGCAGCACCGCGTCGGTCAGCCCGTCCTCGCGGCAGGCGCGCGCGAACGCCTTCAGGTCGTCCGCGGTCTCGAGCATGCGGTCGGAGATCGTCAGCCAGCCGAGCCGGTCGCCGAGCTCGGGCACGCCCGGGCCGCCCCAGAGGCTCTCGTCCTTGCGCCAGACCCGCCGCGCGACCTCCTCCTGCGCGGCCTTCCTCACGCGCTCGGCGATCGCCGGCTCGAGGTCGTCGGGCAGGGCGCTCTCGAACGTGGCCGGCCGGCCGGTCACGGCGGCCTCGCGCGCGCTCTCGACGCCGGCGATCAGCTTGTCCATCGCCTCCACGAACAGGCGGACGCCGTCGCGCAGCAGCTTGTCGGTCACGTCGGCCATGTCGACGCCGGCTTCGGCGAGGCGCCCCAGGGCGGCCTCGACCTCGGAGGCGTCCACGTCCGCCGTCGGGCCGGTCACCTCGGACTTCTCGCCCGCCGCGAGCAGCGTCGGCATCGGCATCGTGTTGACGGTCTCGGGCGCGACCAGCCCGTCCACGTACATCACGTCGGAGTAGCTCGGGTTCTTCACGCCGGTCGACGCCCAGAGCGGCCGCTGGACGGGCGCGCCGGCCTCGCGCAGCTCGGCGAAGCGGTCGCCGTGGAAGATCTCCTTGAACCGCACGTACGCGGCGCGCGCGTTCCAGAGCCCGGCCTGGCCGAGGAGCTCCGAGTTGCCGGCCTCCTCGAGCCGCTTGTCGACCTCGCTGTCCACGCGGGAGACGAAGAAGCTCGCCACCGATCGCACGTCGTCGACCGACTCGCCCGCCTCGCGGCGGCGCTCGAGGCCGCGGACGTAGGCCTCGGCCACGTCCGCGTACGCCTCGACGGCGAACAGGAGCGTCACGTTGACGTTGATCCCCTCGGCGATCGCCTGCTCGATCGCGGGGACGCCCTTCGGCGTGCCGGGGATCTTGATGAAGACGTTCGGGCGGTCCACCCGGCGCCAGTAGTCGCGCGCCTGGCGCAGCGTCTCCTCGGTGTCGTGGGCGGCCTCGGGGCCGACCTCGAGCGACACGTAGCCGTCGTACCCGCCCAGCTCGTCGAAGACCGGCCGCAGCACGTCCGCCGCCATCTGGACGTCCTTGATCGCGATCTCGTCGTAGATCTCGCGGGCGCCCAGGCCGCGGTCGGCCAGCTCGCGGAGCTGGTCGTCGTAGTCGTCCGAGCCGAGGATCGCCTTCTCGAAGATCGCCGGGTTCGACGTGACGCCGCGCAGCGACATCTCGTCGATCAGCCGCCGGAGCTCGCCCTCCTCGATGAGGCTGCGACGGATCTGGTCGAGCCAGACGCTCGTGCCGGCCGCGGTCAGCGCCGCGAGCCGCTCGTTGGCCGAAACAGCAACGCTCATGGCCGCCTCCTCATCCGCTTCTCGCTCCAACCCGGTCCAGCACGGCCCTGCCGAGCTCGGCCGCGCGGTCCGCCGTTATCCCGAAGTGCTCGTAGACCGCCTTCGCGGGCCCCGACTCGCCGAACGTGCGCATGCCGAGGAACTCGCCGTCGGGGCCGACCCAGCGGTGCCACCCCATCGGGACGGCCGCCTCCACCGCCACGCGCGCCCGCACCGCCCGCGGGAGGACCTCCTCCCGGTAGGACTCGTCCTGCTCGACGAAGGCGTCCATGCACGGCATGCTGACGACGCGCGCCGCGATCCCGTCGGCCTCGAGCTTGGCCGCCGCCTCGACGCACAGGGCGACCTCCGAGCCGGTCCCGATGAAGATCACGTCGGGGTCGCCGTCGGGCGGGTCGCTCAGCACGTAGGCGCCGCGCTCGATCGCGTCGTCGGGGACCGAGTCGGGGTCGAGCACCGGCAGGTTCTGGCGCGACAGCGCGAAGGCGATCGGGGCCTCGGTCTGCCGCATGGCGAAGCGCCAGCCGAGCGCGGTCTCGTTCGCGTCCGCCGGCCTGATCACGTACAGGCGCGGGATGGCCCGCAGGGCCGCCAGGTGCTCGACCGGCTGGTGGGTGGGGCCGTCCTCGCCGAGCCCGATCGAGTCGTGGGTCCAGACCCAGATCGCCGGCAGCTTCATCAGCGCCGACAGGCGGACCGCCGGTCGCATGTAGTCGGAGAACGTGAGGAACGTGGCGCCGAACGCGCGCAGGCCCTGGAGGCAGAGTCCGTTCACGATCGAGCCCATGCCGTGCTCGCGGACGCCGAAGCGGAGGTTGCGGCCGCCGTACTCGCCGGGCGCCACGTCGCCGCCGCCGTCGATGTCCGTGTTGGTCGAGCTGGCGAGGTCGGCCGAGCCGCCGACCAGGTGCGGGACCCGCTCCGCCGCCCACTGGATCGCGACGCCGGACGCCTTGCGCGTGGCCATGCCCTTCTCGTCGGCGTCGAACCTCGGCACGTCGCCGTCGAAGCCGTCCGGCATCTCGCCGGCCTGGATCGCGTCGAACAGCTTCGCCCTGTCCGGGTGCGCGTCGCGGTAGCGGTCGTAGATCGCGTTCCACGCGGCCTCGAGCTGGCCGCCGCGCTCGCACTGGCGGCGGAAGTGGGCGAGCGCCTCGTCCGGGACGTAGAACTGCCTGTCCGGGTCCCAGCCGAGGTTCTCCTTGGCCGCGCGGACCTCCTCGGCGCCGAGCGGCGAGCCGTGCGCGCTGGTCGTGTCCTGCTTGTTCGGCGCGCCGTAGCCGATGTGCGTCTGGACGATGACGAGCGACGGCCGGTCCTCGACCTGCATCGCCTCGCGGGTGGCGCTCTCGAGCCGGTCGAGCGAGACGTCCTCGCCCACGTCGATCACGTGCCAGCCGTAGGCCTCGTAGCGCCTGGCCACGTCCTCGCTCATCACCACGTCGACCTTGCTGGCGAGCTGGATCTTGTTGTCGTCGTAGAACGCGATCAGCTTGCCGAGCCCGAGGTGGCCCGCGAGCGACGAGGCCTCGGCGGCGACGCCCTCCTGGATGTCGCCGTCGCTCGCGATCGTGAACGTGAAGTGGTTGACGACCTCGTGCTCGGGCTCGTTGAACTGCGCCGCGAGCATCCGCTCGCCGAGCGCGAGGCCGGCCGAGTTGGCGAGGCCCTGGCCGAGCGGGCCGGTCGTGACCTCGATCCCCGGGCTGTACTTGCGCTCGGGGTGGCCGGCCGTCGGCGACCCGACCTGGCGAAAGGCCTTGATGTCGTCGAGGGTCATGGGGTAGCCGGTCAGGTGCAGCATCGAGTAGAGGAGCATCGAGGCGTGCCCCGCGGAGAGGACGAAGCGGTCGCGGTCGGGCCAGTCCGGGTTGGCCGGGTTGTGGCGCATGACCCGCGTGAACAGGACGTAGGCGAGGGGGGCCAGGCCCATCGGCGCCCCGGGATGGCCGGAGTTGGCGTGCTCGACGGCGTCCATCGAGAGCGTCCGGATCGTGTTGACGCAGAGCTCGTCGAGGACGCTCGTGTCGGTCGCCGTCGTCGTCATCCAATCCCCTCCCGCGTCGTCGCGGCGCCCTCCGGGGGAGCCGTCGCCCCGGCAGTATGTCCCTTCAGGGCGAGCTCTTGGGCCGCGAGCAGGCCGGCCCCGATCACGCCGGCGTCGTTGCCCGCCCGGGCGAGCGAGATCCGGACCCGCTCGAACAGCGCGGGGAGCGCGCGCGAGCCGGCGCTCCGCTCGGCCGTCTGCATGAACAGGTCGCCGGCGGCGGACAGCCCGCCGCCGATCACGACGTGCTCCGGCTCGAACACGTTGACCATGTTCGAGATGCCCACGCCCAGCCAGGTCCCGAGGGCCTGGAGCAGCGCCTGGGCGTCCGCGTCGCCGTCGCGGGCGGCGGACACCACGTCGCGGCCCTTCACGCGGCCGCCGCGCTCGGCCGCGAGCCGGCCCAGGGCGGAGTCCGGGCGGTCGCCCGCGAGCCGCGTCGCGTCGCGCTCGAGCGCGGTCCCGCTGCAGAGCGCCTCCAGGCAGCCGCGGCTCGGGCACGCGCCCGGGCACTCGGGACCGTCGGCCTGGACGACCACGTGGCCCAGCTCGGCGCCGAGCCCGCTCGCGCCGCGGAAGATCTGCCCGTCGATCACCACTCCGCCGCCCACCCCGGTGCCGAGCGTGAGCATCACGAGGTGCCGGGCGGGGGCGTCGTCCACGAACTGAGCCTCGGCGAGCGCGGCGCAGTTGGCGTCGTTGTCGATGTGGACGGGCACGCCGAGCCGGCCGCTCAGCTCGGTTCCGAGCGGGACGCCGGCGAGCGGGATGTTCACGCTCTGGACGACGGTCCCGGTCCGGTGGTCCACCTGCGACGGGACGCCGACCCCGATCGCCTCGGGGTCGCCCTCCGCGGCCGCGACCTCGCGGATGGCGGCCTCGATCCCGTCGAGCAGCGGCCCGGTGCCGCTCAGGTCGGTCGGGTGCGACACCGCGCCCCTCGCCTCGGTGCCGGCGACGCGGGCGGCGGCCACCTTCGTCCCCCCGACGTCCACGCCGATGACCGCAGGCTCAGCCGCGCCCTGCACCGGCTCTCCCTCGGACCGGGGGCATGCCGGAAACCTATTCCAACGGGGCCTGACGGCGCACCCGGCCCCCCGCCCCGCCCCGGCCGGCCGGCGGCTCGCCCGGCCGCCAGCGCCCGGCCGGCCGGCGGCTGGCCGCCCCCCGTGTGCTAGAAACGGCCCCCGTGGACCGGCGGCTCGCCAGCAAGAACCTGCGCACCGGCCTGATCGCCGGCGCGATCTGCTTCGTCGTGTTCGGCGCGGCCTTCTTCGTCGCCGCCGTGTACTGATGCCCGACGAGACCGCCGCCCCCGCCGTACCGCCGCCGAGCGAGGAGGTCCACCTTCCGGACCCCTCGTACATGCCGGTCGCCACGGCGTTCGGGATCACCCTCGCCGTCGTCGGCGTCGTGCTCTCGTGGGCGATGGTCGCGATTGGGCTGGCGATCGCCGTCGCCGCGATCTACCGCTGGATCCGCGCGACCCGCGAGGAGATGGCGGACCTACCGCTCGAGCACTGACCGGGGCCGTGCCCGACCGGTCGAACGTCCGCTGGCTCCTCCAGCGCATCGCGCTGCTCGACTCGCCGCTCGTGATGATCGCCGCGGTGGCCGGGCTCTTCACCGGGCGGGCGACGCTCTCGATCGCGCTCGCGCTGCTCGGCTTCGGGCTCTACATGCTGGGCCGGCCGGCGCTCGGCCAGAAGCGGCCGCCGGCGCCCGGCGAGCGCGGGGACGCCGGCCCGTCGCGCCGCCGCGGCTCCCGGACGGCGCGCGACGCGAGCGGCTCGCGGTCGCCGCGCGCCGGGGCCGAGCGCGACCGCCCGCCGGCTCCCGGCGGCCCCTCGACCCCGCGCGGCCGCCGCAGCGCACGCCGCGGGCCGCCGCTCTAGAGCGGCTCGGCCCGGCGGCCGCCTCGCGCGGCGCTCGGCCGCCCGCTCAGGCCGGCATCTCGGAGGTCGCGCCGACCTCCGTCCAGCAGCGCACGATGTCGCGCATCGAGAGGACGCCGACGGTCTCGCCGCCGTCGACTACGACCAGGTGGCGGAAGTTGCCGCGGACCATCGCCTCGGCCGCCCGCTCGAGCGACCAGTCCGGCGCCGCGAAGGTGAGGTTGTCGGAGAGGTGGTCGCCCACCCGCTCCGAGTCCGGGTCCTGCCCCTCGGCGAGCGACAGCAGGATGTCGCGCTCGGTGACGATCCCCGGGCCCGGCTGCTCGGGGTCGATCACGACCGCCGCGCCCACCCCGCGCCGGCCCATCTGGCGCGCCGCCTCGCGGAGGCTGTGGTCCGGGCCCACGGTCAGGACGACCGAGCTCATTCCCTCGCTCACCCGCATCCGATCTCCATTCTCATCGCGCTCCCCCCCGTCGAGTGCCAATCGAGGCTCCCCGTCGAGTGCCGACCGGGGCTCCCCGCAAGTGCCGATTGCCGCAAGAGACTAACGCAGGGGGCGAGGGCGGGCGATGGACGCCACGCACGAGCGTTCCCGCGCCAGAAACGCCCGAAATGATGACTCCGGCGTCATCTTCGCTAAGTTGCCTTGCTCAACGGCGCCAGAGCGATGTTCGCGCCAACCATGCACGCCCCGCCCCCCGACCCCGACACCCCTACCCCCATGGCCATTCGAGCTTCCACAGTCGCACGCCGCCGTGCCCTCTTCGAGGAGGCGGTCGAGATAATCGAACACGAGTACGCCGTCGAGCTCGAGCTCGACGCGGTCGCACGCCGCCTGGCGACCTCCCGCCGCCAGCTCCAGCGGGCGTTCGCCGAGAGCGGCAGCACGAGCTTCCGCACGCACCTCGCCGAGGTGCGCATGCGGAAGGCGTTCGAGCTGCTCCGCGAGGGCTCGCTCCCGGTCCGCGACGTCGCTTCTAGCGTCGGCTACCGGCAGGCCGCCCAGTTCGCGAAGACCTTCCGCCGGCACCACGGCCGTGCGCCGTCGAGCGTCAGGCGGGAGGCGCTGGCTCCGCCGCGCGAGCCGGAGGTCGCGGTCGACCCCGGCGTCCCGGCCCTGCGCCCGGACGAGTACGTGCGGCCGGCCGCCGCGGCCTGAGCGCGCGTGCGATCCGCGGGGCCGCGGCGGCGCGCCCCGGCGGCGCGGCCGGACCGTCCAGCGCGCCTATAGACTCGCGCGCCGTGCTCGCCCCGCGGACGAACCCGCATGCCTAGGCATCCGCTCGCCCGGATGTTCCTCTACGGGACGATCGCGTCGGCGATCGGCGTCGCGATCGTCCTCGCGATGGACTGGTTCCCCGCCCAGGGATCCACGGACGCCCACAAGATCGACCAGCTCTACGACGTCCTGATGGTCGTGTCGGTCCCGATCTTCGTGCTCGTAATGACGGTCGCGATCTACAGCGTCGTCACGTTCAGGGCCCGCCCGGGCGACACCCGCGACGGCGCCCCGATCCACGGCAACGCGCGCCTCGAGGTGATCTGGGTGCTGATCCCGTTCGTGATCGTCTCGGTGCTCGCGTTCTACGCCTGGTACGTGCTCGACGACATCGAGGCGAAGAAGCCGGACGAGCTGATCGTCCACGTGTTCGGCCAGCAGTTCACGTGGAGCTACGAGTACCGGGGGCGGGACGGCAAGCCGATCCGCTCGAAGGACCTCGTCCTGCCCGTGAACAAGCCGGTCAAGTTCCTGATCTCGTCCCGCGACGTGATCCACTCGTTCTGGATCCCCGACTTCCGCCTGAAGTTCGACGCCGTCCCGGGCATCACCACGAGCTGGCGGACGACCCCGAGCAAGACCGGGAGGCACGACGTCGTCTGCGCCGAGCTGTGCGGAGCCGGCCACTCCACGATGCGGGCGGGCGCGACCGTCGTCACCCAGCGCACCTTCGACGACTGGCTCGCGAGGCAGGGAGGCGGGCCGGCGCCGGTCGGCGGGGGCGGCGGATCGCAGACGGGCGAGCCCGGCGCGGCGGGCGAGCCCGGCGCCGCGGACGGCAAGCAGGTCTTCTCGAGCAACGGGTGCGGCGGGTGCCACCAGCTCGCCGACGCGGGCGGGTCGGGCACGACCGGGCCGAGCCTCGAGAACCTGGCGGCCGACGCGAGGGAGCACGGCAAGGGCGCCTCGCCCGAGGAGTACGTCCGCCAGTCGATCGTCGAGCCCGACGCCATCGTCGTGCCCGGTTTCCCACGGGGTACGATGCCGGGGAACTTCGGCAGGGACCTGACCCCCCAGCAGATCGACGCCCTGGTTGCCTACCTGCTCGAGGCCGGGGGCGGAGGAGGAAAGGCCAAGTGACGATCGCCGCGAAGCTCAGAGCCCCCGGCTGGTACCGCGCGGGACTCTCCGTGCCCATCGGGCTCGCCGTGGCGTTCCTGCTCACCTGGGGCATCCGCGCCCTCTACGGCCACGACACGTACGGCGCCTTCGTCGACGGCGACGCGATCGCCACGGTGGCGATGATCTCGATCCCGCTCGCCTTCCTGATCGGGATCGGCTGCTTCGACTACTGGTTCCGCTGGGCCGCCGGCGCGCCGACCGTGCCCGAGGACCACTCGGGCCACGGCGCCACCTCGTGGAGGGACTACTTCCGCGTGAACACCGACCACAAGGTCATCGGGCTCCAGTACATCTGCACGACGTTCTTCTTCTTCGTCGCCGGCGGCGTGATGGCGATGCTGATGCGGGCCGAGCTGGCCTCGCCCGGCATGCAGTTCGTCAGCCCGAACACGTTCAACGGGCTGTTCTCCGTGCACGCCTCGCTGATGATCTTCCTGTTCATCATCCCGGTCTTCGCCGGGATCGCGAACTACGTGATCCCGCTGATGATCGGCGCGCCGGACATGGCGTTCCCGCGGCTGAACGCCCTGTCGTTCTGGCTCCTGCCGATGGCGGGGATCCTGATGCTGGCGAGCTTCCTGGCCCCCGGCGGCGCGTTCGCCACGGGCTGGACCGCCTACGCCCCACTCTCGAGCGAGACGCCGCTCGGGCAGACCTTCTTCAACGTGGCCGTGCAGTTCGCGGGCGCGTCGTCGATCGCCACCGCCCTGAACTTCCTGGTCACGATCATCACCATGCGGGCGCCGGGCATGACGTTCTGGCGGATGCCGCTGCTCGCCTGGGCGAACTTCACCACCTCGCTCCTCGTGGTGATCGCCACGCCGTTCATCGCCGGGTCGCAGTTCTTCGTCCTCTTCGAGCGAACGCTCGGCACGCACTTCTTCGACTTCCAGGCCAACGGCGACGTGATCATGTACCAGCACGTCTTCTGGTTCTACTCGCACCCGGCCGTGTACATCATGATGCTGCCCGGCTTCGGGATCATCAGCGAGGTCATCTCGACGCACGCCCGCAAGCCCGTCTTCGGCTACCGGATGATGGCGTTCTCGCTGGTGGCGATCGTGGTGCTCGGGTTCACCGTCTGGGCCCACCACATGTTCGTGTCGGGCATGCACCCGTGGATACGCGTGCCGATGATGATCACCACGATGCTGATCGCCGTCCCGACCGGCATCAAGATCTTCTCCTGGCTGGCCACGCTGTGGCGCGGGGTGATCCACCTCAGGACGCCGATGCTGTTCGCGCTCGGGTTCATCACCATGTTCACCCTCGGCGGCATCAGCGGGATCATCCTGGCCGTCGTCCCGGTGGACATCCACGTCTCCGACACGTACTTCGTGGTGGCGCACATCCACTACGTGCTGTTCGGCGGCAGCGTGTTCACCATCTTCGCGGGCATCTACCACTGGTTCCCGAAGATGACCGGCCGGATGTACGACGAGACGCTCGGCCGCGTGCACTTCTGGCTCTCGTTCGTGTTCTTCAACCTCACGTTCGGGCCGATGCACTTCGTGGGCGTGGACGGGATGCCGCGGCGCGTGGCCGACTACGCGGACCAGTTCTCCACGCTCAACGCGTTCATCTCGATATCGAGCTTCGTGTTCGGCCTGTCGTTCCTCGTGTTCGTCTACAACATGATCGCGAGCTGGCGTCACGGCCCGGCCGCGGAGGGCAACCCGTGGCGGGCGCACACGCTCGAGTGGCAGGTGTCCTCGCCGCCGCCCGTCTTCAACTTCGACGAGGTGCCCACCGTCGTCGGCGGCCCGTACGAGTACGGCGTGCCGGGCGCCGTGCACGGCGTCTTCAAGGAGAAGAAACCGGTGCCCGCCACGGCGGAGGCGGGCGCGGTGGCCGGCGAATGAGCGCCGACGCCCCGGCCAGGCTGCTCGTGGTCGCCAACGAGACGGTCGGCGGCCGCGCGCTGATCGAGGCCGTCAAGCGCCGCGCGGAGGCGTCCCACGAGGCGGGGAAGCCGTTCAAGGTCTGCGTGGTCTGCCCGCAGAACCAGCCGAAGCACGGCTACGTCGTCTACGACGAGACGGTCCGCCATGCCGCCGAGAACCGGCTGGCCACGACCCTGGCGCAGCTCCGCGAGGTCGGGATCGAGGCCGACGGCGAGGTCATGGACCCCGACCCGTACAACGCGACGATGGACGCCTTCCACCACTACGGGGCCGACGAGATCATCATCTCGACCCACCCGGAGACGCGCTCGGGCTGGCTGCGCCGCGACCTGATCGACCGCGTGAAGGACGCCGCCGGGG
>DASVQB010000043.1:0-33060 GCA_036389295.1 Thermoleophilaceae bacterium | reverse complement strand
CCGTCGCCGAACATGCACAGCACGGCGTCCTCGGTCTCCTCGTAGTCGGCGGCCAGCGCCACTCCCGCCGACAGCGGAAGGTTGCCGCCCACGATCCCGTAGCCGCCGAGGAAGCGACGCTCCCAGTCGAACAGGTGCATCGACCCGCCGCGGCCCTTCGAGCAGCCGTCGACGCGCCCGAACAGCTCGGCCATCACGGCTTCCGGCGAGGTGCCGCGCGCGAGCGCCTGGCCGTGCTCGCGGTAGGTCGACATGAGGTAGTCCTCGTCGCGCATCGCGTTCACGGCGCCGACGATCGTCGCCTCCTCGCCGATGCACAGGTGGAGGAAGCCGCCGATCTTCGCCTTGGCGTACATCTCGCCGGCGCGCTCCTCGAACCGGCGGATCAGGAGCATCTTCTCCACGACCCGGCGGCATGTGTCCGCGTCCGGCAGGTCGTGGTCGCGCTTCGGGCGGCCGTTCTCCTCCTGCCGCTCCTGCTCCGCTCGCTCGACGGCCATCGGTTCGGAGGGTACCCACTCGCCCCCGGGCTGCACGGGCGTCGAGCGGCCCCGCGAGAGCAGCAGCGACACCACCCCGACGACCAGGGCCACGACCGCCCGGACGGGCGCGATCAGCGCACGGAGGATCCCGCCGGATCGCATCGGGGGAATGCTCGCGCGAGCCCCGGACGGCGAACGTCCATTTGACCACCGCACAGGGGGGTCAAATGGACGTTCGACCGACGGAGGGGACCCGGGTGACGCCTGCGGCGGCCGCCTCGGCGGTCGCCGAGCGGAGCGCCTCGGCGGTCGAGCGCAGCTCGACGCCCTGGAGCACCGCCCGCGGGTGGAGCTCGCAGGCCGCCGCGGCGATCAGCACGTTGTCGACCACGCTCAGGTCGCGGCCGGCGCAGAACGCCTGGCGCATGGCGGCGAGGGAGAAGGCGACGACCCGGCCGGACCGCTTCGCGAACGTCGCCGCCAGCATCGCCGTGCGCGAGTCGAAGGGGAACGGGTCGGGCCAGCGGACCGGCGGGAGCCCGAGCTCGGCGGCGCGGCGCTCGACCTCGTCCCGGTCGACGCCCGGGACGCCGCCGGCGCCCGGCAGCTCCGCCGCCAGCACCGGCACCCACTCGGGCACCGGGTCGTGGTCCTGGTTGACCCGCTCGGCCGCCAGCCAGCACCACGGGGAGCCGACGTCGAAGTGGAAGGTGGGTCGCTCGGCCCTGGCGGGTGGCTCGGTCGCGGCGGCCCGCCCCGGCTACCCGTGGATCAGCCAGCCGTCCGCGGCGCGGGCGGCCTCCATGACGGCCTCCGGGAACGCCGGGTGCGGGTGGATCGAGCGGGCGACCTCCGCGTACCCGCCCTCGAGGTCGCGCGCGACGACCAGCTCGGAGATCAGGTCGGCCGCCTTCGCGCAGACGATGTGGCCGCCGAGCAGCTCGCCGTACTCGCGGTCGCCCACGATCTTGATCATGCCGGTGCGGTCGCCGTAGACGGTCGGGGCGCCGACGGCGCTCACGGGCACCTTGCCCACGACCACGTCGCGGCCCTCGTCGCGGGCCTCCTTCTCGGTCATCCCGAAGCTCGCCACCTGCGGGTGGCAGAACGTGGCGGCGGGGACGAACCGGTAGTCGATCGGGTGCGTCTCCTGGCCGGCGGCGTCCTCGGCGGCGATCACGCCCTCGTCCGAGGCCTTGTGCGCGAGCGCCGGGCCGGGGACAAGGTCGCCGATCGCGTACACGCCCTCGCGCGAGGTGCGCATGGCGCCGTCCACCTCGACCAGCCCGCGGTCGTTCGTCTTCACGCCCGCGTCGTCGAGCCCCAGCCCCTCGACGTCCGGGCCTCGACCCGCGGCGATGCACACGTAGTCGAACGAGCGCTCCTCGCCGCCCCACGCGAGCTTCACCTCGCTCTCGCCGGCCTCGGCCGACTCGATCTCGGCGCCGGTCACGATCTCCACGTTCTGCTTCTTGATCTCGCGCGCGCAGGCCTTCGCGATCTCCTCGTCCTCCAGGGGGAGGATCTGCGGCAGCGCCTCCAGCAGCACGACCTCGACGCCGAGCCGGCCGAAGGCGGACGCCACCTCCGTGCCCGACGCGCCCGCGCCGATCACGGCGAGCCGGCTCGGCAGCTCGTCGAGCGCCCAGGCCGTCTCGGTCCCGAGCACGCGGCCGCCGAACCTCAGCCCGAGGATCGGCTTCGGCACCGACCCGGTCGCGACGATCACCCTGCCGGCCTCGATCTCCTGGCCGTCCTTGGCCGCCCCGATCCGCACGTTCGCGTCCTCGGTGAGCGCGCCGTGCCCCTCGAGCACTTCGATCTCGTTCTTCTTGAACAGCCCGCTCACCCCGCCGGTGAGCGTCTTGATCACCTTGTCGCGGTGCTTGCCGACGCCGCCGAAGTCGACCGAGGCGCCCTCGACCGAGATCCCGAACCCCTTCGCGTGCTCGACCTCGGTCAGGACGTCGGCCGCGCGCAGGACCGCCTTCGCGGGGATGCAGGCGTAGTTCAGGCAGCGCCCGCCGACCCGGTCCTTCTCGACGACCGCCGTCCTCATCCCGAGCTGCGCGGCGCGGATCGCGGCCACGTAGCCGCCGGGGCCTGAGCCGATGACGACGCAGTCGTAGCTCGTGTCGGGCATCGGCCGAGCAGGCTATCCAAGCAGCGGCTCGACCCGGCTCCGGAACGACTGCGGGATCCGCTTGACGTGCTCGCCCGCGTAGTCGTAGCCGACGAGTACGCCCCACCCGTCGGCGACCGTCCGCCCGTCGCCCTCGGACTGCATCTCGAACCCGATCCGGATGCTCGACCGGCGCAGCTCCTCCGGCCGGATCCAGGTTCGGATCTCCTCGTCGAACCGCGCCGGCGACCGGTAGACGATGTGGCACTCGGCGAAGATGAACCCGAACCCCTCGGGCATGGTGGGGTCGTGGTCCGGGAGCAGGCTGAGCGCCCACGCGATGCGCGCCGTCTCGAAGAAGCGCAGGTACTGGACGTTGTTCATGTGCTGGTTGGCGTCGAGGTCGCCGAACCGGACTCGCTGCACGAGCGAGAAGTGGCCGTCGCGGTCGGTCATCGAGTCGGCCGCTGCGGCATCTGGATCCGCGCCATCGCCTTTACGAGGAAGTAGAAGAGCGCCCCCGCGCTGCCCATGACCGCCACGCAGATCGCGACCGTCGCGACGTTCGAGGCCTCGAAGACCAGGACGCCGAAGACCACGATGAGGATCGCGAGCAGCGCCTCGACGCCCAGCACCGCCCAGTAGCGCGCCCGCCACGACCCGTACGCGGCGAGGAACATCAGAGCCGAGTAGCTCGCGACGCCCGTGACCGCCGGCCGCTCGTCGTTGATCTCGACGCCGGCCGCGTAGGCGACGAGGTTGGCGAGCCCGAGCAGCCCGGCCACCGCGGCGGCGACGGTGACCGCGACGGGTCGCTCGCCCTCGGCGAGCGGGACGAGCTTCTCGCGGGCGGCCTCGTTCTTGGACTCGGAGCGGGACCGGCTGGGCGAAGCGGAGGCGCCGCGCCCGCCGCCGGAGGTCGCGCCGCCGGAGGCCCCGCCGCGGGAGGCCCCGCCGCCGGCGGCCCCGCCGCGCCGCTTCCTAGACCGCTTGCCCAACCGTGGCCCCCTCCGCTTCCGGTCGCGAGCCCGCCGCCGCCACGGCGGCTCGCAGCGCCCGCGCCGCTTCGCGCGGGTCGTCCGCGTCCCGGATCGCGCGCACGACCGCGAGCCGGCCCGCGCCAGCGGCCACGACGTCCGGCGCCCGCTCGGCGTCGATCCCGCCGATCGCGAACCACGGCCTCGCGGGCGCCGCCGCGGCCGTCCGCCGGACCAGCTCCACCCCCACCGCGGGCCGGCCGGGCTTCGTCGGCGTCTCGTACACCGGCCCGACCGCGAAGTAGTCCGCGCCGGAGCGCTCCGCGGCGCGCACCTGCTCGACCGAGTGCGTCGAGACGCCCACGAGCAGCCGGTCGCCCGCGCGCGCCCTGACCGCCGCCACGTCCTCGTCGTCCTGCCCGACGTGAACGCCGTCGGCGCCGCACTCGAGCGCGAGGTCGGCGCGGTCGTTCACGACGAGCAGCGCGCCCCGCGCCCGGCTGAGCCCGGCCAGCTCGAGCCCGGCCGCCACGACGGCCTCGTCCGACGCCTCCTTGTCGCGGAGCTGGACCACGTCCACGCCGCCCTCGAGCGCCGGCTCGACGACCTCGGCCGCCGGCCGCCCGCGGACGGTCGCCTCGAGGATCAGGTAGAGCCGCGCGGCCCGCAGCCGCCGCGACGCCTCGTCTCGCCCCATGGGGGGATCCTGACAGAGGGCCGCGCGCCGCCCGGGCGGGCGGCGGCCCGCCGGAGGGACTGGCGGGCCGCCTGTGACGGGCTCCCGCCGCCCGCCCGCGCGCGCCTCAGCGGTGCGCCGTGGCCTTCCTGCTGGCCCGGTTGCCGACCCGGAAGCGGTACTGCCGCTTGGTCGGCGACGAGATCTTCGCCACGAGGCGGAAGTAGCCCTGGGCGCCGGTCTTCACCGTGCGCAGGGCCCTGAAGCTGCCCTTGCTCCCGCGCCGCTGCTCGAGCACGACGTCCTGCCCCGCGGCCGCCGCCCGCACGGCGCCGAACAGCTCGACGCTCTTCGAGCTCCGCAGCTTCACGAAGAGCGTCCGCTCGAACCCGGCGTACACGCCCGGCTTCGCCTTCCCGTCCTGGAACCGGAGCCCCGACTGGAAGCCCCCGTAGCGGTTCGAGCCCGACTTGCCGACGGGGTCGTCGACCAGCGGGTACTGCGAGTAGGCGGCCACGCGCGGGTTGCGGTAGGCGAGCCACTCCGAGTGCGCCATGTACCCCGGCACGCGGCTCAGCGTCGACTGGAACGGGTCGGGCGGGTCGGTCTGGAAGCCGAACTCCGAGATCCAGATCGGCATCTTCGTCGCGGCGAGGCGGCCCCGCTTGGAGAGCTTGTCGAGCGCCGAGGTGACGCGCGACAGCTCGGCGATCGACGCGTCGTCCTTGCTCGACGAGCGCACGTCGGGCCCGCCCGCGAGCGTGTACGGGTGGTAGGCGAGGCCGGTCCCGGGGAGCGGCGAGAAGGTGTCGCAGCCGCGCGCCTTGGCGGAGCTGCCGGTCAGCGGTCGGTACTTGGAGTCGACGCACGCCAGCTCGCGCAGGAACCGGATCGGGCGGACCTTCACTCGCTCCTGGCTCGCCCGGGCGGACGGCAGGAGCTCGCCGATCAGCAGCTGGTCGTCGCCGTGGCCGGACGCCTGGAGCGCGTCGCGCGCGGCGTACAGCAGGCCGCGGTAGACGTGCGGCGAGACCGGCCGGCTCCCCTGGTACTGCGGCTTCAGCCAGTTCGCCAGGTTGGGCTCGTTCCAGACCGCCCACAGGCCGATGCGCGGCAGCGGGCTCATCGGGTCGAAGTAGATGCCGGCGAACCCGCCGCTGTAGCGGGTGCCGACCGCCTTCACGAACCTGCCGAACTCGGCCGGGTCCGGCCTGGTCACGCCGTCGCTCGCGGAGGCCCACGTGGGGGCCCGGCCGCCGAGCATCACGTACGGGGTCATCCCGCGGGCGACGATCGCGCGCAGCACGTCGTCGTACGGCCGCCACTTGACCTCCGGGTACTCGGCCGGGTCCTCGCCGTTGAAGCCGGACGGCTTGCTCGTGGCGGTGGGCGAGGGCGCGAGGTCGCGCCAGTCGATCCGCACCTTGACGATGTCCACGCCGATGCCCTTCAGCTCGTCGAGCCGCACCGCTCGGTGCTCGGGGGTCGAGCGCGTGAGCTCCGGGTCGTCCTGGACCATCGTCGGCTGCGAGGGCGCGGCGGGGGCCGCGGCGGGCAGGAGCGCGATCGCCGCCAGCGCGCCGGCCATGGCGGCCAGGGCGCGGCCCGCGATCGTCGGATGTCCGGCGTGCGTGCGTGCGTTCATGCGTGCAAACTCGTCTCTCGGTCGGGTTCGCCTGCCAGGCCGCGCGCGGGGGCGCGACCGAAGGCCGGGGCGCCTTTCCACCTACCGTGAGAGCCGTTGTCCGGGGCCCCACGGGTCGCCCGCAGCGACCGGCGACCATAACAGCCGTCCGGCGAGGTTGTTGCGCGGATCGGTCTCGATTAACCGTCCATTCACCGAGCGGCGGCGCCCGGGGCCTCCTCTATGCTGGCCGCGGCCATGACGATCGGCGCGTCGCTCTTCATGATCGCCGTCGGGGCGATCCTCAAGTACGCGGTGACGGTCGACATCGACGAGATCGACCTCGAGGTGGTCGGGACGATCCTGATGCTGATCGGGATCCTCGGCCTCGTGATCTCGCTCGCGTACACGTTCGCGATGACCGACCGCAGGCGCGGCGGCGGCGGGCCGTACGACGCGCCGCCCCCTCCGCGCGACCGGTTCTAGCCGGCCGCGCCGCCACGGCGCCTCGCCCGCCATCCGCGAGCTAACCTCGCGCCAGGTGGTGAGAGTGGCTGACGCGCCGAGCAGGCGCCGGTACGACGTGGCGGTCGTCGGCGCCGGGATCGTGGGCCTCGCGTGCGCGTGGCGCGCGGCCCAGCGCGGGCTGTCGGTCGCGGTCCTCGACCGCGACGGGCCCGGCTCGGGAGCGAGCGGTGCCGCGGCCGGGATGCTCGCCCCCGTCACAGAGGCCGACTTCGGCCACGAGGCACTGCTGCGGCTCAATCTGGCCGGCGCCGCGGCGTGGCCGGCGTTCGCCGCCGAGCTGGCGGAGCGCTCGGGGATCGGAACCGGGTTTCGCGAGGCCGGAGCGCTCGTCGTCGCCCTCGACCGCGACGACGCCGAGGAGCTCCGGCGCCTGCACGCGTTCCAGCGCTCGCTCGGACTCGACGCCGAGTGGCTCACCGGGCGCGAGTGCCGGCGGCTCGAGCCGGGCCTCGCCCCGCGGCTCACCGGCGGCGTGCTCGCGCCGGCCGACCACCAGGTCGATCCCCGCGCGGTGGTGCGCGGACTGCGGGCGGCGGTGGAGCACGAGGGCGGCGAGGTCGTGTCCGGGGCCTCGGTGACCGGGATCGAGCTCGTGGGCGGGTCGGTCGCGGGCGTCGCGACCGCGGGCGGAGTCGTCGGGGCCGACCGCGTCGTGGTGGCCGCCGGCGCCTGGAGCGGGTCGCTCGCGCCGGGCGCGCCGCCGGTGCGGCCGGTCAAGGGGCAGATCCTGCGGCTCCGGACGACGGCTCACGGCGGGCCCCTCGCCGAGCGGACGATCCGCACGCTGCGCTGCTACGTCGTCCCGCGCGCGAGCGGCGAGGTCGTGGTGGGGGCGACGATGGAGGAGCGCGGGTTCGACACGTCGGTGACCGCCGGCGCCGTCCACCGCCTCCTCGAGGACGCGCGCGAGGCGCTGCCGGACGTGGACGAGCTGGAGCTCGTCGAGGCCGGCGCGGCGCTGCGGCCCGGGACGCCGGACAACGCGCCGGTCGTGGGGCCGGGAGAGCCCGACGGGCTCGTGTGGGCGACCGGCCATCACCGCAACGGCGTCCTGCTCGCGCCGCTCACGGGCGCGGCGGTCGCCGACGTGCTCTGCGGCGGGCCGGTGCCCGCGGAGCTGGCCCCGTTCGGCGCCGAGCGGTTCGAGCGGGAGGCGGCTGTGGGAGGCTCTGCCCCCGCCGGCTCCGCCACCCCGCGAGCGCCGTCCGGCTCCGCCACCGCCGGCTCCGTTTCTCCGCGCCCGCCGTCCGGCTCCGCGCCCACCCTCGCCGGCCGCCCTCCCGGAGGCTCCGCGTGAACGTCCTCCTCAACGGCGAGCCGGTCGAGCTGCCCGACGGCTGCACCGCCGCACGCGCGGTCGCCGAGAGCGGCGTGGGCGATGCCGAGCGCGGCGTCGCGGTCGCGCTCGACGGCGAGGTCGTGCCCCGCGCGCAGTGGGACACCACGGTGCTGCGCGACGGCCAGCGAGTCGAGGTCGTGCAGGCGGTGCAGGGTGGCTAGCGCTGCCGGGCTCGAGATCGCCGGCCGCGCGTTCGGGTCGCGGCTGATCATGGGCACCGGCGGCTTCCGCAGCCTCGAGTCGATGGCCGAGGTGATCGCCGCGTCCGGTGCCGAGATCGCCACCCTGGCGCTGCGGCGCGTCGACCCCGGCGGCCGCGGCTCGATCGTCGAGGTGCTGGAGGGCGCGGGCTGCGAGCTGCTCCCGAACACGGCCGGCTGCTTCACGGCGCGCGACGCCGTCGCCACAGCCCAGCTCGCCCGCGACGCGTTCGGCACCGACTGGGTGAAGCTCGAGGTGATCGGCGACGACCGCACGCTGCTCCCGGACCCCACCGAGCTGCTCGACGCCGCCGAGATCCTCGTCGCCGACGGCTTCACCGTGCTGCCGTACACGAACGACGACCCGATCCTGGCCGCCCGGCTCGAGGACGCCGGCTGTGCGGCGGTGATGCCGCTCGGCTCGCCGATCGGGAGCGGGATGGGGATCCGCAACCCGTACAACCTGCGACTGATCGTGGAGCGCGCGAAGGTGCCGGTGATCCTGGACGCCGGCATCGGGACCGCGTCCGACGCCGCGCTCGCGATGGAGGCGGGTTGCGACGGGGTGCTGCTCGCGAGCGCTGTCGCCCGGGCGGAGGATCCGGCGCGCATGGCGCGCGCCATGCGCCTCGCCGTGGAGAGCGGCCGGCTCGCGCACGAGTCCGGACGGATTCCCCGCCGGCTCTACGCGGAGGCGTCGACGCCGTTCGAGGGCATCCCGGAGCTCCGGTGAGCGAGTCGCTCGTCGAGGGGCTCGCCGGCCTGTGGCGGCGAGCCTGGACCGAGGGCGGGCGCGATTCGTTCGCCGCCTGCTGCTCGGCCGGCGTGAGCTACGAGGATCCGGTGGTCAGGGAACCGCTCGACGGCCTCGACGCGATCGCCGCCCACGCTTCTCGCCTGCGCGAGGGATTCCCCGACCTGCGCATCGAGTCGACCGGCCAGGCAGTGGCCGAGGGCAGCTTCGCCTGCGTCCCGTGGCGACTGCTCGGCACCCACCGCGGCGAGCTCGGCAGCATCCCCGCGAGCGGCCGCTTCGTGGTCGTCCCCGGCGTCCACTACCTGGACGTGGCGGACGGCCGAGTCCGCCGCGCCCGCGGCTTCTTCGACCTCTACGACGCGGCGATCCAACTGGGCCTATTGCCCTCCCGCGGCAGCCTGGCCGAATCCGCACTGCTGCTGCTACGCGGCTTCGGCCTGCGCCCGCGGGCGTAGGGCGCCGGCGCGCGAGACTCGCCGTCGCTCAGCCACGACCTTTGTTGGCACCTAGCGGAGCCTGTGGATCATCGAGCCTCCTTCCGCGTCGTGATCGCCCTACGTAGCGGGTCTCGCGCTACCCGGCGTCAACGAAGCCTGACAATCACGACCGCCTCCTTTCAGCGCAGTTTGGCGACCACGGCGCCTCCTCGCCGGCGCAGCTGCTCACCATGCTTCATCACTCTTCAGCGCAGTTTGCCGAGCATGCCGCATCTCTCCTTCACCGAAGCTTGTTGATCACGTTCGATCCTCCGTCAGCGGAGTTTCATAATCACGGTCCGATCCTCAATTAATTTTTAGCATATCGGTTACCCGCTCCACCTCGCTCGCGTCAAGGCCATCTCGCGGGCGAAACGTGACCTCGTGGAACGGCGGCCATGACTAGACAGCAAGTACGACATGCCAAACGTGACTGCGGCATGGGTCTAGCGGAGCTTCCTGATCACGTTCGCGCCTCCTCTCGTGTGCGTCGGGCTGCTGGACTGCTCCCCTCGCGCCCAAATTGGGGTAACCGCTGGCGGCACCCTTGCCCACGGATGTAGACCGTAGAGACGCTAAAAAAAGTTTCATTAATCATGCATAGAAGCGCAGACTAAGCATATTCAGCGGTGCTCGAACGAAATCAGCGAAACTGCTGCAGATGTTTGGCGGCGTACCGCAAGTGCCGGCGAAGGCGTTGGCACACCAAATCTCCAGGGCTTCTGAGCCGCTGTTGCCAGTCGGATGGACCAGGTGGCTTGGGAGTTCGCTGAGCGGTCGCCCATGTCGGTCAAGGTTCGGTTGGTAGGACAGTCGCGTCGGCGAGCAATCGAACGAGCACGGAGGAGAGACGAACCGGAATGAGCGGGAGAAGCAAGTCGACCGTGCCAGTGGACATCACTGATCCGAAGCTCGTTAGAGCCTTCGCCCATCCGCTCCGGATCCAGATCCTCGGGCTTCTGGATAACCGAACCGCAAGCCCTAGCGAACTCGCCGCGGAACTCGGTACCCCGCTGTCGAACACCAGCTACCACGTCCGTCAGCTTGCGGCGCTCGGTTTCGTCGAGCTAGTCAGACGAACGGCGAGACGCGGTGCTATTGAGCACCACTACCGGGCCAAGGTAAGGCCGACCATCACGGATGCCGGCTGGGCTCGCTTGCCGGAAGTCGTCAAGCGAGCTGTTGACGATGGTTTGCTTCAACAGACGATTCGCCACGTCGTCACGGCCGCTGACGCGGGGGGATTCAATCGAGGCAATACCCATCACAGCCGGACGGCAGGTCGGGTAGATGAGAAGGGATGGAGCACAATCGCTCGCGACTTGGCGCGGCTTCTCAAGCGGATTGAGAAGGTGGTGGAAGACAGTGAGGAACGGCTTGCTCAAGCTCCGCACACCCCGGCCATAGAAATGACGGTCCTCCTGATGCTGTTCGAGGGGCCAGATGGTGCTAGGGGTGAATCTAAGGCGGATGAGCAACACGGGGCTGCCCCCGATCGCTACGGATCACAGGCCCGCCCTGGTTTCGGTCCGCTGACAGACTGATCACGGCCCGGGCGGGTCCGTCCTCCGGCGGCGCAGGATTCGCGCCGTCTTCCAGACGTGCACGGCGGCCTCGACCGCGTTGTCCGGCGTGATTCCTGGTGACCAGGGGAACTTCGGGAGGACGGCGATATCGCTGACCTCGACGACGCGGGCGCGCCACCATCGGGTTCCGGCCGGGTGGGCCTCCACCTCGACGCGCAGGTCTCCTCGCTTTGCGTACTGGATGTCCATCGGTAGGTAGGTAGGTCGGTCCGTGGTCGGTGGTCGGTTCGGCGAGGCGCGGACCGCGGGGGGCGCGGCCCGCGCTGGTCGCCTAGCGCTGTGTTCCACGAGTAACCGGCTTTTATTGATCGGGGCGGGTCGAACGGTCGAGCGGCGCGTCCGTCACCCCACCAACAGCTCCAGCAGCGCCTTCTGCGCATGCAGGCGGTTCTCCGCCTGGTCCCAGACGGCCGAGCGCTCGCCGTAGAGCACGTCCGCCGTTATCTCCTCGCCGGGGTGGGCGGGCAGGCAGTGGAGGGCGACGGCGTCGGGCCGTGCGCGGGCGAGCAGCGGCTCGTCGATCCGGTACGGCTCCAGCGCCGCCCGGCGCGCCGCGGCGCCCTCCTCGTCGCCCATGCTCACCCACACGTCGGCGTACAGCGCGTGGGCGCCGGCGGCCGCCTCGGCCGGGTCGTCGACCACCGCCACCCCCCCGCCGTTGGACGCCGCCGCGCGGGCCGCCGCGGCGATCGACTCGGCAGGGCGCAGCCCCGGCGGCGTCGCGACCACGACCTCGACGCCCGCCCGCGCGCCCAGGACCATCAGCGAGTGGGCCATGTTGTTGCCGTCGCCGACGTAGGCGAGCCGGAGCCCGCCGAGCTCGCCGAAGCGCTCGCGCAGGGTCAGCAGGTCGGCGAGCGCCTGGCACGGGTGGTGCTCGGCGGTCAGCATGTTCACGACGGGCACGTCCGAGTGCCGCGCGAGCTCCTCGACCGTCGCGTGCGGTCCGGTCCGGACCCCGATCGCCGCGACCATCCGCGACAGCACCAGCGCGAAGTCGCGCAGCGACTCGCCGCGCGAGAGCTGCGTCTCGCTCTCGCGAAGCACGACCGCGTGCCCGCCGAGCTCCTGGATGCCGACCTCGAACGACACCCGCGTGCGCGTCGACGGCCGGTCGAACACGAGCGCGACGCTGCGGCCGGCGAGCGCGTCGGAGGCGGTCCGGTCCGCCTTCAGCTCGGCAGCCCGCGCGAGCAGACCGTCGAGCTCGGCGGCCGTAAGCTCCTCACCGGTGAGAAAGTGGCGCGCCACCGGAGGAGCTTAATCCGCGCCGCCCGACGATCCTAGTCCGCGCCCTCACCTGGAACCTCTTCCACGGGCGCGACCACCCGCCCGACCCGACCCTGCGGACCACGCGCTCGCGGCTGCTCCGCACGACCGAGCGCAGCGACACGCACGTGCAGGTGAACCGTCCGCTTAAGGACGAGTTCGCGCGAGCGCTCGCCATGCTCGAGTGGGACGTCGCGCTCCTCCAGGAGGCGCCGCCGCGCTGGCTCGAGCGGCTGTGTCGAACAACCGGCTCGGCCGGCGCCTCGGCGCTCACCTCGCGCAACGCCGGGGCCGCCGCCCGCGCCCTGCTCGCGTGGCTCAACCCGGACCTGACGGCCTCCGCCGAGGGCGGGTCGAACCAGATCCTCGTCCGGCAGCCGTGGCGGATCGAGTCGATACGCCGGCACACGATCGCCAGCCGTCCGGAGCGGCGTCGCATGATCCACGCGACGCTCGCCGCCCCGGGCGGGGAGCGGCTCGCCGTCGCCAACCTCCATGCGTCGACCGGCGGCGGCCCCGCCGCGCGCCGCGAGGTGGTGAGCGCGGCGAGCACCGCGGTCGGCTGGGCCGGCCCGGCGCCGCTCGTCTTCGGCGGCGACCTGAACCTGACTCCCGCGGGCGCGCCCGAGACGTTCGAGCGGCTGGCGGCGCTCGGGCTGACCGGGGCGACCGGCCCCGACGCGATCGACCACCTCCTCGCCCGCGGCGCCCGTCCGGTCGAGCTCCCCCGACCGCTGCCGCCCGAGCGCCGCGAGCTGCCCGCCGACGGCGGCCGTGCCATCCGCCTCTCGGACCACGACGTGGTCGTCGCGACGTTCGAAGTGGAATAGTGCGCCCCCGTCCGCAGCAGCGTTCCGCGGCAGAGGAAGGAGACCGAGATGGCTGACACGTCCAGGGGCTCAGGCAGCAGATCCTCCCGCTCGTCCGGAGGGCGCTCGTCGAGCGCGCGCAGCTCGTCCGGGAAGCGCAGCTCGTCCGGGGGCCGCGGCGCCTCCAGCGCGCGGAAGTCGCCCGCCAAGCGCAGCAGCTCGTCGTCGTCCCGGAGCGGCGCCCGCTCCGCGTCGTCGTCCTCGGGCGCCCGGTCGGGGTCCGCGTCGCGCAGCCAGTCGTCGCGCAAGCAGGCGGCCCGCAAGGGCGGCCAGGCCCGTGGCCGCCAGCAGACCGCCCGGAAGGGCGCCCGCAAGGCCGCCGGCGCCGCCACCAAGCCGGCCGCGGCCGCGGCCTCCCGCACCGACTTCTCCGGCAAGAGCGTGGCGGAGCTCCGCGACGCGCTCACGCGCGGCGTCTTCACCCCGCTCAACCTGGTGATGCTCACGCGCGACCGGATCGAGGAGGTCTTCGACGACGCCGTGAAGCGCGGCCGCATGACCGCGGACGACGCCCAGGACCTGGTCCAGCGGCTGTTCTCCCGCGGCCGGAAGCAGACGAACGACGTGCTGAGCGACCTCGAGCAGCTGCTCGGCCGCGGAGGCGGCGCCGTGGAGGACGTGCGCAAGCGCGGCCGCAGCGCGGCGAAGCGCAGCCGCGCGCGGGTGCGCGACGCGGTCGACCCCGCCATCGCGCAGGCCGACCGCGCACGGCGCGCCGCCGGCGTCGGGCCGACGTTCCCGATCCTCGGCTTCGACGACCTGACCGCCGCGCAGGTGCAGGGCCGGCTCGACGGCCTCACCCCGGCCGAGCTGCGCAAGGTCCGCGACTACGAGCGCCGCAACGCGAACCGCAAGACCGTGCTCGACGCGATCGAGTCGAAGCTCAGCTGAGCGACAGGTCGGCGACCAGCACTGACAGGTCGAGCCGCTCGCCGGTGAGGTCGGCGAGCAGTTCGTCGCCCGAGCGCGCCTGCCCCTCGCGCCACAGCGACCGGAGCAGCTCGCCGGCCTCGGGCGAGGCGAACCAGCGCTCGCCGAACCGCTCCCGCACGAGCAGGCGCAGGCGCGTCTCGAGCGCCCAGGCGCGGAGGTAGCGGGCGGCGTAGAAGAACGGGTCCACGTCCGAGAGCCAGGTCTCGCGCGGCCACTCGACCCGCACCGCCTCGCCCAGCCGCCGCGCGTAGTCGTCGGCCTGCTCGGAGGCCGACCGCCCGCCCGCGCCGTGCAGCTCGACCTCGTAGCCGATCTTCGCGCAGTAGCGGCGCAGGAAGACGAGCCGCTCCGCCCGCAGGAAGCGCAGGACCGGTGCCGGGTCGTCGAGGCCGAGCACGTCCGCCAGCCAGGCCGGCTCGGCGACCAGGTGCTGCATCAGGAACGCGTACGACTCGGTGACCGAGTTGTCGCCGAGGCAGCGCTGCTCGAACGGCAGGCTCGCGTCGACGTTCGAGTAGTGGTGCGCGTGGCCGGCCTCGTGCATGAGCGCCTCGTAGTCGTCGAGGCCGCCGATCCGCGCGATCACGAGGTGCACCTCGTCGGGCACCCGCAGTGGCGCGCAGAACGCGCGCGGCGACTTGGTCGGCCGCCGCTCGGCGTCGATCGTCACGCGCCGGGAGTCGAGCCCCAGCCCGGCGACGGTCCGCTCGAGCGACTCGAGCAGGCGGTCCGCCGGGAAGCCGCCGTCGAGCGACGGCGCGCGGAAGAACGCGGCGAGGTCCGACCGGCGCAGCCGCTCGAAGCCGAAGCCCAGATGCCGCTCGAGCTCGGGCCCGACCAGCTCCCCGTACGCGTCCTCGGTCGCCGCCAGGAAGCCGGCGGCCTGGTCGGCGAGCACCGCGAGGTCGATCTCGGTCAGCTCCTCGAACATCGCGCGGGTGCTGTCCCAGCCGAGCTCGCGAGCGAGCGCCGCCGCCCGCTCGTGGGCCTCGACTAGCAGCGGCTGGAGCTCCCGCTCGGTCAGGTCGAGCCGCGCCCGCTCGATCGCCGCCCGGCGCTCCGGGTCGGGCTCGCCCGCCTGCACGACGGACGCCTCGCGGAACGCCATCTCGGTCCCGTCCACCTCCACCCGGGCGCCGGCCTCGCGGCGCGCGATCTCCGCCGCCTCGCCCTTGGTCGCCCGCCCGATCAGGCCCTCGACCGCGAACCGCACCAGCTCCGACGGCGCGCCCGCGTCGCGGAGCCGGTCGGCGGCCTCGCGCTCGAACAGGCCGGCGTGGCGCTCGTAGATCGACTCGATCTCGAACCCCTCCTTGCGGCCGGACAGGTGGAGGAGGTACTCGCGCTCGATCGCCTCGTAGAAGGCCTCCGCCTCCGTGCGATAGCCCTCGACGTCCACGGGCTGCCAGCATAGGACCGTGCCCGCCACGCCCACCGCCCGCGCGAGCCGGCCCCCGCGCGGGGCCGAGGTCGAGCTGCGGGTCGACTCGTTCGCCCACGGCGGCAACGGCGTCGCCCGCCTCGACGGCTACGTCCTGTTCGTCCAGGGCGGCATTCCCGGCGACCGCGTGCTCGCCCGGGTCGTGAAGTCGAAGCGCGACTACGGCGAGGCGGTGGCGATCGAGCTGGTCGAGCCGAGCCCGGACCGGGTCGAGCCGCGCGCGCCCCACCCCGGCGCGCCGTGGCAGGTGCTCCCGTACGAGCGCCAGCTCGAGGAGAAGGAGCGGCAGGTCCGCGACGCGCTCGTGCGCCTCGGTCGCTTCGAGGACCCGCCCGTCGAGCCGATCGTCCCGGCGGTCGAGCGCTGGCGCTACCGCAACAAGCTCGAGTACTCGTTCGGCGCCGGCGAGGACGGCGGGCTCGCGCTCGGCTTCCACCGCCCCGGCCGCTGGAACGAGATCGACGACGTGGCCGACGACGTGCTCGCGTCCGAGCGGGTCGACTCGGTCCGCGAGCGCGTGAAGGAGTGGTGCCGTGAGCAGGGCCTGTCCACGTTCGACCGCCGCTCCGGCGACGGCTTCCTGCGCAACCTCGTGGTGCGCGAGGGGCGCCGGACGGGCGACCTCCAGGCCCGGCTCGTCACGAGCGACGGCGACTTCGGCGCCGACGAGCTGGCCGCCGCGGTGCACGAGGCTGGCGCGGCCGCGCTGTGGACCCGGACCGCGAGCGTGGCGGAGACCACGCGCGAGGGCGAGACGCGGATCCTCGCGGGCTCCGCGGAGATCGAGGAGGAGATCGAGGTGCTGGGCGACCGGCTCCGCTTCAGGATCTCGCCCGAGGCGTTCTTCCAGACGAACACCGAGATGGCCGAGCTGCTCTACGGCTCGGCGGTCGAGCTGGCCGGCCTCACCGGCCGCGAGCGCGTGTTCGACCTGTTCTCCGGCATCGGGACGATCGCGCTTGCCCTGGCCACCCGTGCTGGCGAGGTGGTGGGCGTCGAGCTGGTCGAGCGCGCCGTCGCGGACGCGATCGAGAACGCGCGGCTGAACGGGATCGACAACGCGCGCTTCTTCGCCGGCGACGTGCGGACCTCGATGCGGCCGCTGGTCGAGGAGGCCGGCGACCCGGACGTCGTGGTGGTCGACCCGCCGCGCGCCGGCCTGTCGGCGAAGGTCGTGCGCCGGATCCTCGAGACGGGCGCGAGCCGGATCGTCTACGTCTCCTGCAACCCGACCACCCTCGCCCCGAACGCCCGCCAGATGGCCGACGCCGGCTACGCCCTGAGGGCGGTCCGCCCGGTCGACATGTTCCCGCAGACCCCGCACATCGAGAGCGCGGCGCTGCTGGAGCGGGCGGCGTAGGCCGCCGCCGAGCCGACCGCCTACTCCTCCGGCTCCGCCTCCTCCTCGAGCGGCACCTGCTCGGCGGCGTGGACCGAGCAGAGGTAGGGCTCGCCGCCGTCGAGCGCCGCCTCGATCTCCTGCGGCGTCAGCTTCGCGCCGCACTCGGCGCACTTGTACTCGATGACCGGGTCGATGCTGGTGTTGGGCTCGAGGTCCATGGCTAGATCCCCGGCTCCTTGGCCAGGCCGGACTCGTCCTTGGCCGACTTCGCCTCGACGTGCGTGACCGGCTTGCCGGTCGCCCGCTCGACCCGGTGCGGCAGGTCGAGCTTCAGCCACTTGGAGACGTGCCGCGGCAGCGTCGAGCAGACGATCTCGTCGAACTCCTTGAAGTTGACCGCGTCCTCGACGGCGGCGAGCGGGTCGGGGTCGCCGATCTTCCCGTCGTCGACGTCGATGCCGGCGTCGCGGTAGCGCTGGACCGCCCGCTTCAGGTGCTCCTCGGCCTCCTCGCCGCCGGAGTGCATGTCCATCGCCCACGACGCGCCGTGCGGCGTGGCCGGCACGAGCAGGTGGAACTTGGCAGGGCTCCGCCCGGCGCGCTCCTTCAGCGCCTCGAGCAGCTCGTCCGACTCCGCGGTCTGGTTCGCCACGACCAGGATCTGGGCCGTGTCGGCCATCTCGTCACCTCCTCGCTCGCTCAGGTGGACGTTAGCGCCGACGCGGCTCGTACGTGAGGGACGGCTACAGCTACGACCTGCGTTCCACCGGTAGTGCTAGTTCAGGGGATCGGTCTCGCGCGCACCGCTTTGACGATCCGGAGCGCGGACTCGGCCGGATCTTCGTGTTCCCAGATCCGGATAGCTAGCCAGCCTGCGTCTGCCAGCTGTGCGCTGGTATCACGATCGCGCTCGATGTTCCGCTCGATCTTCGAGCGCCACCAGTCGGCATTCGCCGACGGCCATGTCATGTGCTCTGGGCAGCCATGCCAGAAACACCCATCCACGTAGACGGCTACCCGTGCCTGACGAAACACGATGTCCGCGCGCCTTCGCATCCCAGGGAGCGGCGACTCCTCGATGCGGTAACGCGCCCCAAGCCGATGGAGATGCCTGCGTACGGCGAGCTCCGGACGGGTGTCACGCCGGCGCTGGCGAGTCATCCGCTTCAGCGCTTCTGCTGAGGAGGCAGCGGGTATCGAGCTCTGTCCCGACAGGATTTCGATACTAGTTCGCTCTGGCGACGCTAGATGTTGACGAACCTCGTGTCGTACTCGTTCGCGACGCGCGTGATCATCGTGTCGTAATGAAGGACGTCTCCTTGCTGCGGTGCAGGGGGCGCGGCGACGAGCTTCACGGGTGTCACGTTGTCGTTGGGCGCATCGACGACGACCAGACCGAGTCCGTCGTACCCGTGTCCTTGCGTGCTGCTGCGGCGAGGGATCTCGCGAATCTTCTCGATCACGCCCTCGGTCGCCTCCGGTTGCGAATGGGCCGATACGGTCGCCCGTCGGCCAGGTTTGGGCGGGTTCGGGTTGAGATCAGGACTGACGAACGTACTCGCCATGTTGACCATCACCAGCCCGACGGCCAGCGCTTGCCGCGACGCCCCGTGGACGGTCAGGTGGCTCGAATTGAGTTCGTCGTAGAGCCGTGGGCGCGCCTTGCCGTGCTCGGTCATCGTCGCCTTCGCCTCCAGCGCCATCAGGACGGCGCCAACCGGTCCCTGATAAATGTCCGGGAGGAGGCTCATCTGCCGCTGCTGAGCGGCCGAGAGAACGATGCCCCATGCCTGGGCACGCGCGGCGAGCGATCCGGCGCTCTGACTCATGCGTGCGGAAGGTCGCGCGATGACGAGGTCCAGTGTTTTCTCTCGTCCGGTCGAGAAGTCCCGCATCTTCTCGTTGACGGCGAGGACGATCTTGCCCCTCGTTGCGTGTCTGCGGAGAAGACGGCTCTCGCAGAGCAGGTCGAAGAGGACTCCCCAGCACGCGACCTTGCTATGTAGATCGGAACGCGAATGGTATTGCCAGAGGGCCCTGCTGCGACCCCGCGGCTGGGGTGTCGACATGCTCGCGACGAGGATGGAGGGACCTTCCATATGGCTGTCTCCCACGTTGGGGAGGTCTTGCTACGCCGCCGCCCTTGCCGAGACGAGCTCAAGGTGCCGCTCGACGTCCTCCAAAAGACCCGGAGGGAAGACGAGCTTGGTTTCAGGCCGGCGGGCTCGTTCGAGAAAGCCGCCAGCTGCGCGTTGTGACAGAGGCGCCGCCTCGTAGTCGAGGAACTCGGCGAGCCGGTTGTAGCGAAGATGTACCGGCCACGCCGAAAGCTCGGCCCGGTGGACGCATCCGTCGGACATCGCCCATGCAGCAGCCGGCCAGCGTGACGATTCGAGCTCGACATCCCCCGACTCGTCGTATGGAACAGGCTCGAGAAGCCGTTCGCCTACCCAGCGCGCGACCGGCACGCTGACCGCATTGCCAACCAGCTTCCAGCGCGCCTGCCTCCGCTCAGCCTCTTCGGCCGGCTCAGTCCAGTCTGCGTCGAATCCCTGGAGTCGTTCAGCATCTCGCAGGTCGGGCGTTCCGATGAAGCCGTTCGGAAACCAGATGGCAGGCGGGGAAGGGATCCCGATTGCAGAGCCGCCCTTCAAGGTCGGGACGGCATCGACCGCCCACCCGAGCCCGCGAAGGCCTTCGGTCCAGTAGAACCCGCAAGCGACGCCTTCGACGTCCGGCTGATCTGGCTCACCGGCATCACCTTGAAACAGGATTTCTCTCGGATCTTCTGTCCGGGACGCAAGGAGGATTACCCGTTGGCGTCGCTGTGGGAGTCCGAACGCGCGCGTGTCGACAACTCGGTAGGCCCAGTTGTAGCCGAGGCTCACGAGAGACTCGGCTAGGAATCGCATACCTCCGCCCCGGTCTAGCCGCAGCATGAACGGAACGTTCTCGAGCAATAGCCAGGTTGCATCTGACCGCTGGGCGAGGCGGAACACCTCTCGGACGACGCCTGATCGCGCGCCGTCGATCCCGGCGGTTCGCCCGGCCTGACTCAGGTCCTGGCAGGGAAAGCCCGCCGCGACCACATCTGCTGGCGGGAGCCGCACGATCTCACGAACGTCACCTACTACCGGGATCTCGGGGAAACGGGCAAGGAGCACGGCTTGCGCGGCCTCGTCGTGGTCGCAGAGCAGGACGGTGTCGTGGCCGGCCCCGTCGAGTCCGACCTCGATCCCGCCGATTCCGGCGAACAGTCCGATCACACGAAGCCCCATGGTGGCGGCAGGCTAAGCGTCCGACCGGACAATGCCTCACCGTGCTGAAGCCCGGGCAGGCGCGACAGCGGCACTGTTTCGACGCCGGACTACGAGCCTCCGCTCAGTACGGCGGGAAGTCGGCGTACCACTCGCCGAGCGAGCGGAACGCCTTCCAGAACTCCCGCTTCGACTCGTCCTCGTCGAGCGCGGTGTCGATGTCCGGCACGTAGAGCGCGTCGCAGGCCGGCGTGAGCTTCTGGATCTCGCCGGGCAGCGGCTCGACCGGCCGTCCGAGGGGCACGTCGAGGTCGTTCAGCTCGGCCAGGGCCGCCGGCCCCATCGCCACGACGATCCGAGGCTGCACGATCGCCAGCTCCTCCAGCACGCGGGCCCTGCACTCGGGCGCGGCGAGGTCCGTGTCCGGCACCGGGCACTTCACGCACAGCGTCCCGTAGACCGCGAGCGGGTCGATCCCGAGCCGCTTGAAGCTCTTCATCAGCGCCGACCCGGCCCGGCCGTAGAAGGCCACGCCCTCCTCGATCTCCGAGGCGGTCGGCGCGTGCTTGAGCAGGAAGACGTCGGCCTGGGGGTGCCCCGAGCCGAGCACCGGCATGAGCTGCCCGCGGGGGCAGAGCTCGCAGCCCTGGATCTCCCGGGTGAGCTGGTTCAGCTCCCGTATCGCGCGCTCGAGGTACTTCTCGCGGATCTCGTCGTCCGTGGCGGGCATCCAGCCGCTCGATTTCGCCTGGGGCTGGCGCGCTCCTCTCGGCTGCATCACTTGTTGCCCCGCCGGCCGGGCCCCTTCGTCTGGATCAGCTTGAGCGCCTGGACGTAGAGCAGGCTCTGCCGCCGGCGGATGATGTCCGCGTCGCGGAGCGACTCGAGGAACTCCTCGGGACCGTCGAAGTCGCGCATCGCGATCTTCACCGACCCGAGCCCCTGCACCACGTGGCTGTCCGAGCCGGCCCCCGCTGCGATCCGGTACTTGGCCGCGAACCGCGCCGCCTCCTCGTTGAACGCCGAGATCGCCACGCGCGGGTTGAACACCTCGATCGCGTCGACGTCCTCGACCACCCGCAGCAGGTGCTCGTAGTCCGGCACGGCATGCATCCGGTCGAACGGGTGCGGCACGTAGACGAGCCCCCCCTGGCGGCGGATCTCGGCGATCGTCTCCTCCAGGGTCAGCCCGCGCGGGATCTTCTCCTCGATGAACAGGCCGATCACCTCGCCCTGGTCGGCCGTCTTCACCTCCTCGGCGACGATCACCTTGATGCCGTCCGCCCGGTCGCGGGCCTCGAGCGCGCCGGAGATCTCGTTGTGGTCGGTGATCGCTATCGCCCCGAGGCCGCGCTCCTTCGCGGTCTCGAGCAGCCGGTCGACCGGGGTCGCGCAGTCGTGCGAGTGGTCGGTGTGCATGTGGAGGTCGACGTGGATCAGGTCGCGGGACCGGAGCCGCTTCCGGACCGCCGCTCGCGGGGCCGCCGAGTGGCGGCGCGCGGCGATCTCCCCGTAGAGCTCCTCGAACTCGTCCGCCACCCGCGGCCACCCGAGCTCGTCGTGCCGGGCGGCGATCCGCTTCCGCAGCCCCTCGCGCAGCTCGCGGTCCTCCACGAGCCGCGCCATCTGCGCGGCCAGCGTGTCGGTGTCGCGCGGCTCGAACAGGAGGCCGAGGTCGCCGTCGCCGAGCGCCTCCTCGTAGGCCGGCAGCCGCGAGGCGACCGGCACGGCGCCGCCCGCGAGCGCCCACAGCGGGAGGTGCGGCGACGGCGAGGTGCCCGCCGACGCCGCCACCACGACGTCCGCGTGCGCCACGTGCTGGGCCTCCGACCCCTCGGCCGGCCCGACGAACCGGACCCGGTCGCGGATCGCCCGCGCCAGCGGGACGGCCGGCTCGGCGCCCGGCAGCCGCGACCAGACGGTCGCGTGCCACGGCAGCTCCGGCGGGAGCCGCCGCAGCGCCCGCAGGAACAGCCGCAGGGCCGAGCGCTCCTCCTCCGCGCAGTAGAGGATGTCCACGATCTCGCGGTCGCCGCGGTCGGCGCGCGGCACGACCTCGGCGCCCGGCGCGACCACCCGGTAGTCGCCGGGGAAGAAGCGCGCGACGAGGTCGCGGGTCACCGCGAAGCTCGCCGTCCGGCCGTCGAGGCGACCGAACAGCAGCGAGACCAGCCGGCGCGCCACCTGGGTCGAGAGCACCCGCTCGGTGGCGCCGTGGAACGTGCCGACGTTCAGCGCGCGCGAGTGGCGCAGCGCGGCGGACGAGGCGCTCGGCGCGAACGGCTCGTGGACGTGCACGAAGTCGAACGGCGCGCTCTCGAAGAGGTCCTCCATGGTCCGCGACACGTCCACCGGGAGGGAGACCGAGCCGCCGCGCCGGGCGGGCGGGAACGGGATGCTCTGGCCGACCGCGAGCACCTGCGCGCAGCCGCCGCCGGCGAACACCGCGTCGGGGTCGGCGGCCGCGCGCTTGATGGTCGCGCGCGACTCGCGGATCAGCTCGCGGGAGTCGGACGGCGCGACCACGACCACGCGGTGGCCGCGCCCGCACAGCTCGTCCGAGAGCCGCTCGACGAACCGGTTGACGTCGTGGTGCTGCTCCCAGCCGTACGGCGTGACCTGGGCGATCGAGAAGCGGGAGTCGGCCACCCGCTGAGCATATGTCTCCGCGCGCGGCGCGGCCCGCCGCGCGCTACGCCGTCGTCTGAGGCGCTCGGATCTTGCCCTTGCCCGGCAGCTTCGGCGCCCCGCCGTACTCGGCGATGAAGTCCTCGGTCCGCTCGCGCGCGACCGGGTCCGGCACCTGCACCGGCGGCGACTTCATCAGGTACGAGCTCGGCCCCTCGAGCGGCCCGCCGATCCCGTGGTTGAGCGCCAGCTTGCAGCAGCGCACGGCGTCGATGACGATGCCGGCCGAGTTCGGCGAGTCCCAGACCTCGAGCTTCAGCTCCATGTTCAGCGGCACGTCGCCGAACGCCTGGCCCTCGACGCGGATGTGGGCCCACTTGCGGTCGGTGAGCCACGGGACGTAGTCGGACGGCCCGATGTAGACGTCGTCCGCCGGCAGCTCGTGGTCCATGATCGAGGTGACGGCGTTGGTCTTCGAGATCTTCTTGGACTCCAGCCGCTCGCGCTCGAGCATGTTGTAGAAGTCCATGTTGCCGCCCACGTTCAGCTGAGAGGTGCGCATCAGCTTCACGCCGCGCTCGCCGAACAGGCGCGCGAGCTGCCGGTGCACGATCGTGGCGCCGACCTGCGACTTGATGTCGTCGCCGACGATCGGCACGCCGGCCTTCTTGAAGCGCTTCGCCCAGTAGTCCTCCTTGGCGATGAACACCGGGATGCAGTTCACGAAGCCGCAGCCGGCCTCGAGCACCTGCTCGACGTACCACTTCGTCGCCTGCTCGGACCCGACCGGCAGGTAGGAGACGACCACGTCGGTCCTGGTCTCCTTGAGGATCTGGACGATGTCGGCGGTCTCGCCGGGCGCCTTCTGGATCTTCTGCTTGAGGTACTTGCCGAGCCCGTCGTGGGTCATCCCGCGGTGGACGGGGACCCCGAGGTGGGGGACCTTGGCGAACTCGATCGTGTTGTTCTGACCCGACCAGATCGCCTCGGAGAGGTCCTTGCCGACCTTGTCCGCGTCGATGTCGAAGGCGGCCGTGAACTCGACGTCGCGGACGTGGTAGCCGCCGAGGTCCACGTGCATCAGCCCGGGGACGCGCGCGTCGGGGTCCGCGTCGCGGTAGTACTCGATGCCCTGGACGAAGGAGCTGGCGCAGTTCCCCACGCCGACGATCGCGACGCGCACCTTCTCGCTCTGGTAGCGCGAAGCGCCGTTGGTTGGCATGTCAGTCAAGTTCCGGTCCTCCTGTCTTGGGGCTGCGGCAGCCCCGGAAAAGGGGGGCGCGGAGCCTATTGAACCCCCGTCCGAGCCGCCGGTTACGCGGCAGGGTCGGGTTAGGCCTGCGCCGTTCGGCTCAACGCCGTTCGTACGTGAAGTACCCGCTGAAGCACGGTGAAACTCGTCAAGACGGCCATCGCGTAGATGGCCGGCGCCAGCAACTCGAAGTCGCCGACGGACGCGCCCTTGGCGAACACCAGGCCCGCGGAGAGGATAGTGACCCTCACGGGCCGCGTCGCGAGGCCGACCTTGCACTCGACCCCCAGGGCCTCCGCGCGGGCCCTCGTGTAGCTCACCATCAGGGACCCCAGGACCGTGACCACGACGGCCGCCACGGCGAGGTCGTCGCCGCGGTCCGCGAAGTACGCGGCGACCGCCGCCAGCACGACTCCCTCCTCGATCCGGTCGAGCGTCGAGTCGAGGAACGCCCCGAACGCGGTGCCCTTGCCGGACATGCGCGAGTAGCGCCCGTCGAGGGTGTCCATGACCGAGCCGACGATGAACGCGACGCCGCCGAGGAAGAACAGCCGCTGGGTCACGAGGACGGCGGCGACCACGTTCAGGAGCAGGCCGGTCATCGAGATCGCGTTGGGCGTGAGCCGCGACTCGATCAGCCGGTTGCGGGCGAGCACCCGAGCATCGGCGGCCGTCCGGACCTCGGACATCCGCCGTGGGCCGGTCACGGTCGCCCGCGCGCCGGCAGCGGTGTCCTCGCCGCTTCGTGCCACGGGCGGGGAGGCTACGCGGTCGCGGCGACGGCGGTCAGGCGGTGGCCTGCGCGGGCTGCGCGCCCCGCCACGCCCACGCCTCGGGGCGGGCGCGCCCGAGCGCGGCCTGGGCGGTGTACGCCGAGACGGCCGCCACCGCGACGCCGAACGCGGCGTCCAGCCAGAAGTGGTTGGCGGTGACCACCACCACGAACGTCACGAGCGCCGGGTAGACCGCCCACAGGCAGCGGATCGCGCGGTTGGCGACCAGCTTCATCGCCGGGATCGCGATCATCAGCGCGAACGCGACGTGCATGCTCGGCATCGCCGCGTAGGGGTTGTAGAGCACCTTCGCGCTGTTGGCCTGGGAGGGCCCGACGGCCTGCGCGACGGTGTCGCTGAAGCCCCACTCCGGCAGCAGCCGCGGCGGCGCCGCCGGATAGACCAGGTAGCCGACGAGCGCGAGGCCCATGGCGATCATGAACATGTTCCGCACGTAGTAGAAGGCGTGGTTGCGGGCCAGGTAGAGCCAGATCAGGAACGTCGTGGTGACGGTGAAGTGGCTGTTCACGTAGGCCCAGTTGGCCGCGTCGATGATCCAGCCCTGGGCGACGGCGAACCGCTGGAGCGCCGGCTCGAAGAACAGGCCGAGGCTCCGCTCGGCGTCGACCAGGCCGCGCGCGTGCTCGAACGCGGTGGAGGTCTGGCCGTCGACCAGGCCGCGGACGATTCGGTAGGCGTAGTAGGCCCCCGCGAAGAGGGCGAGCTGCCGCAGGGCGTCGAGCCACCCCTGGGGTAGCCAGCGACTGCTCAGGTGCCAGGCGCGATTCATGGGACGCTCATCAGCTAATCACAGGCCGCCGGACGGCGCCAGCCATCTGGACGAGCGGTCGAGTCTTGGCGCCTCTCGACCGCAGCGGCGCCCCCGGGAGGCGATCGCTCAGCCGCTGAAGCGCCCCCCAAGAGGCGATCGCTCAGCCGCACCGGCGCCCCCGGGACAGGATCCGGCTGGGGGCGAAGTCCATGCGGAGCCGGACCGCGCCGGGGCGGCGGGCGGTCACCCGCGTCCACTCCCCGGCCCGCTCCACGCAGGCCCCGGCGTCGGCTCGCCAGTAGGGCGACCAGGCCACGCGGACCGTGGCCTCGCCGGGCCGGTCGACCCTGAGCCGCGCCTCGTCCACGCCGAGCCCGGTCAGGCTGATCCGCGCCCCCGCGCGGGGGACGACCATCGGCCGCGGCAGCGTCACCTCATAGACGCGCCAGTGGTCCGATCTCCAGCGCAGCCGCAGGTACGGCAGCCCGCTCTCGATCAGGGCCCGCTCGCGGTAGGAGCTGTAGTCGGGCTTCCCGTCGGGCAGGGCGACGAACCGGACGCCGCGCTCGGTCAGCCAGGTGGCGTAGGTGAGCCGGTTGAGCACCCCGTCGTAGAAGATCCCGTTGCGGTCGATGTCGGCCTGGCGCTCCCAGCCGCGGGCGAGCGGGAACCGGCGGGCGACCTCGTGCGCCTCCCAGTGGCTGCGCGTGAACGGGATCTCGACGCGCGAGACGCCGCCGTCGGCCCGCTCGAGGAAGTCGACGAGCGGCGCGTAGTACGAGGCCTCGACCGCCGGGTCCTCGAACGCCTTGACCGTGTCGCGGATCGCGGGCGACCACTGGATGAACGCGAAGGCGGCGAGCACCGCGACGGCTCCGGCGCCGACGTGCCGGCGGTGGGCCGGGAGCGCGCAGGCGAGCAGCGGGCCGCCCGCGAGCGCGCCGAGCCGGACCGCGTTCCCGCCCATCGGCGAGTCGACCGCGTAGGCGGCGCAGCAGGCGACCGCGTACAGGATCGCCGCGGTGCGGAGCGTGCGCTCCTCGCGGGGGAGCAGGGCGGCGAAGCCGAGCGCGAGGGCGGGGAGGGGGAGGAAGGCGGACAGCTCGAACGGCTCGCGGCCGCCGCCGGGGAAGACGAGCGCGAGGGCGAGCGGGGGGCCGAGCCCGGCGGCGAGGAGGACGAGCCCGCGCCGGCGGCGGTGCTCCGCGAGCGCGTACGCCAGGCCGCCGAGCGCCAGGAACGCGCCGGCCACGGGGCTCGCCAGCGCGCACGCGAGGCCGAGCGCGGCCGCCAGCCACGGCCGCCCCCGCTGGAGCGCGAGCACCGCGGCGAGCCCGAACGCCACGCCGAGCGCGAACGGGATCCGGCCCGACACGACCGGCGCCGTCGCGGCCAGGCCGAACCACAGCGCGCCCCAGCGAGCCCGCTCGCCCCACCGCCGCCGCGCGATCCGCTCGAACAGGACGGCCGCCGCGACCGCGGCGACCGCGCCGAGCAGCCGCGGGCCCACGAGCCACGCGAGCGGCGGGAACAGGACGCTGTAGCCGAGCGTGTGGTGGCCGCCGTACCAGTTGCCGTTCCAGATCGCGAGCCCCTCCTCGCCGAACAGGTCGGTGCGGTAGAAGCCCGCGGCCAGGTCGACCGTCCGCGGCTCCACCACGAGGTACGCGATCGACACGACGGCCGCGACGAGCGCGGGGGCGGCGATCCAAGCGCGCGACTCGCGCGTCGCGGCATGCGCGGAGTCGCCGCGCGGTGCGCTCTCGACAGCCCGGCCCCCCGTCGCCGCCGGCGCCGGCGCGGCTGCCGGGACGGATGACGGCACGCGGGGGAGGCTACCGGCGCGCGGGGCTGCCCATCAGGAAGCCGGCGATCGTGTCGACGACCTCGGGCCGGTCGAGCCACGGCCAGTGCCCGGCCCGCTCCACGATCTCGACGCGCGCCTCGCCCCCGAGCGCCTCGCCGTAGGCGTGCGCGAACCGGGTCGGCAGGAAGGGGTCGCGCTCGCCCCACAGGACGAGCGCCGGGGCGGTGAGGTCGCCGAGCCGCTCGCCGGCTCGCGCGAGCACGTCCGAGGGCGCCGAGCGGTACAGCTTGAGGATCGCGCGCTGGGTGCCGTGGTCGAAGAACGGCCAGTTCTCCTCGACCCAGCCGTCGAGGTCGCGCTGCGGGAGGGTGCCCATCCGGCGCCCCAGCCGCTTCGCGCCCCACTTGGTCGCGAACCCCATCGACAGCTCGCCCAGCACGGGGGTGCGCCAGATCCGCGCGGTCTGGTGCCAGCGGTAGCCGGGCAGGAACGGGACCGCGTCCATCACCACGAGCCGCTCCACCGACTCCGGCCGGTCCTGCGCGAGCGCGAGCCCGACCGCGCCCCAGTCGTGGACCAGGAGCGACAGCCGCTCGAGGCCGAGGTGCTCTGCGAAGCCGTGGAGGAACCGGCTGTAGCCCGGGATCGAGTAGTCGAAGGCGGCCGACTTCGAGGAGCGGCCGAAGCCGGGGAGGTCGAGCGCGTAGCCGCCGGTCCGCTCGAGGAACGGGCGCCAGTCGCGCGCCGACGTGGGGACGCCGTGGAGGTAGAGGACCGGCGCGCCGGGGCCAGCCGGCTCGGCCTCGAGCCAGGTGACGGACGTGCCGGCGACCTCGCCCCGGCGCTCGGCGATCTGCGCGCTCGCGTCCATCGCGCCGTGGTCTACCAGCCTCGAGCGGCGGCTGCCAACCGGTCGACCGCGCCGTCAGTCATCGGCGTCGGAGCCGGCGAGTTCGTCGGCTACCCTGGGGTCGAGTCGTAGCGCCTCGCGGAGCTTGTCCCGTGCCTCCGACCCGCGCTCGAGCTTGAGATAGGCGCTGTACGCGCCGAGACACGCCTCCGCCGCCCGCCGCGGCTGTCCGAGGAGCCGCCAGGTCGTCGCGCACAGCTCGTAGGACTTCGCTGCGTCCTCCCAGCTCTCCAGACCGTAGTAGAGAAGGCCGAGATGCCCGAGAGTCTTGGCCGACCCGATCCCGTCTCGGAACTCCGAGGCGACTTCAAGCTGCTCAAGCGCTGCCGACAGGGCGTCGCCGAGCCGGCCGAGCCGGTAGTACGCGACGCTTCGATTGAGCAGGGTCCCACCCTCGGAGTAGCGGTCGTCGAGCGCGCGGTACAGCGTCCCAGCCTCTTCATACGACTCGATGGCGCGCTCAGGATCCCCCGCTCGCACATACAGGTTCCCGATCTGATTGCGGGCAGTGGCCTCGCCGCGCGTTTCGCCGGCCTCGTGACACAGCTCGCGGACTCGCTGGTGCCGCTCGAGCGCGCCCTCGCGGTCGCCCAACGCCTCATGCGCAGTGGCGAGGTTCCCGAGCACGGCCCGCTCCAGGTTGCCGATGCCGAGCGACTGCGCAATAGCAAGGCTCTGCTCCAGCACCCTACGCCCGTCCTTGGGCCGCCCGTCATCGAGATAGACGATGCCGAGCGCGTTCAGCAGGAGGCCCTGCGCGACGTCGTCGCCGGCCTGTCGGGCGGCATCCAGGGCGAGTGTCAGCCCGGCCTCCGCCTCGTCCCAGTCCGCGTACCTCATCCAGACGTGCATGAGCCGACGGGCGAGCCTCCAGGTGGCGTCCCAGAGCCCGTGCGCATGGGCATCGCGGATGACCCGTCCGAAGTTGGTCCGTTCGCGATCGACTAGGTCGAGCGTTGCTTGACGTCCCTCGGCGTCTTTGGCCAGTCGCTCGGACCACTCGACCTTACCCGTCGTCCGGATGCTCTCGGCCATGCCCGCCACGGCGACGTACCAGTCCACGGCGGTTTCGCGGATCGCCTGCCGCTCGCCGGACGGGCGCTGCGCGAGGCGCTCGCGGGCGAACAGCCGAAGGAGGTCGTGGAACCGGTAGCGGGTTGGTGCGGGCGATTCGAGCAGCTGCGCGTCGACGAGCTTCTCGAGTTGCTCGTCCGTGGTCTCGAGGTCGGCGTCCAGGAGGGCGGCCGCGAACGGAGTGACGAAGTCCTCGCCGGCGACCGCCCCCAGACGGTCGAACAGCTCCGTCAGGTCGGGATCGAGCGATCGATAGCTGAGCGCGAAGCTCGCTCGGACCTCGCGATCGCCGAGCCGCAGCTCGTCGAGGCGCCGGCTCTCGTCCTCGAGCCGCTTCGCGTAGCCTTCGAGGGCCCAGTTGGGCCTCGCCCTCAGGCGACCGCCCGCGATCCGGATCGCGAGCGGCAGCATGCCGCAAAGGCGGATGATGCTCTCCGCGGCGGTTCGCTCACGATCCACGCGCTCGCTGCCGACGAGCTTCGCGAGCAGCTCGAGCGCGTCGTCGTCCTCGAGTACTTCGAGCGGGCTGGTCTCCGCCCCCTCGAGGGCGTCGAGTCGGGCGCGGCTCGTGACGATGACACCGCAGCTCGCAGCACCTGGCAGCAGCGGCCGGACCTGCTCTTCGTTGGCCGCGTTGTCGAGCACGACCAGGACGCGCAGGTCGCTCAGCACGGAGCGATACGTCGCGCTTCGAGCCTCGAGCGACGCCGGGATGTCATCCACACGGAGCTGGCGGAGGAAACCGTCGAGCACGCGATGCGGGTCGGCGGGCTCCCCCTCGGGTCCGCGCAGGTCGACGTAGAGCTGCCCGTCGGGGAAGTCGTCCTTGAGTCGATGGGCGGCGTGGATGGCGAGCGCCGACTTCCCGACGCCCGGCTTGCCCGCGAGGGCGGAGATGACCACCGCGCTCGCGGCCGCCTCGTCGTCGCGCCGCACCTGATCGGTCAGGGTCGCGAGCTCCGCGTCGCGGTTCGTGAAGTCCGGGATATCGCGCGGGAGCTGGTGCAGCGCCGCCGCCGCCGGCTCGCGTCCAACGCTGACGCTGAGGTCGCGCCCAGCCGCGTATGTCGCTGCCTGGAGGACGTCTCCGCCTGCGACGGCCCCGACTTCGGTGAACCGCTGTCCGTCGCCGGACTCGTCCGGAAGGTCGCGACTTCCCGTCACCGCGTGCGTCGGTCCGGCTCGACGGTCAGGTCGCGCCCGGCGACGTACGTGCCGCGCTGGGTGACGGATCCGCCGATCGCGACGGCACCCGAATCGGAGATCTCGATGCGCCCTGCTAGCGAAGCGGTCGCCTCGTCGACCTGCCGCTCGAGCTCGGCCGCGAACTGCTGGTCGTCGCGTCCGACCTCGTCCAACACGTCGGCAAGTGCGGCCTGACGGCGTTCGTTGGCCGGTTCTTCCTCGACCCGCGCCAGTACGGCCTTGCCGTGGTCGTGACCGGTCAACTTGTTCTTGACGAGCCGGTACAGGCCGAGCAGCCCTCGCTCGGCACGCTCGTCTAGCTCCTCGACCGCCTGGTCGGCCGCACGCTGCGAGAGATGTTGCAGGTAGGCGCCGACGAGACCGGCCGCGACCGTGATCGGCTCGACCATTCTCTACCGCTCAGACTGCAGGTCCGCCACGCCGGAGACTTTGCCCGGTGAGGCAACGAGCGTCAAGTCGCCGGAGCGATCGAGACGTACCCTCCGCGATATGCCGTCCCCGCCCGCCGAGCAGGCTCGGAAGCCGGCCACCCCCCGCCGGCTCGCCGCCGTCCTGCGCCGCCTCCGCGCCGCCTACGGCCGCCCCGTGCCGCGGCTCCACCGCGCGCCGGTCGACGAGCTCGTCCTCACGGTTCTCTCCCAGAACACGAACGACCGCAACCGCGACGTCGCCTACGAGCGGCTCCGGTCGCGGTTCCCGAGCTGGGACGAGGTCCGCGACGCGCCGGTGACCGAGGTCGAGGACGCGATCCGGCCCGGCGGGCTCGCGCCGACCAAGGCCGGCCGGATCCGGGAGATCCTGCGGGCGATCGGCGACGACGACCTCGCGTGGCTCGAGGACGCCTCGCTCGAGGAGGCGCGCGAGTACCTGTGCGCGCTGCCGGGCGTCGGCCGCAAGACCGCCGCCTGCGTGCTGCTGTTCTCGTACGGCCGCCACGACGTGCCGGTCGACACGCACGTGTACCGGGTCGGCACGCGGCTAGGGCTGTGGCACCCCGGCGCGCCGCTCGACGAGGCGCACGACGAGATGCTGCGGCTGTCCGCCCGCGAGGACCCGCACGAGTCCCACGTCGCGCTGATCCGCCACGGCCGCCGCACCTGCACCGCCCGCGCGCCGCGCTGCCCGGAGTGCCCGCTGCTCGACCTGTGCCCACACGGGCAGACGGTCGTCCGCGCGTGACGGGCGCGCCGCGCCGTCCCACGGCCGAGGGCGCCCTGATCGCGATCGCCGCCGTCTGGGGCCTCACCTTCCCGATGGTCCAGGACGCGATCGAGACCTTGCCCTCGATGACGTTCCTCGGCTACCGCTTCGCGGCGGCGGCGCTGGTGGTGGCGGTGGTCTTCCGGCGCCGGCTCGCGGAGCTGTCGGCGGCCGGGTGGCGCGCCGGCCTCGGCATGGGCGCCTTCCTGACCGCCGGCTACGTCTTCCAGACGCTCGGCCTCGAGGAGACGACCGCCTCGAACGCCGGCTTCATCACCGGGCTGTTCGTGGTTATCACCCCGCTGCTCGGCGCTCTCGTCCTGCGCGAGCGGGTCGGCCCGATCGGCTGGGCCGCGGCGGTCGCCTCGGCGGCCGGCCTCTACCTGCTCTCCGGCACCCACGGCCTCGACGCCCGCGGCGACGGCCTCGTGCTGCTGTGCGCGGTCGCGTTCTCGGCGCACATCCTCGCCACCGGCCGCGCGGCGTCGGCGCACGACACCGGCGCGCTGCTGGCGGTCCAGCTCGGCGTCTGCGGGGCGTTCTGCATGGTCGTGGCGGCGGCGGCCGGCGACGTCGAGTCGCCGCGCGGCGGCGAGGTCTGGTCGGCCCTGCTCGTCACCTCGCTGATGGCCAGCGCGCTCGGCTTCTTCGTCCAGACGTACGCCCAGCGGCGCCTGCCGCCGGCCCGGACCGCGCTGATCCTGGCCTCGGAGCCCGCGTTCGCCGGCCTGTTCGGCTACCTGCTGGCCGAGGAGCGGCTGTCGGCGGTGGCGTGGAGCGGGGCGGTGCTGATCATGGCCGCGATAGTCGCGGTCGAGGTCGCGCCCCGCCTGCGGCCGCCGCGGCCGCTGCCCGAGGGCTGAGGCGGGCGCCGCCGCCGCGACGCCCTGCCGCGCCCCCCTCGGCGTTCGGCGCGCCCTCTCGGCGTCCGGCCCCCTGCGGCCGCCCCGTTGGCGGCCGGCATCGGATCTGCCATACTTCCGCTTAGATTTCTTACAGCCGAACCCCGAAAACCGAACTTCCAAAGGAGAAACCCCCGCAAATGGGCAGGACAATCGGAATCGACCTGGGCACGACCAACTCGTGCATGGCGGTCCTCGAGGGCGGCGACCCGACCGTCATCGAGAACGCCGAGGGCGCCCGGACGACGCCCTCCGTCGTCGCCTTCACGAGCGGCGGCGAGCGGCTCGTGGGGACGGTCGCCAAGCGGCAGGCCGTCACCAACCCCGAGAACACCGTCTTCTCGATCAAGCGCTTCATGGGCCGCAAGGAGGGCGAGGTCAAGGAGGAGGAGAAGATCGTCCCCTTCACCGTCGTCCGCGGCCCGAACAACGACGCCCGCGTGAAGGCCGGCGACAAGGAGTACTCGCCGCCCGAGATCAGCGCGATGATCCTCCAGAAGCTGAAGACCGACGCGGAGGCCTACCTCGGCGACACGGTCGACGGCGCGGTGATCACGGTCCCCGCGTACTTCAACGACGACCAGCGCCAGGCGACCAAGGACGCCGGCAAGATCGCCGGCCTCGACGTCAAGCGCATCATCAACGAGCCGACCGCGGC
>DASVQB010000042.1:0-20400 GCA_036389295.1 Thermoleophilaceae bacterium | reverse complement strand
CGGCGGGAAGCTCAACGTCGCCTACAACTGCGTGGACCGCCACGTCGAGGACGGCCACGGCGAGCAGGTCGCGTTCCACTGGGAGGGCGAGCCCGGCGACACGCGGACGATCACCTATGCCGACCTGCAGCGCGAGGTGTGCAAGGCGGCCAACGCGCTCACCGAGCTGGGCGTGCAGGCGGGCGACCGGGTGGCGATCCAGCTGCCGATGATCCCCGAGGCCGTCGTCGCGATGCTGGCCTGCGCGCGCCTGGGCGCCGCGCACAGCGTCGTCTTCGGCGGGTTCTCGCCGGGCGCGCTCAAGGCGCGCGTGCTCGACGCCGAGGCGAAGCTGCTGATCACCTCGGACGGCCAGTTCCGCCGCGGCAAGCCGGCGCCGATGAAGGAGAACACCGACGAGGCGATCAAGGACACGCCGTCGATCGAGCACGTCCTCGTCGTGAAGCGCACCGAGACCGAGGTGCCGTGGACCGAGGGCCGCGACGTCTGGTGGCACGAGGCCGTCGCCGACGCCGACGCCGACTGCCCGGCCGAGCCGCTCGACGCCGAGCACCCGCTCTACATCCTCTACACGTCGGGCTCGACGGCCAAGCCGAAGGGGATCCTCCACACGACCGGCGGCTACCTGACCGGCGTCTCGGCCACCCACAAGCTGGTCTTCGACCTGAAGCCCGACGACGACGTGTACTGGTGCGCGGCCGACATCGGCTGGGTCACCGGCCACTCGTACATCGTCTACGGGCCGCTCGCGAACGGCTGCACGTCGGTCATGTACGAGGGCGCGCCGGACTACCCGGACAAGGACCGCTGGTGGGAGATCGTCGAGCGCTACGGCGTAACGATCTTCTACACCGCCCCGACCGCGATCCGCGCGTGCATCAAGTGGGGCGACGAGTACGTCGAGAGGCACGACCTCTCCTCGCTGCGGCTGCTCGGGAGCGTGGGCGAGCCGATCAACCCGAAGGCCTGGGCCTGGTACCACAAGGTCGTGGGCGGCGAGCGCTGCCCGGTGGTCGACACCTGGTGGCAGACCGAGACCGGCCACATCATGATCACGCCGCTGCCGGCGATCACGGAGACGAAGCCCGGGTCGGCCACGCGCGAGTTCCCCGGCGTGAAGGCGGCGGTCGTGAACCGCGACGGCGAGGTGGTCGAGGAGGGCGGCGGGTTCCTCTCGCTGCGCCGGCCGTGGCCGGGGATGCTGCGGACGCTCTACAAGGAGGACGAGCGCTACGTCGAGACCTACTGGTCCAAGTGGGGCAAGGACGTGTACGTGGTCGGCGACGCGGCGAAGGTCGACGAGGACGGCTACTTCTGGATCGTCGGGCGGACCGACGACGTGATCAACGTCTCCGGCCACCGGATGTCGACGATGGAGATCGAGTCGGCGATCGTCTCGCACGACAAGGTCGCGGAGGCCGCGGTCGTCGGCTGCGCCGACGAGGACACCGGCCAGGCGATCGTCGCGTTCGTGACGATCAGGGGCAGCGAGGCCGAGGAGGAGGGCTTCGACGACGTGGTCCGCTCGCACGTGGCGGACAAGATCGGCAAGCTCGCGAGGCCGAAGCGGATCGTCTACGCCGACGACCTTCCGAAGACCCGCTCGGGCAAGATCATGCGGCGGCTGCTGCGCGACATCGCCGAGGGACGCGAGCTGGGCGACGTGACCACGCTCCGCGACCCGAGCGTCACCGAGATGATCCGCGACAAGGTCGCCTCGGGGCAGGCCGACGAGGAGTAGCGCCGTCCGCGTCCGTCCCGCGGTCGAGGCCGACGCGCCGCTGGTCCTGCGGCTCATCCGGGAGCTCGCGGACTACGAGCGGCTCGGTCACGAGGTCGTCGCGACCGAGGAGCTCGTCCGCGAGGGGCTGTTCGGCGAGCGCGCGCCGGCGGAGGCGGCGATCGCCGAGGTCGAGGGCGGCGACGCGGCGGGCGGCGGCGCGGCGGGCGGCGGCGGCGGCGCGGCGGGCGGCGGCGCGGCGGGCGGCGGGCCGGAGCCGATCGGCTTCGCGCTGTGGTTCACCACGTTCTCGACCTTCCTCTCCCGGCCAGGCCTCTGGGTCGAGGACCTGTTCGTACGGCCGGAGCACCGCGGCCGCGGCGCCGGCCGGGCGCTGCTCGCGCACGTCGCCGGGGTCGCGGTCGAGCGCGGCTGCGGCCGGCTCGAGCTGGCCGCGCTCGACTGGAACGAGCCGGCGCTCGGCTTCTACCGCTCGCTCGGGGCGCGGACGATGGAGGAGTGGGTGATCCAGCGCTTCGAGGGCGACGCCCTGCGGAGGCTCGCGGGCTAGTCGCGGCGCCGGGCCCGGGCGGCCCGGCCCCGCCCTCCGCCCGGTCGCTCGGCCCCCTACGTGGGCTCGAGCCGGTGGTCTGAGCCGTGCATCATGATCGGGTCGCCGCAGATCTCGATCAGGCGCGACATCGTGCGCTCACCGATCCGCTCGCCGAGGTCCCTGATCCCCTCGACGTCCGCGGTGAACATCACCGAGCGCTGGTCCTGGTAGCGGTCGTTGACGATCGTGTAGAGCTGCTCCAGCACCCACTCGTTCGTGCGCGGCACCGCCATGTCCTCGACGTGCAGGAGGTCGACCGCCCGCAGCCGGTCGGTCAGCGCGGTCAGGCTGATCGGCGAGTCGTCGGCGTACGTGGCGCGGATCGCCTCGAGCAGCTTCGGCGCCGTGTAGATGCCGACGCTGCGCCGCGCCCGGATCGCGTGGATCGAGACGAGCATGGCGAGCGTGGTCTTGCCGGTGCCGCGGTCGCCCTTGAACCAGATCCCCTTCCCGCGGTCGAGCCGGTCCTCGATCCGGGTGCAGAACTCGCGGTACTCGGCCACCTGGCCGGGCAGCATCGTGGCCAGGATGCTCCGGACCGGGTTGCGGTCGAGCGCGACGTCGCGGAACTTCCGCGGGATCTCGTGGTCCAGGCTGCGCGCCCGGGCGCTCGCTATCCGGCGCTCCCGGCACCGGCACGGGATCGCCGCGTCGGCGGCCTCGTCGATGACGAACCCCGAGCCGTCGCACTCGCCGAACGGGCACGCGTAGTCGCTCCCCGAGTCGGGGGCCAGGTGGGGGTGGACCTCGTAGGCGGCGCCGCGTCCGTACACGGGTCCCAGTGAACCATCGCGCCCAGACGCACGCAAAGCGCCTTGCCGCACGCAGCGGCTATTTCGCCCGTCGGGCGAGGCGGACGGCCCCGTTCGCCTCAGCGGCGGCGCTTGCGCTTGCGCTTCTTCGAGCTCGGGTGAGCCGGCGCCGCTCGCTCGGGCTCGTCCGCCGGCTCGGTCTCGTCCGGATCCGGCTCGTCCGGCTCCTCCGCCGCCCCGCGCCGCCCCCCGCCGCCGCCGGCCTCGGGCTCCTCCCCCGCCGCCTCCGCGCGCAGGTCGGCCGCCGTCGGCCAGGGGATCGCCTCGCCGGTCTCCCAGGCCGGCCCCCGGGTGCCGGGCCAGCGGTCGAGGAGGAGGACGCCGAGCGCGGCGATCCAGAACAGCTGGACGACCGGGAGCTGCCCCAGGAGCGGGATCACGAACAGGACGCCGACGATCGCCCCGAGGATCCCCATGAACCCGCTGAGGAGCCCGGCGCGGCGGGCGTTGATCGACACCAGCACGATCGCGGCGCCGACCGCGAGCTGCGCGGCGAAGGTCAGCCCGCTGATCACCACGAAGCTGCCCTGCGTGATCTTGTCGTCGACGAGGTCCTCGGCGCGCTCGGGCGGCAGGGGGAGCTGGGGGACCACGTCGTCCGCGATCGAGTTGACCGAGAGCTGACGGGCCACGAACAGCGCCGCGTAGCCGAGCGGCCCGACCACGAGCAGCGGCCGCAGGAGCCGCGGCAGCTCGGGCCGGCGGAACCGCGTGGCGAGGTACAGGTAGCCGATCGGCACGATCAGCAGCGCCGTCGACAGGGCCTGGAGGACCGAGATGCCCAGGAGCGTCCCGGCGTGCTCGTGCACGAGCAGGATGCCCTCGACCTGGTCGTCGGCGGACCCCTCGACCGCCGTCTGGGAGAGCACGAACGCCACGATCCCCAGCGCGGCCGAGGCGAGCGCCCCCGCGCCCGCGATCCGGCCGGCGCGGGCCTCCCACTCGAGCTGCGACGGCGCCGCGCCCGAGCTCGTCTCCCCGGACGTGCTCAGCGCTCCGGCGCCTCGTGCCCGCGGCCGGCGTCGGGCTCGACCAGCCCGGTCCGCACGGGGTAGTACTCGTCGTCCTCGGGGGCGACGAGCCGGGAGAGCCGCTCGCCGGCCGCGAGCAGCAGGTTCAGGCCGGGCGCGGCGAGCCGGATCAGGGTCTCGACCTGGTCGCGGCGCCGGCGCTGGTCGGGCGTGAGCGGGGCCATCAGCATCCCCTCCGGAGCGCCATCAGCCGCCCCTCTGGTGGAAGAAGAACTCCGGCACGGCAGCCCGGGCGACCTCGGCGGTCATCTGGTGCGCCAGGTGGAGGTCGCCGACGCGGACGGCCAGGTCGTCGAGCGTGACTATGCCGCTGAGCGGCGAGCCGCCGCCCGTCACCGGCAGCCGGCGGATCCGGTGCTGCACCATGAGCGCGGCCGCCTCCTCGACGTCGGTCTCCTCGTCGCAGGTCACGAGCGGCCGGGTGGCGTGGTCCGCCACCGGCTCGTCGCGGTCGACGCCGTCCGCCGCCACCGCCAGCGCGAGGTCGCGGTCGGTGACCATCGCGACGGGACGCTCCCCGTCGACGATCACCACCGAGCCGACGCCGCGGTCCCGCATCAGCCCGCCGACCTCGGCGAGCGTCGCGCCGGGCGCGGCGGTCACGACCTCGTGCGTCATCACCTCGCTGATCCGCACGGCGGCGAGTGTACGTGAGGCGCGGCGGCGGGACGCGCGCGGGACGCGAGACGACCCGGCGGGGCTACTGCGGCGTGAAGCTCTCCGTGACGGTGCAGCCGACCGAGGCCCCGCCCGGCAGGCAGCCGACCGGCGCCGCGACCCAGACCTTGGGCGGGTCGAGGGAGCTCGACGGGGGGCTCAGCGTCATCACCAGCCTGGCGGTGTGGGTGTACTCGTTGTCCGGCACGTCGTAGGTATAGGAGCCCGCGTAGATCGCCCACCCGCACGGCCGGCTGCCGCCGCAGCGGCTGGACTGCGTGAACGGCGCGCCCCAGATCGGGTAGTTCGGCGGTCCTCCCATGAGGTCCGCGCCGATCTCCGCGTAGGAGACGGGGCAGGGGATGGACGCGTCCCAGCCGATGTCCCAGTTGCCGTTGGCGCGCGCCGTGGTGCTGTGCGACAGGGTCAGCTGGCACACCGTCCCGTCCGAGGCCGCGAACACGTACACGCCCGCCGACGCGGGCGGGACGACCAGCGCCAGGCTCACCCCCGCGAGCAGCGCTGCACCGACGAGCAACCTCATGGCCCCACCCCCCTGTCGATCCCCCGGCGCCGGATCCTACAGGACCCCCTGCCGTGCCGATAAGGTCCGCCGCCATGCCCCAGCTCGCCGTCTCGGCCATCGGACGCGACCGCCCCGGGATCGTGGCGGCGGTCAGCGCGACGCTGCTCGACCACGGGGTCAACCTCGAGGACTCGCAGATGACGATCCTGCGCGGCCACTTCACGATGATGCTGGTGGTCGCGCCGCCGGAGGGCGCGGACCTCGGGGCGCTGCGGACGGACCTCGACGCGGTGCGCGAGCGGCTCGGCCTCGAGGCGCTCCTGCTGAGCGAGCTCGAGGACGTGGACCCGTCCGGCGAGCCGGTCCCGACGCACATCGTCACGCTCTACGGCGCGGACCACCCGGGCATCGTCCACGCCGCCGCGGCGGCCCTGGCGGAGCACGGCGTGACGATCACCGACCTGACGACCAAGCTCGCCGGCGAGGGCGAGGACCAGCCGCCGCTCTACGCGCTGATGATGGAGATCGCGCCGCCGCCGAGCGCGGACGAGGGCGCGATGGAGGAGGCGCTCCGGCGGGTCGGCGCGGACCAGGGCGTCGAGGTCGCGCTCAGGCCGCTCGAGTCGGACGCCCTGTAGGGCGGCCATGGCCGTCCGCAAGGTCCTCCGCTACCCGCACCCGCTGCTCAAGGACCCCGCCCGCCCGCTCGGCGCCGCCGACTGGGAGGAGGCGCAGCGCGTGGCGATGGACCTGGTCGACACGATGCGCTCGTTCCCGAAGTGCGTCGGGGTCGCCGCGCCTCAGATCGGCGAGCTGGTGCGGATCGTCGCCGTGGACGTGAGCGAGCACCCGAAGGCCACGAAGTCCCACGGCCAGCTCCTGCTGGTGAACCCGAAGGTGGTCGCGTCGTCCGGCGCGGAGGTCGCCCGCGAGGGCTGCCTGAGCATCCCGGACCTGACCGCGAACGTCCGGCGCGCCACCCACGTCGTGATCGAGGCCCGCGAGCCCGACGGCTCGCTGCGGGCGATCGACACCGAGGGCTTCGAGGCGCGCTGCCTCCTCCACGAGCTCGACCACCTCGACGGGATCCTGTTCCTCGACCGGGTCGACTCGCTCGCGACCGACGTGTTCCGCCGCAAGCGCTACGCGTGAGCGTGCACCGGCGGACGCCCGCCGGCGGCGGGCGGGCGGCCTACTTCCCGACCGGGTAGAAGCGCCTCAGGACCTCGAGCGCGACGAACCGCGGCGTCAGCCGGCCGGCCATCGCCCCGGCGCGGTTGAGCGGGCCCGGGATCACCACGCGCCGGCCCTTCTCGAGCCCCTCGATCCCCGCCGCCGCCGTGTCCGCCGGCGACATCGTCGCGCCCGGGATGTTGAGGTCCTCGCCCACCTCGATCCCCGCGACCGCGGCGAACTCGGTCGGCACCGGGCCGGGGCAGAGCGACGTGACGGTCACGCCCGTGCCGCGCAGCTCGGCGCTCAGCGCGTCGGTGAAGCTGAGGACGAGCGCCTTGGTCGCGGCGTAGGTGGCCTGCCGCGGGATCGGCTGGAACGCGGCGGTCGAGGCGACGTTCAGGACCGCGCCGCGGCCGCGCCTCGCCATGTCGGGGACGAAGGTCCCGCAGAGGTGCACGACCGCCTCGCAGTTCGTCCTGACCATTTCGAGCTCGCGGTCGGCGTCGAGCTCGCGGAAGCGGCCGGCCGTGCCGAAGCCGGCGTTGTTGACCAGCACCTCCACCGTCCGCCCGCGGCGCTCGACGGTCGCGAGCATCCGTCCCCGGGCCGCGGCCGAGGAGAGGTCGCAGGCTACGGTGTCCGCCTTCACGCCGTGGCGGTCGGACAGCTCGCTGGCGAGGCCCTCCAGGCGGTCCTTGCGGCGCGCCACCAGCGTGACCCCGTAGCCGCGCTCCGCTAGCTGCCGGGCGAGCTCGGTGCCGATCCCCGCGGACGCGCCCGTGATCAGGCAGGTCGAGGAGTCGCTCGGCGGTGGCAGGGACATCTAGGAGCGCGAGGCTACCTGAGCCGTACAATCGACGCGTGTCCTCCGAGGAAGACCCGTTCGGCGGCCTGTTCGGCGACCCCGACGAGCTGCGGCGCCGGATGGCCGAGCTGGCCGAGCAGATGCAGGGCGCGCAGCGCGTCGCCTGGGCCGACAACGCGATCAGGCTGGCGGTCGAGATGACCGTCGCCGGCATCGCGCGGCTGAACCTCCAGGGCAACCCCGAGCAGCAGGCCGAGGAGGTCCGCTCGGCGATGGTCAAGCTGTTCCCCGAGGCGGTCACCCTCGTGCGCGAGGCGCGCGAGGGGTTCGGCACCTAGGCGGGCTGCGCCACGTCCTCATCCTCGGCCTCGCGGTCGCGGCGGCCGCGCGCGATCACGTCCTTGAAGCTCCGCATCCTGAAGATGACGGCGAGCGCGCCGAAGCCCACCGCGAACGTGAACGCCGCGATGGCGATCTGCTGGCCGACCGAGTACGCGGCCACCGCCGACGAGCCGCCGAACACCTTGACCAGAAGCGCCTGCTGCGCCCCGGCGCCGCCGGGCGTGAACGGGAGCGCCGCCGACACGGCCTGCACGCCGAGCACGAGCATCACGTTCTTCACCGAGCCGCCGATGTTGAACGCCTCGAGCAGGAACCAGAACGCGGTGAAGCGGAACGCCCAGCCCGCCGCCTGGATCGCGAACACCTCGCGCACGTAGCGGCGCCGGTCGCGCAGGATCGTGAGGCCCTGGCGGACGCGCGCCCAGAACGCCCGGACGCGCGCCGACAGCAGGGCGGTGCCCGCGACCGTCGCGATCCCGAGCGCCGTGAGCAGGAACAGCGTGAACTTCGGGTGCTGGGCGAAGTACGAGAGCTCGAACGCGTTCAGCTTCGAGAGGTCGGGCGGCTTCGGGAAGACGCCCTGCGTGAGCGAGAACAGGAGCATCGAGCCGCCGGCCACGACGTCGAACAGCAGCTCGACGCTGAACGCCGACGCGGTGGCTGGGTAGTTGGCGCTCGGGATCGCGTTCTTCGTCAGGAACAGGCGCACCACGTCGCCGCCGCGGGCCGGGATCACGCTGTTGAACCCGTAGCCCGCCATGTACGCGCCCCAGATCTCGCGCCAGCGGAAGTCGGCGTCCGGGTAGGCGGCCCGCAGGATGTTGAACGACGCCCGCGAGCGCAGCGTCAGGTACGCCCCGAACGCGACGAGCGCGAACGCGAGCGACCCCCACTGCACCGCCGCCAGGTTCGAGAAGAACTCCTCGACCGCGTCGAAGAACGACCGGAACGACTCGCCGAGGTCCGCGAGCGGGGGCACGGCCCAACCTTAGGCCGGCTCCGCCCCGGCCGGCCCGCTCACTTCAGGAGCCGCGAGAGCCGCCGGTCCTTCAGCACGCGCCCGCCGGTCTGCTCGGCCGGGCAGTAGCACATCACGTAGTCCTTGAAGTGGACCGCCTCGATCGTCGCGCCGCAGCGCGGGCACGGCTCGCCCTGGCGGCGGTGGACCTGGAGCGGCATCGGCGCCTTGTCCGGGAGCGAGTCGCCGACCACCCGCTCGTAGTGCTCGAGCGCGCCGCCGAGCACCTCGTCGAGGGCCGAGCGGAGCCGCTCGACGTCGCCCGGCTCGAGGTCCGACCCCTTCCGGAACGGCGACAGCTCGGCGTGCCACAGCACCTCGTCGACCCACGAGCGGCCGACGCCGGCGATCGTGCGCTGGTCGCGCAGCAGCGGGTGGAGGTGGCGCGGCTGGTCGACGAGCGCCGCGAGCTCGTCGAGCGGGGGCGGCGGCCAGGCCTCCGGCCCGAGCGTGGCCACGGCCTCGTCGCGCTCGACGTCGCCGGCCGGCAGCAGCTTGACCCAGGCGCGCTGCTGGGTGCCGAACTCCCGCAGCCGCAGCTCGCGGCCGTCGGTCAGGCGGACGAGCAGCCGCGCCCGCCTGTCGCGCAGCGACGCGCGCTCGTCGAACACGCCGAGCCTGCCCGCCGACATCAGGTGCACGAGCAGCGCCAGGTCGCCGAGCTCGACGACCGGCATCTTCCCCACCCTCCGCACGCGCGTCACCTCGCGGCCGGCGAGCGCGTCGAGCGGCGGGTCGAACGTCTTCATCGTGACCATGCCGGGCGCGAGCGCGGACTCGACCTCCGCGCCCGCGAGCGCCCGGTCGAGCCGGCGCGCGACGATCTCGACCTCGGGCAGCTCGGGCACGTGCCCAGGTTAGGTCGCGGGCTCGCGGCGGGCGGTCGCCCGGCTCAGCGGACGGTCACGGTCTGCGTCATCGAGACCGGGTGCAGCCCGCAGAACATCCGGTAGGTGCCGGGCACCTTGAACTTGAAGCCGAACTTGCGGCCGTCGTTCAGGTTCGGCGACGAGAAGCCGCGCGGGCCGTTCGCGAGCGTCACGTTGTGGAGCGTCGCGGAGTTGAACCGCCAGTTGAGCCGCGAGCCCTTCGCGACCCGCACGTTCGGCCGCCCGAGCGAGTAGTTGCGTACGCCCAGCGTCGAGCCGTCGGCGAGGGCCGTGGTGGCCCCCGGCGGCCGCGAGATCGACACCGCCCGCCCGTTCGGGCCGACGCCCGTGAGGGGGACGGTGAACGCCGGCGTCCTCGTCCGGTACGGCGTGCCGGCGAGGTCGGCCGGCTGGATCACCTGGAGGTCGCTCGGGGGCGGGCCGCACCGCTCGGTCACCTCGCCCGGCGCCAGGTACACGACCGAGATCCCCATCACGCGCGTGTGCGGCCGGGTGTTGTCGTACCGCGATGTCAGGCGGATGCGGTCCCCCTGGCGGACGGGGAAGCCCTCCGTGCTGAGCATGCCGCTCATCGAGATCGGCCCCGGCTCGTGGAGGATCGGGCGCACCTTGTAGAACTGGTGGTCGGAGGTCCCCCACGCCGGCGTGGAGCGGAAGATCTCGCGGTTGCCGCACTCGGGCTGGGAGAGGATCAGGTCCTTCGCCCCGCCGTGCACGTGCCCGCCCGCCGCCACGATCCGGCCGGAAGCCGGGGCCGGCACCTCGTAGCGCCGCTCGTGGACCGCCGGCTTGCCGGAGCCGGGCACGTCGTAGACCGGGTCGGCGCGGCAGTTCTCCACGTCGAGCCAGATCGGCAGCACCGGCTTGAGCGGGGCGTCCGCGTCCTCCCACGTGACGGTGTAGCGGATCAGCGCGGCGTCGGCCTTCGGCCGGTGGTTCATCAGCATCCAGGCCATCGTCCAGACGTCGCCCTTCGCGACCGGGTAGCCGTAGCCGGGCGGGAGCACCAGGACGTTGCGCTCCTCGCCGTTGCCGTAGAAGGGCTCGGCGAGCGCGGGCAGCTGGGTCTTCGAGTCGAACGCGGTGTAGCTGCCGCAGGCGGGGTTCTTCGGCCCGATCTTCGCGAAGACGATGTGGTGCAGCATCAGCCGGTTGATCGGCACGGGCGATCCGTCCGGGTCGACCACGTTCACGCTCATCGCCGTGATGAACCCGTCCACCTTCGGCGTCTCGATGCCGTAGGTCAGGTCCTGCTTGACCTCGAACGGGTCCATCGAGACCGGGTAGTCGAACGTCTGCGTGTGCGTGTCGGCGAACGCGGACGGCGCGCCGACCAGGACGGCGGCGCACGTCGCGAGCAGCATCGGCCAGAGGCGCTTCACGGCGAGTCCTCAATACAGCGTAAGGTCGACCGTCGCGTTCGTCCAGCGCCCTGGCGCGTGCGCCCCGGTCCGCGCGCCTATCCTCGGCGGCGTGCGGATCGCGGTCTCGAGCGACGAGAGGACCGGCGTGGCCGAGGCCGTCGTCGAGGAGCTCCGCCGCCGCGGCCACGAGCCGGTGGTCCACGGCGCGCTGGCCGACGGCGAGCGGCCCGACTGGGCCTGGGCCAGCGAGGCCGCCGCGCGCGACGTGGCGGAGGGGCGCGCCGACCGGGCCGTCGTGTGCTGCTGGACCGGCACGGGCGCCTCGATCGCGGCGAACAAGGTCGGCGGCGTGCGCGCGGCGCTGTGCGGCGACGCCGAGACGGCCCGCGGGGCGCGGCGCTGGAACGACGCGAACGTGCTCGCGCTGTCGCTGCGGACCACAAGCGAGGCGCTGCTCGGCGAGATCCTCGACGCGTGGCTCGAGGCCGAGCCGTCCGCCGACGAGGACGACGCGGCGAACGTGCGCCACCTGGACGAGATCTAGGCGCGCCGCGGTGCCGGCGGGCGCGGCCGGCACCGCCGCCCCCCTGGCGCAGCTAGCGCTTCGTCGCGATCTTGAAGCTGGCCTTCGCGGCCGGCGAGACGTTGCCCGCCGCGTCCTTCGCGGTGAGCGTGAGCCGGTACTTCCCGAGCGCGAGGCCCTTGCCGGAGAACTTGACGTCGTTCTTGCCGGCCCTGCCGTCGATCGCGACCTTGCCGACGGTCTTGCCGTCCCTGCGGCGGACGATCGGCCCGGTCACGCGGGCGTCCTCGGAGAGGGTGAAGCGGAGCCGGGCGCCGCGCTTCGGGCACTTGCCGGTCTTCCGGTTGCAGAAGGTCGCGGGCGTCACGCGCAGGGAGTCGACGGCCGGGGCGGTCGTGTCCCCGCCGCCCGAGCCGGGCTGCTGCACGACGACGGTGCCGGCCATCCCGACGCCGCCGGGCCCGCCGTGCTGCTCGCAGTAGTAGCGGTAGGTGCCGGGCGCGTCGAAGGTGCGCTTCGGGTCGCTCGACCAGACCGCCGACGGCGACGACGGCTGGGTGAACTGGCCGTCGTCGAACCGGACGTTGTGGATGCCGCCGTCGTTCGTGAACGTGACCGACTCGCCCACCGCGATCGTCACCGTCTTCGGGGAGAACGTGCTCGACCCGGTGGCGTGGACCGTCTGGTCGGCGGCGAGCGACGGCGCGGCGGCGAGCAGCGCCGCCAGCCCCAGCGATGTCGCGACAGTCGCCCTCCTCACGTGGTCCTTGATACGGCGTACGAGGCGCGACGGTTCGACGGATGCAAGGATTCCGCGCCGTGACCGCGCGCGAAGGAGCTCCGTGACCGCCCTCGACGTCGTCGAGACCCGCGAGCAGGCGGCGGAGCAGGAGCTCCCGCCGCTCGTCGTGCTCGAGCCGCTCGCCGAGTTCCTCGACGGGCGCGGGGTCGGCTCCGGGCCGGTCGAGGCCGAGCGGATCGGCGAGGGCCACTCGAACGTCACCTACCTGGTCCGCCGCGGCGGCGAGCGGGTCGTCCTGCGCCGCCCGCCGCGCCCGCCGCTGCCGCCGACGGCTCACGACGTGCTGCGCGAGGCGCGGCTCCTGAGCGCGGTGGCGGACGCCGACGTGCGCACGCCGCGGGTGATCGCCGCCTGCGACGACGAGTCGGTCCTCGGCGTCCCGTTCTACCTCATGGAGTACCTCGAGGGGGACGTCATCACGACGGACGTCCCCGAGCCGCTGTCGAACCCTGAGGAGCGCCGGCGCATCTCGTGCGAGCTGGTCGACTCGCTCGCCGAGATGCACGCGGTCGACTGGCGCGCGTGCGGCCTCGAGGGGTTCGGCAAGCCGACCGGCTACCTGGAGCGCCAGCTGCGGCGCTTCAACGGGCTGTGGGAGATCAACAAGACGCGCGAGCTGGCGCTGGTGCAGGAGGTCGGCGACTGGCTCGCGCGGAACATGCCCGAGTCGCCGCCGGCCACGATCGTGCACGGCGACTACCGGCTCGGCAACACGATGTTCGCGCACGGCGCGCCGGCCCGGCTGATCGCGATCTTCGACTGGGAGATGGCCACGATCGGCGACCCGCTCGCCGACATCGGCTACATCACAGCCACGTGGTCGGAGAAGACCGACGCCGAGCGGCTCGAGACGATGTTCGACCGGCTGACCGTCACGCACGCGGAGGGCTTCCTGTCGCGCGACGAGCTGGTCGCCCGCTACGAGGAGCGGACAGGCCGCTCGATGTCCGACCTCCGCTGGTACCAGGCGCTCGCGCTCTGGAAGGCGGCGGTGTTCATGGAGGGCAACTACAAGCGCTCGCTGGCGGGCACCACCGACGACCCCTACCTCAAGCTGTTCGACAAGGGGGTCCCCCAGCTCGCCGAGGCCGCGCTCGAGATCACGCGGATGCCGGCGCCGAGCGCGTGAGAGGGCTGCTGGCCGACTTCGGCGGCGTCCTCACGACCAACGTCTTCGAGTCGTTCCGGGCGTTCGGCGAGGCGGAGGGCCTCGAGCCGGACGCGGTCAAGAACCTGTTCCGCGAGCGCGGCGAGGGGCTGTCGCTGCTCCGCCGGCTCGAGCGCGGCGAGCTGACCGTCGAGGACTTCGAGCCGCGCTTCGGCGCGGTGCTCGGCGTGCGCGAGACCGAGGGCCTGGTGGCGCGGCTGTTCGCCGGGGTGGGACCGGACGAGGCGATGATCGAGGCGGTTCGCGGGGTGCGCGCGAGCGGCGTCCCCACGGGCCTGATCTCGAACTCGTGGGGCGGCACGAGCTACGACCAGGTCGCGATCGACGAGCTGTTCGACGCGGTCGTGATCTCGGGCGACGTCGGCCTCCACAAGCCCGAGCCGGAGATCTTCCACCTGGGCGCCGAGCGGATCGGCGTCCCGCCGGCGGAGTGCGTCTTCGTGGACGACCTGCGCGAGAACTGCGCGGGCGCCGAGGCCGTCGGGATGACCGCGATCCTCCACCGCGGGGCGGACTCGACGGTGCCCGAGCTCGAGCGGCTGCTGGGCGTGGCGCTCGCTCGGTAGCGCAGATCTGCACTATCGTTCAGGCATGGTCAGCGGCGATCTCCTCCGCGAGGCGCGCAGGCGCGCGGGACTGACCCAGACCGAGCTGGGGCGGCGGGTCGGCCGCCCGCAGTCGGTCATCGGGCGCTGGGAGCGGGGCGAGGTCGCGCCAAGTCTCGAGACGCTCCGCGAGCTGGTGCGCGCGTGCGATCTGGACCTCTCGCTCGGGCTGGCCGCCCGCGACGACTCCTACGGACCTCACATAGAGCGGATGCTCGCGATGGAGCCCGCCGAGCGAGTTCGGAGCGCCGCGCGCCGCGCGAGCGCGAATCGCGCCGTCCGCCGGAGGGCGGCGGCGGCACGTGCCCGCTGATCCGGCTCCGATCGATCCGGTCCGGATCCTCGCGGTCCTGGAGCGGCACGGGGTCGAGTACGTGCTGATCGGCGGCGTCGCCGCGAACGTGCACGGCTACCCGCTGCCGACCGAGGACGTCGACGTCACCCCGGCGTCCGATGCGGCGAACCTCGAGCGGCTCGCGGGCGCCCTGCGCGAGGTCGGCGCGCGGTTGCGGGTGGCCGGCGAGCCCGAGGGAGTCCCGTTCTCCGTCGACGCCGCAGCGCTCGGCCGGGCCGAGATCTGGACGCTCGTGACCGACGTCGGCGACCTCGACGTGGTCGTGTTGCCCGACGGGACGCAGGGATATCAGGACCTCCGCCGCGACGCGACACGCGAGGAGCTGGCCGAGGGGCTGACGGTGCAGGTCGCGTCGCTCGCGGACGTCATCCGCTCGAAGGAGGCCGCGGGGCGCCCGAAGGACAGGGCCCAGATGCCGGCGCTGCGGGAAACGCTCGAGCGGCGCCGGCGGCGCGAGGGCGGGTAGGCGGCTCAGCCCGCGCTGATCAGCGCCACGCCGGCCAGGGCGCCGACCGCGCCGGTGCGCTGCGCGGCGCGGAGGCGCTCGCCCAGCACGAGGCGGGCGAGGACGATCGTCATCACGGGGTAGAGCGAGCCGAGCACGGACACGATGCTCACCAAGCCGAGCTGGGTGCCGGCCGCGAACAGCGCGTTCGCCGAGACGTCGAGCAGGCCGATGGCAACCAGCGCCCGCAGGTCGCCGCGCCCGACCGCGAGCCGGGGGCGCATGGCGAGGGCGGCCGCGAGCAAGATGCCGGTCGACGTGGCGCGGCTGATCGTGAGCGCCCACAGCAGGTCGCGGTCGGCCGCCTCGTCGATCGCCACGAAGAACGTCCCGAACCCGAGCGCCGCGACCAGCGCGAGGCCGACGCCCGCGGCCGGCGCGGCGCGGGAGCGCCCGCGCGGCTCGTAGGAGGCGACCGCCACGCCCACCACCGCGATCGCGACGCCCGCGAACTGGATCGCGCTCGGCCGCTCGCCTGACACGACGCCCGCGGCGACGGGGATCGCGGCCGCGCTCGCCGACACCGGCGACACGACCCCCATCGCCCCGACGGCGAGGCCGCGGTAGAACGCCGCGAGCCCGACGGTGCCCGCGACCGCCGCGAGCATCGACCACGGGACGATCGACGCGCCCTCCGGCGCCTCGCCGCGCACGGCGACCACCACCGCCAGGGCCACGAGCGCGGCCGCCTGCGACCAGAGCATCACCGTCAGCAGCGCCAGCTGCCTGCTCTTGAGGCCGCCCAGGAAGTCGGCGAGGCCCCACACGACCGCCGACGAGAACCCGAGCGCGATCGCCGCCATCCCTAGTGCCTGTCCCCGTGGACCGCGTGCATGAGCCCTTTATCCTGGCAACCGCGATGCTCGGGTTCGTCCCGTCGGTCGACAGGGTCACGCGATCGGCGGCCAACGTGTGGGACATGACGGTCGGCCCCGGCCTGGCCGACAGGACGCCGACGCGCTCGCACGTGATCGACGAGGGGCCGCAGCGGATCGTCCGCCGCTTCCGGCCGACGCGCCGCGCGCGCTGGCACGCGCCGGTCCTGCTGGTGCCGCCGCTCGCCGCGCCGGCGAGCTGCTTCGACCTCTGGCGCGGGTGCAGCCTGGCCGGCCACCTCGTCGCGGCCGGGTACCCGACCTACCTCGTCGACTACGGGTCGATCGCGTTCAGCGACCGCCAGCTCGGGCTCGAGCACTGGGTCGACGACGTGATCCCGAGCGCGGTCGAGGTCGTGAGCGACGACGCCGGCGAGCTGCCGGTCCACCTCGTCGGCTGGTGCCTCGGCGGGATCATGTCCACCCTCGCCGCCGCCGGGAACGACCTGCCCGTCCGGTCGATCGCGATGGTCGCGAGCCCGTTCGACTTCGGCAAGGTGCGGACGATGGCGCCGATCCGCCGCCTCGCGGAGCTGACCGGCGGCCGGCTCGTCACCGGCCTCTACCAGGCGCTCGGCGGCGCGCCCGCGCCGCTCGTGTCGCTCGGCTTCCAGATGACGGCGCTCGACCGCCGGATCACCAAGCCGATCTTCACCCTCCGCAACCTCGACAGGCGCGAGCTGCTCGCGCACGTCGAGGCCATCGACCGCTACATGGCGAACATGCTGGCCTACCCCGGCCGGACGTTCGCCCAGCTCTACCACCGGTTCTTCCGCATCAACGAGCTGGCGGGCGGGCGGGTCGAGCTGTCCGAGCGCGTCATCGACCTGGCCGACGTGGACGTGCCGGTCCTGGTCGTGGCGGGCGAGGACGACGTGCTCGCGCCGCCGGACGCGGTGCTGCCGGTGGTCGACCTGCTGAGGGGAGCGCCGACCGTGCAGGTCGAGCGCTTCGCCGGCGGCCACCTCGGGGTCCTGACCGGCCGTGGCGCGCGCAGCACGACCTGGCCCGCGCTCGACCGGTTCCTCCGCGCCCACGACGTCGAGCCGCAGGCCGTGGCCGACGCGGCGGCGCGAGCGGACGCGCGGGAGCCCGCGGCCGCGTGAGGGTCGCCGGCGGCCGCGCGGACCGGCGGGCGCCCGGCGCGGCCGCTAGCGGAACCGGCGCGGGACCCGGCCGTAGATCGCCGTCGAGAAGCGCTCCACCAGCTTCGAGCGGCCGCGCGAGTAGGGGAACATGTACATCTCCCGCTTGGGCGCCAGCCGCGTGACGAGGACCGTCTGGACCGAGCAGTACTTGCGGATGCCCTGCGGGCCGTGGCGCACGCCGAGCCCGGACTCGCCGGTCCCGCCGAACGGCGCCTCGGCCGCCGCGTAGTTGATGACCGTGTCGTTCACGCACGCGTTGCCGGCCGTGAGCTGGCGCGCGATCCGCTCGCCCTTCTCGACGTCGCGGGTGTAGACGCTCGAGTTCAGGCCGTAGCGCGAGTCGTTCGCGAGCCGGACGGCCTCCTCGGCGTCCCTCACCTTCATGATCGGAAGGGTCGGCCCGAACGTCTCCTCGGTCATGCACTCCATCGTGTGGTCGACGTTCGTCAGGACGGTCGGCTCGAAGAACCGGCCGCCGCCGATGTCGACGCGCTTGCCGCCGCAGCGGACCTCGGCGCCCTTGTCGATCGCGTCGCGGATGTGCCGCTCGATGATCTCGACCTGCGGCCCGAAGGTGATCGCGCCGATCTCGGCCGACGCCGGCCCGTCCGAGAGGCCCGGGCGCAGCTTGCGCACCTGCTCCACGGCCTTCTCGACGAACTCGTCGTAGACCGGCTCCTCGACGTAGACGCGCTCGACCGACTGGCAGATCTGGCCGCCGTTCGCCATGCCCCAGTACACGGCCTCGTTCACGGCGCGGTCGACGTCGGCGTCGCGCAGCACGACCATCGGGTCCTTGCCGCCGAGCTCCAGCGAGACCGGCGTCAGCGTCTCGGCCGCCCGCGCCATGACCTTCTTGCCGGTGCGCGTCGAGCCGGTGAACATGATCCCGTCGCACTCGTCCACGAGCGCGGCGCCGGTCTCGCCGGTGCCGGTCGCCACGAGCATCACGTCCTCGGGCAGCCCCGCCTCGCGCATGCCCTCCTCCATCAGGAGCGACGACAGCGGCGTGACCTCGCTCGGCTTCAGGATCACCGAGCAGCCCGCCATCAAGGCCGGCACGGCGTCGCCGAAGCAGTTGGCGATCGGGTAGTTCCACGGCCCGATCACGCCGATCACGCCGAGCGGGCGGTAGCGGACCACGACCTTCTTGCCGATGACGAACGGGTTCCAGGACCGCACGCGCTCGTCCTTCAGGTACGACTCGGCCTTGCGCGCCCAGAAGCCGAGCGCGTCGGCGGTCGTGAAGACGTCCGACAGGAACGCGTCCTCGCGCGTCTTGCCGTTCTCGTCCATGACCGTCCGCGCGACGCGCTCGCGGTTGTCGACGATCCACTTGCGCGCGCGGTACATGATCGCGGCGCGGTCGTCGAAGCTCCGCTCGGCCCAGGCGGCCTGCGCCGCGCGCGATCGCTCCACGAGGCCCTTGACCTGACCCGCGTCCATGTCCGGCAGGTGGGCGATGGTCTCCCCGGTCCCGGGGCTCTCCACGGCGAACGTGCGGCCGTTGCCGGCTCCGTTCTGGGCGACCTCGCTGGGCTTGGCCTCTACGGTCATGGGACCTCCTGGATGGCGCTTCGGCGGTACGTCTCGGGAGTGTACCCGGGAACTTGGCCAGCCAGCCAGTCCCGACCGCGTGCGGGCCGGCCCCGCGCGCGGCTCAGGCGGCGTCCGCCAGCTCGACCCGCTCGATCGTGCAGTCCTTGAGCGGCCGGTCGCGGCCGCCGGTCGGCTCGGCCTCGATCGCGTCGACCGCGTCCATGCCGGACGTCACGCGCCCGAACACCGTGTGCTTGCCGTCCAGCCACGGCGCCGCGTCGGTCGTGACGATGAAGAACTGGCTGCCGTTCGTGTCCGGCCCCGCGTTCGCCATCGCGAGCGCCCCGCGGACGATCTTGTGGTCGTTGATCTCGTCCTCGAACGTGTAGCCCGGGCCGCCGGTGCCGGTCCCCTGCGGGCAGCCGCCCTGGATCATGAAGTCGCGGATCACCCGGTGGAAGACCAGCCCGTCGTAGAACCCGTCGCCCGCGAGCTTGCGGAAGTTCCCGACGGTCTTCGGCGCGTCGTCGTCGAACAGCTCGACCTCGATCGCGCCGTGGCTCGTGTGCATCGTCGCCTGGCTCAACTCCTCGCCACCTCCATTCGAAGCTCGGTTCCGCGTACGCGCGTGCCGCCGACCTTCCGGATGACCTCGTCGACCCGCTCGGAGGGCACCTCGGCGAAGCTGAAGCGCTCGAGCACCCGGACGCGGGTCACGTCCGCGCCCTCGAGCCGGGAGTGGTCGACGATCGCGCCGATCAGGTCGGCGGGCTCGATGCCGTGCGCCCGCCCGGCGCTCACCATCAGCTTGACCCGCGGCCCGGCGCCGTCCGGGCGCGGCTTCGTGTGGCGCGGGCGGCGCGTCTCGCGCTCCTCGCGGCGGGGGCGGCGCTCGCGCCGGCCGTCGCCGCGAGCGGCCTCCGGGGCGGCCGCGGGGGCCGGCTCCCCGCGCCGCGCGCGCCCGTTCGGCGACCACGCCTCGATCTCGGTGTTCGCGTGGCGCTCGATCGCCTCCAGGTCGCGCCGCTGCTTCGGCGTGATCAGGGTGATCGCCCGCCCGGAGCGGCCGACCCGCCCGGTGCGGCCGATGCGGTGCACGTAGACGTCGGGCGAGTTCGGGATGTCGTAGTTGACGACGTGGCTCACGCCCTGGATGTCGAGCCCGCGCGCCGCCACGTCGGTGGCGATCAGCAGCCGCTCGCGACCGGACTTGAAGGCGAGCATGACGCCGTCGCGCGACCCCTGGGACATGTCGCCGTGGAGCGTCTTGACGCGCAGGCCGCGGTCGTCGAGCCGCCGTGCCAGCCGGTCGACGCCGATCTTGGTCCGCACGAACACGATCGCCTGGTCCGGCCGCTCGGCCTTCAGCACGGCCGCCAGCGCCTCGGGCTTGTCCCGGTCGCCCGCCTCGACGTAGAACTGCTCGACGGTGTCGATGGTGAGGGTCGCCGCCCGGACCTTGATCGTGACCGGGTCGTACATCCGCTTCTCGGCGAGCCGCTTGATCTCCGGCGGCATCGTGGCCGAGAAGAGCGCCGTCTGGCGGCCGCTAGGGCAGCGCGAGAGGATCGTCTCGACGTCCTCGAGGAAGCCGAGGTCGAGCATCTCGTCGGCCTCGTCGAGAACGACGTAGCGGGCCGAGGTCAGGACCAGCGAGCGTCGCGAGATCAGGTCCATCATCCGGCCGACGGTCGCGACCACCAGATGGGCGCCCTTGCGCAGCCGCGACTGCTGGGTCGCGATCGGCGCGCCGCCGAACACGGCAACGACCTGGATGTCGAGGTGCTCGGCGTACGCCCGCAGCGCCTGCGTGACCTGGATGCAGAGCTCACGCGTCGGCGTCAGCACGATCGCCTGCGTCTCCTCCGAGCTCGGATCGAGGTACTGAAGCAGCGGCAGGCCGAACGCGGCGGTCTTGCCGGTGCC
>DASVQB010000041.1:0-299375 GCA_036389295.1 Thermoleophilaceae bacterium | reverse complement strand
TCGCGCAGCCGCGAGGCGGGCGCCTTGGGCATCGCCATGTCCTGGCTGCGGGCCGCGGCGTGCTCGCCGGAGCGGCGGCCGAAGATGAGCGTGTCGAGCAGCGAGTTGGCGCCGAGGCGGTTGCCGCCGTGGACCGACACGCAGGCGACCTCGCCGGCGGCGTACAGGCCGGTGATCGGCGTCGCGCCGTCGGTGTCGGTCTTGACGCCGCCCATGATGTAGTGCTGGCCCGGGCGGATCATGATCGGCTCGCGCGTGATGTCGGTGCCGGCGAAGTCGCGGCCGATGTTGACGATCTCGCGCAGCGCCTCGAGCACGCGCTTGCGCGGCACGACCGTGATGTCGAGGTAGATGCCCTGCCCGTCGGGGCCGACGCCGCGGCCCTCGTTGATCTCCGTCTGCTCGGCGCGCGAGACGACGTCGCGCGAGGCGAGCTCCATCTTGTTGGGCGCGTAGTCCTCCATGAAACGACGGCCTTCGGAGTTGAGCAGATGCGCGCCCTCGCCGCGGGCCCCCTCGGTGATCAGGAGGCCGTTGCCGGCGAGCGTGGTCGGGTGGTACTGGACCATCTCCATGTCCATCAGCGGCGCGCCGATCCGGTACGCCATCGCGATCCCGTCGCCGGTGCAGATCAGCGCGTTGGTGGTCGGCGTGTAGATCTGGCCGTTGCCGCCGCTCGCGAGGATCACGGTCTTGGCCGCGAACGTGTCCATCGAGCCGTCGCGGAGGTTGCGCACGACGCAGCCGGCCACGTGGCCGCCGTCGTCGCGGACGAGGTTGGTCACGAACCACTCCTCGTAGCGGAGCACCTCGTCGTGGCGCATGAGCTGCTCGTAGAGGACGTGGAGGATCGCCTGGCCGGTGATGTCGGCCACGTAGTAGGTCCGGGCCGCCGAGGCGCCGCCGAAGGCGCGGGTGCCGAGCCTCCCCTCCTCGTTGCGGTGGAACGTGACGCCCAGGTGCTCGAGGTCGAGGATCTCGTTCGGCGCCTCGCGGCACATGATCTCGATGGCGTCCTGGTCGCCGAGGTAGTCGGATCCCTTGACGGTGTCGAAGGCGTGCGACTCCCAGGAGTCCTCGGGGTTGAGCGCGGCGTTGATCCCGCCCTGGGCCGCGTTCGAGTGCGAGCGGACCGGGTGGACCTTGGAGACGATCCCCACGGACGCGCCCTCCTCGGCCGCGGCGAGGGCGGCGCGCATGCCGGCCAGGCCGGCTCCGATGACGAGGACGTCGTGGTATGGCATAGGTACGCCCCGCTCGCGCGGGGCGCGGCGATTCTATTTCAGGGGGTCGAGGGCCGCAGTGCCCGCCGGACCATGTCGATCGTCACGACGCCGCGCACCACGCCCTCGCGGTCGACCGCCATGACCGCGCCGAGCCGCTGGAGGCCCTCCGAGCCGAGCAGCGACTCGAACGGCTCGTCCATCCCGATCCGGTAGGCGTTCGAGCGGTCGAGCGTCATCACCTGGTCCACGCTCGACCCGGCCCGAAGCGCCTCGGGCACGTCCTCGACCTTCTGGCGGCTGACGAGCCCGAGGAAGCGGCCGGTCGCGTCGACGACCGGGAACCACGTCCAGCGGTAGCGGAGGAAGAACTCGTCGAGCGCGCGGTCGAGCTTGGTCTGGGCGGGGAGAAGGACCGGCTCCGCGTCCATCACGTCGGCGACCCGCAGGCCGCCGATCTTCTCCGCGAGCCGCGTCTGGAGCTCCGCGCCGCGCGCGGCCTGGGAGAGCATGAACCCGATCGCCATCGCCCAGGCGGCCCAGACGAGCGCGCCGCCCTGGAGCAGCTCGAACAGCCCCAGCCCGATCAGGAGCAGCCCGAACGCGCGGCCGAGCCGGGCCACGAAGCGGGTGGCGCGCTCGCGGTCGCCGGTCCGCCACCAGGCGATCGCGCGGGCGATGCGGCCGCCGTCGAGCGGGTAGCCGGGCACGAGGTTGAAGACGAGGAGCAGCGCGTTCACGGAGGCGAGGAAGGCGAGGACGGCCGCCCCGCCGCTCGCCTCGCCGCGCTCGTCGAAGGTCAGCGCGTCGCCGAAGCCGTCGCCGAAGAGGAGCCACCCGGACCCGACCGAGAGCAGCACGATCGCGAGCGTTACGAGCGGCCCGGCGACGGCCACGCGGAACTCCTCGCCGGGGCTGCGCGTGTCGCTCCGCATCCGGGCGACGCCCCCGAACAGCCACAGGTCAATGCCGGCGATCCCGATGCCGCTGCGGATCGCCACCAGGGCGTGCCCGAGCTCGTGGAGCACGACCGACCCGAAGAACAGGAACGCGCTCGCGGTCGCGAGGGCGAACGCCTTGGTGTCCTGGTCGGGGAACATCTCCTGGTAGGAGCCGGACAGCGCCCAGATCGCCAGGAACAGCACGACGAACCAGCTCGGGTCCACCCCGATGCGGATCCCGAACACGCGCACGAGCTGGATGGACCGGCCGCCGCCGAGCATCCGCTCATCGTCCCACACGACATAATGCCGCGCCCCAAGTAGAAAGGACCGAGGTTTGGCTTACCGCGTCACCTTCATCCCCGGGGACGGAACCGGGCCCGAGATATCCGAGGCGGTGAGGCGCGTCCTCGAGGCGACCGGCGTGGAGTTCGAGTGGGACTTCCAGGACGCCGGCACCGACGTGTACGAGGAGGAGGGCACGCCCCTCCCCGATCGCGTGATCGAGTCGATCCGCGAGCGCGGCCTCGCCATCAAGGGCCCCATCACCACCCCGGTCGGATCGGGCTTCCGGTCGGTGAACGTGGCGCTGCGCAAGGAACTCGACCTGTTCGCGTGCCTGCGTCCGTGCAGGGCGTACGAGGGGGTGCGCACGCGCTTCCCGGAGACGGACTTGGTCGTGGTGCGCGAGAACCACGAGGACCTCTACGCGGGTGTGGAGTACGAGCTGGGCGAGGAGAAGACCGAGCGGCTTCGGCAGTTCATCCAGGAGACCGAGGGGACCGTCCTGCGCGAGGACATCGGGGTGTCGATCAAGCCGATATCCGTCACCGGCACCAAGCGGATAGTGAGAGAGGCCTTTGAGTACGCAAAGGCCCACGAGCGGTCAAAGGTCACTGCAGTGCACAAGGCGAACATCATGAAGTTCACCGACGGGCTGTTCCTCAAGACCGCGAGGGAGGTCGCGGAGGAGGAGTATCCGGACATCGAGTTCGAGGACCGGATCGTGGACAACCTGTGCAACCAGCTCGTGTCGCGTCCGGAGGAGTACGACGTGCTCGTGCTCCCCAACCTCTACGGCGACATCGTGTCCGACCTCGGCGCCGGCCTGATCGGCGGGCTCGGGATGGCGCCGGGCGCCAACGTCGGCGACGACTACGCGGTGTTCGAGGCCGTCCACGGCTCGGCCCCGAAGTACAAGGGTCAGAACAAGGTGAACCCGCTGGCGCTGATGCTGTCGGGGGTCATGCTGCTCCGCCACATCGAGGAGCGCGACGCGGCGGAGCGCATGGAGGCCGCCATCGCCGAGGTGATCCGGAAGGGCGAGTCGGTCACCTACGACATGAAGCCCTCGCGCGACGACCCGACCGCGGTCGGGACGTCGGACGTCGCGGACGCGGTGATCGCCGAGATGGATAGGGTCGCGGCCTAGCCGCGCCCGCTCACGTGGCGGTGAAGCCCTTCCCCTGCTTCTTCACGGCGCCGTCCTTCTCGAGGTTCGCCATCACGCGATACAGGTAGTTCTTCTGCTTGATGTTCAGTCGATCGCCTATCTGCGAAACGGTGATGCCGGGGTTCTCCCGGACGACCTTCAACGCCTGGTCGGCGCGCGTGGCGCCGCCGCGACCGCGCCGGCGGCGTCCGTTGGAGCTCTTGCGGCGAGTGCCCGTGGCCGTGTTCGTGCGACTTCCCGGCGGACGCCCCGGACCGCGACGCCGGCCGCTGCCGCCGACCCCCTCGAGCGCTTCCTTCACCCGCTCGAGGCTCAGGTACTCGTCGTACAGCGGGCGCAGCTCCTTGAGTCGCTGCTCGAGGGCGTTGCGCTGGTCCGTCAGAAAGTCAGCCATCAGGCTCCTTCCGTGGGAAAGGTGAATTGAAATGAGGAAGAAGGTAACTGTAGTAGGGGCAGGCAATGTGGGTGCAACGACTGCACAACGTCTTGCGGAGCGTGACTACGCGGACGTTGTGTTGGTCGACATCGTCGAGGGGATGCCGCAGGGCAAGGCACTGGACCTCAACCAATCGGGTCCGGTGGTTGGATACGAGCCCAACGTCGTCGGCACCAACGGCTACGAGGAGACCGCCGGCTCCGACATCGTGGTGATCACCTCCGGCTTCCCCCGCCAGCCGGGGATGAGCCGCGACGACCTCCTCGCCAAGAACAAGGAGATCGTGGGCGGAGTCGCAGGCGAGGTGAAGGACCGCTCGCCCGACGCGATCGTGATAGTGGTGACCAATCCGCTCGACGCGATGTGCCACGTCGCGTACGACGCGACGCAGTTCCCCCGCCAGCGTGTGATCGGGATGGCGGGGATACTCGACTCCGCCCGCTTCCGCACCTTCCTCGCGTGGGAGCTCGGAGTGTCCGTTCGCGACGTCACCGGCTTCGTGCTCGGCGGCCACGGCGACACGATGGTGCCGGTCGTCTCCTACACCAACGTGGCCGGCGTCCCGGTGCGCCAGAAGATCTCCGACGACCGGTTGGAGGAGATAGTCCAGCGCACCCGCGATGGCGGCGCGGAGGTGGTGAAGCTCCTCCAGAAGGGCTCGGCGTTCTACGCCCCCGCGGCCGCGGTGGCGGAGATGGTGGACTCGATCGTCTTCGACCAGAAGCGCGTGCTCCCGTGCGCCGCCCTCTGCCAGGGCGAGTTCGGGATCGACGGCCTGTTCGTCGGCGTCCCGGTCCGCCTCGGCGCCGAGGGCATCGAGCAGATCGTGGAGATCGACCTCGACTCGGCCGAGCGCGAGGAGCTCGGCAAGTCCGCCGACGCCGTCCGCGAGCTGGTCGAGGCGCTGAAGAACGTGTAGTCGCGAAGCCACCGCGTCGCTTTTCCATCGCTATGCGATGGCTAGGTGACGCGGTGGCCGGGGGAGATGCGGTTGCGGTGCGCCCGGGGGGCTGACAGACTCCCCCGGGTGCGTGCCCGCACCGCGTTCGCGGCCGTCTCCCTCATCGCTGCCTTCCTCGGAGTGACGGCGACCTCCGGCGCCGCCACCCTCTCCGTCTCCGACGCCGCCGCGCCCGAGGGCCAGGCGGTCGCGTTCACGGTCTCCCTCGACGCGCCGAGCGAGTCCCCGGTCCTGTTCGACTTCGCCACGAGCGACGGCACGGCGAAGGCGGCGAAGGACTACGAGGCGACGAGCGGGACGGCGGCGATCCCGGCCGGGCAGACGTCGGTCGTCGTGGCGGTGGTCACCAAGGAGGACAAGCTCGTCGAGCCCGTCCAGACCCTCGCCCTCGACCTCGCGAGCCCGAGCGGGGCCACCCTCGCCGATCCCCAGGGCGTCGGCTCGATCGCCAACGTCGCGGTCGCCGGCAAGTGCGCCAACCTCCTGACCGGCACCAAGGCCGCCGAGACCCTGACCGGGACCGAGCGGAGCGACAAGGTCACCGGCCTCGACGGCGCCGACGTGATCGCCGGGCTCGCCGGCGACGACTGCCTGCTGGCCGGCCCGGGCGACGACCGGGTCGACGGCGGCCCCGGGAGCGACGAGCTGGACGGCCGCGGCGGTGCCGACCGGCTCAAGGGCGGCGACGGCGACGACGACCTGTCGGGCGGCGGCGACGGCGACCGCCTCGACGGCGGCGCCGGCGACGACAAGATCAACGCCGGGGGCGGGAAGAACCGCGTGCAGGGCGGACCGGGCAACGACAACGTGGCGACGCAGAACGGGAAGCGGGACAGGGTCGACTGCGGCCCCGGCGGCCACGACAAGGTCCGCGCCGACGAGGGCGACAAGGTGAAGAACTGCGAGATCCGCGTGGCGAGGAAGTAGGCGGTGCCGGCGCGCCTCTACATGTTCGCGGTGTCCCACCCCTCGCGGGCGGTGGGCAAGATGCTCGAGCTGAAGGGCATCGAGTACGAGGTCGCGAAGGTCGTGCCCGGCTTCCACCTCCCGCAGCTCCGCCTGCTCGGCTTCCCCGGCGGCACGGTGCCGGCGCTCCGCCTGGACGGCCGCAAGCTCCAGGGCTCGGTCGCGATCCGGCGGGCGCTGGACGAGATCCGCCCCGACCCGCCGCTCGTGCCCGCCGACCCGGAGGAGCGCCGCCGGGTCGAGGAGGCCGAGCACTGGGGCCACGAGGTGCTCCAGGAGGTCCCGCGGCGGGCGATCCGGTGGGGGATGCTGCGCGACGTCGACCTCCGGACGTGGCTCAACCGCACGACCGGCGCGCCGATGCCGCGGCTCGGCGCCCGCACGAGCGGGTTCGCCGTCCGCTACTTCGCCCGTCTGTCGGACTCGACCGACGAGAACGTGAGGGCCGACCTCGACGCGCTGCCGGGCAACCTCGACCGCGTCGACGAGATGCTCGCGGACGGCACGCTCGCGCTCGACCCGCCCAACGCCGCGACGCTCCAGATCCTGTCGACGGTCCGCGCGATCTCGGCGCAGACCGACCTGCGGCCGTTCACGCTGGGGCACCCGTGCACGGACGCCGCCCGCCGCCTGTTCCCGGAGTACCCCGAGCCGGTCCCGTCGTACCTGCCGGCCGAGTGGGTGCCGGCGGCGGCGTAGCCGGCCAGGTGGAGCCATAGGCGGCGACCGGCGGCTGGCGGTCCGGCTCGCGACCGTCGCGGCGGCGGCCGCCCTCGCCGCGCCGGCGCAGGCCGCGGCCCTGGAGCCGCTCCACGCGACCCGCGGCGACGACCCGGCGATCGTCGACCGGGCCGGCCGCGAGGTCCTGCTGCGCGGCGTCAACGTGAACCAGCTCGGCGACTACTACCGGGCGAACCCGGCCCTCGACCCGGTGGTCCCCCTCGCCGAGGAGGACCTCGACGGCATCGCCTCCCTCGGCTTCGACACGGTCCGGCTGATCGTGCACTGGTCGCTGCTCGAGCCCGAGCGCGGCGCGTTCGACGCCGCCTACCTCGCCCGCATCCGCCAGGCCGTCGAGTGGGCGGCGGAGCGCGACGTTTACGTGGTTGTCGACATGCACCAGGACGCCTGGGGCAAGCACGTGGACACGCCGCCCGGCGAGCAGTGCGCGCCGGGGTTCACGCGCAACGTCGGCTGGGACGGGGCGCCGCGGTGGGCGACGTTCACGGACGGCCTCCCGACCTGCCGGCTCGGCGGCGTCCGGGAGATCGCCTTCGCGGTGGCGCAGGCGTGGCAGAGCTTCTGGGCCGACCGCGAGGGCATCCAGGGGCGGCTCGTGGCGACGTGGGCCCGGCTCGCCCGCGAGCTCGCCGCCGAGCCCGCGGTGGCGGGCTACGACCTCCTCAACGAGCCGCACCCCGGATACACGCCGGCGGCGACGGCGCCCGCCCAGCTCGCCGCCTTCTACACGCGCGCGATCGACGCCATCCGCGCGGCCGAGCGCGACGCGCCGGGCGGGTTCCACCACGTCGTGTTCTTCGAGCCGCTCGTCGTCTGGTCGCTCACCACGGTCGACGCGGTGCCGCCGCCGAGCTTCACCGACGACCCGAGCGTCGTGTTCGCGCCGCACGTGTACGCCGGCTCGCTGAGCGGCGATGCCGCGGCCGGCGCGCCGTTCCTCACCCCGCGCGACGGCCACGACTTCGCGGCCCGCACGGCGGCTGCCTACGGGACCTCCTACTGGTCGGGCGAGTGGGGCTGGTTCGGGAGGGCGGAGGACGACCGCGACGACATCGCCGCCTACGCGCGCGAGGAGGACGCCCGGCTGGTGGGCGGCGCCTGGTGGCAGTGGCGGCAGGCGTGCGGGGACCCTCACAACATCGCTGAGCCCGGCGGCGGGCCCGGCCCCGAGACCGGGAACCTCAACCGCTACGCGTGCCCGGACGAGCGGCCGCTGCCGATGCCGGAGACGACGCGGCGGATCCTCGCGCGCGGCTACGCGCGGGCGGCGCCGGGCCGTCTGACCGCGCTCGAGAGCGACCCCGAGGGTGGCGCGCTTCGCGTCGCCGGCCGCGACGGCGACGCCGCCGGCGGCTGCGAGCTCGTGCTCTGGGTGCCCGGCGACCGCGGTGCGCCGGCGTTCGCACGCCGGAACGCCTCGGCGGTCTCGCTGCGGAGCTTCGCCGGCGGGTGGATCGCCACGGCGTGCGCGAGCGGCGACTACGAGCTGCGCCGCACCGGGACCGTCGCGCCGCCGCCGCCGCCCGCCCCGGCGCCCGGCGGCGGGTCGCGGGGCCAGGGCGCGCCGCCGCCCTCGCCCCCCGCCGCCCACCGCCGGGCCTGCCTGCCACGCCGCGCGACGGTCGGCCATCGAAGCGTCGGCCGGGTCCGCCTGGGCGACACCCGCGGCCGGACGCTCACCCGCGCGCCGGTCGCCCCCGAGTCGACGACCGCCTACGCCTACCGCTGGTGCGTGAAGGGCTCGACCGGCCGGGTGGTCGCCGTCTTCGGAGGCCGCTCGAGCGGGAGCCGCATGCGCCTCGTCGCCACCACCGCGACCGGCCACCGCAAGCGGGGCGCCGGCCCCGGGGCCGGCCTGCGCGCGCTGCTTCGCCGCTTCCCGCGCGCGACCCGCCTGACGGGCGGCGCGTACCGCAGCGGTCCCGGCAGCCGCCACCTGTTCGGCGTCCGCGGCGGGCGGGTCCGGTACGCGGCGATCGCGGACCCGGGCCTGATCCGCGACCCGCGGGCGCTCCGCCGCGCCCTTCGCCGGGCCGGGGTCTAGCCCGCTCGGCTCTCGACCAGCGCCTTGAGCCGCTCGAGCGAGCGGTCGGCCTCGCGGCCCGACGCCGCCACGACTCCGCGACCGGCGACCCTGCCGAGCGGCCCGCCGGGCAGGCGGTACTCGTTGAGGTACGAGAACCGGGTGCGGCCGTCGCCGTCGGACGACAGCTCGTAGACGGCCCGCGCCTTCGACCGCAGCGGTCCGCAGCCCTCCCACACCACGCGCGAGGGCCGCGACGCCTCGACCACCGTCCAGGTGAGGTGGAAGCGGCGCCCGGCCACCTTCATGCGCTGGCACAGCTCGTCGCCCGCGGTCAGGTCGCCGTCCGGCGCCCGCTCGAGCTCCTCCTGGATGGTGACCCACTCGCCTAGGCAGCGCGGGTCGGTCAGCACCTCGTAGACGCGCTCGCGCGGTGCGTGGATCTCGATCTCGCGCTCGAGCTTGGTCATCGCGCGGCGAGCACCTCCGTCTCCTCCCACTCGCGCAGGGCGGCCTCGACGGCGCGGTCGAACGACCGCGGCCGGACGTCGAACAGGCGCAGCGCCTCGTCGTCGCGGGGGAGGAGGTCGGTCTCGAGGCTCTCCATCAGCGGGCGCACGAGGTCGACCGGCTGGTCGACGACCGCGGCCACCACGGCGCTCGCCGTCGGCGTCTGGGTGAGCCCGAGCCGGAGCGGCGCGCGGCCGACGCCCATCAGCTCGGCGATCCGCTCGATCATCTCGCCGTACGACAGCACGTCCGGTCCGGCGATGTCGAGCGACCGCCCGGCGACGGCCGGCTCGAGCGGCGCGCGGGCCAGGTACTCGACCGCGTCGCGCCCGTCGAGCGGCTGCGTCCGGTTCTCGCGCCAGGCCGGCATCGGCAGGACCCGGAGCCGCTCGACCAGCCGGACCAGCAGCCGGAACGACGGCGAGCCGGCGCCGACGAGGATCGAGGCCCGCAGGACGACCGACCTCGGCAGCTCGCGGAGCAGGATCTCCTCGACCTCGAGCCGCGACCCGATGTGGGCCGACGCCGCGACGCCCGGCGCCGGGACGACCCCGCCGAGGTAGACGACCGTCTCGACCCCCGCCTCGCGCGCCGCTCGCGCGAACGTCTCGGCGGCGCGCCGGTCGCGATCGCCGAACGGGTCGGACCCCGCCTCCATCGAGTGGATCAGGTAGTAGGCGCACGTGCAGCCGTCGAGGGCCTCCCGCAGGCCGGCGCCGGAGAGCACGTCGGCCCGCGCCGGCTCGACCCCGTCGATCGCGGGGAGGCGCGAGGTGTCGCGCGCCATCGCGCGCACGGGACGGCCCTCGGCCACGAGCCGCTCGACGAGGCGGCCGCCGACGTATCCGGTTGCTCCGGTGACGAGCTCCACGAGAGCGCGGAAGGCTACGAGGCGCGCGGCGGGCGGGCGGCGGGGCGAGCGGCCGCCGGAACGGTTGCCCGCAATTTCCGGCGAGCAAACGGGGCGGCCGGCGGAAACCCTGGAAAGAGCGGCGAAAGCAAAAACGAGGCATTTGCGACAACGGGGGTGGCGAAGGGGGGAGAGATGTTGTTGCATGGCGATCGGAACGAAGGTTGGGCCGCGAACCCTGGGGAGGGAGACACCGGTGCCGAAGTCGAAGGGCGTGACCTGCCAGGACTGCTACTTCGGGCGCAACATGCTGTGCGCGCTGAAGCTCGGCGAGCCGTGCCCGACCTTCCGCCACGCCGACCGCGGCCTGAAGCCCGAGCGGCAGCTCGCGTTCGTGTTCCGCAGCGAGCGCACGCGCGCGGTGTACGCGTTCCCGCCGGCGCACTAGGCGCCTCCCCCGCCCCCTCCGCGGCGGAGTAGGGTTCGCCTCGATGCGACTCACCGTGCTGGGGAAGTCGCCGTCGTGGCAGGACGCCGACGGCGCCTGCTCCGGGTACCTCGTGGAGGAGGGGGCCACGAGCGTCGTGGTGGACTGCGGCAACGGCGTGTTCGGGAAGCTCCGCCGGTACCGGGACTACACGCGAGTGGACGCCGTCGTGCTCTCGCACCTCCACGCGGACCACTGGCTCGACCTCGTCCCGTTCTCCTACGCGCTCACGTACGCGCCGCGGCAGCAGCCGGTGCCGGTCGACCGCTGGCGCGGGACGAGCTCGCCCGCCCGCCCGCTGCTCCTCGCGCCGAGGGGCGCGACCGAGTGCTTCCGCCGCGTGGCCGGGACGTGGGGCAACGAGGACCTGGTCGAGAACGCGTTCAGGGTCGAGGAGTACACGGCCGACGACCGGCCCCAGGTCGGTCCGCTCCGGTTCGAGTTCCAGCCGGTCCCCCACTTCACCGAGACGTTCGCGATCCGCGTGCAGTCCGCGAACGGCGGCGGGCGGCTGGCCTTCGGGGCCGACAGCCGGCCGAGCATCGACCTCGTCGAGTTCGCCCACGAGTGCGACCTTCTGCTCGTCGAGGCGACCCTCCCGCGGCCCGAGCGAAGCGGCGAGCGCGGCCACCTCACCCCGCGCGAGGCGGGCGAGCACGGCAGGGCCGCCGCGGCGCGCCGGCTGGTGCTCACGCACATCTCCGACGAGCTCGACGCGCTGTGGGCTCGCGCCGAGGCCGAGGACGCCTTCGGCGGCCCGGTCGAGGTCGCCCGCGAGGGGGCCGTCTACACGCTCTGAGCCGTCGCGCCCGGGCCGCGCGAGCGCCCCGCGCGGGCAGCTACCCTCCACCCCGATGAGCCCAGAGCGGGACCTGTTCGCCAACTTCGAGCGGATGCGCCGCGAGATCGACGAGCTGTTCGGCGACGTTTTCGAGCGCTCCGGGCTCGGAGGCCGGCGCGGCTTCTCGCCGGAGGTCGACGTCTACTACACGGGCCACCCGCCGCGGGCGGTGGTGAAGGCGGACATCGCGGGGATCCACGTGGAGGACGTGGAGCTCGAGATCACGGGCCGCCAGCTCACGATCGCCGGCGAGCGCCACGCGGCCGAGTCCGAGGGCCGCCTCTACCAGCAGATCGAGATCCCGCACGGGCCGTTCCGCCGGGTGGTCGAGCTGGGCACCGACGTGGTGGCCGAGGCCGCCACCGCAACCTACGAGGACGGGATCCTGCGGGTCGAGATCCCGATCGCCACGGACGAGCCGCGGCAGGTCTCGATCCGCACCACCGAGCGCGGAGCGCCGCGGGCCGAGCGCCCGACCGAGCGGGACGCCGACCGGTGACGATCCAGATCGGCCCGCCCCCGGGCGACGGCTCGCGGGCGGACGAGGAGCCGGTCCTCGACCGGCCGCTCCCGGAGGGCCTCCCGGTCCTGCCGCTGCGCGAGACGGTCACGTTCCCGAACACGCTGACCCCGCTCGCGATCGGCCAGGAGCGCTCGATCCAGCTCGTCAACGACGTGCTCGGCGGCGAGCGGATGCTCGCGATGGTCGCCTCGCGCGACCCCGAGGCCGACGAGCCGGGGCCCGACCAGCTCTACGACGTGGGCGTGGCGGGCACGGTCGCCCGCATGCTCAAGGTGCCCGACGGGACGCTCAGGATCCTCGTGCAGGGCGGCCCGCGCGTGCGCCTGACCGGCTACGCGGCGACCGAGCCGTACCTCGTCGCCCGGCTCGACGAGGAGCCCGACGTGGTCGAGGAGACGACCGAGCTCGAGGCCCTCACCCGCACCGTCCAGCAGAGCTTCGGCCAGATCATCGAGCAGGTCCCGTACCTGCCGGAGGAGCTGCACGTCGCGCTCGCCAACGTGGACGACCCCGCCGAGCTGAGCTACATGATCGCCGGCGCGCTCCGGATCAAGACCGAGGAGAAGCAGGAGCTGCTCGAGGAGCGCCGCCTCGCCCGCCGGCTGCGGCGGCTCTCGGAGATCCTCGCCCGCGAGGTCGAGCTGATCTCGATCGGGTCGCGGATCCAGTCGCAGGTCCAGTCGGAGATGGACAAGGGCCAGCGCGAGTACTTCCTGCGCCAGCAGCTCAAGGCGATCCAGGAGGAGCTGGGCGAGGTCGACGAGCAGCAGGCAGAGGCGAAGGAGCTGCGCGAGCAGGTCGAGGAGGCCGAGCTGCCGGACCACGTCCGCAAGCAGGCCGAGCGCGAGCTCGTGCGGTTCGAGCGCCTGCCGCCGCAGTCGGCCGAGCACGGCGTGATCCGCAGCTACCTCGAGTGGATCGTCGAGCTCCCCTGGACGCGGGGGACCGAGGACCACCTCGACCTCGAGGAGGCGCGCGAGGTCCTCGACCGCGACCACTACGACATCGAGAAGGTCAAGGACCGGATCGTCGAGTTCCTCGCGGTGCGGAAGCTGAAGCCGGACGCGCGCTCCTCGATCCTCTGCTTCGTCGGCCCGCCGGGGGTCGGCAAGACCTCGCTCGGCCGCTCGGTGGCGAGCGCGATGGGGCGCGAGTTCGAGCGCATCTCGGTCGGCGGCGTGCGCGACGAGTCGGAGATCCGCGGCCACCGCCGCACGTACATCGGCGCGATCCCCGGCACGATCGTCCGCGCGCTTCGCGACGCCGGCGTGAACAACCCGGTCCTGATGATCGACGAGATCGACAAGATGGGGTCGGACTTCCGCGGCGACCCGGCGAGCGCGATGCTCGAGGTGCTCGACCCCGAGCAGAACTCGACGTTCCGCGACCACTACCTCGACCTGCCGATCGACCTCTCGAACGTCTTCTTCATCACCACGGCCAACCAGCTCGAGCCGATCCCCGGCCCGCTGCGCGACCGGATGGAGACGATCCAGCTCGCCGGCTACACCGAGGAGGAGAAGCTCGAGATCGCCAAGCGCTACCTGGTGCCGCGGCAGATCGAGCGGAACGGCCTGACGCGGGGGAAGATCGAGTTCGTCGACGAGGCGCTGAAGCTGCTGATCGAGGGCTACACGCGCGAGGCGGGCGTGCGGAGCCTGGAGCGCGAGATCGGGGCGGTGTGCCGCAAGGTCGCGCGCGAGTACGCCGAGGGGCGGCGGACGCGGAAGCGGACGATCCGCCCGCGGCAGGTGACCGAGCTGCTCGGGCGCCGGCGGTTCCTGTACGAGGTCGCGCGGCGGACCGGCGAGCCCGGGGTGGCGACGGGGCTCGCGTGGACGCCCGTGGGCGGCGACGTGCTGTTCGTCGAGGCGACCGCGTTCGCCGGCGACGGCAAGCTCCAGATCACCGGCCAGCTCGGCGACGTGATGAAGGAGTCCGCGGCGGCCGCGCTCTCGTACGTGAAGGCGAACGCCTGGCGCTGGGCCGACCACGTCCCCGAGGACTGGTTCCGCACCCACGACGTGCACGTGCACGTGCCGGCGGGCGCGGTCCCGAAGGACGGGCCGAGCGCCGGCATCACGATGGTCACCGCGCTGGTCTCGCTGGTGACCGGCCGGCCGGTCCGCTCCGACACCGCGATGACCGGCGAGGTGACGCTGACCGGTCAGGTGCTGCCGATCGGCGGGCTGAAGGAGAAGGCCCTCGCCGCCCAGCGAGCCGGGATCCGCAGGGTCCTCGCGCCGAAGCTGAACGAGGCCGACCTCGACGACCTGCCCGAGCACCTGCGCAACGACCTCGAGATCGCGTTCGCCGACTCGGTGGACCGGGTGCTGGACGAGGCGCTCGAGCCGCTCCGCGACGAGAGCGGCAAGCCGGTCGCCCTGCGCCGCCGCCGCCGCCCGCGCCGCGGGGCGCCGCGCGAGCCCGCGGCGGCGCGCCCCGCTTCGCACGAGGGCTGAAGGCGCGCGGGGCTCGCGCTCCGCAGGAGGGCTCCCCGCTCCGAACGAGGTCTGAGGTCCCCGGGGCGCACGGACCCGTGCGCCGCCCACGCTGCGCGCGCGGGTGGCGCGCGGAGCCGTCCCGAACGCGGCGGCTGCTGCCGCCGCGGGCCGGGACGGCGAAGCAGCGACAGGACCCGCGCCCAGAAACCCCAACGGTCGAACCCCGGAATTTCCGTGGCCGGTATGTTTCGGGGTCAAGCCGACCGAGGAGAGTCATGGCATCGAGAAAGAAGAAGGCCGCCGCGGCGGGTTCGGGCGCCATCGCGGCCGGCCGAGCGGCGCGCGACAACCCCTACGTCCAGAAGCTCGTGGAGGACGACGAGCTCCGGGACGACCTGCGCACGGCGTACGAGTCGGCGCGGCACGCGTACGAGCGCATCGCCAACGGCAAGGGCCCGGCCAAGGCCCTGCTCGACGACAAGAAGACGCAGAAGGAGCTTCGCAACGCGGCCACCTCGCTGCGCAGCGCCGCGGACACCCTGCGCGGCTCGAAGCGCAAGGGCAAGCGGCGCCGCCGCGGGCGGCTCCTGCTCGTCCTGGTCGCGGCGGGCGCGGCGCTCGCGCTCTCCGAGGGCCTGCGCAAGAAGCTGCTCGACGCGCTCTTCGGTGCCGAGGAGGAGTTCGAGTACGCCTCGACGACCACGCCCGCCGGCGCGGGCGCGGGGGCCTCTCCGGCCCCGGCCGCAGCTTCCTAGCCGGCCGTCGACGGAACCCTGCGAAGAGGCGCCTCCGGGCGCCTCTTTCGCGTTCGGCGCGAGGGCGCGGCCGCGCTCAGTCCGCCAGGTAGTCGCGCACCACGACGAGCGTGCCCGGACGGGCGCCCGGGTCGCGCGCGTAGCGGCTCAGCCAGGCGGCCGGCGGCACGTCGCGGCGCTTCTCCCACGCCCGCAGGAACGGGTACGGGTTCGCCGGCCCGGCGCCGCCGGGATGGACCTCGAAGTGCACGTGCGGGGGCGTCGGCTCGGCGTCGCCGGTGCTGCCGACGAAGCCGAGCACCTGGCCGGCCTTCACGCGCAGCCCGTCGCGCGCGTCGCCGGCGAACGACGAGAGGTGCGCGTAGAAGTAGGTGTCGCCGCGACGCGAGCGGAGCCAGAGCCGGTTCCCCGGGACCGGCCGCGTGCCGACCCGGTAGAGCGTCCCGTCGGTCACGGCCACCACCGGCGTGCCGGCCGGCGCGAAGACGTCGTTGCCCTCGTGGTGCCCGGTGTTCTGCCGCGCCGCGCCGTAGTCGTCGGCGAAGCGGTGGTGGCCCTGGACCGGGAAGGCGAACCCGCCGCGGGTGGCGATCCTGCGGAGCCGCCCGGCGGCCGTGCGCGGGCCGCGCCTGCGGCGCTTGCCCGACCGGTCGCGGCCGCGCTCCTTCGGGCGCGGCGGCCTGACCGCGTCGCGCGCCGTCGCGGTGGCGAAGGCGACCGTGACGGTGGTGCCGGCCGGCGCGTCCCCGTACGCGCGCGTGAGGTGCGCCCGGATGCCCGCGATGCCGTGCCGGCCGGCCGCGAGCACGACCGCGCGGCCCCGGCCGTCGAGGTCGTAGGAGTGGCGCCGCGTCGGCGACCCGCGGTCCTTGCCGGCGACCTCGAGCCGCGAGATCCGGCCGCCGCGGGAGGCGCCGCGGCCGGCGGTGGCGCTCACCCGGACGACCGACGCGCGGACGAGCCCGTCGAACAGGTTCACGTCCCTGACCCTGGCGCTCGCCCGTGCGCTGCCGTGTCCGCCCTGGGTCGACGCGCTGGCCGCCACGCCCCGCCCGCTCCGGCTGCCGTCGCCCGTGACCGAGACCTGGCGGTGCCGCCCCTTCGAGTCCGCGCGCGCGTAGGCGGTTGCCGATGCGGCCGCCGGCCGCGCCCGCGGCGCGTCCGCCCCGCGGGTGTCGCGCGCGGCGGTTCCCGCGGTCGCCGCCCCCACGGCGAGGACGGCGGCCACGGCGAGGCGCGCGCGACTTTCGCTCGCTGCGGTCATCGGCGGATATCGTCTAGCAGACGCCGCGCCACGGGGCCGCCAGGCCCTCTCTGGCTGGCCGGCCAGCTAGTCCGCGGTAGATTACGCGGCGTGGAGGCCGCCCGCTCAACCCTCGCCGAGGTCGCCGATCCGCGCGACGCCGACGCCGCCCGTCCGGCCGACGCCGCCCGCCGCCTCGACAGCGACAAGGCCAAGCGCATCGTCTCCGCCATGCGCGAGAGCGTCGCGCGCCGCGGCGCCGCCGGCTCCACGTTCGACCAGGTCGCGGCCGAGGCCGGGGTCTCGCGCGGCCTGCTCCACTACTACTTCGGCTCGAAGGAGCGGCTGCTCATCGAGGTGGTCCGCCACGACGCGGACATCCGGATCCGTACCTTCGAGGAGGGCCTCCGCGGCGCCGGCTCGCTCGACGAGATCGTCGAGGCGCTCGTCGCCCAGCTGCAGCAGCTCGTCCAGGACGACCCCGGCTGGTACGCGGTCATCCACGAGCTCCTGAGCGCGGCGCGCCGCAACGACGAGATCCGCTGCGAGCTGGCGGACCTGTACCGCCGGGTGCGCGGGCAGGTCGCCGAGATCCTGCGCCAGAAGGAGTCGGACGGCATCGTCCGGCTGCGGGCGGACGCCGAGGCGGTCGCGGCCGTGCTGCTCGCGCTCGGCGACGGGTTCGAGGTGCAGATGGCCTCGGACCCCGGCTGGGAGAGCGACGCGACGGTCGCGGCCGGCGTCGAGGTCGCGCGCTTCCTCCTGGGCGCATGACCGAGCGGCGCGGGCCCGGCCTCGGAGGAGGCGGGCGGTCCGCGTGACCGACTTCACACCGGCGAGCCGCGCCTGACCGGTTCAATTCGGCCAGCCAGCCAGTGCAGCGCGCCATGGACAAGCTGTCGGACCTCGTCGAGCGTCGGCGGCGCCTCGTCGTGGCGGTCTGGCTCGTCGCCCTCGCGGCGGCGATGCCGTTCGCTCTCCGCCAGACCGACCACCTGACGGCCGGCGGCTTCGGCTCGCCGGGATCCGAGTCGCGCGCGGTCGACCGCTCCCTCGACCGCTTCCCCGGCGTCGAGCGCGAGCGGCTCGCCGGAGTGCTCGAGCTCCAGCGGGGCGCCGACGCCTCCGACCTGCGCGCCGCCCTCGCCCGCTTCCGCCGCGCCGCCGACCGGATCGACCACGTGACGGTGCCGGCGTCGAGCGCCCTCCCGCCGCTGCGACGCGTAGGCGACCGCCGGGTCGCCGTCGTCCCCGTCCGCACGAGCGGCAGGCGCAACGAGACCGCGGACGCCGCCCGGGACCTCCGCGACGAGGCGGTCGGCGAGAGCGGCCGCGTGCGGACCTACCTCGTTGGCCAGCAGGCGCTGTGGGCCGGCATGCAGGACCTGAGCAAGCGCGACCTCGCGTCCGCCGAGCGCGCCGGCTTCCCGATCGTCCTGGTGATCCTGCTCGTGGTCTTCGGGTCGCTCGCGGCGGCCGCCCTCCCGCTCGCGCTCGGCTTCGCGAGCGTCATGCTCACCGGCGCCGAGATCTACTTCATCTCGCAGGCCACCGAGATGTCCGTGTTCGTGACGAACGCGGCGTCGATGGTCGGGATCGGAGTCGCCGTCGACTACTCGCTGTTCGTCCTCGCGCGCTACCGCGAGGAGGTGCAGGGCGGGAGCGCGCCGGACGTCGCCCGCCGCACCGCGCTCCGGACCTCTGGCGTCGCCGTCGCGTTCTCCGGCGTCACGGTCCTGATCTCGCTGGCCGGCCTCTTCCTCGTGAACTCGCAGACGCTTCGCTCGCTGGCCGAGGGCGCGATCATCGTCGTCTCGATCTCGATCCTGGGCGCGGTCACCCTGCTGCCGGCGCTGATGAGCATGCTCGGCCGGAGGGCGTACGCGCGCGGCCGCGCCGCGACCGTGTCCGGCCTGGTCGTGCGGGCGTGGGCGAGCGCGCGGCGCAGGCGCGGGGCCTCGCACCCCGAGGTCGAGCGCGAGGGCTTCTGGCACCGCTGGACGCGGCGGGTCATGCGCCGCCCGGTCGTGGCCGCCGTCCTGAGCGCGGCCGCCCTGCTCGCGCTCGCCTACCCGGCGCTGTCGCTCGAGTGGGGCAACGGCGCGCTCGTCCAGTTCCCGAAGGACGAGGAGACGCGGGTCGGCGCGGAGCTCGCGGCGAAGGCGGTCGGCGAGGGGGCGAGCGGCCCGATGTTCGCGATGGCCCGCTTCCACGACGGGCGCGCGGGGGACGCCCGCAACCGCGCGGCCCTCGACCGGTTCGTTGCCGAGGCGCGCCGCGACCGCGGCGTCGCCCGCGTCGGCCGCCCGACGGTCTCGCGCGACGGGCGCGCGGCGATCGTCGAGGTCACCCCGCGCGACCAGTACGAGAGCGACGGCGCCGAGGCGCTGCTCGCCCGGCTCCGCGCCGGCTCGAACCCGCTGGAGCGCGTCGCGCGCGTGGACGTCGGCGGCCCGACCGCGTTCAACCGGGACTTCATCGACCTGATCTCCGGCTCGATGTGGAAGATCCTCCTGTTCGTCCTCGCGTTCAGCTACCTCGTCCTGCTGGTGCTGCTGCGCTCGGTGCTCCTCCCGCTGAAGGCCGTGCTGATGAACCTGCTGTCGGTCGCGGCGGCCTACGGCGTGCTCGTCATGACGTTCCAGTGGGGGTGGTTCGACGGGGTGCTCGGCTTCGATCACCTCGGCTACGTGAACGCGATGACGCCGCCGTTCCTGCTCGCGATCGTGTTCGGCCTGTCGATGGACTACGAGGTGTTCCTGCTGACCCGGATCAAGGAGCGCTACGAGGCGACCGGCGACAACCGGCTGGCGGTCGCCCAGGGGCTGGCCGCCAGCGCGCGCACCATCACGAGCGCCGCGGTGATCATGGTGGCGGTCTTCGCCGTGTTCGCGCTGACCGGCGTGCCGTCGATCAAGGAGATCGGGCTCGGGCTGTCGGTGGCGATCGCGCTCGACGCGTCGCTCGTCCGGCTGATCCTCGTGCCGGCGACCATGGAGATCATGGGCCGCTGGAACTGGTGGCTGCCGCGCTCGCTCGACCGGGTCCTGCCGCGCGCGGCGTTCGAGGGATCGACGCCGCCGGGCCGCGTCGAGGCTCCGGTCAGCGCCTAGCCGGCGCCGCCGCCGGCCCGCTCGAGCACAGCCGCCACCACCGCGTCCGGGTCCTCCCAGTGCGGGAAGTGGCCCGTCTCCGGCACCATCGCGAGCCGCGCGCCGGGCACCGCCCGGGGGCCGCGCGGCGCCTGGCGCGAGAGGATCAGCCGGTCGTCCGTGCCCCAGACGAAGGTGGTCGGCGCCGCGACCGCGTGGCCGTCGCGGAAGCGGTCGCGGTGCATCGCGTCCAGCACGTCGCCCCAGCCGGTCGACCGGGCCAGCGCCTCGGAGAGCCGCCGCGCCGCCTCGGGCGGCACGCGCTCGGGGTGGGTGAACTGCTGGCGGAGCAGCGGCCCCTTCAGCGGCGTGCCGTACGCGCGCGAGAGCACGGGCAGCGCGCGTCGGGCGGCCCAGTGCGCGGCGGTCAGCGCCCCCCTGGCGAAGCGGCTCTCGCGCGGCGTCCAGAACCCGGCGGGGGCGACGGCGGTGACGGTCCGCGCCGCGCCGAGCTTCGCCATCTCCAGCACCACCCAGCCGCCCAGCGAGTGGCCGACGAGGTCGACCGGCTCGTCCGACACGCGCGCGCGCACGAAGTCCGCCACGGCCGCGGCGAGCGCCGCCGGCCCGCACGGCTCGCCATGCGGCAGGCGCGGCGAGCCCCCGAAGCCGGGCATGTCCACGGCCACCACCTCGCGGCCGGCCGCGACGAGCGGGTCGAGGACCGGCTCCCAGGCCCGCCACTCGCCGCCGATCCCGTGCACGAGGACGAGCGGCGCGCCGCGGCCGCGGCGCTCGTGGCTCAGCTCCGGCGCGGCCGTCGTGGCTCCCGCGTCGCGCGGCGGCCCGCGCTCAGCGGCCGAACAGCTTCTGCATCCGGAGCAGCAGCCGCAGGTTGCCGCGCGGGCGCAGCTTGCCGGTGGCCATCGCGATCCGCGGGTCGCGGCGCTGGGCCACGATGTCGACCCAGTCCTCGAACCGGCAGCGGAACGTCAGGTCGGCGTTCTCGACCCGCCCGGCCTGCGCCTCCGTCGACCCGTTGTCGATGCGGAGGAACCACGGCTCGGCGTCGCGGAACTCCCAGGCGATGGTGGTGGGCGAGCCGTTCGTCCCGCTCGTGTCGACCGACCGCTTGAGGATGTCGAACAGGAGCTCCGCCTTGTGCGGGTCGGGCGGGCCGGTCTTCTCGCCGAGGTAGCCCGCCTGGAGCATCGCGAGCGCGCGCTGGGCCCGCTCGCGCGGGGTCAGGTCGATCGGGATCGGAGGCGCGCCCGGCATCTCCTCGAGCGGCAGGCCGGCGGCCCGGAGCTTCTGCTCGAGCGAGATCAGGCCGGTCTCGTAGATCTCCTCGGCGGTCTTGCCGAAGACCTCGGTGTAGCGGCGGTCCCAGTTCGGCGGGACGAACACCGCGGCGGCGAACGTCCGGACCTCGCGGATCAGGCCGGCCACGGCGTGGGCGCAGTCGGGGTCCTGCTTGAGCAGGTCCGAGAGGCACTTGACGCCGAACCCGATGTGGCGCTGCTCGTCGCGCGAGATGTTCACCATGCCGGCGCCGAAGCCGGGCAGGATGCCGCGCTCGGTCACGTAGCCCTCGATGAAGTGCTGGCCCGGCTGGGCGAGGCTCGCCTCGACGATCAGGTGGTACATCGTGATCGCGCGCGCGAAGTTGGGGATCGAGCGGTCGCGGCGGAGGCTGTCGGCGACGTCGTCGAGCAGGTCGAACGTCTTGCGGAAGCCCCAGGTCAGCTCGGGCCGCGTGGCCTCGAGCGAGCCGGCGACCGTGCCGTCGCCGGCCTCGACGACCTCGTGCATGAAGCGCTTGAAGAAGACCGAGTGGCGGGCCTCGTCGACCTGCTGCGTGGCCAGGAAGTACTTCTGCTCCTCGAGCGGGGCGGCGTCGATGTAGGGCGACAGGTTGTCGGTGACCGAGTCCTCGCCGTGGAAGAAGAGGGCGTAGTTCCAGAGCGCGGCGCGGCGCTCGAGGTCGCCGAAGGTCTCGTGCCAGTCGACCCGGTCCTGGGTGAAGTCGAGGTCGTAGGCGCTCCAGTTGCCCTGCTCCCAGCGGCGGTACAGGTCCTCGTAGGACACGTCGTCGATCGCCATCCGCCGGGTCTCGGTCGCCGTCGCCATGCGCTGCCTCCTGGAAGTTGGCCGGACGGCCAGTCTACGCTCAGCCGCGGCGGTCCGCACCCGCCTAACGTGAGGGTGATGGATCTCACACGAGGCCGCCGGCTCGGCGCGGCGGCGGTCGCCATCGCGGCCGCCGCGGCGATCGCGAGCGGGGTCGCGGCTCCGGCGGCCGGGCCCGACACCGACGCGCGCGACTTCGCGGTCCGGGTGGCGCGCGACGGGCCGCGCCCGGCGGCCGGAGCCGCGGAGCGCCGGACGCACCTGCGGATGCGGGACGCCTTCCGGGCGGCGGGCCTCGCCGTCGAGGTCCAGCGGTTCGACGTCCCGGGCCGCGGCCGGTCGCGGAACGTGATCGGCGTGCTCGACACCCCGCACCGCTGCCTGCGGATCGCGATGGCGCACACCGACTCGACGCCCCGGGGCCCGGGCGCGAACGACAACGCCTCCGGGCTCGGGGTGCTCGCGGCGATGGCGCCGCGGCTCGCGGGACCGCGGCCGGGCTGCGACGTGTGGCTCGTCGCGACCGGCGCCGAGGAGCGGGTGTACACGGGCTCGCCGGACCACCTCGGTGCGCTGGCGCTCGCCCGGCTCGTGCGCCGCCGCGGGCTCCGCGGGCGGCTGCGCTACGCGCTGTCGCTCGACGAGGTCGGGCGCGACCGGCCGTTCTGGCTCCGCTCGCCGGCCGGCGCGCCGCGCCGGGGGGTCGAGCGGGAGCTGCTCGCGGCCGCCCGCCGCGCCGGCGTCGCCGCCCGGTGGGTGCGCGACGACGGCACCGGCAACTCCGACCACCGCGAGTTCGAGCTGCTCGGCATGCGCGGTCTCAAGCTCGGCGTGGGAGCGGGCGGCGAGCCCTGCCGGCACCGCGCCTGCGACCGTCCGCACCGCCTGCGGCGCTCGTCGCTCGAGGCCGCGCGGCGGGTCGTGGAGCGGGCGCTGCGGCGCCCGTAGCCGCTCAGCCCAGCTTCGGGCTGCGCCAGGGCTCGCCGAGCCGGCGCTCCAGCTCGGCCCCGAGCTCGTCGATCGGGTAGCGCGACTGGTCGAGCGAGTCGCGGTCGCGAAGCGTGACCGTCCGGTCCTCGAGCGTCTGGTGGTCGACCGTCACGCCCCACGGCGTGCCGATCTCGTCCTGGCGGCGGTAGCGCTTGCCGATCGACCCGCCGGCGTCGTACTCGGCGGGCATCCGGCGCCGGAGGTCCTCGTATATCTCGCGGGCGAGCTCCGGCTGGCCGTCCTTGTTCACGAGCGGGAGGACCGCGACCTTCACGGGCGCGAGCCGGGGGTGGAGCCGCAGGACCACCCGCTGGCGGCCCTCGACCTCCTCCTCGTCGTAGGCGTCGACCATGAACGCCAGCATCGCCCGGTCGGCGCCGGCCGCGGGCTCGACCACGTGGGGCACGTAGCGGTCGCCGGTCGCCGAGTCGACGTACTCGAGCTTCTCCCCGGAGGACTTCGCGTGCTGGGTGAGGTCGAAGTCGCCGCGGTTGGCGATGCCCTCGAGCTCCGACCAGCCGATCGGGAACAGGTACTCGACGTCCGAGGTCGCGCTCGAGTAGTGGGACAGCTCGTCCTGCTCGTGGGCGCGCAGCCGCAGGTGGTCGGGCCGGATCCCGAGCTCCTCGTACCAGCGCCTGCGCTCGGCGAGCCAGTACTCGTACCAGCGGTCGGTCTCGTCCGGCGGCACGAAGAACTCCATCTCCATCTGCTCGAACTCGCGCGTGCGGAAGATGAAGTTGCCGGGCGTGATCTCGTTGCGGAACGACTTGCCGACCTGCGCGATCCCGAACGGCGGCCGCTTGCGGGAGAACTGGAGGACGTTCTTGAAGTTCACGAAGATCCCCTGGGCGGTCTCCGGGCGGAGGTAGACCACCGCGCCGGCCTCCTCCACCGGCCCCATGTGCGTCTTGAACATGAGGTTGAACTGGCGCGGCTCGGACAGCTCGCCGCCGCACTCGGGGCAGCGGAGCTCGCCCTCCGGCTGGGCCTCCCGCAGGTGGTCCTCGCGCCAGCGCCGCTTGCAGTCGCCGAGGCACTGGACGAGGGGGTCCGTGAACCCCTCCAGGTGGCCGGAGGCCTCCCACGTCCGGGGGTGCATGAGGATCGCCGCGTCGATGGCCACGACGTCGTCGCGCTCGCGGATCATCGCCCGCCACCACTCGGACTTCACGTTCGTCTTCAGGAGGACGCCGTAGTGCCCGAGGTCGTAGGTCGAGGCGAGCCCGCCGTAGATCTCGGACGACTGGAAGATGAACCCGCGCCGCTTGCAGAGGGCGACGATCTTGTCCATCGTCACGGCCTCGGCCGCCGTGCCGGTCGCCTCGCCGCCCTCGGTCGCCACGCCGCTCGCTTCGCCGCCGCCCACCGCGGTTCCTTCGCCCTCGGTTGCCATTCTCATCGCAATCTAGAGCAAGTCCTGGCGCGCGGGAGCCCACCTATGCCCCGCTAATAGCGGGTTTTTGGACCTCGCCGGCGTCGGGTGGCTGCTGTAGGGTGGAGATCGGGTTAGCTCCCATGGTTACCAAGGCCGTAAGAGCAACAAGCCATGTCGCCGCCTGGCTCGTGTGGCACTCGATGAGGGTCTCGCTCCTCGAGGACCTGGACGCGCCGCGGCCGCCAGCGGCCGAAGCGGGCACGCAGGCCGCCTAGCCGAGCGCCCGTCGGGGCCCGGCCGCGCCCATATACTCGGACCGCCGATGCCGGTCTACGAATACCGCTGCGAGAACGGTCACACCTTCGAGGTGCTCCAGCGGATGAGCGACGACCCGGTCACGTCCTGCAGCACCTGCGAGGCGCCGGTCCAGCGGGTGTTCCACCCTGTCGCCGTGCACTTCAAGGGGTCGGGCTTCTACACGACCGACTACGGGCGGAAGAAGTCGTCGGGCGCCGGCGGCGGCTCGTCGGAGGACTCGGGCGGCGGGTCGTCGTCCGGAGCGGCGAAGAAGGACGACAAGGGCGGCAAGGGCGGCTCGAAGTCCGAGTCGTCGTCCTCGTCCTCGTCCTCGTCCTCGTCCGGCTCGGACTAGCCGCCCCCGCACGGGCGCCGGCCCACGACCGCCGGGTCGCGACGGCGCCGCGCCGCGATCAGTCCCCGGTCAGCTCCCGCACGGCCCGGGCGCGCGCGTCCTCCGAGACGATCAGGCTCCCCGCGGGGCCCAGCCCCGTCGGCTTCAGGACCCGCGTCCTGCCGGCGCCGCCGGTGAGGAGGTCGGTGAACAGGGCGAGCAGGCCGGGCCCCCTCATGTCCGACCGGAGCGCCCGCGGGGCCTCCCACGAGATCCACGGCAGCCTGACGAACGTGCTCGGCCAGTGCCGCGGCGAGACGAGCTTCGACCGCATCGAGGCGAGCACCTGCTGCTGGCGGGCGGCGCGCGCCCGGTCGTCCTCGTTCGGCGCGCACAGGTTCTTCCTCACGCGCGCGAACCGGAGCGCCTCGCGGCCGCTCAGGTGGTGCTCGCCGCGGCCGAGCTTGACCCGCTTGTCGCCGAACCGGTTCGACTTGAGGCAGCGCTTCAGCGTCACGTCGACGCCGCCCAGCGAGTCGATCAGCTTGGGGAAGTTCGAGAAGTCGACCTCGATGACGTGGTTGATCTCGAGGCCGTTGCCCATGAACGCCTCCACGGTCCTGATGGTGAGCGCGGCTCCGCCGATGGCGTAGGCGGCGTTGATCTTCTGCGGCTGGGCGCCGGGGATCTCGGCGAACGAGTCGCGCAGGATCGACAGCTTGCGGACGCTCCCGAAGCCGACGTGGAGCAGCATGATGCTGTCCGCGCGCGAGGACGAGCCGGCCGCGCCGGGCTCCCTGGTGCCCTTGGGGCGGGCGTCGGAGCCGAGGACGAGGATCGTGCTGCCGGTCAGCAGGCTGCCGCCGCGCGACAGCGCGCGCTCGGTCCGGTCGGAGACGCCCTCCTGGGTCTGGGCGCTGACCATGAAGACCACGAGCGAGAGCAGGACCCACGCGGCCGCGAGCAGGACGGCCCAGCGGAGGGCGCGGCGCAGCGGCGGGCGCCGCCCGCGGCGGGCGGGCGGCGGCGCGCCCGGCGGGCCGGGCGGCGGGCGGTCGGCCCGGCGGCGCCGTCCGAGGCCGCCCAGCGGCGCGCCGCCCGAGCCGGACGGGCGCAGGCGGTCGAGGAGCGAGCGGCGCGAGCGGTAGACCCGGTACTCGGGCCGGTCGGGCCGGGCGCGCCGGTCGGGCCGCGTCTCGCGGCCGGGGGGATCGTCGGGCATGGCCCGTGTATACCGTCCCTCCATGTCGGCTGGCCGGGTCATCGGGCTCGACGCGGGCGGGACGAAGCTGCTGGGAGGCGTCGTGGACGAGGCCCTCGGCGTGCGGCACAGGGTCCACCGCCTCTGGCGCGGAAAGCGGCGCGACGAGGTGCTGGACGCGATGGTCGAGGCCGTCGCGGAGGCCCGGGCGGCGGCGCCGGACGTGGGCGCGGTCGGCTTCGGGATCCCTTCGGTCGTGGACGCAGCGACCGGCGCCTCGGAGCAGAGCGTCCACCTGCCGCTCGACGGCGTGCCGTTCAGAGAGCTGATGCGGGAGCGGCTCGGGCTGCCGGTCTTCGTGGACAACGACGCGAACCTCGCCGCGCTGGCGGAGCACCGGGTCGGCGCGGCGCGCGGCGCGCGGCACGTGGTGATGCTCACGCTCGGCACCGGGATCGGAGGCGGGCTCGTGCTGGACGGGCGGCTGTACCGGGGGGCGCGGGGCGGGGGCGCCGAGCTGGGCCACGTCGTCGTCGACCTCGACGGGCCGCCGTGCCAGGGCGCCTGCCCGGGACGGGGCTGCCTGGAGACGATGGCGTCGGGCAGCGCGATCGGGCGCGAGGGGGCGGCGGCCGCCTCGCGCGACCCGGACTCGGCGCTCGGGCGCGCGCTCGCCGAGGGGCGCGAGGTCACGGGCTCGCTGGTGACCGAGCTGGCGCGCGGCGGCGACACGACCGCCCGCGGGGTGCTGGAGCTGGTCGGGCGGAGGCTCGGCGCCGGGCTCGCCGGGCTGGTCAACGCGTTCCAGCCGGAGGTCGTGGTGATCGGCGGCGGCGCGGTCGCGGCGGGCGACCTGCTGCTCGACCCGGCGCGCGAGGCGGTCGTCGAGCGGGCCCTGCCGGCGGCGCGCGCCGGGGTGCGGATCGTGCCCGCCGAGCTCGGCGACGAGGCCGGGATGGTCGGCGCCGCGATCCTGGCGCTCGAGGAGGGGCGGGTCTAGCCGTGGGGGCGGGCGGCTCCGGACGGTCCGGTGCTGCGGGCGCCTCCCCGGGGCGCGGCTCCGCGGGCGGCTCCGCGCCGCCGGGCCCCGGGGGCGGCTCCGCCGGGGTCGGCCGGCTTGTCGTGTGCCCGACTCCCATCGGGAACTTCGAGGACGTCACCCTGCGCGTGCTCGCGTCGCTGCGCGAGGCGGACGTGGTGGCGTGCGAGGACACGCGCCGGACCGGCAAGCTGCTGGAGCGCTACGGCGTGAGCGCCCCGCTCGTCTCGTACCACGAGCACAACGAGGAGGCGCGGGCGGCGCAGCTCGTGGAGCGGATGCGGGCGGGGGAGACGGTCGCGCTCGTGTCGGACGCCGGGATGCCGCTGATCTCCGACCCCGGCTACGTGCTGGTGCGGGCGTGCGCGGCGGCCGGGGTCGCCGTCGAGGTGCTGCCCGGACCGAGCGCGGCCCTCGCCGGGCTCGTCGCGTCCGCGCTGCCGGCCGACCGCTGGCGGTTCGTCGGGTTCCTGCCGCGCGGGGGCGGGAAGCTCCGCGAGGTGCTCCTCGAGCCCGGCGGGACCCTGGTCGCGTTCGAGTCGCCGCGCCGGCTCCCGGCGACCCTCGAGGCGCTGGTTGAGCTCGACCCGGACCGGCCGGCCGCGGTCTGCCGCGAGCTGACGAAGGTGCACGAGGAGGTCGTCCGCGGCACCGCCCGCGAGCTGGCCGAGCGCTACCGAGCCGAGCCGCCCCGCGGGGAGGTGGTGCTGGTCGTGGGGGCGGCGGACGATCGGCGGGCCGGGGCCGGGGCCGGTGCCCTCGACGCGCTCGCCCGCCTCGTGGACGCCGGCGCCCGCCCCCGCCCGGCCGCCGCGGTGGTCGCGAAGCTGACCGGCGAGAGCGCGAACCGGCTCTACCGCGCGTACCTGGAGCGCGACGGCTGACGCCTTCACCGGGCCGGCTCCACGTCGGCCGCGATCCACGCCGGCTCCGGCCTCCCACGCCTGCCGCGGCTCCGCCAGGCCCCCCTCTCCGCCACGCCCGGCTCCCCGCCAGACCCGGCTTCACGCCAGACCCGGCTCGCCATTCCGCCCAACTGCGTGACAGGACCGCAACGCACCGTCACGGCTTCACAACTCATCGTTACGCGCGCGTGACGGGCTGGCGGCCGGCGGCGGATTCGCGCTTACGGTCGCGGCATGAGATCCACGACCCACCCACTCGCCTCGCCGTCCCGCACCTCGGCGCCGCGCGCGCTCCCCGTCGCGATCGTCCTGCTCCTCGCAGCGTCGCTCGTCTCCCTGGCCCTGCCCGCGACCACCCGGGGCGCGCCCGCCGCCGCCCAGAGCCCACCTTCATCCGCCCAGGCCGCACCTTCGGAATCTCCCTCCGGCACCGGCTGGCGGTGGCCGGTCGAGGGCGAGGTGCTCACGCCCTACCGCAACGGCGACGACCCGTACGCTGCCGGCCAGCACCGCGGGATCGACGTTGCGGCCCCGATCGGAGCGCCAGTCGTCGCGGCCGCCGGCGGAACGGTGACCTTCGCCGGCGTCGCGGGCTCCTCCGGCCTCACCGTCGCGATCCGGACCGAGGACGGCCGGTTCGACACCTCGTACCTGCACCTTTCGTCGACCTCCGTCCGCGCCGGCGCGGACGTGCGCGTCGGGGACCGGATCGGCTCGGTCGGAAGGTCCGGACGTCCGTCGGTCGCCGCGCCTCACCTCCACTTCGGAGTGCGCGAGGCGGGCGAGCGGCACGCCTACGTGGACCCGCTCGACCTCCTCCCGCCGCTCGCCGCGCCTGAGCCCGAGCCCCGCGCCCGCCCGTTGCCGCTCCCCGCGCCCGACCCGGCCGTGCCGGTGGGCGCGCCGCTGGCGGCCCCGAGCCTCGCGCCGCTGCCGACCCTCACGCCGCTGCCGACTCTTGCGCCGGGGCTGGAGCCGGCGCCCGCCCCGAGCCTCGCCCCGGCCCTGCCTCTCACGCCTGCACCGCGACCCGCCGCCGCGCCGCGGCTCGCGCCGGCCCCACGTCTCGCGCGGGCTCCGTCACACGGCACCACACGGCGTTCCGCCGGCGCGCCGGGTCTCGCGCCCGCATCACGGCTGGCTCCGACACATGCCCCCGCACCACGGCTCGGCCCCGCTCCGAGGGCCACCCCTGTCCATCCCTCGCAGCTCCACGCCGCACACCGACCCGTGTCGCACGATCTCGGCGACGCCCCCGGCGCCGCCCCTCGCCGCGGCGCGCCCGGCTCGCGCGCGGCGTCCGCCGGCGACCGGCCGGCGCCGCCGCGCACGGCCGCCGCGGCGAACGGACGGCCGCGCTCCGGCCGCGACGTCGACGTCGGCTGGCTCGCCGCATGCGTCGGACTCGTCGCGACGGCCGCTCTGCTCGCCCGTCCCCGCGGGCCGGCCGGCGCCCTGCGCGGCGGCCGGCGCCTCGGCGACGTCGGGCGCAGCGCGGCCGGAGCGTCCGCGACCCGCCAGTAGCATCGACTGACCTTGGGCTACTACGTCACGACACCCATCTACTACGTGAACGCGGAGCCGCACCTGGGCCACGCGTACACGACGATCGCGGTCGACGTCCTGGCGCGTCACAGGCGCCAGCGCGGCGATGAGGTCTTCTTCCTCACGGGCACCGACGAGCACGGGGAGCCCGTCGCCCAGGTCGCGGAGCGCGAGGGCGTCTCGCCGCGCGAGCTGGCGGACCGGAACTCGGTCCGGTTCCGCGACATGGCCGAGCGGGTCGGAGCCACGAACGACTTCTTCATCCGCACCTCTGACGAGCGCCACGCCGCGGCGGTCCAGCGCGTGCTCCAGCGGGTCTACGACCGCGGCTACGTCTACGAGGGCGTCTACGAGGGCTGGTACTGCCCCCGCTGCGCGGACTTCAAGACCGACTCTGAGCTCGAGGACGGCAACCGCTGCCCGATCCACCGCATCGAGCTGACGCGCGAGCGCGAGGACAACTACTTCTTCAAGCTGTCCGAGTTCCAGGAGCCCCTCGAGCGGCTGTTCGCCGAGCGCCCCGACTGGGTGGTCCCCCGCATCCGCTACAACGAGGCGCTCTCGTTCGTGCGCCAGGGGCTCCAGGACGTCTCCCTCACGCGCGCGAAGCTCACCTGGGGCGTGCCGGTGCCGTGGGACGAGGGCCACGTCTTCTACGTCTGGTTCGACGCCCTACTCAACTACTACACGGCGCTCTCGTTCGCGCGCGAGGGCGAGGACCTCACCGACCGCTTCTGGCCCGCGGACGTCCACGTGATCGGCAAGGACATCCTCAAGTTCCACGCCGTGTTCTGGCCCGCGCTCCTGATGGCCGCCGGCATCGAGGTGCCGCGGCAGCTGTGCATCCACGGCTACCTCCTGATGGACGAGCACAAGATGTCCAAGTCGCTCGGCAACGTGATCGACCCGTTCGAGGTCGCCGACATCTACGGCGTCGACGCGCTCCGCTACTACCTGTTCGCGGCGGTGAGCTTCGGGCAGGACGGGAACGTCTCCCCGGCCGACTTCGAGACCCGCTACACGGCCGAGCTCGCCAACGAGTACGGCAACCTCGCCGGCCGCACGCTTCCGCTGATCGAGCGGCACCGGGGCGGGGTGGTGCCCGACGGCGAGCCGCCGGCCGAGCTGACGGAGCTGTTCGACGGCGCCGTCGACCGCGTCCGGGCGCGCTTCGACGCCGTCGAGGTCAGCGGTGCGCTCGAGGAGACGTGGCGGCTCGTCCGCGCGCTCAACCGGTTCGTGCAGGCGGAGGCCCCGTGGAAGCTGGCGAAGGACGAGTCGCAGTCGGACCGCCTCGACTCGGTCCTGTACGGGCTGGCGGAGGGCCTCCGAGTCGTGAGCGTGCTGCTCCACCCGTTCATGCCGGACGCGACCGGCAAGCTCCTCGACGCGCTCGGCCAGGACGACCTGTCGCTCGACCTCGCGCGGTTCGGCGCGGTCCCCGCCGGCGCGCGCGTGAGCGGGCTCGCGCCGCTGTTCCCGCGGATCGAGCAGCCCGAGCGCGCGGCGGACCCCGCGACGTGATCGACAGCCACTGCCACCTCGACTCCTGCCGCGACCCCGACGCCGAGCTCGTCGAGCGCGCGCGCCTGGTCGGCGTCACCCGGCTCGCCACCGTGGGCATGAACGAGCCCTCGATCGAGCGGGCGCTCGCCGCGGCCCGCGACCACGACGAGGTCTTCGCGATCGTCGGCCGCCATCCCCACGAGGCGGCCGGCTTCGGCGACGCCGACCTCGACGCGATCGAGCGCGCCGCGGCCGACGGCAAGGCGCGGGCGATCGGCGAGACCGGCCTCGACTACTTCCGCGACCGCGCGCCGCGCGACGACCAGCGGCGCGCGTTCGAGGCGCAGGTCGACCTCGCGCGCCGGCTCGACCTGCCGGTCGTCATCCACACGCGCGAGGCCGACGACGACACGTTCGCCGTCCTCCGCGACCGGGCCGAGGGGATGACCGTCGTGCTCCACTGCTTCTCGTCCCCCGGCCGCGTCGAGGAGTGCGTCGAGCGCGGGTACGTCTGCTCGTTCGCAGGCAACGTCACGTATCCGAAGGCGGACGCCCTCCAGGCCGCCGCCCGCGATCTCCCCGCCGAGCTCTTGATGGTCGAGACCGACTCGCCCTACCTCTCGCCGCAGCCCCGCCGCGGCAAGCCGAACGAGCCGGCCAACGTGGTCGACACCGCCGAGCACGTGGCGAGCCTGCGGGGCGTGTCCTACGAGGAGCTCGAGACCGCGGTGGAGGCCACGGCCGCGCGAGTCTTCGGGTGGTGAGCGCGGAGGCGGACGAGGCCGGCGCCGGTCCCCGCCAGGCAAGCCTCCGCCGCCTGCGCGACTTCGGCATCCGGCCGAACCGCGAGCTCGGCCAGAGCTTCCTGGTCGACGACAACCTCCTGCCCGTGATCGCACGGGCGGCTCGGCTCGACGGAGACGACGTGGTGCTGGAGGTCGGCGGCGGGCTCGGCGTCCTGTCGGAGTACCTCGCGCCGCGTGCCCGGCACCTGCACGTGGTCGAGGTCGACCGGTCGCTGGTCCCGGCGCTGGAGGACGCCCTGGCCCCGCACCCGAACGCCTCGCTGCACGTAGCGGACGCCGTGCGCCTCGACCTCCACGCGCTCGACCCCGCGCCCACGAAGGTGATCGCGAACCTGCCGTACGGCGTCGCCGCGACGGTGATCCTGCGGACCGTCCTCGAGCTGCCGGGCGTCTCGGCCTGGTCCGCGATGGTGCAGCGCGAGGTGGGGGAGCGGCTCGCCGCATCCCCCGGGAGCAAGGCCTACGGCGCGACCTCGGCGATCGCGCAGCTCGCGTGCGAGGTGCGGGTCGAACGCCGGGTGGCGCCGACCGTCTTCCACCCCGCCCCGCACGTCGATTCGGCGATCGTCGCGCTGCGCCGGGTCGCGCCGCCGCCGGCGCCGGAGGTCGTCGCGCTGGTTCACGCCGCCTTCGCCCACCGCCGGAAGGCGCTGGCGGGATCGCTCGCGCTGGCGGCCGGTCAGGGCCGCGCGGCGCGGGACGAGCGGGGGCACGCGCTGCGCGACGCCGCGCGCGCCGCCCTCGAGCGGATCGGGCAGCCGGCCGACGCCCGCGCCGAGCGTCTCGCGCCGGCCGACTTCACGGCGCTCGCCGAGGAGCTGGGCGACCTGGCGGCCGCGCTCGCCGTCCGCCGATGATCGAGGAGGCCGCGCCCGCCAAGGTCAACCTCGTCCTGCACGTCGGACCGCTCAGGCCCGACGGCCGTCACGACCTGTGCACCCTGATGGCGTCGCTGGACCTCGCCGACGAGGTCGCGGTCGAGCCGGCGCCGGCCGGGCCGGACGAGGTGATCTGCCCCGGCGTCGAGGGACCGAACCTCGCCGCGGCCGCGGTCGCCGCCTACCGCGAGGCCGTCGGCGGCGAGCTGCCGCCCCTGCGCGTCACGATCGAGAAGCGGGTTCCCGTCGCGGCCGGGCTCGGGGGCGGAAGCGCCGACGCCGCCGCCGTCCTGCGCGGGGCCAACCGGATCGCGGGCGGACGGCTCGGGCCGGACGAGCTGCGGGCGGTAGCCGATCGGCTCGGCTCCGACGTCCCCAGTCAGGTCGAGCCGCGTCACGCGCTGGTCGCGGGAGCGGGGGAGCGTGTCGAGCCGATCGACCTGCCCCCGATGGCGCTCGTCCTCGTCCCGGCCGGGAAGGGTCTCGCCACCGCCGACGTCTACGCCGAGGCCGACCGGATCGGCGCCGTGCGCGACCGCCTCGACGAGGCCGCCGTGCGCGCCCTCGCCGGCCGGCCGCTGGACGAGCTGGCGGGAGCCGTGGAGAACGACCTCGAGCCGGCCGCGCTGTCGCTCCGCCCCGAGCTGGGCGACACCCTCGCGGCGGTGCGCGCCGCCGGCGCGCTCGCGGCGCGCGTGAGCGGGTCGGGGCCGACGGTGTTCGGCGTCTATGCCGACGGCGAGGCCGCGCGCGCCGCGACCGAGCGCCTCCCGGCCGCGATCGCGACCGGCCTGCGGAGCTGAGGCGAGACCCCGCCCGCGACGACCCGCTCGCCGGGGCGGGCGACGATCCGCGCCGAGCCCCGGCCACCGACCCGCCGCGCCGAGCCCCGTCCCGCCCATGCGCCACAATGGCTCCCGGCTATGCCCGAGCTGAGCCCAGTCGAGATCTCCCTCGGCCTGGCGGGCGCCGTCGCGCTCGTCGGCTACGGGATCTTCATCCTCGCGCCCGCCTGGGCCTCCTACGGCCGCCTCTGGGAGCGGGTCGCCGCCAGCTTCCTGACGCTCTACATCCTCGCCACGCTGGTGGGGGCCGGCTTCGGCATCGGCTGGGCCATCTTCTGGACCTACGACCGCTGGGCGTAGGCCGAGCCCCGCGAACGCCGAGGGAAGCGCGCCTCGGGGCGCCCGCGCTCCTACGATTGGCGCGTGGCCCCACGCACCGAGAACCCGGCCGGGAGCGAGTTCCTCGAGGCGTTCGCCGACGTCGCCGCCGCCGTCGAGGCGGGTGCCGGCCTGCCCGAGGTCGCCCGCGCCACCGCCCGGGCGCTGAACGCCAGCGTCGCGGTCGTGGACGCCTCGAGCAGCGTGCTGGCGGTCGCGGCCCAGTCCCCCGACGACGAGCGGGCCGTCCTGTCGGGCTCGCCCGGCCGCGAGATCCTCCCGCTGCGGGTCTCGAACGCGGATGTCGGCGAGCTCCGCTACCGCCCCCGCGGCGAGCCGCCGCCGACCACCCTCGTGCGCATGGTCGGGACGCTGATCGCCCTCGAGGTCGAGCGCTCGCGCGCGCCGGAGCGGGCAAGCGAGGCCGCCGTCGCGAGCTTCGTCTCGGACGTGCTCGACCGCCGCGTCACCGACCGCGACAACATCGTCGCGCGCGGCAAGGAGCTGGGCGCCGACCTCTCCGAGGGCGCCAGCGTCATCGTCGCCCGCGCCTACCCGCAGCGCCCCGAGGAGGGCGACTGGCGCGCCCGCGTGCTGGCCCTCGCCGAGCGCGGGGCGCGCGGCCCCAGCTCCGGCGCGCTGGCCGCGCAGGCCGACATGTCGGCCTCGGGGAGCGGCGGCGAGCTCGCCATCGTCGTCCCGGGCGCCGACGCCGCCGCCGCAGAGCGCGTCGCCGACTCCGTCCGCCGCGAGCTCGAGTCCGGTCTCGAGTCGTTCTCCGTCGTCGTCGGCCTGAGCCGGATCGCGTCGGACCCGGTCGACGTCCACCGCGCGGGCGCCGAGGCGCTCCTCGCCGCGAACGTCGCGGACGCCCAGGGCCGCGAGATGCTCGCCTTCGAGGACACCGGCGCCTACCGCCTGCTGCTGCCCGCGATGAGCGACGACCCCGCCGAGCTCCAGCGGTTCCACGACGAGACCGTCGCCCCCCTCCTCGCGTACGACGAGCAGTACGAGACCGAGCTGGTCCGCACGCTCGAGACGTTCCTCGACGAGGACGGCAGCGTCGCGCGCACCTCCGAGAAGCTCTACACGCACCGCCACACGATCCGCTACCGCCTCGAGCGCGTGAGGGAGCTGACCGGCCTCGACGTCTCCTCGACCGACGGCCGCGAGCGCCTCGGCCTCGGCCTGAAGGCCATGCGCGTCCTCGGCATCATGCCCGCCCGCGGGCCGGCCCACGAGCCGGGCGCCGAGGGCGGGACGGTGCCGCGCGAGGAGCAGGACCGCCCGACGGCGTAGCGCCCCCTGACCGCGCGGCGCCGAGCCTCGCCGCACCGCCGGCTGCACGCGACCGTGCATGCCGTCCGCGGCCCGCCTCACCATGGCCCGCGATGTTCCTCGCCATCCTCATCTGCTCGGACGACGAGTGCACCGAGGTCTTCGAGGCCTACGGCCCGCTCGAGGAGCTCGAGGCGCTCGCCTGCGACTGCGGGTGCGCGCTCGAGGTCATCTCGGTCTCTGAGTCGCACGACCGGCCGGAGGCGCCCGACCGGAATGGCCGGTTCGAGCTGGTCCCGATCGGCTAACTGCACGCCGGCCGGTTCGAGCTGGTCCCGATCGGCTAGCGGCGCGCCGACCGGCCGAGCTGGGGGGGAGGGATTCGAACCCCCGTTCCCAGGACCAAAACCTGGTGTCCTGCCGATTGGACGACCCCCCAGGGGCAGTCCGGGGTCAGGATAAGGCTGCGCCCGCGGGTACGCTGACACCGATGCCCCGCGACCTGACCGTCCTGATCATGGCGGCCGGCCACGGAACCCGCATGCGGTCGTCGCTGGCGAAGGTGCTGCACCCCGTCTGCGGCCGGCCGATGGTCGAGTGGGTCGTCGAGGCGGCCCGCGACGCCGGCGCCGATCGGATCGTCTGCGTGACCCGTCCCGGCGAGGGCGTGGCCGAGCGGCTCGACGGGACCGTCGAGGTGGCCGAGCAGCGAGAGGGCGAGGGCACCGGCGCCGCCGTCCTCGCCGCCCGCGAGGCGATCGCCGGCAGCCGCACCGTGGTCGTCCTCTCGGGCGACCACCCGCTCGTCTCCGCCGAGCTGATTCGCGATCTCGTGTCGGCGCACGAGCGGCTCGACGCCGCGGCGACGGTCCTGACCACCACGTCGATCGACCCAGCCGGCTACGGCCGGATCGTCCGCGCGCCCGACGGCTCGATCGAGCGGATCGTCGAGACCAAGCACACGGACGGCGTCCCGCCGGACGAGCTCGAGATCGAGGAGGTCAACCTCGGCACCTACGCCTTCGCGGCGCCCGACCTGCTCGAGGCGCTCGACGCCGTCGGCGAGGAGCGCGGCGAGCGCTACCTGACGGGCGTGTTCCCGATCCTCCGCGAGCGCGGTCGCGGCCTCGCGCCCCACCCGACCGACGACGTCCGCTCCGCGATCGGCGTGAACACCCGCGCCGACCTGCTCGAGGTCGAGGCGCTCGCGAGGCGGGCCCTCGTGGAGCGACACGCGCTGGCCGGCGTGTCCTTCCGGTCGCCCGACACCGTCGCGATCGACGCGAGCGTCCTGATCGGCCCGGGCACCACGATCGGCGCCGGCGTCACCCTGATCGGGGCCACGCGGATCGGCGGGGACTGCGAGATCGGCCCGCAGGCGACGCTCACGGACGCGACGATCGGCGACCGGGTTCGGATCCTCCACGCCGTGCTCGTCGAGTGCGAGGTCGCCGACGAGGCCACCGTGGGGCCGTTCGCGTACCTCCGGCCGGGCACGCGCCTGGCCGAGCGGTCCAAGGTCGGCACGTTCGTGGAGGTCAAGAACTCGAGCATCGGGGAGGGGGCGAAGGTGCCGCACCTCTCCTACGTCGGGGACGCCGACGTCGGCGAGGGCGCGAACCTCGGCGCCAGCTCGATCACCGCGAACTACGACGGCAAGCGCAAGCACCGCACTACGATCGGCAAGGGGGTCCGCACCGGCATCCACACCTCGCTGGTGGCTCCGGTGAACGTCGGCGACGACGCGTACACTGGGGCCGGTTCGGTGATCCGCAAGGACGTGCCCGAGGGTGCGCTGGCGGTCTCGCGCGTGGAGCAGCGGATCTACGAGGGCTACAACAGGCCGAGCAAGGACCCGCCCGAATGACCGTCGACGTGCAGACCCGCCCCGTGCCGCCCACCAGCCTGCCGATGGGCTACGGCAAGCGGCTCATGGTGGTCGCCGGCCGCGCGACCAAGGAGCTGGCGGGCAAGATCGCCGAGAAGGTCGGCGTCCAGCCGGTCGCCGCCGACCTGCGGACGTTCTCCGACGGCGAGGTCTACTGCCGCTACGAGGAGTCGATCCGCGGCGCCGACGTCTTCATCGTCCAGTCGCTCTGCGGCCGCCCGGACGAGGGGATGTCGGCCAACGACGCGCTGATGGAGCTGCTCGTGATGATCGACGCCGCCGTCGGCGCCTCGGCCCACCGCGTCATCGCCGTGAGCCCGTGGTACGGCTACTCGCGCCAGGACAAGAAGTCCGCCCCGCGCGAGCCGATCTCCGCCCGCCTCGTCGCCAAGTGCCTGGAGGCCGCGGGGATCGACCGCCTGCTCACGATGGACCTCCACGCCGGCCAGCTCCAGGGCTTCTTCTCGAAGACCGTCGACCACATGACCGCCATGCCGATCCTCAGCCAGTACGTGAAGGACCAGCTCGGCGACGCGACCGACCTCGTGATCATCTCGCCCGACGCCGGCCGGGTGAAGCTCACCCGCAAGTTCGCCCAGAAGATCGGCGCCCCGTACGCCCTGCTCGAGAAGGAGCGGCCCGCGCAGCAGGTGGCCGAGATCGGCTACGTGATCGGCGACGTGAAGGACAAGGTCGCCGTGATCGTCGACGACATCATCGACACCGGCGGCACGCTCGCGGCCGCGGCGCAGACGGTCCTCGACGAGGGCGCCTCGGCGGTGTACGCCGTCGCGACCCACGGGATCTTCTCCGGCAGCGCGTTCGAGACGCTCGGCAACTCTCCGCTGTCGGGCATCGTGGTCACCGACACCGTGCCGCTCCGGCCGGGCGCGCCGGACAACGTCCGCGTGCTCACCTGCACGGACATCCTGGCCGACTCGGTCCGGCGGATCTTCACCGACGAGTCGGTGAGCGAGATTTTCGCCGGCGAGAACCAGCTCTTTTAGGTTCTCGCGGCCGTTCGAGGCCCCCTGCCTAGGGCCCGCGCGCGTTCAGCCGCCGCGCGCCGCGAACTTCCTGACCCGCTTCTCCCCGCGGGCCTCGAAGTACGCCCACTCCTGCTCGCCCAGCTCGGTGGCCGGGTCCTCGGCGAACCACCACTCGCGCCCGATCCGGTACCAGTTGCGCGTGGCGCCGAGCTGGCCGAGGACGGCGAGCAGGCCGGTCTCCATGCGCCGCCCCATCAGCTCGTTCGCCGGCACGTTCTCGCGCCGCCAGAGATCGTAGAAGCCCGACCGCGGGTCGGTGATCGCGGCCAGCGCCCGCATGACCAGCTCGGAGTCGACCGTCAGGTCGTGGTCCTCCATGTACCAGCCGCCGACGGTCTTCACGTGCTCCATCAGCCGCTCGGCGTCGATCCGCTGCGGCTTGTTGAGGAAGCCGAGGTCGTGGAGCGCGTTGACGAGCCGCTCCGGGTCCTCGTCGAACGCGGCCTCGAGAGCCGCGATCTCGAGCTCGATCTGCTCGCGGTCGAGCTGCTTCGTCATCCCGAAGTCGAGGAACGCGACCTTCCCGTCCTCCATCAGCACGTAGTTGCCGGGATGGGCGTCGGCGTTGAAGTGCTGGAGGTGGTAGATCGAGCCGAAGCAGAAGCGGAAGACGATCTCGGCGAAGCGGTCGCGCTCGGCCTGCGGGAGCTGCTTGACGTCCTCGAACCCGAGCCCGTCGACCCACTCGGTGACCAGCACCCGCTCGGTCGTGAGCCGCGAGATCACGTCGGGCACGTAGATGAACGGGTGCCCGCGGTAGCCGCGCGCGAACGTCCGCTGGTTCTGGGCCTCGTACTCGTAGTCGAGCTCCTCGAGCACGCGCTCCTTCAGCTCCTCCGCGGCCGCCTTGGCGTCGAGCCCTGGGGCGATCGCCTTGGCGAGCCGCAGGATCATCCCGGCGTTCTGCATGTCGGCTCGGAGCGCGTCGGCCACGCCGGGGTACTGGATCTTCACCGCCACGCGGCGCCCGTCGGGCAGGACCGCGCGGTGCACCTGGCCGATCGACGCGGCCGCCGCAGCCTCCTCGTCGAAGTCCTCGAACAGCTCCTCGACCGGCGCGCCCCACTCCTGGTCGAGCACCTTGGAGACCCTCGCCCAGGGCATCGGCGGCGCCGAGGTCCGGAGCGAGCTGAGCTTCTCCTGGTACAGCTCGCGGTACTCGGGCGGGAGGAACTCGGTGTCGATGAACGAGGCCAGCTGGCCGATCTTCATCGCCGCGCCCTTCATCGTCCCGAGCGTGTCCACCATCCGCTCGGCGGCCTCGAGGTGGCGCCTGTCCAGCTGCTCGGTCGCCCGCTCCTTGGAGCGGACGACGTTGGCCGCGCGCGTGCCGGCGTAGCGGGCGCCCTGGGTGCCGATCACGGTCCCGACCTTGGCGGTCCGCTGCACCCGCCCGGTGGGGATCCTGTCGCGCTCTCTAGCCATCGAGGAGGCCAGCGTACCGGCCCGCCGCGAGCCCGGAGGACCCGCGGCCGGCCGCTACACTCACCGGCCGTCGTGGCTGAGGGAACGCGTGCCAAGCTGACCGTCGCGGAACGCCCCGAGACCGGCTCTCGGGCATCCCGCAGGCTTCGCCGCGCCGGCTTCGTGCCGGGCGTCGTCTACGGCGGGGGCGAGGGCGACTGCACCGCGGTCAAGATCGACGCCCGCGCCCTCCGTCAGGCGCTCCTCGCGAGCTCCGCGGTGATCGACCTCTCGATCGACGACGGCACGGCGCTGCCCGTGATCGTCAAGGACCAGCAGCACCACCCGGTCCGCGACGAGATCGTCCACATCGACCTGCTCCAGGTCCGGCTCGACGAGAAGATCCAGACCACCGTCGGCGTCGAGCTCGAGGGCGTCGAGGACGCGCCGGGGGCCAAGGAGGGCGGCGTGATCGAGCACGTCACCCGCGAGCTCAACATCGAGGCGCTCCCGACCGCCATCCCCGAGCGCATCGTGGTCGACGTGTCCGGCATGGAGGCCGCGGCCACGATGCACCTGTCCGAGCTGACGCCGCCCGAGGGCGTCGAGTTCCTCGACCACCCCGAGGAGACGATCATCGCCACGGTCACCATCCCGACCGAGATCGTCGAGCCCGAGGTCGAGGAGGAGACCGAGCTGGTCGGCGAGGAGGCCGAGGCCGTCGTCGGCGAGGAGGCCGGCGAGGAGGGCGCGGCGCCCGCCGAGGGCGAGGCCGGCTCCGAGGGCGGCGGCGAAGGCTCCTGAGCCTGTTCCGGCGCCGCCGGCGGGGGGCGGCGGGAGGCGACGACGAGGGCGGCGGCTCGGGCTCCGGCGGCGGGCGCGTCGACTGGCTGGTCGTCGGGCTCGGCAACCCCGGGTCGCGCTACGAGCGGACCCGCCACAACGTCGGCTTCGAGGTCGCGAGCCTGCTGGCCTCCCGCTGGGACCTCCCGCGCGCGAAGAAGCGCTACGCCGGCCTCTACACCGACGGCCGGACCGGCCCGGGCGGGCCGCGCGTCGGGATCCTCCTCCCGCAGACCTTCATGAACGAGGCCGGGAGCTCGGCGGGCCCCGCCCGCGGCGCGCTCGGCGTGCCGCTCGACCGCGTCGTCGCGATCCACGACGAGATCGACTTCCCGTTCGGCCGCGTCGAGACCCGGCTGGGCGGCGGGCTCGCCGGCCACAACGGGCTGAAGTCGCTGCGCGCCGGCCTGGGCGGGCCTGACTTCTGGCGCGTGCGGGTCGGCGTCGGCCGGCCGGACACCACGGACCCGGAGCGCGTCTCGGCCCACGTCCTCGGCCGCTTCTCCGAGCCCGAGGCCGACGTGCGCGACCTCGTGGAGCGCGCGGCGGACGCCACCGAGCGAGCATTGAGGGGGGAGCCCGGGGCCTAGACTCGTTCACTGAAGCCTTGTCTGACCCATAGGTCAGTAAACCCTTCACCGAACGGCCCGGCCGCGCACCGTCGCGGTCATTTCGCGTGCCCGACTCCCTCCACTCACTGCTCAGGTTCGCCGGCGACGACCCCGGCGTCGGCGCCCTCGCGCGCGCCGCGGCGCCCGGGGCGGGCGAGCGGGCCTTCGTGTCGCCGAGCATGCGCGCGTACCTCCTCGCCGCCCTCGCGGACGAGCAGCCGCGGCGGCCCACGCTCGTGGTGGCCGGCGACGACCGCGCCGCCCGCGACCTCGCCGCCGACCTCCGGGCCTTCCTCGCCCCGCGGACCGTCCGCATGTACCCCGCGCGCGGGGTCCGCTACGAGTCTCACCTCGCCCCGGCGCCGCACCTCGTGGGCCTCCGCGTGGCGGCCCTCGACTCGCTCCTCGAGGAGGACGCGCCGGACCACGGCGCCGCCGTGGTCGTGGCCTCGGCCGCGGCGCTCTGCGAGAAGGTCCCGGACCCGGAGCTGCGGCCGCACGGCTTCGGCATCGAGCGCGGCGGGCTGGTCGACCTCGACGAGGCCGCCGCGAAGCTCGTCGAGTGCGGCTACGAGCGCACCGACCAGGTCGAGGAACGCGGCCAGTTCGCGATCCGCGGCGACATCCTCGACGTCTACCCGGCCACCGAGGAGCGCGCGGTCCGCTGCGAGCTGTTCGACCTCGAGGTCGAGCGGCTGACGTTCTTCTCGACCTTCACGCAGCGCAGCCTCGAGGAGGCCGAGCGGGTGGAGATCGCGCCCGCTGCCGAGATCGGGCCCGAGCACCGCGAGCTGGCGGAGATCGCGGCGACGGAGGCGCCGGAGGAGCGCCCCGACATCGCGGAGCTGCTCCCCGTGGACCGCTTCCGCGAGCTCCTCTCCCTGCTGCCGCGTGAGGCGCTCGTGGCCGTGGCGGCGGAGGAGGAGATCGACCCCGCCCTGGACGACCTCTGGCACGACGTCACGACGAGCCTCCACGACAAGGACGCGCACCGCCTCTACGTGGACCCGCGGGACGCCCTGCGGGACCGGGTCGCGGTCTCGATGTCGAGCCTCGCCGGCGACCAGCCGCACCAGTTCCGCGCCCAGGGCGCCGACACGGCCGCCCGCAACCTCCGCGAGGCCGAGCCGGAGCTCGAGAAGCTGGTCCGCTCCGGCTACCGCACCGTGGTGGCGTGGGCGCGCCGCGGCGAGGCCGAGCGGGCCGCGTACAACCTCGCGCGCGTGCGGGCGCAGTTCCTCGACTCGAAGCCGGCGCCGACCGAGCCCGGCCTCACCTTCGCCGCGGCGAGCCTGCGCGAGGGCTTCCTCGCCCCGTCGCTGAAGCTGGCCGTGCTCCCCGAGCACCGGCTGCTCCGCCGCCGCCGGGCCGAGCGCCCGACCGGCCCGGGCACGGGCTCCGCCGCGATCTCCTCGTTCACCGACCTCCGCACGGGCGACGCCGTCGTGCACGAGGACCACGGCATCGCGCGCTTCGCCGGCTTCGAGACCAAGACCGTCGGCGGGGTCACCCGCGACTACCTCGAGCTCGAGTACCGCGGCGGCGACCGCGTCTTCGTGCCGAGCGACCAGCTCTACAAGATCAGCCGCTACGTCGGCGCCGACGCGTCCGATCCGCCGCTCTCGAAGCTCGGCGGCAAGCAGTGGGAGCAGATGAAGCTGCGCGCCCGGCGCGCCGCCCAGGCGCTCGCGGGCGAGCTGATCAACCTCTACGCCGAGCGCCGCCGCCGCGCCGGCCACGGCTTCCCGCAGGACTCCGACTGGCAGCTCGACTTCGAGCGGGCCTTCCCGTACCAGGAGACCCCGGACCAGATGGAGGCGATCGAGCAGGTGAAGGCCGACATGGAGGAGGCCCGGCCGATGGACCGCCTGATCTGCGGCGACGTCGGCTACGGCAAGACCGAGGTCGCCCTCCGGGCCGCGTTCAAGTCGGCCGCCGACGGCAAGCAGGTGATGTTCCTCGTGCCGACCACCGTCCTGGCCCAGCAGCACCTAGGCACGTTCACCGAGCGCCTCCGCGACTTCCCGTTCCGGATCGAGATGGCGTCGCGGTTCCGGTCGGGCAAGGACGTCGGCGCCGCGATCCGGGACTTCCAGGAGGGGAAGGTCGACATCCTGATCGGCACCCACCGCCTGCTCTCGCGCGACGTCCGGCCGAAGGACCTCGGCCTCCTGATCGTGGACGAGGAGCAGCGCTTCGGCGTCAAGCAGAAGGAGCTGCTGCGCCAGCTCCGCCTGCGCGTGGACGTTCTCTCCCTGTCCGCCACCCCGATCCCGCGCACGCTGCAGATGTCGCTCGCCGGCCTGCGCGACATCTCCGTCATCGAGACCCCGCCGGAGGGCCGCCGCCCGGTCCGGACCTACGTCGGCGAGTACGACGAGGACCTGGTCCGCGAGGCGATCGACCGCGAGGTGGCGCGCAGCGGCCAGGCGTTCTTCCTCCACAACCGCGTCGAGACGATCGACGAGACCGCCGAGCGCATCCGCGCGATGTGCCCGCGCGCGCGGGTGTCGGTGGCCCACGGGCAGATGGGCGAGGGCGCGCTCGAGAAGGTGATGCTCGACTTCCTCCGCGGCGGGGCCGACGTGCTCGTCTGCACCACGATCGTCGAGGCGGGGCTCGACATCCCGACCGCCAACACGCTGATCGTCGAGCGCGCCGACCAGCTCGGCCTCGCCCAGCTCTACCAGATCCGCGGCCGGGTCGGCCGCTCGCGCGAGCGCGCCTACGCGTACCTGCTCTACCCCTCCGCGGCCGCGCTCACCGAGCAGGCGGCGGCCCGGCTGGCGACGCTCTCGGACTACACCGAGCTCGGCTCGGGCTTCAAGATCGCCATGCGCGACCTCGAGATCCGCGGCGCCGGCAACCTGCTCGGGGAGGAGCAGTCGGGCCACGTCGCGGCGGTCGGGTTCGAGCTGTACGTGGCGATGCTGGACGAGGCCGTCGCCGCCCTGTCGGGCACGTCCGCGGACGAGGCGCCCGAGCCGGTGCGGGTGGACGTGCCGGTCGACGCGTACGTGCCCGCCGACTACGTCCCGTACGAGGCGGCGAAGATCGAGGTCCACCGGCGCGTCGCCGGCGCCCGCGAGGTCGCCGAGCTGATCGTGCTGCGGGAGGAGCTCGCCGACCGCTTCGGGCCGATCCCCGACCCGCTCGACAACCTGATCCGGCTCCAGGACGCGCGCATCAAGCTCGGCCGCGCGGGCGCGCGGAGCGTCGGGTTCTCCGGCGGCCGCCTCCGCGCCGCCCCGATCGAGCTGGACTCGCGCGCTGCGCGCGCGCTGCGCGAGGAGCTGGAGGGCACCGTCTACGAGTCGGGCCGCAGCACGGTGGTCGTGCGGATGCCGGACGAGCCGTCGGAGCGCTTCCGCAAGCTGGTCGCCGCCTCCGAGGCGATCCTCCGCGTCGCCACCGAGCCGCGCCCCGAGTCGTGAGCGGGCGCGCAGCCGCCCGTCCGCTACCATCACGCGCCGCGCGGGCAGGTAGGGCCGACCACCGCACGCCGGCGCTTACTCAAGCTTTAGCGTCGACCGCTCAGATAGACCCGTGATGCCGAGACAACTGCGCCTTCCAGCCGTTCTGGCCGCCGCCGCGGCGGCCGTCCTCTTCGCGACCGGGTGCGGGGACGACGTGCCGAGCGGAGCCGTCGCCAAGGTCGGCGACACGAAGATCACGAAGGCCGAGTTCGACCACTGGCTCACCGCCGCCGCGCGCCAGCAGTCGCAGGGCCAGCCCGGCCAGGCGCCGACCACCGCGGCGCCGGACCCGCCCAACTTCACGCAGTGCATCGCCGCCAAGCAGAAGACGAAGGTGCCGAAGGGCGCCGCTCCGCCGTCCGCGGCACAGCTCAAGTCGCAGTGCAAGCAGGAGTACGACGGGCTGAAGGAGCAGACGATGCAGTTCCTGATCTCGGCGCAGTGGCTCCAGCAGGAGTCCGAGAAGCGCGGGGTCAAGGCCACCGAGGAGCAGGTCAAGAAGACCTTCGAGGACCAGAAGAAGCAGGCCTTCCCGAAGGAGAAGGACTACCAGAAGTTCCTCCAGACCTCGGGCCGCACGGAGGCCGACCTGCTGTTCCAGGTCAAGCTCTCGGTCCTCACCAACCAGCTCCAGGCGAAGGTGGTCGAGGGCAAGGGCGAGCCGAGCAAGGACGAGATCTCCGACTACTACAACAAGAACAAGAAGCGCTTCGCCACGCCGGAGAGCCGCGACCTCCTCGTCGTCCTCACGAAGAAGGAGGACAAGGCGAAGACGGCGCTCGCGGCGCTGAAGAAGGGCACCGCCTGGAAGGACGTCGTCAAGAAGTACTCCGAGGACACGGCCTCGAAGTCGCAGGGCGGCAAGCTCCCCGGCGTCACCAAGGGCACGCAGGAGAAGGCCTTCGACGACGCGATCTTCAAGGCCCAGAAGGGCGAGACCCAGGGCCCGATCAAGACGCAGTTCGGCTACTACGTCTTCGAGGTCACCAAGGTCACGCCGGCCAGCCAGCAGACCGAGCAGCAGGCGAGCGAGACGATCAAGAACCTGCTCAAGTCGCAGGCCCAGCAGAAGGCGCTGAACGACTTCGTCAAGGACTTCCAGAAGCGCTACCGCGAGAAGACGGTCTGCGACGACGACTTCAAGACGAGCCAGTGCAAGAACGGCCCGAAGCCGGCCGACCAGCAGGAGCAGCGCGGCCAGCCGCAGGGCGCGCCGCCCACGAGCACGCCCCAGCAGGGCGGCGGCTCGGGGTCGGCGCCGAGCGTGCCGGTGCAGCCCGGAGTCCCGCCGCAGGGCGGCGCGCCGCAGGGTGCACCCCCGCAGGGCGCGCCTCCGCAGGGCGCCCCGCCGTCGGGTGCCCCCCAGGGCGCCCCGCCGGGTGGCTAGCGCCCCTCAGGCGGCGGACAGCTCAGAAGAGGCGTCCGCCGCCGCGGCGGCGCTCCAGCGCCTCGACGAGATCACGCGCCTCCTGCGCGCCGAGTGCCCGTGGGACCGCGAGCAGGACGAGCGCTCGATAGTCCCGCACACCGTCGAGGAGGCGTACGAGCTGGCCGACGCGGCGCAGCGCGGCGACGACGCGAAGCTGCTGGACGAGCTCGGCGACGTCCTGTTCCAGGTCCACTTCCTGTCGCTCCTGCTCGAGGAGCGCGGGGCGGGCGGCCTGGCGGCGGTGGCCGACCACTGCCGCACGAAGCTGATCCGCCGCCACCCACACGTCTTCGGCGACGTGGAGGTGGAGGGCGCCGCCGAGGTCCTCCGGAACTGGGACGCGATCAAGCGGGGCGAGGCCGGCCGCGAGCCGGGCCTGTTCGGCGACGTGCCGGAGACCCTGCCGTCCACCCTCTACGCGCGCAAGCTGCTCCGCCGCGCCGGCGGGGCCGGCCGCGAGTGGCCGCCGGAGGGGGCGGGGGAGCGGCTGCGCGAGGCCGCGGAGCGGGCGCGCGCGGTCGCGGGGGAGGCCGGCGGTGCGGCCCCGGGCGGCGGTGCGGCCCCCGGCGGCGGCTCGGCCCCCCACGGCGGCACCGAGCCCGGCACCCCGCTCGACGGCGCTCGCGACGAGCGCTTCGACGTCGTCGGCGACCTGCTGCTCGCCGCCGTCGCCCTCGCGCGCGAGCTGCGCGTCGACCCCGAGCTCGCGCTGCGCTCGGCGGCCGGACGGCTGCGCGACCGGATCGAGGCCGAGGAGGCGGGCCCGTGAGCGCGATCGAGCGAGTCCACGCCCGCCAGGTCCTCGACAGCCGCGGCAACCCGACCGTCGAGGTCGAGCTGTCGCTCGCGTCCGGCGCCTCCGGCAGGGCGGCGGTGCCGTCCGGCGCGTCGACCGGCGAGCACGAGGCGGTCGAGCTGCGCGACGGCGGCGAGGCCTTCTCCGGCAAGGGCGTCACGCGGGCGGTCGCCAACGTGAACGGGGAGCTCGCCGAGGCCGTCGGCGGCTTCGACGCCGCCGACCAGCAGGGCCTCGACCGCCTGATGATCGACCTCGACGGGACGCCCAACAAGGGCCGCCTCGGCGCCAACGCGATCCTCGGCGTGTCGCTGGCGGCGGCCAAGGCGGTCGCGGCCGAGAACGGCACGACGCTCTGGCGCTACCTCGGCGGCGACGCCGCCCGCGTGCTCCCGGTCCCGATGATGAACCTCCTGAACGGGGGCGCTCACGCGGACAACCGGGTCGACTTCCAGGAGTTCATGGTGGTGCCGGTCGGTGCGCCGACGTTCTCCGAGGGGCTCCGGACCGGCGTCGAGGTCTTCCACGCCCTGAAGCGCACCCTCCACGACCGCTACCTGCCCACCAGCGTCGGCGACGAGGGCGGGTTCGCCCCCGACCTCGAGTCGAACGAGGCCGCACTGCAGGCGGTGATCGACGGCATCGAGGCCGCGGGCTACGTCCCGGGCGAGGAGGTGGCGATCGCGCTCGACCCCGCCACGAGCGAGCTCTACGGCGACGGCGCCTACGAGCTCGAGCACGAGGGCCGCCGGCTCTCCTCCGGCGAGCTGGCCGACTACTGGGCGGACATCGCCGGCCGCTACCCGGTCGTCTCGATCGAGGACGGGATGGACGAGGAGGACTGGGACGGCTGGAAGGCGCTGACCGACCGGATCGGCGACCGGGTGCAGCTCGTCGGCGACGACCTGTTCGTCACGAGCACGGAGCGGCTCCGGCGCGGCATCGAGACCGGCGTGGCGAACTCGATCCTCGTGAAGGTGAACCAGATCGGGACGCTGACCGAGACGCTCGACGCCGTGCGGACCGCCCGCGAGGCCGGCTACACCGCCGTGATGTCGCACCGCTCGGGCGAGACCGAGGACACGACGATCGCCGACCTGGCCGTGGCGACCGGCTGCGGGCAGATCAAGACGGGCGCGCCGTCGCGCTCGGACCGGGTCGCGAAGTACAACCAGCTCCTCCGGATCGAGGAGGCGCTGGGGGCGGACGCGGAGTACCCCGGCCGCTCGGCGTTCAGGGCCGCCGCGCGCTGAGCCGCCAGTTGAGCCGCCGCGCGCTGAGGCGCCGCGCGCCCGAGCCGCCGCCGCCCGCCCCGCCGGGCGCCCGAGAGACCTCCCCTACGGCCGCTCGATCGCGTACGGCCGCTCGTCGCGCCGGACCATGCCGAGCTTGCGCGCCTCGCGCTCGATCGAGCCGGGGCCGCTCAGCTCGCCGAGCCGGGCGCGGAGCCGGGCCCGCTCGCGCTCGAGGTCGCGGAGCTGCGCGCGGCTGCGGTCGGCGGTCTGCGACTGCTGGATCCAGTGGTGGACCGGCGGCACGTAGAGCAGGACGATCGCGCCGAGGACGGCGAGCAGCGCCATCCGGCCGACGCGCTCCCAGTGGATCGGCGTGCGGCGGCGCGGCGCGGCCGCGCGGTCGCGCGAGCGGGCGGGTCCCTCGGAGGACCGCGGTCTGCGTGCGGCTCGGGCGCCGGCGGCGGCTGCCATGGGGCGACTTTCGCCCCTGCCGCGGATGCTCCTTCAGCGTGGGCGCGCCCGACGGCCGCTACCTTCCGGCCCGATGGCGTACGCGCTCGAGAACGCGATCTTCCAGTGGGAGGATGGGGAGCGCCGCCTGCGCGAGGCGGAGCCGGCCCGCCTGGCCGGCCTCGAGCGCGCGACCGAGGCGGTGCTCGACGCCCTCAGGCAGCGGCTCGGGTCGCAGTTCTCGCTCCGCGAGCTGAGCGACCTCTACGCGAGCGGCACCGAGTGGGCGTCGGACGTGGCGTGGCGCGCCCTGCCGACCACCGACTCGACCTGGGCCGTCGACGCCGCCTTCGGCCGCTACGCGCGGCAGGCGTTCGACTACGCCGGCGGCCGTCCGCGAACGGCGCTTTCCTGACTTTCCCTCGCCATGCGAGGGAAGAACAGCAGAGCGACCTAGGAATCCGAGTCCGGCTCGGGGGTCGCGGCCGCGGCCTAGGAATCCGAGTCCGGCTCGCCGCCGTCGTTGTCGTCGGAGTCCGCGCCCTCGCCCGCGCGGCGGATCACGATCTGGTCGCGCTCGACCGTCACGCTGATCGGGCGGTGGCCGGCCCAGTGCTCGGCGTAGACCGGGTCGTCCTGGACGGCCGGGTCGAGCCACAGCCCGTAGCCCTCCTCGCCGTGGTCGAACGTCCCCTCCAGCGGGCGCCGCCGTCCGCGCCGCCCGCGGCCGCCGCGCCTGCCGCGGCGTCGCCGCGGCCGGTCGGACTCGCCGCCGTCGGAGTCGTCGTCCTCGTCCTCGTCGTCGTCCGAGTCCTCGGGCTCGTCCGGCTCGGCGTCGAGCGCCGCCGCCACCAGCGCCTCGTCCTGGGCGCGGAGGTCCTCCTCGCCCGGCGCCGCCGCCGCCGGTCCGTCGCCGTCGCCGTCCGCCTCCGGCGGGGCCAGCTCGTGCTCGCGCTTGAAGCCCACGAGCTCGCTGACGCTCACCTCGAGCTGGTGCGCGATCCAGGCGTCGGTGCGGCCCTGTTGGACCCAGCTACGGATCTGGTTCAGCTGCGGCTTGAGCGAGCGGCGCGCCACGGTCGCGGAACCCTACCAGCGGGCCTTGCCATAGCCCCTACAATGCCTGGCGAGGAAAGGATTCCTTGAGCAGCGGATCGGGTTCCCTTTACGAGCGACCGGCACGCCGGTTAGGGTTGCCGGGAGGCGCCATGCTGGTCCTTACGAGGAAGTCGAACCAGAGCATCATGATCGGCGACGACATCGAGGTGTCGGTGCTGGCGATCATGGGCGAGAAGGTCCGGATCGGGATCGAGGCCCCCCGGTCCGTCCCCGTCTTCCGCAAGGAGGTCTATCTCGAGATCCGCCAGGACTCGAGCCGGCCCGAGGAGGACCGCAAGGCGGTCGACGAGGCGCTGGACCGCCTCAAGTCCAAGGAGTAGGGCTCCGCCAGCGGAGCGCTACCCGAACCAGAGGACCAGCGCGCGGAACATCATCGCGGTGACGAGCACCGTGGTGGCGAGGATCGTCAGCATCAGCACGGAGAACCGCACCGTGCCGCCGCGCTGGACCCGGACCTGCCGCCGCTGACGCGATCGCTCGGCGGCCTCACGCCGAAGGCGCTCGCGCCGCGCGCGCTCCTCGGCGGTCTCCTCGCGGAAGGCCGCTTCGAACTGGGCGAGTGACTGTCGCATCCGCACGGCCTACAGCGTACCCACGGGCACGTCCCCTAAACGGGTGACCCGGCGAAGTCCAGCCGGGCGGGGGAGGCGACTCCGTCAGGAGGCGCCGACAGCGGACTCGGCCCGCTCGTAGACCCCGACGAAGCGGGTGTAGTTGTCGCCGATCCGCTGCGCCGCGGCGTCGCGGTCCAGGGAGCCGTCGAGGAACGCCTTGAGCGGCTCGCCCCAGATGCTGCGGCCGATCGCGAAGCCCACGAAGCCCTCAACCGGCGCGGCCTCGCCGATCCAGTGGTCGACCTTGTCGTCGTCGGCGCCGCGGCCGAGCAGCACGCAGACGACCCCGTCGCGCCCGCCCGAGCGGGTCTGGGCGGCGAGCATCTCGGCGTCGGAGCGCTCGTCCACGCCCTCGATCTTCCAGACGTCGACCTCGATCCCGTGGTCCTGGGCGTCGGCGATCGCCCGCCGCATGAGCTCCGGCCGCAGCTCGGCGTCGTAGCGGTCGGAGTCCCCGCCGACCGACTCGAGCTGCTCCGGCTCGGCCGGGACCAGCAGCTCGAACAGGAACTTCCGGTCGTTCTGGTGGAGCCAGTCGGAGAGCCGCTTCAGGCGGTCGAGCTGGCGGCGGTTCAGCTCGCCGTCGCCGTCCGGGTTGTAGCGGACCAGCACCTTCGCGAAGTGCGGGTCGAAGCTCTCGATGTGCGCGCCGAAGTCGTCGCCGTACTGGAAGTCGAACTCGTTCTGCCCGCTCTTCTCGACCGGCATCGCCAGCACGAAGCCCCGCCCCTTCGCGTCCTCGGGCACGGTGCCGCCGAACTGCTCGTCCACGAGCGCGCCGGTCACGCCGGGGTCGGCCCCCGCGTCCGCCGCTCGCAGGAGCCCCTCGAAGATCAGGTGCTTCGCGTCCGTGATCGTCTCGGTCTGGTCCGGGCTCGGCTCGCCCTCGATCCCGAACCACTTCTTCTGGAACGAGCCGCGGTGGTCGAACGCGAGGATGAAGAGCTTGCCGTCGTAGCCCAGTGACATGTGATCGATTACCTGCCTAGGTCGGGGGTCGCGAAGGGGCCTGAGGATACCCCTGCACGACCGGACGGCCCCATACCATGCGGCCCGTGGAGCACCGGTTCACGGGCCCCAGCTACACGCTGGGGATCGAGGAGGAGCTCATGATCGTCGACGCCGAGACGCTCGAGCTCCAGAACTCGATCGAGTCGATGCTCGAGTCGCTCCCGCAGGCCGAGGGGCAGGTGAAGCCCGAGCTAATGGAGTCGGTGCTGGAGATCGCCACCCAGCCGTGCCGCAACACCCGCGAGGCGGGCGCCCAGCTCCGCGACCTGCGCCGCCTGACACAGCGCACGGCGGGGGAGAAGGGGCTCGCGATCGGCTCGGCAGGCACCCACCCGTTCGCCATGTGGGAGGACCAGCGGATCGTCGCGCGGCCGCGCTACCGCGACCTCGTCGCCGCGCTCCGGTTCGTCGCCCGCCAGGAGCTGATCTTCGGGATGCACGTGCACATCGGCGTCGACGACCCGGACAAGGCGGTCCACGTGGCCAACGGCATGCGGGTCCACGTGCCGCTGCTCCTGGCCCTGTCGGCCAACTCGCCGTTCTGGCGGGCCGACCAGACCGGCCTCCTCTCGACCCGCACCCCGATCTTCCGGGCCTTCCCCCGGGTCGGCATCCCGCCGCGGTACTCGGACTTCGACGACTACTCGCGCCGGGTCCAGTTCATGGTCGACAGCGGGGTCGTCGAGGACTACACGTACCTCTGGTACGACGTCAGGCCGCACCCGAACTTCGGGACGGTCGAGACGCGGGTGATGGACTCGCAGACCCGCCTCGAGCACACGCTCGCGCTGGCCGCCCTCGTCCAGGCGATGGTCAAGGAGCTGTCCGAGCACTACGACTCGGGCCAGGAGCTCTCGCGCTACCCGTACGAGATGCTGGACGAGAACAAGTGGCTGGCGGCGCGGCACGGGCTCGACGGCGAGCTGGTGGACCTCCCCGGCAAGGAGCGGGTGGCGACCAAGGAGATCGTCCGCCGCGTGCTCGACCGGCTCCGCGGCCACGCCGAGGAGCTCGGCTCGGCCGACGAGCTGTCCGGGATCGACGACCTCCTCCAGCGCGGGAACGGCGCCTCGCGCCAGATCGTGGTGTTCGAGGCGAACCACGACCTCTCCGAGGTGATGGGGGAGATCGTGGACAAGACGTCCGCGTAGCGGCGCCGCCGCTGTCACCTTGGCGCGACGGCGCTAGAGTGGGAGGCCCTTTTCAACTGGGATCTGGTTCGAGTTCGCACTCACTCGAAAAGCCTCTCCGTCGCACATCCGCCCGCGGATGACTCGATACGGGCCACGACTCCGCCCGCGACGTTCGCGGCGCGCGACGACCGGCTTCGGGCCGCCGTCGAGCTCGTGGAGGCCATGGCCCGCGCGGGCGAGCGCGGAGCGTTTCCGAGGCTCCACGAGCTCGCTCAGCTGATCGCCGTTCAGGGCCGGGCGCTGGTGGGCGCGCGGACGCTCGTCCTGTTCCTCGCGCGCGACGGCGAGACGTGCCTCACCGCGGTCGCGGGCGTCGGAGCGCCGGAGGGCTGGCCGCGCGGAGACGAGCAGTGGGTCCAGCCCGGCGCCGCGTTCCACCTCCACTCGCCGTCGACCGAGCTGGATGGCTGGGTGCGCTGCCTTGGCGTGCCCGCGAACGACCTGCTGGTCGTCCCGGTCGTCGTCGGCGACGGGCGCGCGGGGGTCATGGCGGCCTGCGACAAGGTCGTTCCGCAAGATCGGCTCACCTCCGGTGGCGCAGGTCGGCTCGTCCTCGAGGACGAGTGGCGCCTCCAGGCCTTCCGTCCAGTGGCCGAGCGCGCCCTCGCCTCGTCCGCATCGGACGAGCGGGCCGTCGACGTCACGCTGCGGAGCACCGTCGAGGCGCGAGAGGACGAGCGCGCCAGGTGGGCTCGCGAGCTCCACGACGAGACGCTTCAGAACCTGGCCGTGGTCCAGGCCATGCTCGCCTCGGCGCTGAGGCAGGAAGGGCGTCCGGCGCTCGAGGCCGGCGTCGAGCTCGCCTGGAGCCAGGTCCGGGCGGAGGTCGCCTCGCTGCGTCACCTGATCACCGAGCTGCGTCCGGCGGCGCTCGACCGGCTCGGGCTCGTCCACGCCATCGCGTCCCTGACCGAGCAGTCCAGCCTCGACGGCCTCGAGGTGCGCGTGCACACGAGCGGGCGATGCCTCGGGGGAGGGGCCCGGCTCCTCCCCGCCCTCGAGCTGACGGCCTACCGCATCGTCCAGGAGGCGCTGCGAAACGTCGTCCGGCACGCCCGGGCGGACGTCGTCGACCTGAGCATCGAGGAGGTCGACGGCCTGCTCGTGATCCGGCTGCGCGACGACGGAGAGGGCTTCCTCGTCGGCCCGCGCTCACTCGGCTCCGGGCTGCTCGGCATGGAGGACCGGGCGTCGATCGTCGGGGGCTCGTGCTCCGTCTCCTCCGATCGCCTCGGGACCGAGATCCGCGCGACTCTCCCGATCGACTACGTCGACCTGGCCTGAGTCGTCGAAGCCGAGGCCCGTGACGCCCGGCGTCAGCCGGCCGTGCGCTTCGAGTCGAGCAGCCGCTGCTCCCGCGCGTAGGCGACGAGCTCCGAGCGCGTGGACGCGCCGAGCTTGCGCTGGATGCTCCCCCGATGCGACTCCGCCGTCCGGACGCTGATGAACAGGAGCTTCGCTATCTCGCGATTGGTGTGCCCGCGCACGAGGAGGAGGAGGACCTCACGCTCGCGGTGCGTCAGGTCCGCATACGCGGTCGGTGGCTCGCGGCCCGCCAGGCGGGCGCCGATGACCGGATCGACGTAGGTCCCACCGGAGGCCGCACGAGCCAGCGCTCGGAGCACCTCGCTCCACGGGGAGTCCTTCAGGACGTACCCGGAGGCGCCCGAGTGGAGCGCCCGCCGCGCGAACTCGGGGTCGGCGTCCATCGTCAGGATCACGATGCCGGTCTCCGGCGACAGGCGCCGCATCTCGGGGATGGCGTCGAGGGGGTCGGCACCCGGGACGTGCAGGTCGAGGAGCACCGTGGCGGGACGGCGCGCGGTCACCAGCTCGAGAGCACCGGCCGCGTCCTCCGCCTCGCCGACCACCTCGAAGGCGGGATCCGCGGCGAGCAACGCCCGCAGGCCGTCCCGCAGCACGGCGTGGTCGTCGACGATCACGACGGTGCTCGGTCGACTCTGCTGATGCGATTCGCCCTGCACGATCCCCCACCTGCTCGACCGCGCCGCACTCTAGCGATCTGAGCCGCTTCAACAGTCAGGTTGCAGCCAGGGCTCAAGAAGGCACTAGCGCGACGGCATACGCACGGCGACTGCGAACTAATACCGATGAAATCCGGCGCGGCGGATGACAGCCTCGGAGTCACGCATGGAGGACACCGCCGTGGCACCACCCAGCAGTCGGCTGTCGCCGTTTCAGCGGCTGAGCATCCTCTGCGATTCGGGAACCCTTCACCCGATCCGCTCGGACATCCGCTCCCGGACGATGGGCGACGCGCGTCCGGGCGATGGCGTGGTCGGCGCGGCCGGGATGATCAACGGCCGGCCCGTGTTCTGCTTCGCGCAGGACGCCACCTTCCTCGGAGGGTCGCTGGGCGAGGCGCACGCGGACACGGTGGTCAGGGTGCTCGAGCTCGCGAGCCGTGCGCAGATCCCGGTGATCGGGTGCATCGAGTCGGCGGGCGCGCGGATGCAGGAGGGGGTCGGCGCGCTGGGCGGATACAGCCGGATCTTCTTCCATCACGTCGCGCTCTCCGGGTTGGCTCCGCAGATCTCGATCGTCAGCGGCAGCTCCGCAGGCGGCGGCTCGTACGCGCCGGCGCTGACCGACTTCACGGTCATGGTCGAGGACGCGTGCATGTTCCTGACGGGCCCCGCGGTGGTTCGGGAGGTCACCCACGAGGACGTGACGGCCGCGGAGCTCGGCGGGGTGCGGGTCCAGGAGCGCAACGGCGTCTGCCAGTTCGCGGCGCCCGGGTTCGCGGAGGCGGTGGATCTCGCTCGCGAGCTCCTCCAGTACCTCCCCCAGAACTCCGGGGAGCTTCCCCCCAAGTTCGATCCGGAGCCGCCGGAGCCCGGCGATCCGGGTGACTGCCTGCCGGAGCAGGCCAGGCGGACGTACGACGTCCGGGCGGTGATCCGGCGGTTGGTGGACGGGGGCCGGTCGCTCGAGTTCGGACCCAAGTGGGCACCCAACCTGGTCACGGCCTTCGCGCGCATCGACGGCCGCTCGGTCGGGATAGTCGCCAACCAGCCGCGCCACGCGGGAGGCACGCTCGACGCGGAGTCGTCCGAGAAGGGCGCGCGGTTCGTGAACACGTGCGACGCGTTCAGGCTGCCGGTCGTCGTCCTGGTGGACACCCCTGGATTCATGCCGGGCACGAAGCAGGAGCGCCAGGGCGTCATCCGTCGTGGAGCGGCGCTGGTCCGCGCGTTCGCCATGGCCACGGTCCCGCGCGTCACCGTGATCACCCGCCGCGCCTACGGGGGCGCCTACATCACGATGAACTCGAAGGACCTCGGCGCCCACTTCGCGTTCGCCTGGACGGGAGCGGAGATCGGCGTCATGGGGGCGGCGCAGGCCATCAACTTCATCCACCGGCGCGAGATCGCCGCCGCGGAGGACGAGACCGCCACCCGCGCGGCGCTCGCGGACGCCTACGCGCATGACCACATCAGCGCCGCGGCCGCCGCGCGCGCCGGGTTCATCGACGAGGTCATCCGTCCCTGCGACACGCGCAGTCGCCTGGCGTGGAGCCTCCAGATGCTCAGCTCGCGCCGGCGCCGCAGCAGCGACCCCCCGGCATCCGAGCGCGGGGCAGTCGGCCGTAACCACGAGTTCGCGAACCTCTGGCGGGTCTGACGTGCCCTCCGACGACAAGGCGCGCCGCGAGGCGACCCACGCGGTGCTGTTTCCCGGCCAGGGAAGCCACGCCGCCGGAATGCGCGAGACCGTCGGCCGTTTCCGGCCCGAGTTGCTCGAGGCGGCGGAGGACGCGCTCGGGGCCGACCTGTTCGACCGCGTCGAGCACAGCACCGCGGCCGCCCAGCCGGCGGTCTTCTGCGCCAGCCTCGCCGGCTGGCACGCACTCCGCTGTCCGCGGGGCGCCTACATGACCGGACACTCGCTCGGCGAGCTGGCCGCGCTGGTGGCGGCGGGCAGCCTGGCGGAGGCGGCGGGCCTCGACCTCGCCGCCCTTCGCGGCAGCCTCATGCAGGAGGCCGTCGATGCCAACCCGGGCTGCGGCATGCTCGCCGTGCGCGCCGGGGCCGTGGACGTCGGCCCCATCGCGGCGCGCTGCGGCGCCACGATCGCGAACTACAACGCGCCCCGGCAGGTCATCGTCTCCGGGAGGGCCGAGGCGCTCGACCGCGTGACGGCCGGCCTCGGAGGGCTCGGCATCCGCTCGAAGCGGCTTCCCGTCGCCGGTGCCTTCCACTCGCCGTACATGCGGCCGGCGGTCGAACGCTACGTCGCCGCCCTCGCGGCCACGGACTTCCGGCCACCGACCTGCACGGTGCTCTCGAGCACCACCGCACGACCGTTCGAGAACGTGCGATCCGACCTCGCGAGGAGCCTCACGGCGCCGGTCCGATGGCGCGAGACCGTCCTGGCGCTGGCAGACGCCGGCGTGACGACGTTCCACGACGTCGGCCCGGGCCGCGTACTGGCCGGACTCGTCCGTCGATGCGTCGACGGGGCGCACGTCGAGACCGCAGACGAGCTCGAGGCTGCTCATGCCTGACTCCGCGGCCGTGCTCGCCCCGCGGCGACCGCTCAGGGGGGCGGAGCCGCAAGGCGCCTGCTTCGCGTCGGTGGCGTGCGCGCTCCCGGACACCGTCGTCGGGAACGGGGCGATCGCCGAGCGGCTCGGCGTGAGCGAGGACTGGATCTTCACGCGCACGGGCGTGCGCGAGCGACGCGTCCTCGCCGCGGGCGAATCGGTCACCGACCTCGCCTGCGCGGCCGGTGAGCGCGCCCTGGGCGCGGCGGGGCTGGACGCGGAGGAGCTCGGCCTCGTCCTCGTGGCGACCACGACCCCCGACGAGATCGCTCCCGGCTGCGGACCGCTCGTCGCCGCGCGGCTCGGCGCGACCGGGGCGGCCGGCATCGACGTGAGCTCGTCGTGCACCGGCTTCCTGGCTGCCGCGTCCGCGGCCGCCGCGTACGTCGAGGCCGGGCGGATGCGCCACGTGCTCGTGGTCGGCGTGGACGCGCCGTCGCGCCTGGTCGACCCGGATGACCGCGACACCGCCCCGCTCTTCGGCGACGGCGCCGGCGCGGTCGTCGTCTCGGCGTGCTCGGGCGCGAGTCGCATCGGGCCGATCGTCCTGCGCACCGACGGCGCGTGGGCCGACTGCATCCGAGTCGGTCGCGAGGAGCCGTACGTGCGCATGCAGGGCCACGACACCTACAAGCGCGCCGTGATCGCGCTCAGCGCGGCGACCGTCGCCGCGGTCGCGGCCGCGGGACGAACGCTCGACGAGATCGAGCACTTCGTCTACCACCAGGCGAACGGGCGGATCCTGACCGCCGTGGCGGACCGGCTGGACCAGCCTCGGGGCCGCTTCGTGAACTGCATCGAGTCGTACGCGAACACGGCCGCCGCCTCGATCCCGATCGCCCTCGCCGAATCGCTCGACGATGGCGAGCTCCAGCCGGACGCCCAGGTAGTGATCGGCGCCTGCGGCGCGGGGTTCACCTGGGGCGCGGCCGTCGTGGAGTGGGGCGGACCGCGAGGAGGCGACCGTGCCCCCGCCTGACGGCTGCGCCCTGGTCACCGGCGCCTCGCGCGGCATCGGCGCGGCCATCGCGGCAGGACTGGCCGCCGACGGCCTGGCGGTGGGCGTGAACTTCAGCCGTGACCGCGACGGCGGCGAGCGGGTCGTCGCCGCGATCGAGGCCGCGGGCGGCTCGGCGATGCCGATCCAGGGGGACATCTCGCAGCCGGACGAGGTCGCTCGGATCTTCAGCGAGGTGGAGGGCCGCTTCGGCCTCGTCAAGGTCCTCGTCAACAACGCCGGGATACGCGCGGACAACCTGTCGATGTCGCTCACGTCCGACGAGTGGCGAAGCGTGATCGACGTGAACCTCTGCGGCGTCTTCCTGACGACGAAGCGCGCACTGCGGGCGATGCTCCGCGCGCGGTACGGCCGAATCGTGAACATCGCATCGGTCATCGGCGTGCGGGGGCACGCCGGGCAGGCGAACTACGGGGCGTCGAAGGCGGGCGTCATCGGGTTCACCAAGACCGTGGCCTGGGAGGTCGCGCGGCGCAACATCACCGCCAACGCCGTCGTCCCGGGACTGATCGACACCGAGTTCATCAAGGACGTGGACCCGGCGATCCTGGGGCAGCTCCCGATCAGGAGGGTCGGGCGGCCGGAGGAGGTCGCCGCGTGCGTGCGCTTCCTCGCCTCGCCCCAGGCCAGCTACGTAACCGGCTCGATGCTCACCGTGGACGGCGGGCTCACCGCCTGACGACTGAAAGGACGCGACACATGTCGGAAGTCACACCAGAGGCAGTTCACCAGCTCATCAAGAACCTGCTCGTCGAGGAGCTGGACGTGGATCCCGAGGCCGTCACGGCCGACGCGACGCTGGAGTCGCTGAACGTCGACTCCCTCGACCTCGTCGAGGTCGCGCAGCTCGTCGAGGAGCGGTGGGACTTCGAGATCAAGGGCGCGGACGCGAAGGGCGTCCGGACGGTCGGCGACGCGGTCGCGATGATCGTCAAGAAGGCCGACAGCGTCGGCCTCGCGGAGAGCGGAGCGCTCGACGCCGTCCAGCCGAGCGGGGGCGAGCAGCCGGCCGAGGTCGTGGCGTGACCGTCGCGGCAGTCGACCAGGGTGCGGTGGCCGCCGAGTCCGACGGCCCCGCCGGCGGGTCCACCACGGCGAACGGCGTCGATCCGTTCGGAGGCGGAACGTTCGTCACCCGCGCTCGAACCGTCACGGAGGCGGACGTCGCCGCCTTCTGCGCGCTCACGGGCGACTGGCACCCGCAGCACTCCGACGCCGAGTGGGCGAAGGCCAGCATCTTCACCGAGCGGGTCGCCCACGGGCTGCTCGTGATCTCGATCGCGGTGGGGCTGGTCCCGATGGACTACGACCGGCTCGTCGCACTGCGGCGCATCGAGGGGATCTTCTCCCTGCCCGTGCGCCTCGGCGAGACGATCCACGTCGAGGGAAGGGTGGTCAAGGCCAAGGAGCTCGAGGACGGCTACGCCCTGGTCTCCCTGGTCTGGCGAATCGTCAACCAGGACGGCGACATCGTCGCGCGGGCGCACCTCAAGATCCTCTGGCGCGGCGAGCACCAGGCGGAGGCCGCATGATCCTCGCCGGCAAGCGCATCCTGATCACCGGCGTCATGACGAAGGACAGCATCGCCTTCGCCGCCGCCGCACGGGCGCAGCGCGCGGGCGCCGAGGTCATCCTCACGAGCTACGGCCGCGTCCGGCGCATCACCGAGCGCGCGGCGAAGCGGTTGCCGGAGCACGCGGCCGTCCTTGAGCTCGACGTGAACCGGCCAGAGGACTTCGAGGCGCTCGCGCTCGAGCTGCGCGAGCGCTGGGGCGGAGTCGACGGTGCCCTCCACGCGATCGCCTTCGCGCCGCTGGGCGCGCTCGGCGGCAACTTCATGCACACCTCGGCCGCCGACGCCTGCGCCGCCTTCCAGACGAGCGCGTTCTCCTACAAGGCGCTCGCGGCCGCACTCGAGCCGCTGATGGTGGAGGCCGGCGGCGGCAGCGTCGTCGCGCTCGACTTCGACGCCACGGTGGCCTGGCCCCTCTACGACTGGATGGGCGTGTCGAAGGCCGCCCTGGAGTCCGTGAACCGGTACCTCGCCCGCGACCTCGGACCCCGGGGCATCCGGGCCAACCTCGTCGCGGCGGGGCCGCTGGCGACGGTCGCCTCGGAGGGCATACCCGGGTTCTCCGCACTCGCGGGCGCTTGGCACACGCAGGCGCCGCTCGGCTGGAACGTCGAGGACGCGGGGCCGGTGGCCGACGCCGTGTGCGTCCTGCTCTCAGACCTCTCCCGCGGCATCAGCGGCGAGATCCTCCACGTCGACGGCGGCTTCCACGCGATGGGGACCGTCCCGGTCGGAGACGAGGTCCAGGCCGAGCTCCTGGCGCTGGCTGGTGCGACGTGATCGATCCGCGAACCACGACCGAGGGCGAGGCCATGCTCGATCCGACCGCACCTGCACCCGGCGCGATGCCGCAGACCACGATCCCGCCGGCCGCGCCGGCCGCGATCCCGACCATCGAGACGCTCGACCTCGACGAGTACGTGCGCATGGTCGGCGAGGCGTCCGAGATCCAGTTGAGCGAGGGCATCCGCGACAACCGGGACGCGATCCTCGACCTGATCTTCGCCGGGATGGAGCGCCACTATCGCGGCGGCGTCGAGCTGAGCGCGGTCGTGCACTGGGAGATCCTCGACCGGGCGGACGGTGGCCGCGACGTGTTCGAGACCGTCCTCGCCGGCGGCCGCGCGCAGTCGAGCCGGACGCCGCAGCACGCGGCGCAGGTTGAGCTCCGCGTCGGCGCGGTCGACTTCGTGAGGCTCGTGACCGGCCACGTCACCGGCACCAAGCTCTACGCCCGCCGCAGGTTGCGCGCCAAGGGGAACCTCAAGCTGGCGGCGCGGATCCCGAGCATGTTCGCGATCCCCGGGGCGGGTAGCTGACATGGCGGCCATGGGACCGAAGACCATCCTGCTGACGGGCGCAACCGGGGTGGTCGGGGCCGCTCTCCTCCAGAAGCTCGGAGGCCAGCGGGTGGTCTGCCTCGCGCACAACGACGCCCCGGCTCCCAACGGCGGCGACGTCGAGGTCGTCCGCGGCAGCGTGACGGAGCCGCTGCTCGGCCTCGACAGGAAGAAGTACGACGAGATCGCCCGCCGCGTGGACGCGGTCGTCAACTGCGCCGCGATCACCGAGTACACGGCCACGCGCAAGGACATGTTCGCCGTCAACGTCGACGGGGTCGGGCGCGCCCTGGAGCTCGCCGACCGCGGGGGCGCCGACTTCTTCCACCTCGGCACCGCGTTCGTGGCCACCACGCCCATCGAGGTCGACGAGAGCAGGGGGAGCCGCGACGTCAAGCGGTGGTGGAACCCGCAGCTCTACATCGAGTCGAAGCGCGCGGCCGACGACGTGGTGGCGAACAGCGGGGTCCCGGCCGCGGTCTTGCGCCCGTCGATCGTCTTCGGCGACTCGGAGACGGGCGAGACGGCGAAGTTCCAGGGCGTTCACGTCCTGATCCGCGTCTTCTTCGAGGAGTCGCTCCCGCTCGTTCCCCTGGACCCCGACCGGCGGATCGACTTCATCCCTCGCGACGTGCTCGCGGACCTGATCGTGGACGTCCTCGATCGCCCGTTCGTCGCTCGCGAGTGGTGGCTCACGGCCGGCGAGAGTGCGCTGACGGTGGACGACCTGATGCGCGTGGGGGCCGCGTACCTCGAGCGCATCGGCAGCGACATCGCCCCGCCGCGAGTGGTCGCGCCGAGCATGGTGGACCGTCTCATCAGGCCGGTGTTCCTGCCCCAGCTGCCGGCCCGGATGCGGCGTCGCTTCGAGCAGCTCATGCAGCTCGAGCCGCTGTTCTTCACCGACGAGGTCTTCGGGAGCTCGATCCCCGAGATCGAGCGCACCAGCGGGATCGCCGTCGACCTCAAGCTCGAGCAGGCGTACACCGCGGCGGTGGACTTCTGGCGCGACCGCAAGGCGGCGAGGAGCAGGGAGCACGGCGGCGACGAGGTGGCGGTGTGAGCGTCCAGGTCGCGAACCCGCCCGACGTCGACCGCGTCGCGGCGCTCTACCGCCGCCACGTGAACGAGACGACGGCGCTGATCGCCGAGGTGAACGGCCGGCACGTCGAGACAGGCGCGGAGGGGGCGATCGTCTACGACGAGGCGGGCGAGCGCTACCTCGACTGCGGCGGATACGGCGTCTTCCTCCTGGGCCATCGACACCCGGCGGTCGTGGCTGCGGTCCGCGAGCAGCTCGAGTCCCAGCCGATGACGAGCCGCCTCATGATGAGCGCTCCCCTCGCGGAGGCGTCCGCGGCCCTCGTCGGCGTAGCCCCGGAAGGGCTCGAGCACGCGTTCTTCCTGAACGCCGGCACCGAGGCCGTGGAGATGGCGATCAAGCTCGCCCGCCTCGCCGGCCGGCGGCAGATGGTCGCGATGTCGGGCGGGTTCCACGGCAAGACGATGGGCTCGCTCGCACTGACCGCGTCGCCGGCCTACCGGGACCCGTTCATGCCGCTCCTGCCGGGGGTGACGCACGTGCCCTACGGCGACGCGGACGCCCTCGAGACCGTCCTCGCTGAGCACCGGGGCGAGGCCTGCGTGGTGATCGAGCCGGTTCAGGCGGAGGCCGGCGTGGTCGTCCCCCCGGCGGGGTACCTGACGCGCGCCGAGGAGATCTGTCGTGCGCACGACCAGTGGCTCGTGCTGGACGAGATCCAGACCGGGCTCGGGCGCCTCGGCCGCTGGTGGGGAGCGGATCGCGAGGGCGTCACGCCCGACCTCCTGCTGGCCGGCAAGGTCCTGAGCGGCGGCGTCGTGCCCGTGTCCGCGGTGCTGGCGACGCCCGAGGCCTTCGCGCCGCTCGACCGCGACCCCTTCCTGCACACCTCCACCTACGCCGGCGCGCCTCTGGCGATGGCCGCGGCGCGCGCCACGATCGAGACGATCGAGTCGGACGGCGTGGTCGAGCGAGCACGCCGGCTCGGCGAGGAGCTGCGCGCGGCGCTCGGCACGGCCGTGGCGGCGCACATGGGCGGCATCGTCACGGACCTCCGTGCGGAGGGCCTGCTGATCGGAATCGAGCTCCGCGCCCCGCACGTGGCCGGAGAGCTCATCTTCGAGCTGCTGGAGCGGCGGGTTCTCGCGGCGCACTCGCTCAACGCCCACGACACCGTTCGCTTCACGCCGTCCGCGTACCTGGACGGCGACGAGACGGAGTGGCTCACGTCCGCAGTCGAGGACGGTCTGGCCGCGGTGGCGGCCCGCCATGGACCCTAGAACCGGAGGATCGAGAACATGCGCCAACTAGTCGTCGTCACGGGCAGGCACCCGACCTTCACCGCAGCGCGGGCCTACGAGACGCTGCGCGACCTGGACTCGTTCATGACGCACAGCCCTGCCGTCCGGAACGTCACCCTGGAGGAGACGCCGGACGGGCGGACCATCTCGCACTGGGAGGTCAACTTCCGCAACGGCATCCTCGTGTGGTCGGAGGAGGACGTCTTCGACGACGCGACGCACAGCGTGCGATTCCACCGGCTGGAGGGCGATCCGGAGTACTTCGCCGGCACCTGGAGCGCCACCGACGAGGACGACGGCTGCCACGTCCGCTTCGAGGCGGAGTTCGACATCGGCATCCCGACGTTGAGCGCGATGCTCGACCCCCTCGCCAGCTCGACGCTGCGGGACAACATCGTCCAGACCATGGTGGGCGTGATGGGGGACGACCTGGTCCTCGACCCGGAGGTCGAGATCAAGGACGTGCCGGTGGCGGGCGGGAGCAGGTCGTGAGCTGGCTGGCGCGGGAGCGCGCGACGCTCGAGCGGCACCTGCCCGGCCTCGACGAGGCGCTCCTCGCCATCTCGTTCGCGGACCGCGAGCGCCCCCAGGGTGGGGCGATCGACGCGTTCCGGACGTCCGGCGGGCCCGGGCTCCTGATCCCCGTGGACCACCTCGGGCGGGGCGCCACGGCCGTCGAGGCCGCCCAGGTCCAGCGGGCGATCGGCAGCCGTGCGCCGTCGCTCGCCATCGCGGCGAACATGCACCAGTACTCGATCGCGACGTTCCTGTCGTTCCTGTTCCGGCAGCCGCCGACGAGCAACGACTGGTTCCTGCTCGACGCGGTCGGCTCCGACAACCTGCTCGTCGCGTCGGGCTTCGCCGAGGGCAAGGCGGGCCAGGGCATCCAGGCGCCGACCATGAGCGCGCGGCCGCACAACGGCGGGTTCGTCCTCAACGGGTCCAAGAAGCCGTGCAGCCTCGCGACCTCGATGGACATGCTCACCGCGAGCATCCTCGTGCCCGGCCCGGCCGGGGAGGAGCTGGCCGTCGCGCTCGTGCCGGCGGACGACCCCGGCGTCGTGCGCACCCCGTTCTGGACCAACCCGATCCTGGCGGGCGCCGAGAGCGACGAGGTGACCCTCACGGACGTCGAGGTGCCCGACGACCTCGTCTTCCGCTCCGGATCGGCGGCGCAGTCCGACCTCGACGAGATGCAGCTGGAGAGCACGGTTTGGTTCGAGGTGCTCGTGACGGCGTCCTACATCGGCGTGGCGAGCGCCCTGGTGGAGAAGGTGCTCGAGTCCGGCAAGGGCACCCCCGTCGAGCACGCGCTGCTCGGGACCGAGCTCGAGGCCGCGATGGCGGCCGTCGAGGCGGTCGCGCGCACGCTGATGGACGGACCGCTCGACGACGACGCCTTCCCGCGCGCGATGTTCGTGCGCTACGCGGCCCAGTCGGCGATCGCCCGCTCGAGCGCGCTGGCGGTCGACCTGCTCGGCGGACTGGCGTTCATCAAGGACCCGGACGTGACCTACCTGCACACGGCTGCGCAGGCACTCGCGCTTCACCCGCCGTCGCGGTCGAAGACTGCGGGAGCCCTTGCCGAGTTCATGGCCACCGGCACCTTCGCAACCAATGCGCTCTAGGAACGGGGGAGACATGCACGAATCCGACAGCTCGAACCGTCGTCGGCGCGTGGTGGTGACCGGCGTCGGAGCGGTCACGCCGCTCGGCGCGGGAGCCCAGCGCCTGTTCGACGGCTGGATGGCGGGCGAGTCCGGCATCGAGGACGGACTGGGGCGCTGTCAGGAATTCGACGCCCTGGACACGATGGACAAGAAGGATCGCAAGCGCACCGACCGCTTCACGCACTTCGCGATAGCGGCCAGCGCCGAGGCGATCGCGGACGCCGGCTGGGTCGACCTGCCGACCGACCCCACCCGGATCGGATGCGTGATCGGGACGGGAGTGGGGGGCCTTCAGACCGCCGAGGACCAGTACCTGCGGATGTTCGACCAGCGCAAGAAGCGGATCTCGCCGCTCACGGTCCCGCTGCTGATGCCGAACGCCGCGGCCGGGAACGTCGCCCTGCGGCACGGGCTTCAGGGCCCTGCGTTCGCGGTGTCCTCGGCCTGCGCGGCGGGCACCGACGCCATCGGCGCGGCGGTTCGGCTGGTCCGGTCGGGTGAAGCCGACGCGGTCGTGACCGGGGGCGCCGAGGCGCCGCTGACCCGCTTCTGCATCGCGGCGTTCGCGTCGATGGAGGCCACGTCGGAGTGCGGGATATCCCGCCCGTTCGACGCGCGGAGGGACGGCTTCGTCATGGGTGAGGGCGCCGGCGCGCTCGTCCTGGAGGACGCGGAGCTCGCGCGCGTGCGCGGAGCGCGCGTGCTCGCGGAGGTGATCGGGTTCGGGTCGAGCGCGGACGCCTACCACATGGTCACCCCCGATCCGGCCGGCGACCGCAGCGCCGGAGCGATCCAGCTCGCGCTGGACGACGCCAGCCTGCTGCCCACCGACGTCGACTACGTCAACGCCCACGGGACGTCGACGGAGCTCAACGACCGCTCCGAGACGGCGGCCTTGAAGATCGCCCTCGGCGAGCACGCCATGAAGGTCCCGGTCTCGTCCACCAAGTCGGCGACCGGCCACCTCATCGGCGCGGCCGGCGCGATCGAGGCCGTGGCGACCGTGCTGGCGCTGCGCGAGCGCGTGGCCCCTCCGACCCTCAACTACGAGGAGCCCGAGGAGGGGATGGACCTGGACTACGTGCCGGGGACCGGGAGGCCGCTCGCGGAACGCGCCAACGGCGCCGGTCCGCTGCCGGCGGTGGGGATCTCGAACTCGTTCGGGTTCGGGGGGCACAACTCGGTGCTGTGTCTGCGTGCGGGCCCCTGATGCGAGCCAGTCCTCGGTGATCCGCCTCGGGATCGCGAACCTGACCCGACCCAAGCTCACGGTGTGTGCCTGGATCGCGGCGACGGTCGTCCTGGGCGTCTTCGCCGTCGACCTCGAGCCCCGGCTCGCCCAGCCGACGTTCATCGTGAAGGGAACCTCGTCGGAGCGCGCCTTCTCCGTCCGGCGGGAGCACTTCGGCGCGGGCCTGACGTTCGCGATCCTCCTCGAGGGGCGGCCGAGCGAGGTGCGGCGTCAGGGAGTCGCGCTGACGCGGGCCCTCGACCGCAAGCCCTACTACTCGGCCCTGTCGCCATGGGACTCGTCCGGCGCCGCCCCCGACCTGCGACCCGACAGCAGGACGGCGGTGGTCGCCCTCACGGTCGAGTCGCCGATCCGGGACGCCTCCGACATCAAGGCGCTCGCCACGGCCGAGGACGTGCGAGACCTGATCGACGAGCGGATCGGGGGCCCGGTTCACGCGTCGATCACGGGCCCGTCCACGATCGGACTCGGCCTGCAGGAGGCGGCGCTGAGCTCCACGGAGAAGGCGGAGCTGATCGCGGCGCCCCTCCTCCTGATCGTCCTGCTGTTCGTGTTCCGCTCCGTCGCGGCTGCCGCGGTGCCGCTCGTGATCGGCGGGGCGAGCGTCGCGGCGGGGTTCGGCGCGCTGCGGCTCGCGACCTCCTTCCTCGCGGTGGACGCCCTGGCGACGACGTTCGCGTCGCTCCTGGGACTCGCCCTCGGGATCGACTACTCGCTGCTGATCGTGTCGCGGTTCCGCGAAGAGCTGGCGCGCGGGCTCCCGCGGCGGGAAGCCGCGTCCGAGGCGCTCAGGACAGCCGGTCAGACCGTCAGATCGGCCGCACTGCTCCTGATCGTCGGGATGTCCGTGGCCCTCGTCGTGCTGCCCGGAGGCATCCTGTTCTCCGCCGCGCTGGGTGCGCTGACCGTCACGGCGATCAGCCTCGTCACGGCGACCCTGGTGCTGCCGAGCGCGCTCCTGCTGATCGGCCCGAACATCAACCGCTGGCCGGTCGGCCGGCGCGGGGACGAGCGCGGCGTGATGGCGCGGGTGCTCCGGCACCGCCCGGCGCCCCTCCTGGCGGCGGTGCCGGTGGTGCTCGGCCTGGCGCTCCTCGCCGTGCCGGCGACCGGGCTCAGGGCCGAGTCGCCGAGTCCGGAGCTCCTGCCCGACGGCAACAGGGAGCGCGTGGACTTCGAGCGCTTCCGCCGGAGGCTGGGCCCGGGATGGGGAGCGCCGTTCGACATGACCGTGGTCGCCAGGCGGGGGAGCATCGCGAAGCCCGAGCTGCTTCGCCGGCTCCGAGCGACCCAGGCGCGCCTCGCCCGCGACCCGGAGGTCGAGCTCGTCGTCGGCGCGGGGAGCCTCGCCAGGCCGCTCGCGTCGCTGAGCGGGTTGCCGCGGGGCCTGGACTCGCTGGACCGTGCGCTAGCGGACGGAAAGAGCGAGCTGGGGAAGCTCGACTCGGGTCTCGGCCGCGCAAGCGCCGGCGCCGATCGCCTCAACGCCGGGCTCGAGCGGCTGAGCGCGGCGGGCCAGGCCCTGCGCGACGGCAACGTGACGGCCTCCGAGGGCGCCGGTCGGCTCCGCGACGGGCTCGCGGCCGCGGCCGACGGCTCCAGTGAGCTCGGCTTGGGGCTGGAGGCGGCCGGCGCCGGCGCCGGGAGCCTCCGTTCCGGCTCGCTCGACGCCGTCCGCGGCGCCGAGCGCATGACCCGGGCGCTCCGCGAGGTCCAGGCGGGCGTCGCGAGCGGCCGTGCGGAGGCCAGTGCCCTCCCCGCCGGCCTGCGCCAGGGGAGCACCGACCTCGGTCGCCTGCGCCAGCCGGCGCAGATCGCCGACGCGCAGCTCGATGCCGCGCTCCAGAAGCTGAAGGACATGACGATCGGCAAGGCGGACGCTCAGTACGCCGGGCTCTACGAGGCGGTGGCGACGGCGAGCGGCGCCGTCAGCGGTCGCAATCCTCAGGATGGCTCGCAGGTCGCGGCCGGCTACCGAGGGCTCGACACGGAGCTGGCGGGCGCGCAGTCCGCCCTCGCGGCCGCCGCGATCAGGGCCGACGAGGCGGTCGCCGGTCTCGCGCGCCTCGAGAGCGCGCTGACGAGGCTGGCGGCCGGCTCGGCCAGCCTCGGCGCCGGGATCGAGAGGCTGCGCCGGGGCGCAGCCGAGCTCGACACCGGGATTGGGAAGCTCGCCGGCGGCTCCGGCGACTTGACCGACGGGGTCCGGACGCTGTCCGCCGGCGCCGACAGGCTCTCCCCGGGAGTCGCGCGGCTCGCCGCCGGCAGCGTTCTGCTGGCGCGCGGGCTCGAAGAGGGCCGTCGCGGCTCGGGCCGGCTGGGTGCGGGGATGCGCGTGATCGACGGCGGCGTGTCGGAGTACGGCGACTCGCTGCCCGACACCGGAGGGCTCGCCCGGCTTCGGTCGCAGTCGCCGGGGTTGTTCGAGTCCGGGTACTTCGCGCTCGCCGCGATCGACGGCGCCCCCGCCGGGCGCCGGAACGCGGCGGCCTTCACGGTCGACGTCGACGGCGGGGGGCAGGCCGGCAGCATCGTCGTGCTCCCGAAGCGGGGCGTGGAGGAGCCGGCAACCGGGCGACTCCGCGATCGGCTCGAGAACGAGGCGAGCGGATTGGAGCGCACGCACGGAATCACCGCGCTGGTGGGCGGAGTCGCCGCGCAGAGCATCGACTCCAGGGACAAGACGATGTCCCGCGTCATCCTCCTGTTCTTCCTCCTGTCGGCGCTGAGCTACGTGCTCCTGGTCATCGTGCTGCGCTCGCTGGTGCTCCCGCTCGTCGCCGTTGTACTGAACCTCCTGACGATCGGGGCGATGATGGGAATCCTCGCGCTGCTGTTCGAGGGGAGCACGCCGCTCCTCGGCGGCCCCGGCTACATCGACACGCTGTCGCTCACCGGGACCTTCACGGTCACGTTCGCGCTGTCGATCGACTACGAGGTCTTCCTGCTCACCCGGATGCGGGAGGGCTACCTCCGCTCGGGCTCGACGGAGCAAGCCATCGCGTACGGACTCGACCACACGGCCCGCATCGTCACGGGGGCCGCCGCGATCATGGTCGCGGTCTTCGCCGCGTTCTCCGTCACCGAGTTCCACACGATCCGGGTGCTGGGTGTCGGCCTGGCCGCCGCGATCGTCATCGACGCAACGCTGGTGCGGCTCTTCCTGCTGCCGGCGATCATGAGGCGGTGCGGCCGCCTGAACTGGTGGCTGCCCAGCTGGCTCGACCGCCTCCTTCCCGCCGTGTCAGTGGAGCCGCGACCACGGCCGGCTCTCGCACTCACCGCCTTCGACGGCGACCAAGCCAACGGGCCCGCTCCAGTGCTGGTCCCAGACAGGAGCAACCCATGATCGAACACGAGCACGCGACGAGCACGTCCACGGCGACAGGCTCCGCGGGCGAGCACCGAGACGACGTAGTCGCGATCCTGCGCGACGCTTACTCGAGTGCCCGGCTGACGCTGGGCGAGTACACCGAGCGGCTGACCGCCGCTACGAGCGCCCAGACGCCGGACGAGGTGGAGCGTGCCGCGGCCGAGCTTCCCGAGGCCCCGCCGGTCGAGCCGGACGGCCCGCACCGGATGGTGGCGATCATGGGCGGAAGCAGCCGACGAGGGCCGTGGCGTCCGGGCCGGCACACGTCCGCGCTCGCGTTCATGGGCGGCTGCCACCTCGACCTGCGCGGGGCGTACGTCGACGGCGCCGTGCTCGACGTGGACGCGACGGCGGTCATGGGCGGGATCACGATCGTCGTGCCCGACGGGATCGAAGTCGCGATGAGCGGGTTCGCGCTCATGGGTGGCAAGTCGTCTCGAGTCCGGCGGGCGCCCGCTCTCCCCGCGACCCCGCGCGTCAACGTCCGTGCCCGCGTGCTGATGGGCGGTGTCACCGTCGTCGGCGACTCGGGGCGGCGCAGGCGGGGAGGCCGGAGATGAGCACGTCGACCCCCGACGCCGCCACGGCGGTGACGAACGTCCGGCCGGCCACGGCGGCGGACGTGCCGCGGCTCGCGGCGGCCGTGGCCCGCGGCTATCAGGACGACCCGGTCTGGTCGTTCCTCATGCCCGACGAGCGGCGCCGGAGCGAAGGGCTCCCGCGCTACTTCGAGATCGAGCTGCGACACGTGGTGCTGCCGCACGGCGCGACCTGGACGACGGACGACCTAGTGGGGGGGACCCTGTGCGCCCCACCCGGTCACTGGCGGCTCTCGCCGCTCACCATGCTCGTCCGCGGACCGGCGTTCGTCCGCGCGCTCGGAAGGGACCTCCCGCGCCTGCTCGGCGCGCTGTCGCTGATCGAGCGCCGCCACCCGCGCGAGGACCACTACTACGTCGCGTACACCGGCATCGAGCCGGAGTCGCAGGGCAGGGGCCTCGGCGGCGAGCTCGTCCGCCCGCTGCTTCGGCGATGCGACGCCGAGGCCGTCCCGGCGTACCTCGAGGCGACGAGCGAGCGCGCCGCCGCGTTCTACGAGCGGAAGGGGTTCGCGGTCACCGAGGAGATCCGCATCAGGAACGGGCCGCCGATGTGGCTCATGTGGCGTGAGCCGCGGAGCGGGGAGGTGACGCCGTGACGCCGCGCGAGGACGTCACGTTCGACTCGGGCGGAGAGCGCTGCGCGGCGTGGCTGTACCGGCCGCCCGGCGACGACCCGGCGCCGTGCGTCGTGCTCGGCCACGGCCTGGGCGGCACGCGGGAGCTGGGTCTCGACCGGTACGCGGAGCGCTTCGCGGACGCCGGGCTCGCCGCCCTGGCGTTCGACTTCCGGCACCTCGGCGCCAGCGGGGGCGAGCCCCGGCAGCTCATCGATCCGTGGCGCCAGCTGGCCGACTACGAGGCCGCCGTCGCCTACGCGCGCACGCTCGACGGCGTCGACCCCGACCGGATCGGCCTCTGGGGCAGTGCCTACAGCAGCGGTCACGCACTCAACACGGCGTCACGCGACGGCCGGATCGCCGCGGTGGTGGCCCAGCTGCCCTACCTCGGCGTCAGCGTGCGGGCGCTCGACCCCCTCCACCTCCTCGCGATCGGCGCGACCGGGGTGCTCGACGAGCTCGGCCGCCTGCTGCGGCGGCCGCCCCTGACGATCGGGATCATCGGCCCGCGCCGGCAGTCGCTGGCCGTCCTGACGACTCACGACTCCGAGTCCGGCTACCGGTCGCTCATCCCGCCGGGTGTCGAGTGGAGGAACGAGGTCCCGGCGCGCTTCGCGCTTCGCGCTCCGCTCTACTGGCCCAGGCGCGCCGTGAGCAGGATCTCGTGCCCCGTCCTCTACTGCGTGGTCGACCACGATTCGATCTGCCCGCCGGGCATGGCCTTGAGCGCAGCGAGGGCGACTCCCCGCGCCGAGCTGAAGCGGTATCCGATCGGCCATTTCGACATATGCCTCGGCGACGACTTCGAGCGCGCGATCGCCGACCAGGTCGAGTTCCTCGTCCGCCGCCTGCTGGGTGCGCGGACCGACACCGTGGCCGTCGCCGAGCCGGCGGTCTGAGCCAGCGAGAAAGGCCGTCACCACATGCGAACCGCCCTTGTCACAGGAGCCTCACGCGGCTTCGGCCAGCGGACCGCCGTCACGCTCGCGCGCCGCGGCTGGTTCGTCTTCGCGACGATGCGCGACACGTCGTCCAGCGAGCCGCTCGAGCGCGCCGCCGCGAGCGCCGGCGTGGCCGGCAGCGTCTCGGTCGTCAGGCTCGACGTCCTGGACGGCGAGTCGATCGACGCCGCCAAGGAGACCGTGCTCGGGGCGACCGGCGGCGTCCTCGACGCGTTGATCTGCAACGCCGGGGTGGCGACGGGCGGCGTCTTCGAGCACTACCCCGCGGAGGAGTTCCGCCGGGTGTTCGACACGAACTTCTACGGGACGGTGGACACGACGCGCGCATTCCTGCCCGCGGTGCGGCGAAGTCGCGGCGGGCTCGTCGTGCTCTCGAGCGACTACGGGCTGTTCTCGGCACCCGCGCTCTCGGCGTACAACGCCTCGAAGTTCGCGCTCGAGGGATGGACGGAGGCACTGTGGTACGAGCTCCGCCCGTTCGGCGTGAACGTCGTCCTGCTCGAGCCGGGCGCGTACAAGACGGGCATCTGGGACGGGGGGGTCTACGGCGCGGAGGCGGATGGCGCGTACGGCGACTTCATGGGCAGGGTCGAGGCGGCGGGCAGGAAGTGGGCCGACAGGGCCGGTGACTGCCAGCCCGTGGCCGACACCATCGCCACGGCCCTGGACCGACGGAGGCCCAAGCTTCGCTACCCGGTCGGCGCCGACGCCTGGGCGCTCGCGGCGGCGAAGGGGATCCTGCCGGACCGCCTGAGGGCGATCGTCGTGCGGCAGCAGACCGGTCTGACGCGCTGGCGCCCGCCCGCCCGAGCCCTCTCCCTCGAGCGCGCTTCGGATGCGACTCCCGTCGAGGAGGGCGCAGGGATGCCGTGAGCCTCTACGCGGGAGCCGTCACGGCGGCGGTCGCCGGAACCCGAGGGGCCTCGAGCTCGGAGTCCGCCGCCACCGCTCGCGCGAGGCGCCCGGCCTCGAGACGGATGTGGCGCAGCGGGCCGCTCACGGCCGGGTTGTACCCGATGAAGTGGAGTCCGGGGGCGTCCGGCGGCGAGGGCCCGCCGCTCACGACGGGACAGCCCGCCGCGTCGAGGACGCCCAGGTGTCCCACCAGCGGCTCGAGCGCGCGGCGGTAGCCGGTCGCCGCGACCACCGCGTCGGGCGCCACGCGCGCGCCGCCCGCGAGCAGTGCCTCGCCCCCGTCGAAGCCCTCCACGGCGGGCACGATCTCGATCCGCCGGCGCTTGATCGCCTGGATGACCTTCCGGTCGACGGTGGCGGGCGGCATCCCGGTCCGGCGGGACCGCGAGAACAGGCCGTCGGACGGCGTCGGGAGCCCGTAGGGGGTGAGGTTGCCGATCGTGATCCTCCGGAAGAAGCGTCCCAGCCGGTCGGCGACGGCGTGCGGTGAGCGGTACAGGAGCACGGCGAGCAGGTCGGCCGGCACGCCGCCGATCGATCGCAGCACGATGTGGGGCGGCGTCCTGACGCTGAGCCACACGCGTCCGGCGCCTCCCTGAGCGAGGTCGTGCGCGATCTCGGCGCCGGAGCAGCCCGGACCGACGACGAGGACGTCGCGGCCGCGATAGGGCTCGGGGTTGCGGTACTCGGAAGCGTGGGACAGCGTGCCCGGAAACCGCTCGCGGCCCGGCCAGGCGGGAACGAACGGCGCGCGGTCGTAGCCGGTGGCGACCACGACGACCTCCGCCTCGAGCTCGCCGCGCGACGTGGAGACGCGCCAGCCGCCGTCCTCCCGGTCGATGCGCTCGACCTCGGTTTCGAGGCGCACGTCGAGCGCGTGGTGGGCCGCATAGCCCTCGAGGTACTCCAACATGCGATCGCGCGAGGGGAAGACGCCCGTGCCCCGCCGGTGGCGGTAGCCCGGGAGATAGGCGAACCAGGAGCTCGTGTTGAGGCGCAGGACGTCGTAGCGCGCGAGCCAGCTGGAGCCGACGCGGGACGCGCGGTCGATGACGACGACGGCGTCGATCCCGGCGCGGCGCTTGAGCGCCGCTGCCGCCGCGAGTCCCGCCGGCCCGGCACCGACGATGATCGCGCGGCACATTCGGTTCACCTTTCTTTCGCGGTGTGGATGAACCACGGTAGCGGGTCGCGGCCCGTCCGCCGACTAATGTTTCCTCGGCGCACGCAGCCCCGCCCCGAGCGTCGCGTAGGTGCGGTAAGCATGGAGCCCTCGCAACAGCCCACGGCCGAGCGACCGCTCCACTCGGAAGCCGCCGACGAGGGCGCGGAGCTGGATCGGCGCCTCCGGAGGCGGTTGGCGCTCGCGATCCCCGCGGCCAACGTGGTCGGGGCCCTCCTGGTCCTCGTGTTCCTCGCCTTCGTCGTCCCGACGGCGGTAGACAGAAGCGCCGAGGAGCTGATCGAACGCAACCTGCTCGTGTTCGCGGGCTTCCTGCCGATCGCACTGGCGGCCGGCATCGTGTGGGGCCTGCGCGAGCGCGGCTCCTCGCCGGAGTGGGTTACGGCCGGCCGCCCACCCGACGACCACGAGCGGGAGGTCACGCTGCGGTACCCGCTGCGACTCTCGCGCGTGTCGGCGTCCCTGTGGACGGCCGGTGCGCTGCTGTTCGGCGCGATCAACGCGCCGCGCTCGGGGGCGCTCGGGATCCAGGTCGGCGTGACCGTGCTGCTGGGTGGGCTCGCGACGTGCGCGCTGATCTACCTGTTGACGGAGCGGCTCATCCGGCCGCTCACGGCCCTCGCGCTCCACGGCGGCCCTCCGGCGCGCCCCGCGGTCCCGGGCGTGGCCACGCGCCTCGTGCTCGCCTGGGCCTTCGGCACGGGAGTCGCGGTCCTCGGGATCGGGCTGGTCGGGGGCGCGTACCTCCTCGGCAGCGAGTCGACGCGGGAGCGCCTCGCCGTGACCGTCCTCTTCCTCAGCGTCATCGCGCTCGCCGGGGGCTTGGCGACGCTGGTGATCGCCGCGCGGTCGGTCGCGGACCCGATCGACTCCGTCCGCGCGGCCCTCGCCGACGTCCAGCGAGGGAAGCTCGACGTCGACGTCGCCGTCTACGACGGGAGCGAGGTGGGGCTGCTCCAGGCCGGCTTCAACAGCATGGTCGTCGGGCTGCGCGAACGCGACGAGATCCGCGACCTCTTCGGCCGCCACGTCGGCGAGGACGTCGCGCGCCAGGCGCTCGAGCGCGGGGTGAAGCTCGGCGGCGAGGTGCGGGAGGTGGCCATCCTCTTCGTCGACATCATCGGGTCGACCCGCCTCGCGGCGACCGCCGGCCCGAGCGACGTGGTGGAGGCCCTGAATCGATTCTTCGCTCTCGTGGTCGAGGCGGTCACGGCACACGGCGGGTGGGTCAACAAGTTCGAGGGCGACGCCGCTCTGTGCGTGTTTGGGGCGCCGCTTCCCGATCCGGACGCGGCGAGTGCGGCGCTCGCGGCGGCCCGCGACCTGGAGGCTCGGCTGCGCGCGGCGCTGCCGGACCTCCAGGCCGCGATCGGCGTCTCGGCCGGCGCGGTCGTCGCGGGGAACGTCGGCGCCGCCGAGCGGTTCGAGTACACCGTGATCGGCGACCCCGTCAACGAGGCGGCGCGCCTGACCGACCTTGCGAAGACCGAGCGGTCTCGACTGCTCGCCTCCGAGGCGATCGTCTCGCGCGCCGCGGAAGCCGAGGCAAGCCGGTGGCGGCTCGGCGAGTCGGTCGAGCTTCGCGGCCGCACGGCGCCCACGACCATCGCCTCACCGGCTAGGTGATCTCTCCCCGGGCGGGGCCGGCCGGCGGCGGGTTGTAGGCGAGCAGGTCGCGCCTCGGCCCGCGCGGCGAGGGAAGCCGGCGGACGCGCTGTCGGAGGCGGCGCGCCGTGCGGCCGCGCATCCCCTGAACGGCCCATCCCGCGCGGCGCGAGGTCGTCACGTGCACGGTCCACTCGGCGTCGGGCACGAGCTCGAGCGGGTCGGGGTCGGACAGCCTGACCTCGGCCGCCACGTAGCCATCGCCGTCGTCCGGACCGAGTAGCGCGAGGACGCGGCCCTCGCGGTCGACGATCTGAGAGTCCCCCGCGCTCCGGGCGGGCCGCGTCGCGCCGGCCGCCGTGCGCTCCCGGCCCGGCGGGGCCTGCTGCGCGACGGCCGCCGGCACGCCCACCATCCGAGCCATCCGGCCCGGGGCCTCCGGCGCGAGCCAGGACCGTCGAGACGCACCGCCGACCACCAGGCGGACGCCCGCTGCACGCAGCCGGCGGGCGGCTCGCGTGCGGATCCACTCCGTGCCGGCGGCCAGCCCGAGGGGACCGAGGTCGGTGGCGCAGAAGCCGTCGTCGATCCCGCGGACGCAGGAGCGCGCCTCCCACGGGTCCGGCTGGTCCTTGTCGTGCAGGTGGGTGGCGCCGCCCGGCTCCGCCAGCGCGTAGACGCTCGTCGCAGCCGAGCCGCGCACCGCGACGAACCCGCCGCCCACCCAGCAGCCGTGCCGGCGGGCGAGAGCGCGCAGGAGCTCGTAGGGGCCGTGCGCGGGGCCGGCCAGCGTCTCGGGCAACAGGATCAGGTCGGGATCGTGCTCCCGTGCGGCCTGCGACGCGAGGTCGGCCAAGCGACGGAGGTCGCCCTCCGCGTCGCCGCGCGAGCGTGCCCCGGCGACCGCGATCCGCAGGCCGCGCTCGGCGCAGCTCACGCCGCCTCCGACTCCCTCGCGCCGACGGGCTCGCTCGCACTCGGGACCGCTTTGGGCCCGCTTGCCTGCGTCCGGGGCGGCCAGGTCCACCCCGGCGTCTCCGACGCAGACCGTCGTGCCGGGCGGAAGCGGTTCGAGAGCCGCTCGCGCCGGGCGTGGGTCTGGACGAGCGATTCCTGCACCAGGTTGCCGAGGATCGTCCGGCGCTCGGCGCCCGGCCGGCGCAGGGCGCGTGCCATCCACACCATCCCGCGAAGCGGCGAGAACACCTGCTGCGGCGTTCGAACGCGTGACAGGACGTCGCCGAGCTCCGGGCCGCACGAGCGGTCGAACGTGCGAAGCGCCTCGACCGCGATCGGCTGGCGGAGGACGATCCGGCTCTGCATGTTGGCCCAGTGGTAGGTCGGCAGGACCGCGCGATCGCGCGCCCTCTCCCAGCGGGCCAGCGCCTCGTCCAGCCGGGGTGCGTCGCGGAGCACCGGCGCAGCGGCCTCGCCGAGCCTGCGGCCCCACTCGAGCGAGTCGCGGATCCCCTGGCCGATGGTCGCGTCCTTGTAGTGGCCCGCGTCGCCGGCGAGCGCCCACCCCGATCCGCTCGACGCGCGGAAGAACGCGGGCATCTCGCGCGAGGTGAACGGCTTGCCCGGCGCGCCGGCGCCGGCCACGCGGTCGGCCAGGTGGCGATGCTCACGGAGGACGCGCTCCCACATCGCGCGCGGGTCGGTTCGGAAGAGCGGCACGTCCTCCGCCGGCCCCATGAGGATCACGATCATCCGGCCGTGCGGCATCGGCGCCGTCATCACGTGGGTCTCGCCGATCTGCCAGAGGGTCAGGGTCTCGCGCCAGCGGGTGCCCAGCTTCGGGTCGTCCAGGTACCACCAGACGAAGCCGCGTCCGTTGCGCGAGCCGCGATAGGGCACGTCCGCGCCGACCAGGCGGGCCACCGTCGAGCGGCGCCCGTCGGCCCCGACCACGAGCGGCGCGCGGATCTCGCCCTCGTCGCCGTCGCGGCTCCTGTAGCGGATCCCGGCGGCCCGGCCGTCCTCCCAGAGGAGGCTGGTGGCGGAGGTGCGCTCGCGCACCTCGACGCCCGCCTCGCGTGCGCTCTCGACGAGCGCCAGGTCGAGCTCCTCGCGGCCGATGCACAGGCCGTAGTCGATCCCGTCGACCGCGTGCGCCGTCTCGACCGCGTGCTGCCCCAGGTGGTACACGTGGAAGCGGCGGATCTTCGGTGGGTCCAGCGCCAGCAGGCGGTCCAGCGCCCCGAGCCGGCGCAGCTCGACGAGGTGGCCCTGGAAGAGGCCGTGGGTCGAGAGGGTGTTGGACGGGAACCTGTCCCTGTCGATCGCGACGACGCGGTGGCCCGCGCGGGCGAGCGGTATGGCCGTGGCGCAGCCGGCCAGGCGCGCGCCGACGACCACGGCCCCGGCCGTCTCCGGGTGTGAGCTTCCGTTCTGCGACACGGGACGACAGTAGGCACGGGCGTCGCGGGGTTCAACTCGGAAGGGCGGCTTTGACTACGTGGCCGCAAGGCAGCAGCATCAAGGGCTCGGGAGGTCCCAGAGCGGACCTCCAGGACGGGCTCAAGGGGAATTCGATGACAGCTGTGACGGCAGTGAGGAGCGCCGGTTCGGGCGACGTGCGCCAGGCCGCTGCGCCGCGACGGGGCGGGCGGCGCCCGAAGTTCTCGGTGACGACCACGACGTGGCGTTCCGAGCTGGAGCTTCGGATCCGCGACTGGGACGACGAGGGGCGCCGGCTCGGCGCCGTAAGCCGCGGCGTCGGCTGGTGGGTCGGCGACTGGCTGCGGTATGGGAACGCCCGCTTCGGCGAGCGCTACGTGCGGGCGGCGCGGCTGACGGGCTACGACGTGCAGACGCTGATGAACATGGTCTACGTCACGTCCCGCTTCGACCCCTCCCGGCGACGGGAGGAGCTCTCGTTCAGCCACCACGCGGAGCTCGCGGCGCTCGAGCCCGCCGAGCAGGAGCGCTGGCTCTCGCACGCCTCCTCCGAGCGCCTGTCCGTGCGCTGCCTGCGCGAGGAGCTGCGCCGGGACCGTGCGCCGCTGAGCGCCGTCCCGTCCGAGGCGCTCCAAGCGGGACCGCCCGCCGGCGAGCTCGTGTGCTCTGAGTGCGGCTGCCGGTTCGCGGGCGCGAACCCAGGGCGCCGCATCGCCTAGCGGGCGCCGGCCGGCTCGCGCTCGGGACGGCTGCGCGGCGGCTTCTTGACCGAGAGCCGCCGGCACGAGAGGAAGGGGTCCCAGCCCGGCCCGCCCGCCGTGATCCTGGAGCGGTCGGCGAAGACCGCGCCGTCGCGCACCTCCTTCAGGAGGTTGCGGCCGAGCACCGCGCCGGCGGCGGCCGCGCCGCCCACCATCGTGCCCGGCAGCCCGTGGCACGAGAACGTGCTCGAGCCGGCGAGGAAGAGGCCTGGGATCCGGGTCTTCGGACTCGGCCTCCGCAGCGCCCATTGGTCGACGGCGAGCTCGATCCCGTACGAGGCGCCGTCGGTGCTGAGCGTGTAGCGCTCCTGCGTGATCGGCGTGGCCGACTCCCTCCAGAGGATCCGGTCCCTCAGGTCCGCGAGCGGGGGGATCCTCCGAGCGGTCGTCTCGATCAGACGGTCCGCGATCCCCTCCTTCACGGCCTGGTAGTCGCGGTTGCGCGAGTAGCGCTCGCCGGCGGCCGGTCCCTTGTCGACCTGCCAGTAGGCGTAGTCGGGCGGCGCGAGCCCCATGATCGCCATGCTGGAGCAGCCGGGCGGCGCGATCTCGGGCGAGTGGGGGTCCTTCACCGACGCGGACACCGTGTAGGTGTTCGGCTCGTCGGGAAGCTCTCGGCCCCGTGTCGCGGCGTAGCCCAGCTCCGGGTCGTAGCTCGGAGACCAGTACCAGTTCGTGTTCGGCATCCGGTCGCGCAGGTCGACGTCCAGCCCCAGGAAGACCTGGAACAGGGCCGGCGCCATCCGATAGCCGTCGACGCGGCGGAGGCGACGCCGCCCGACGTGCTCGGGGGCGATGAGCTCCAGGAACGTCCGCTTGATGTCCGCGGCGGAGACGACCACCGGCGCACCGATCGTCTCGCCGTCGGTCAGCCGGACGCCCGCGACCCGGCCGCGCCGGATGAGGATCTCGTCCACGCGCGCACGCGTGCGCACCGTCCCGCCGTGGGTCCTGATCACGTCCACGAGCAGCGCCGCCGGCACCTGGCCGCCGCCGCGCGGGTAGTACGCGCCACCCCTCACGTAGTGGTCCACGAGGATCGCGTGGAGGAGGGCGGGGGCGCGCGACGGCGGCGAGCCGTAGAGCCCCGACTGCCCGGCCAGCACCGCCCGCGCCTCGACGCCGAGGCGGCAGGCGTCGAAGAGGTCCCCGAGCGTGGCGTGGATCCCCCACCGCATCGAGCTGCGGGCGACGAAGGGCATCTGGAGCGCCCCCCGGAGCGTCATCGGCGGCTCGAACATCAGGCCGTTCGGTCCGACGGCCTCGTGCCCGAGCCGCTCGAGGATGCGGGTGCACTTCCGTATCCCGGCCGCGTCCGCCGGGAACGTCTCGACGAGCCGCTCGCGGTAGCGCTCCCACCCGCGCGGGACCCGGAAGACGAGGTCGGGGAAGACGAGCGTGTCGAACCCGTCGGGGTCCATCTCCAGCCAGTCCACGCGGTCGTCGACGCCGACGCCGCGGAGCACGGTCGGGATGATGCCCTCCGGGTTGCCGCAGTCGCCCACGTAGTGCAGGCCGACGTCGAACTCCCACTGACGCTTGCGACGGAAGGCGTGCGTGCAGCCCCCGGCCACGTCGTATTGCTCGAGGACCAGGGTCCGCATCCCGTTCGCGGCCAGGTACGCCGCCGTCGTCAACCCGCCCGGGCCGGACCCGATCACGATCGCGTCGAAGCCGTCGTTGTCGCCTCTGTGCCTTGTCTTCATGCCACATCGATAGAGCAGCGCGAGGCCCCGGTCGAATCGCGCGACGAGAACTCGCGCTGCCGCGAGTCCGTCCGTAGCTTGAGTCCGGTGACCCAAGCAATCGAGACGCTCCAGCCGTCGGCCGCCGACCTCCGCACCGACCGCCCCCTCCCCGGCCAGGTCGTCCACAAGGCGGCCCTCGAGCAGGTCTTCGTGACCGACTGGATGCACGGCCCGGGAGAGGACTGGTGCACGATCGCGGCCCGGCTCCCACTCGCCCACGCGCGCTTCAGCGACACCGCGGCGCCGTTCCACGACGTCGTGCTGGTCGCGGAGACCGCCCGGCAGGCCGGCCTCGTGGTGGCGTCGGAGATCCTCGACATCGCGCGCGACCGTCACTTCCTCCTTCGAGAGGTGAAGGTCGAGCTCGACCCGATCGAGCGCTCTCGCAAGGGCCGCGACACCTGCGACGTGCTCTTCTCGCAGGACCCGTCGAGCAAGCTGCGCATGCGTCCCGGCCGAGCCATGGCTGGGGCGTTCCTGCGCACCCGCCTCGCCATCGGCGGCCACGACGCGGGGGTGAGCGAGGTCAGCGGCGCGATCGTCCCGCCGGACTTCTACGCCGGCCTGAGGGGCCGCAACCGGGAGGCCGTGTCGGGGAGGGGGCTCCCCGATCCGGTCCCGCGCGCCGACTGGGAGACGCGCACCGGAAGGCGCAACCCGGCCAACGGCGTCCTGACCAGGATCCGGCCGGCCGCCGGAGAGCGGGCCTACGAGGCGTCGTTGATCGTCGAGCCCGACGACCCGACGTTCTTCGACCATCCGCTCGACCACGTCCCCGGCCTCCTCCTGCTCGAGGGCGTCCGACAGGTGGCCGTGGCCGGCGCCTGCGAGGAGCTCGGGATCGACCACTCCCGTCTGGTCGTCGCGGGGTTCGAGATGAGGTTCTCCCGGATCGCCGAGTTCCACCCCGACATCGTGTGCGCGGTCACGCTCGACGAGGGCTCCGGCGGCGGCAAGGTGACCTGCTCCCAGATGGGAAGGCCGTGCTGCGAGGGCACCGTGCGGATCGCGCACGTCTGATCGAGATGGCCGTGAGTCGCCGAGAGACGTTGCGGGTGGCGGTGGTCGGCGGCGGGGTCGCCGGCCTGGCGGCGGCGGAGGCCGTGAGGGCCGGCGGCAATGCCGCCGAGATCTTCGAGGCCGGGCCGGCGCTGGGCGGCCGCATCGCTCCGGAGACCCTGGGCGAGCGCGAGATCTGCCTCGGCGGAAAGAACGTCGGCCGGCGCTACACGCGCTTCCGAGAGCTCCTGGCCAGGCGCGGCCATGGCGACTACGAGCTCTTCGGGCCCGATTCCGCGCAGCTCGTCCGGGGCCGGGTGCGAACGCTCTCCTTCCGCTCTCCGTCGATGCGCGCGCGGCTCGGCTCGCGACTCGTCGCGCGGGGCCAGGTGGGCGGGGGGATGCGGTTCATGCAGCTCGCCGGGCAGGTGCGCCGCCACCCGGCCAGCGGGTTCGTAGGCGACCCGTTCTTCGCGGACCTCGCGACGAGGACAGGCGATCCGACGCTCCCGGAGTACCTGGGGACCGTGATGTGCCGGGGGGTGATGCGCCACGTGACCGTTCGCATGAACGCGGCCGAGCCGGACGAGTGCCACGCGGGCAACCTGGGGTCGAACCTGGCGCTGGTGGTCGACCGATTCGACCAGCTCACGGGGGCCGGCTTCGGGCCCTGGATCCGGGAGGTGGCCGCCGACCACGTCACGCACGCGGCGACGCCGGTCGCCGGGCTGGCGCTCGACGGCGGGCGCGTGGGGAGCGTCGTCACGGCCGACGGCGCCGCGCACGACGGCTTCGACGGGGTCGTGCTGGCCGTGCCCGCGCGTCAGGCCGCGCGCGTGGTCTGGCGACTCGATCCGGAGCTGGCGAGCCTGCTCGGCACGGTGCGCTACTTCCCCGTCGGCGTGGTCGTGGCCGAGTACGACCGGCCTGCCTTCGGGCAGCGGTTCGCGGCGCTCGCCGCGCCGGCCGGCATGGCGCTCAGCAACGCCGGGTCCTACGGGCTTCAGGCTCGCCACGTCGTCCGCTACACGTTCAGCGGGCGCGCGGCGCGCGGCCGCGTCGAGCCCGACACGTTCGATCCGGAGGCGCTCCTGCACGAGGCGGAGGGGTTCCTCGGCCGTCATGCGCCGGTCGCGCAGGCGAGGCGCGTCCGGTTCTCGGCGCGGGCGTTCGACCCGGGCCTCTGCGCGTATCGCCGCGACCACGCAGCGCTCCTGCGCGAGACGACCGCGCGCCTCGGCGCCCTGCCCGGGCTCGCGCTGGCAGGCGACTACGTGCGCGGAGCCTCGCTCGAGGCGTGTGCTCGATCGGGCCAGGAGGCCGCCGCGCGCGCGCTGGCCGGGGCCGCTCTCGCGAAGGCGGACGGGCTCGGCGACGGGACTTTGGAGGCCGCGGCGGAATGGACCGGCACGGCGATGTCGAGTGGATGGGAGCCCAGATGGAGAGCAGCGTCATAGAAGCGGCCGTGGCGCCGCCGGTGACCGGCGACGGAGCGCGCAGGGCGGCGATGGACGCGCCGCGCCACTTCCGCCCCGGCGACACGGGCACCTACGGGCGACCCTTCGAGGACCTGCGGGTCGGCGACACGTTCGAGACGCGCGCGCGGACGGTGACCGAGGCCGACGTCGTGCAGTTCGCCGCGCTGACCGGCGACTGGCACCCGGCCCACTCCGACGAGACCTGGGCGGAGGAGAACATGTTCGGCCGCCGCGTGGCGCACGGGATGCTGATCGTCGCGTACTCGCTCGGCCTCGTGCCCAACGACGCGATCGTCGCGCTGCGGCGGATCACGAAGATCAACTTCAAGCAGCCCGTCTTCCTGGGCGACACGATCCACGTCGAGGGGAAGATCGCCGGAAAGCGCCCGATGTCGCCCGAAGCGGGCATGGTCACCGGGCGGTGGCGAACGAAGAACCAGGACGGCGAGACGATCGCCACGATGGAGCTCGAGGCGCTCTGGCGCCGCGCGCCGCAGGACTGACGTGCGCGCGCGCTCGCACGGGCTCCGCGGCGGCACGGCTCTGCTGACCGGAGCGGGCGGTGGGCTCGGACCGTTCGTCGCGCGCGCGCTCGCGGCGGAGGGCGCGGGCCTCGTGCTGTCCGGGCTCGAGTCCGAGCGCGGTGCGCTGGAGGCGCTGCGCGCCGAGCTGCGCACGGCGGGCGCGGCCGCCGAGGTGGTCACGGCCGACCTCGTCGACCCCGACGAGCTCGACGGGCTGTGGGGCCGGGCCGAGGAGGCGGCGGGCCCGATCGACGTCCTGGTGAACAACGCCGGGTACGGGGTCACGGCCGCCTATGCGTCCTTCACCGGCCGCGAGCTGGAGCGGATGGTCGCCGTGAACCTGACGGCGCCGATGGTCCTCACCCGGCACGCGGTGGCGGCGATGCTTCCTCGCGGGCCGGGGCACGTGGTGTTCATGGCGTCGCTGGCCGGCCGGCTGGCCACGGCGTACAACGAGCCCTACGCGGCGACGAAGGCCGGCCTGATCGCGCTGAGCCAGTCGCTCCGGGCGGAGCACCACGGCACGCCGCTCGGCTTCTCGGCGATCTGTCCGGGCATGGTGGCGGGCGCCGGTATGTACACGGGCGCGGACCGCGGCCGGAACAGGCTGCCGTTCCTGGCCCGCTCGGCGACGCCGGAGGACGTGGCCGCCGCCGTGGTGCGGGCGATCCGGCGCGACCGGCCGGAGATCATCGTGAGCCCGCGGCCGATGCGGCCGGTGGTCGCGTTCGCCGCGCTCGCGCCTCGCGCGAGCGCGGCGTTCCTGCGCCGGGTCGGGACCGACGAGGTCTTCCGTCGCATGGCCCGCGCCCGCGGCCGGGCCCTGCCGCCGGCCCCCGGCGGTCCAGAGCGGTCGCCGTCGTGAGCGCGCTGCCCACGGTGTGCCTGGTCGGCGCGGGAGCGTCCGGCATCACAACGGCCCGGTCGCTCTCGGCGCGCGGCATGGACTTCGACTGGTTCGACAGGGGCGACCGGGTCGGCGGGATCTGGGTGTTCGGGAGCGCGAGCGGGACGGCGGCGGCTTACCGCCAGCTCCACATCAACGTCTCGCGCGAGCGGATCGAGTTCGCCGACTACCCGATGCCGAGGTCGTTGCCGACCTACCCGCACCACACCCAGCTCGCGCAGTACTTCGAGGACTACGTGCGCCACTTCGGGCTCGACCGGACCCTGCGGCTCCGCACCGGGGTGGAGCACGCCCGCCTGACGGCGGACGGCCGCTGGGAGGTCGAGACCGACGGTGGCGAGCGCCGGGTCTACGACGCCCTGGTCGTCGCGAACGGGCACCACTCCGTGCCCCGCTGGCCCACTCCTCGCCCGCCGGGCGAGTTCGCCGGCGAGCAGATCCACTCGCACGACTACCGCGACGACTCGGTGCTGCGCGGGCGGGACGTCGTCGTGGTCGGGCTCGGCAACAGCGCGTGCGACATAGCCGTCGAGTCGAGTCTCGTGGCGCGGAGCACGCACCTGTCCGTCCGTCGCGGCGCGCACGTGCTGCCGAAGACGATGTGGCGCTGGCCCTACGACCAGGTCCCGGGCCTCGAGTACGCGCTCGGCAAGGGCATCGGCGTCGGGCGCTTCGGCTTCCAGGTCCCGTGGCGACTGCGGCAGCTCTGGATGACCATGGGCCACCGCATGGCCGTCGGGAGGATGGAGCGCTACGGGCTGCCGAACCCCACGCACCCGTTCGGCGCCACGCACCCCACGATCTCGCCCCGCCTGCTCGACTCCCTGCTGCACGGGCGGATCGCTCCGAAGCCCGTGATCGAGCGACTCGACGGCGATCTGGTGCGGTTCGCGGACGGCACGGCTGCGCGCGCGGACCTGATCGTGTGGTGCACCGGCTACGAGATCCGCCTGCCGTTCCTCGAGCCGGACCTGGTGCCGGTGCACGCGGACAACCGCGTCGACCTGTACTGGAACGTCTTCAGCCCGAAGGTCCCGAGCCTCGCCTTCGTCGGGCTGCTCCAGCCGGCCGCAGGCTCCACGATGCAGATCTCCGAGGGTCAGGGGAAGTGGGTGGCGGCGCACCTCGCCGGCGACTACGCGCTCCCTCCGCAGCAGGAGATGTGGGCGGACATCGAGAGGCGGCGGCGGTTGGCGGCGAAGCGCTACGTCGCGTCCGCGCGGCACACCGTCCAGGTCGAGCAGTTCGACTTCCTGTGGCGTCTTCGCGGCGAGTTGCACCGAGGGCGCCGGCGCGTCCGACGCGGGGTGCCCGGCGTGTCCGCGCGGGCCGCGTCGTGACCGCGCTGCCCACAGCGTGCGTCGTGGGGGCCGGCGTGTCCGGGGTCGCAACCGCCAGGTCGCTGTCGCGGCGCGGCGTTCCCTTCGAGTGCTTCGATGGGAACGACCGCGTCGGCGGGCTGCGCGCATCCCGCGAGGACCTGCGCGGCGATGTCGCGCGCGAGGAGCTCGAGTTCGCCGACTGGCCGATGCCGAGGTCCTACCCGCGCTACCCCGACGCCTCGCTGACCGCCCGTTACCTGCGCGACTACGCTGCGCACTTCGGCCTCGACCGGCACTTCCGGCTCGGCACGAGGGTGGAGAGCGCCCGCCGGACGGACCGCGGCCGGTGGGAGGTGGAGCTCGACACGGGCGAGCGGAGGTCTTACGAAGCCCTGGTCGTGGCCACCGGGCGCAGCTCCGCACCGAGCTGGCCCGACGCCCGGCCGGGCGAGTTCGCCGGCGAGCAGATCCACTCCGACGCCTACCGGGATCGCGAGACGCTGCGCGACCGCGACGTCCTCGTCGTCGGCCTCGGCGCGAGCGCGTGCGACGTCGCGGTGGCGTCGAGCTACGTGGCCCGCTCGACGCACCTCGCGGTGCACAGCGGCGTGCGGGTGCTCCCGCAGACGGCGCCCGGAAGGGCCGGGGACTGGCTCGCGGGCGGCGGGTCGTGGCGGCTCGCGGGACGCTCGCGGCGGCTCGCCGCGGCCGCGCTGCACCGGATCGCGTTCGGACCGATGGAGGCCTACGGGCTGCCCGCGCCGCGGGGCGTAGGCGGCGCGACGCATCCCGTTCGGGCGCCGCACCTGCTCGAGCGCCTTCAGCACGGCCGCATCGCCGTCGCGCCCGCGATCGAGCGGCTGGAGGGAGACCGCGTGCGGTTCGCGGACGGCACGCGCGTCAAGGTCGACCTGATCGTGTGGTGCACCGGCTACGAGATCCGCGTGCCGTTCCTCGACCCGGACCTGGTGCCGGTGCAGGCGGGCGGCCGCGTGGAGCTCCACTGGAGCGTCTTCAGCCCGAATGTCCCGAGCCTGGCGTTCGTCGGCCTGCTCGAGCCCGGGCCGCGCTCCGCGACGCGGATCGTCGAGGGTCAGGGGGCGTGCGTGGCCGCCTGCCTCGGCGGGGACTACGCGCTCCCGTCCGAGCGCGAGGCGTCGAACGGGGCGCGGAGGGGCGACTACGCGCGCGGGCTCCGGCGCGAGATGCGCAGGGGCCGCAGGCGGGCCCGTGTTGCTAATGAAATCTCGTTCGTTTCACGCAGTTTGCGGAGGTAGCACCGGGATCGAGCGGTGCGCAGTTGTCGCTTGTGCGCCAGGTCGCTATCGATCGTGGAAAGCGCGTCGCATCTTTCGAGGGGAGCATGCCGGCGGACAACTGCGAAGGGAGCCGTACATGGACTCCACCCCGGCCATGGATACCGCGACGATCAAGCCTCCTCGACCCGCCATGTGCGTCGAACCGGAGGGGCTGCCCGCCACGAGCGCCGTCGCGTGGACCGTCCGCCGCGAGCTCGAGCTCGCCGAGTGGAGCGCGCACGGGCGCCGGCTCGGCGCCGTCAGCCGCGGCGTCGGGTGGTGGATCGGCGACTGGCTGCGGTACGGGAACGCCCGCTTCGGCGAGCGCTACGTGCGGGCGGCGCGGCTCACGGGCTACGACGTGCAGACGCTGATGAACATGGTCTACGTCACGTCCCGCTTCGACCCCTCCCGGCGACGGGAGGACCTCTCGTTCAGCCACCACGCCGAGCTAGCGGCGCTCGAGCCCGCGGAGCAGGAGCGCTGGCTCTCGCACGCCTCCTCCGAGCACCTGTCCGTGCGCTGCCTGCGCGAGGAGCTGCGCCGCGTGCGAAGGGCGCTGCGTGCCGAGGACTCGGCCGAGCTCGACGACGCGTCCCGCTCCGCGGCCGCGCTCGTGTGCCCGGAGTGCGGCGCGGGCGTGTTGCAACCGTCGCACGACGGCGCGTAGCTTCAGCGCGATGAGGAGCCGGCCGGGACACACCGAGTGAACGACTGCGACGCGATCGTCCTCGGCGGCGGGCTGGCCGGGCTGACGGCGGCGCTCCAGCTCAAGCAAGCGCGTCCCGGGACGCGCGTGGTGGTCGTGGAGAAGCGCTCGCATCCGGTGCAGGAGCAGACCTTCAAGGTCGGCGAGTCGGTCGCCGAGATCGGCTCCCACTACCTGAAGGAGACGATCGGCTTCAAGCGGCACATGGAGGAGGAGCAGATCCGCAAGTTCAGCCTCCGGATCTTCTCGCCGAACGGCGACAACACGGACATCTCTCGGCGGCCCGAGGTCGGGCTCAGCAGGTTCTCGCCGCTCCGCACCTACCAGCTCGACCGCGGCCGCCTCGAGAACGCGCTCGCCGCCGCCGTCTCGGACGCCGGCGTCGAGCTGCTGGACGGCCACTCGGTCGCCGGGTTCGAGCTCGGGCCCGACCGGCACGCCGTGACCGTCAAGCGCAACGGGACCAGGCGCGACTTCAGCGCCCGGTGGATCGTCGACGCGAGCGGCCGCGTGGGGCTCCTGCGGCGGCAGCTCCGGCTCGGCGTGGAGATCCCCCACGACGTGAACGCGTCGTGGTTCCGCATCGGCAGGCGGGTGATGGTTGACGACTGGTCCGACGACCGCGCCTGGGAGGCGCGGGTCCCGGGCGGCAGGCGCTGGATGAGCACCGTCCAGCTCGTCGGCGAGGGCTACTGGATCTGGCTCATCCCGCTGCCGTCCGAGGCCACGAGCATCGGCGTGGTCGCCGATCCGCGCTACGTGGGTTACGACCGGATCCGGCGCTACGACGCGATGCTCGAGTGGCTGCGCGAGGCGGAGCCTCAGCTCGCGAGCAAGCTGCCCGACGAGGAGGCCGGGCTGCTCGACTTCCACAAGCTCAAGAAGTACGCCTACGGCACGCGTCGCGGGCTCTCGCCGCAGCGCTGGGCGCTGACCGGCGAGGCCGGGCTGTTCCTCGACCCGCTCTACTCGACCGGGGTGGACTTCATCGCGGTCGCCAACACGCTCGCCACTCGCCTGATCTGCGGAGCGCTGGACGACGAGCCCGACCTGCGGCGGCGGCTGAAGACGTACAACAGCTTCTACCTGGGCCAGTTCATGGGCTGGGAGCCGGCCTTCGCGGGGCAGTACGAGGTGTTCCGCGACGCTCAGGCCACGGCGGCCAAGATCATCTGGGACAACGCGTCGTACTTCATGTTCCCGGTGCTCCTGTTCACCAACGGGTGCATCACCGACGTCGACTTCCTGGCGTCGGTCCGCGAGCAGATCGCGAGCACGCACCCGCTCAACGTGTACATGCAGCAGCGCTTCCGTGACGTCAGCCGGCTGGACGTCCGGTCCGCGGGCTTCCCGGTGGGGACCGACGCCAGCGTTGAGGACCTGTTCGCCACCGCGTCGCGCTCCCTCACGAAGGACGAGGTGCGCGAGCGGATCCACGCCGGCGTCGCCCAAATGCGATCGCTCGCGGGGGAGCTCACCCGGCGGCTTTACGCGCCGACCGGTCAGGAGCCGCCGCCGCCGTCGTCGGAGCTCCCCGGACAGGCGGACGAGAGCTTCCTGACCTGGGTTCCCTATTCCCAGCGGACCGCGCCGCCGGCCGACACGCGGCCGCAGCCCGAGTCCGGCTGGATGGTCCGCTAGCCGCCGTCGCGGACGTGCCATGACGACCGTCGCGACGAGCACGGACGCGGTCCGCACGCCGGACGAGCGCTTCGAGGGGCTTCCGGGGTTCGCCTTCGAGCCGAGCTACCGGACTTGGGATGGCCTTCGGCTCGCGCACCTGGACGAGGGCGAGGGCCCGCCGGCGCTGATGCTGCACGGCGAGCCCACCTGGTCGTTCCTGTTCCGCAAGATGATCCCGCCGCTGCGCGACGCCGGGCTCCGCTGCGTCGCCCCCGACTATCCCGGCTTCGGGCGCTCCGACAAGCCGACGGACCTCGGCTGGTACAGCTACGACCGTCACTTCGAGGCCTGCCTGCACCTGGTCGACGAGCTCGACCTGCGCGACGTCACGCTGGTCGCGCACGACTGGGGCGGGGCGATCGGGCTGCGCATGGCCGTCGAGAGGCCGGAGCGCTTCAGCCGCCTGGTCCTCGTCGACACGCCGCTCTTCACGGGCCGTCAGACGATGCCGCCGAGCTGGTGGCAGGTACACGACTTCGTCGAGCGCACGCCCGACGTGCCCGTGGCGACGCTCGTGCGGGCGGGCTGCGCCTCCGACCTCGGGGAGGACGTGGTGGCTGGCTACGAGGCGCCGTTCCCGGACGCCGCCTCGAAGGCCGGTCCGCGCGCGTTCCCGCTCCGGGTGCTGCCGCGGTCCCCCGAGCTGCCCGCGGCGCGGGCCTGCTGGCGCACGATGAAGGCCATTCGCAAGGACGACCGCCCGACCCTCACGCTGTGGGGGGAGTCCGAGCAGCTGTTCCCGCTCGAGCTCGGCGAATGGGTGACCGGTGCCCTGCGGCGCGAGCCGCCGGTCGTGATCCCGGGCGCCGGCCACTTCCTGCCCGAGGACCGTGGGGAGCACGCCGCGGCGCTGATCGTCGACTGGCTCGAGAGCTGCGGCTAGGCCGCGGGCTCGACGGCCCACGAGAGCTCGAGCCTCGCCACCGTCCTGCTCTGCTCATTCGTCGTCGTGACGGTGGAGGCCAGGGTCACGCTCGACCCGTCCGCCAGCGCGTCCCAGCCGCGGCCGGTCGGCTCGGCGGTCGTCGTCAGCGGCCCGAGCCCGACGGAGGCATACGAGACGTCGCTCTCCACCAGGCGCACGCTCCTGGATTCGGCGAGCTCGCCCAGCGCGGCCGCGATCAGCGCGCGCGAGGCCGCGTACCCCGCGGCGTGCAGGGCGCTCGCGTGGCGGACGCCGACGTGGTTGTCGAGCTCCCTCACGGCGGGCTGCTCGACGACGGCGCGCTCGGGGCGGGCGTCCACCACGCGTGAGCGCGTGTGCTCGCCGAACGGATCGGTCGCCTGTGCCCGTGGACTCGCCATGGCCGCACTCTAGGCGCGCACGCGAGGGCGTCGCAAAGGGCGCCCCTGCGTTTGGGTCGTGGCTCTCGCATCGGTTACACCTGTTCGCGATGAGCTTCGACAGACCGACGGCGAGCGGCAACGGCTTCAGGTCCGCGGACGGATGCGCCCTCGTCACCGGGGCCGGGCGCGGCATCGGGGCCGCGGTCGCCGAGGCGGTCGCGGCCGACGGCTGGCCCGTGTGCGTCAACTACGGCGCGGACGCGGTCGGTGCGGCCGCCGTCGTGGCGCGAATCGAGCGGGCTGGTGGGCGCGCGATCCCGGTCGAGGCCGACGTGTCGGATCCGGCCGCCGTGGCCGCCATGTTCGATCGCGTCGAGGCGGAGCTCGGTCCGGTGCTCGTGCTCGTGAACAACGCCGGCGTGCGGCGCGACGTGCCGGCCGGCTGGCTGGACCCGGGGGACTGGTCCCGCGTGCTGGCCGTGAACCTGTCGGGCTCCTTCCACACGATCCACCGTGCGCTCGGGAACATGGTCCGGAAGCGCTGGGGGCGGGTCGTGAGCGTGTCCTCCGCCTCCGCGTCGCGGCCGCTTCCGGGGCAGGCCGCGTACTCGGCTTCGAAGGCGGGGATCGAGGCGCTCACGCGCACCGTCGCGATCGAGGTCGCGCGCCGGGGCGTGACGATCAACGCGGTGGCGCCCGGCCTCGTGGACACGGGGTTCGTGGCCGAGATGAGCGACGAGTGGGGCGCGGCCATGCCGTCACGGCGCGTCGCGCGAGCCGACGAGGTCGCCGCGCTCGTCCGCTACCTGACCTCTGACGAGGCGGCGTACGTGAACGGCGCCGTCCTCCCGATCGACGGTGCCCTCACGGCCGGCCTGGCGATCTTCTCGCCGCGCGGTCGGTCGGCACCGGTACGTGCAGCAGGCGACCAATGAGGAGAAGACATGGCTGTCACAGCCGAGACGACCGTTGAGGCCGTCGCTAAGCGGATCATGGAGGCGCTCGTCGAGTTCGGCGCCGACCCCGACGAGATGCGGCCCGAGGCCACGCTCGAGGAGCTGGAGATCGACTCGCTCGACATGTTCGAGCTGGCCCAGATCCTCAACCAGGAGTTCGGGGTCGAGGTGAACCCGGACGACTTCGAGAACGTGACGACGCTGGGCGAGGCGCAGCAGGTCCTCCTCGGATACGTCAAGTGAACCGCACGCCGGCAGCGATCACGGGCATCGGAGCGGTGACGCCGCTCGGCGTCGGTGCGAGCACGCTTTACGAGCGCTGGCGCGACGGCCACTGCGGGATCGAGGACGGCGTGGGCGAGTGTCGCGGGTTCGACGCCTCGGAGTTCATGTCGCGCAAGCAGGAGCGCCGCACCGAGCGGTTCGTGCAGTTCGGCCTGGTGGCCTCGACCGAGGCGACCGCGCAGGCCGGCTGGGACGGCGACCGGCCGCCGTACCCGCCGGAGCGCGTGGCCTGCGTGCTCGGCGTGTCCCTGGGCGGCACCCAGGTGATGTTCGACCAGTACCGGACGCTCGAGGAGCGCGGGCCCGACGCGGTGTGGCCGCTGACGATCCCGGTCAGCATGCCGAACGCGACGCCGGCGATCCTGGCGATGGCACACGGGTTCCGCGGCGAGAGCAGGTCGATCGCCTCGGCGTGCTCGTCGAGCGCGCAGGCGATCGGCGAGGGCCTCCGGATGCTGCGTCAGGACGACGCCGACGCGGTGATCGTCGGCGGGTCCGAGGCATGCCTGACCCCGTTCGTGAGCGCCGCGTTCAAGATGGCGGGCGCGCTCTCCCGGTCGGGGATCTCGCGTCCCTTCGACAGGCGGCGGGACGGTTTCGTGATGGCCGAGGGCGGCGGGATCGTGATCCTCGAGGACCCCGACAAGGCCCGGGCCCGGGGGGCCGAGATCCTCGGCTACGTGACCGGCTACGGCTCGACCACCGACGGGTACCACCTGACGGCGCCCGCCGAGGACGGGGAGATCTGCGCCGCCGCGATCGGCCGCGCCCTCTTCGACGCCGGCCGGGCTCCCGAGGACGTTGACTACGTGAACGCCCACGGCACGTCGACCACCGGGAACGACCGCGCCGAGACGAACGCCCTGAAGGTGGCGCTCGGCCGGCGGGCGCACGAGATCCCCGTCTCGTCGACCAAGTCCGTCGTCGGGCACTCGATCGGCGGCGCGGGCGCGGTCGAGGCCGTCGCCACCCTGCTGACGCTGCGCAACCGCGTCGTGCCCCCCACCGTCGGGCTCGAGGAGCCCGACCCCGACCTCGACCTGAACTACGTGCCGGGTGCGGCGGTTCGGCTCCCGGGGCCGGCGGGCGGTCACGACGGGAACGGGAACGGGAACGGGAACGGTCGCGCGGATCGGTGCGTCGCCATCTCGAACTCGTTCGCGTTCGGCGGCCACAACGCCGTGCTGGTGATCGAGGCGTGAGCTCCGCGGCGCCCGACCTCGCGCAGGTCGGCTACCACGACGACTTCTACGGCTTCCGCGACGTTCCGTTTCACGTCCACCTCGGGATGAGGTTCGAGCGACCCGACCCGGCGGGGCCGGCGGTCGTCACGCTGCCCGCGCAGTCGCACCTGCTCGAGCCCGACGGGCGGCAGTCGATGGCCGCCGTCTACGCGGTCGGGGAGGTCGCCTCCGGGATCTCGGTGTGCGACGCGCTGCTGCTCCACGCGGCCGAGGCGGAGAGCGCGCTGATGCCGCTCGTCCTGACCAAGCGGGCGGTCTTCACCCCGATGGCTCGCCCGTACGGGGACGTGCGCTCGCGAACGGCCTGCGTGGGCGACGCCTCGGCGGCGGCCGAGAAGCTCCGAGCCTCGCGGAAGGTGAAGGTCGAGGTCGAGGGCGAGCTGCTCGGCGACGGCGACGAGGTCGCCGGCCGCATCCACGTCTACTTCTACGTGCGCCTTATGGAACTGAGCCGCCTCGAGGCGATGGCGGGCGAGCTCATGCCGGCGATGGCGAACCGGGCGCGCGAGGTGCTGGGCGGGACGGCAGCGCGATGACCGCGACGATCGCGCCGGCGCGCACGGCGGGAGGGTCCGGCGAGCGCCACGGCGCCGACGCCTGGCTGCGCCCGTTCGACGAGCTCGAGCTCGGCGATGCGTACACGAGCCGGGGGCGCACGATCACCGAGGCCGACGTGGTCAGGTTCGCCGCGCTCAGCGGAGACTGGCACCCGTCGCACGGCGATCGCACCTGGGCCGAGGCCGGCGGCTTCGGCGAGCGCGTGGCCCACGGCATGCTCGTGCTGTCGTACTCGATCGGGCTCGTGCCCAACCTCTACGTCGCAGCGTTGCGGCGGGTGAGCGTGCTCGAGCTCGGGGCCCCGGTCAGGATCGGCGACACGATCAAGGTCGAGGGGGAGATCGTGGGCCTCCACGCCTGGACCGGGGAGCACGGCCTGGTCACCGGTCACTGGAGGATCGCGAACCAGGACGCCGTGACCGCGATGACCGTCGAGCTGGAGGCCGTGTGGCGACGAACGCGGTGCTGACCCCCCTCGCCGAGCGGCCCGAGCGCGCGGACGGCATCGCGCCCGCCGCGCACCCCGGCGGTCGCCTGCTCGAGGGCCGGCGAATCCTCGTGACCGGCGTGCTCACCAAGCATTCCCTGGCCTACGGCGCCGCGGAGCGGATGCAGGAGCTCGGGGCGGAGGTGGTCCTGACGGGCCACGGTCGGTCCCGACGCATGACCGAGCGCGCGGCGACGATGCTGCCGGAGCGCCCCGAGGTCCTCGAGCTCGACGTCCTCGAGCCCGAGGACTTCGAGTCGCTGGCCGCGGCGCTCTCCGACCGCTGGGACTCTCTGGACGGGGTCTTCCACTCGATCGCGTGGATGCCCCGCGACGTCTGGCGCGACGGCTTCTTCAATGCGTCGCAGGAGAGCCTCGACGAGACGCTGCGTGCGAGCGTCTTCTCGTTCAAGTCGCTGACGGGCGCGCTGCGTCCGCTGCTCCGGCGCAGCCCCCAGGGGGCGAGCTTGGTGACGCTGACCGTCATGGGCGGCCGCCACTCGCGGTGGTACGCCTGGATGGGCGTCGCGAAGGCGATGCTTGACGCGGTGACGAAGCAGATGGCCGTCGAGCTCGCCCCGGAGCGGATACGCGTCAACGGCATCGCCTCCGGCGCTGTGCGCACGAACGCGGCGACCGGCATCCCGGACTTCGACCGGCTCGAGGCCCTGTTCGTCGACAAGGCGCCGCTCGGCTGGGACGCCAGGGACACGTCCGTCCTGGCGGGGCCCGCCTCGTTCCTGATGTCCGACCTGGCTCGCTCGATGACCGGCGAGATCCTGCACGTGGACGGCGGGTTCCACGCGGTGCTGTGACGCGCACGGCATCCGGCACCGGCGTCGTGACCGTCTCGTCTCCCTCGTGCCCCGCGCTCGCCGTGCGTGAGTCGGGGCCTCCCGCCGGACCTCCGATTGTGCTCCTCCACGGCCTCACGATGACCAGGGACCACGTGCTCGCGCGCACGGCGGATCTCGAGCGACGAGGCTTCCGCGTGGTCGCCTACGACTCGCGCGGACACGGCCGCTCGGCGCGGGCGGCGGATCCGGGCGGCTACACCTACGACCTGCTGCTCGAGGACCTGGTTGCCGTGATGGACGCCCTCGACTGCGAGCGGGCGGTGCTGGTCGGCAGCTCGATGGGCGCCCACACGGCGCTTCGCCTCGCCATCGACGCCCCCGAGCGGGTGGCGGGGCTGGGAGTCGTCTCGCCCGCCTACGACCCGTCGAACCACCCGAACCGGCCCAACGTGGAGGAGGCCGACGAGCTGGCCGCGGCGATCCGCGAACGCGGGCTCGACGGCTTCCTCGACGCGCTCCGGATCCCACCCGCGGCCTCGCGGGACTCCGTCACGCTGCAGGCCGCGCACGCGCTCACTCGGCGGCGGCTCGAGGATCACCTCGACGTCGCCGCGATCGCGGACGCGCTTCAGGCGAACATCCGTGCGAAGCCGTTCGACTCGTTCGCGGAGCTCGGCTCGATCGACGTCCCCACGGTCGTGGTGGGCACGCGCGACGAGCTCGACCCCCGGCACCCGCTGGAGCTCGCGAGGCGCTACGCCGAGGCCCTGCCCGAGAGCCGCTTCGCGTGCGAGGAGCGGGGGCGCATGCCGCTCGGTTGGGGCGGGCGCCGGCTGACGCACCTCGTCTCCGAGCTTGCCGAGCGTGCGGACTGGAGCGCCCCACGCCTGCAACGCCGGGCTCACGGATCGCCGGCCTGACCGTGCACCTCGTCGGCGCGCTCACCGAGCCCAAGCGACAGTCCCTCCACTCGTGGGCCGGCGGCAGCTTCGCCGAGACGTCCTGGAACGACGTCGTGGCGGACGCTCACCGCGTGGCGGTCGGCCTCCGGCGCCTCGGGGTCGGTCCGGGCGTGCGGGTCGCGACCGTGCTGACCAACTCGCCCGCCGTGGTGCGGGGGTTGCTCGGCGTGTGGCTCGCCGGCGGGGTGGTGTCCTCCCTGCCGGTGCCCGCCCGCGCGATGGGCATCGAGGTCTACGCGGACCAGATCGCCACCCTCTCCAGCCACGCGAGCTCGCCGGTGCTGCTGCTCGAGCCGCGCCTGATCGAGGCGCTTCGCGACCCGCTGGGGGGTCGCTGCGACATGCGGGCCTGGGACTCCCTGGCGGCCGACGGGCCGCTCGACCCGAGCCCGCCCGAGGGCGACGAATTGGCATTGATCCAGTACTCGTCCGGCAGCACGAGCACGCCGAAGGGATGTGCCCTGACGGCGCGGGCGATCGGGAACCAGATCGACACGCTCGCGGAGATGGTGAGCGCCGTCCCGGGTGAGGACAGGGTCGGCTCGTGGCTTCCCCTCTCGCACGACATGGGCCTGTTCGGCTGCCTGCTGTTCCCGTGGGCATGCGACCTGGCGCTTGCGCTCTCCACACCCGAGCGCTTCATGTACGACCCCCGCACCTGGTTCGGCGACTGGGCGGACTTCGGCGCCACGCTCTCGGCTGGACCGCCCTCGGCGCTCCAGGTCGCGACGCGCGCGCAGAGCAGCTCACGCCTCTCGCGGGAGCTGCGCATGAGGGCGTGCGTGATCGGCGCCGAGCGCATCGCCTGGCCGGTCCTCGACGGGGCCACCAGGGCCCTCTCTCCGTACGGGCTCGGCGCACGCGCCTGGATGCCCGCGTACGGGATGGCCGAGACGACGCTGGCGATCTCGGCGGTGGCGCTCGACGAGGAGCCGTCCTGCCGCCACGTGGACAGCTCGGCGCTTGCCGACGGCGACATCCGCGAGCTCGCCGACGGGGCGGAGGCGGCTACGCCGATCGTCTCCGCGGGCCGCCCGTGCGCGGGCGTGGAGGTCCGCCTGGAGAGGTCCGACCGCCTGTCGGAGATCAACGTGCGCTCGACGAGCCTGGCCGACGGCTACTTCGGAGAGCCCGAGAAGACCTCCGAGCGCTTCATCGACGGCGAGCTGGCGACCCGCGACCTCGGCTTCGTGCGCGACGGCGAGCTCTATGTGGTCGGCAGGTCCGACGACGTGCTGTCGCTGGCCGGGCGCAAGGTGTACGCGCGTGAGATCGAGGCCACGGTCGATCTGCTGGAGCAGGTCCGGAGCGGCTGCTCCACGATCGTCGACGTCGGCGGCGAGGAGCACCGGAGGCTGGTGATGCTCATCGAGCTGAAGGACGAGCGGGCGGACTGCCGTGGGCTCGCCGCCGAGGTCTCGCGCACGGCGAAGGTCAAGGCGGGCGTCCTGCTCGACGAGTGCATCTTCCTCCAGCGGGGCGCACTGCCGAAGACCCCGACCGGCAAGATCCAGCGCTTCCGGTGCCGGCACCTGGTCGCCAGCGACGGTCTGGAGCCGCTCGCGCGCGTCGCGCTGCGCGTCAAGGGCGCGCCGCGCTTCCGCGCGCGGGAGCCGCGCCCCGCGCCCGCGCCCGTGGAGGCTGCGTAGAGGACGAAGCCGGCGCTGAGGCTGGGGGTATCCTCGCCGTGTGAGCGAAGCGGACCTCTTCGTCGTCTGCAAGAACTGCGGCTCGGAGGTCAGCCCGTACGTGACGGAGTGCCCGTACTGCGGGCAGCGGGTCCGCAAGCGGGCGCCGAAGCTCGACCGCGACGGGGAGGAGGCGCAGCCCCGGCGGCGGCGCCGCAGGGCGACCCGGCTGCCGCGGCTCAGGCACGACGAGATCCCGGGCATCGCGCCCGAGACCAGGCCGTGGGCGACCGGGGCCCTGGTCCTCGCCGCGCTGCTCGTGACGGTCGCCCTGTCCACCAGCGCGGTCACGCACGACGACGTCGGCGGCATCCTCCTGCCGCTCGACGGCGACTGGTGGCGGATCGGGACCTACGCGCTCGCCTACGACAACGCGGGCACCGAGTTCGTCTCGCTGCTCGCGATCGGGATCTTCGGGATGCACCTCGAGCGGCGCTTCGGGCCGGTGGCGCTCGTCGCCACGTTCCTGCTCGCGGCGGCCGCGGGCGGCGCGCTCACCGAGGTCCTCGAGGTCTACCCGGCCCTCGGGGGGAACGGCGCGGCGCTCGGCCTCCTCGCGGCGTGGCTCGTGGACGACCGGCTGGCGGAGCGCCGCGGCGACGAGCGCGGCAACGACCTCCTCGGCGTCGCCGTGATCGCGGCCGTGCTGCTCCTGATCCCGCTCGCCGACGAGGAGGCGAGCTGGGCCGCCGGCCTCGGCGGCGCCGCCACCGGCGCCGCGATCGGCGCCGCGATCTCGCCGCTCAGGCGCTGACCGCGATCCGGCCCGGCTCGCCCTCGACGACCCGCCCGACCCGCACGCCCGGCCCGCCGGCGCCCTCCGGCAGGGCCACCAGGAGGCCGCCGGACGTCATCGCGTCGCACAGGAGCCAGCGGCGCTCCTCCGGGACCTCGGGCGCCCAGTCGACCCACGGCTCGACCCAGTCGCGGTTGCGCCGCGTCCCGCCGGCGATCGGCGGCTCGGCCGAGCCGAGCAGCGCCGCCACGCCGTCGATCGCCGGCACCGCGCCGGCCTCCACCTCGGCCGCCACCCCGCTCGCCTCGCACAGCTCGTGCAGGTGGCCGAGCAGCCCGAACCCGGTCACGTCGGTCATGGCGACGGCGCCCGCGGCGAGCGCCGCCGCGGCGGCGTCGCGGTTCAGCTCCGTCATCGTCGCCACCGCGGCGGCCGCCAGCTCGGGCCCGGCGGTCCCGCGCTTCAGCGCGGTCGTGGCCAGCCCGCCGCCGACCGGCTTCGTCAGCCGCAGCTCGCAGCCGGCCGCGGCGGTCGAGTTGCGCATGACGCGGCCGGGGTGGACGGTGCCGGTGACGGCCAGGCCGTACTTCGGCTCCGGGTCGTCGATCGAGTGCCCGCCCACGATCGCGACGCCGGCGCCGGCCGCCACGTCCGCGCCGCCGCGCAGCACCTCCCCGAGCGCCTCGCGGCCGAGCGAATCGAGCGACCACGCGACCAGGTTGAGCGCCGTCAGCGGCGTGCCGCCCATCGCGTACACGTCGGACAGCGCGTTGGCGGCGGCGATCCGACCGAAGTCGTAGGGGTCGTCCACGATCGGCGTGAAGAAGTCTGCCGTCGAGACGAGCGCGAGCTCGTCCGAGAGCCGGTAGACCGCCGCGTCGTCGGCGGTCTCGTGCCCGACGAGCAGGTCCGGGTCGCTCGTGCGGGGCAGCCCCTCGATCAGCCCGTGCAGGACGCCCGGCGGCAGCTTGCAGGCGCAGCCCGCGCCGTGGGAGAGCTGCGTCAGCCGCGGGGGAGCCGCGGGGGTCGGTGTCGGCGGCGCGGCGGCGCCCCGCCCGGTCGAATCCACGGGCCTATCATCCCACCCCGTGCCGCACCGCCCGCTGACGGACGCCGAGCTCGACGCGGCGGTGACGGCCCTGAGCGACCCGGACCGGTTCCGCGCCGCGGAGGCCCGCGTCACCCGCATCGCCCCGCAGCTCCAGCGCATCCTGAACGACGCGCTCCACGAGGGCGGCTGGTTCGGCGAGGCGCACGAGGCGGAGCTCCTACGGGCGGCCACCGCGCCGGACCAGGACGAGCGGCTCCGGGCGGTGCGCACGCTGCTCGCCGAGGAGACCCGGATGGGGATGCTGGTCGGCGTGGCGGTCGGCTGGGAGCTCGCCAGGGAACTGGAACAGACGACAGAGGAGGACTGAACCGATGGACATCCGATTCCTGGGCCATGCCTGCTTCGAGCTGACCGAGGGCGACACGCGCGTCCTCGTCGACCCGTTCCTGACGGGCAACCCGAAGGCCGCCGCGAAGGCGGACGACCTGAACCCGACGCACGTGTTCCTCACCCACGGGCACGAGGACCACTACGGCGACGTCGAGGGCATCGCCAAGCGGACGGGCGCGCAGTGCGTGGCGATCGTCGAGATCTCCCGCGAGCTCCAGGGCAAGGGGATCGAGGCGCAGGAGCCGAACCTGGGCGGCACGGTCGAGTTCGACGGCGGCTGGGTCCGGCTCGTGCCGGCGTGGCACACCTCCACGACGCCGGGCGGGACCGCCAACGTGCCGGCCGGGCTCGTGATCTCGCTGGGCGGGAAGGTCGTCTACCACCTCGGCGACACGGCGCTGTTCAGCGACCTCCAGCTCGTCGGCAGGCGCGACGCGATCGACGTGGCGCTCGTCTGCGTCGGCGGCTACTACACGATGGACCGCCACGACGCGGTCGACGCGTGCGAGCTGGTCGGCGCGCGGCAGGTCATCCCGTGCCACTACGACACGTTCCCTCCGATCGAGACCGACGTGCAGGCGTTCAAGTCCGACGTCGAGTCGCGCACCTCCTCCGAGGTCGTGATCCTCGAGCCGGGCGGGACGCACTCCGTCTAGGCGCGCCGGAGCACCGGGTTGGCCAGCCAGCCAGTTTTCGGCTAGGCTGGCTCCACCCGCCCGACCCAGGAGGAATTCCCCGTGAGCGAGACCGTGACCGAGCGCATCGAGCGCGCGGACTTCCAGGCCACGAGCGACCCGGCCGTGCTGGCGTCGGCCGACAGGGGCGAGGCGAACCTGCTCACGTACACCGAGCTGTACGAGCTGTGGGAGCGCCAGCAGTGGCGCACCCAGGACATCGACTTCAGCCAGGACCGGATCGACTGGCACGAGCGCATCGACGCGGACGAGCGCTTCCAGCGCATGTACGGGATGTCGGCGTTCTTCATGGGCGAGCAGAAGGTCGCCGACGAGCTCGGCCCGATCATGCGGGCGGCGCCGACCGAGGAGATGCGGATCTTCCTCTCGACCCAGATCGCGGACGAGGCGCGCCACGTCGCGTTCTTCGACCGCTTCTACGGGCAGGTGGGCATCGTCGACTCCGACGACCTGACCGGCCGCCTCGAGGCCGTGTCCGGGAACCTGAGCCCGGCCTTCCACGTCCTGTTCGACGACCTGCTGAAGACGCGCGTCGACCGGCTCGCCGCAGAGCCGGAGGACCTCGAGACCCTGGTCGAGACCATCACGCTCTACCACATGGTCATCGAGGGGATGCTCGCCCTGACCGGCCAGCACTTCATCCTCAAGTACAACGAGGACCAGGGCACGCTGCCGGGGTTCGTCGAGGGCTTCAACAACGTGGCGCGCGACGAGCACCGGCACGTCGCGTTCGGGGCCCGCTTCCTGCGCGAGATGGCCGCGCGCGACGGGCGCTACCGCGACGCGATCCAGCGGATGCTGGTCGAGTCCGCGCCGGCGGCCGACTCGGTGCTGCGGCCGCCGTGGTACGAGGAGGGGATGGAGGTCTTCGGCGTCAGCCTCGAGGAGACGCGCGAGTTCGCCGTCAAGGCGCTCGACCGCCGGATGAAGGTCATCGGCCTCGCGGCCGTGGCCTGAGGGACCGCCGGCCCTAGCCGCCGGGCCCGCTGCGGGCGGGGGGCTGCTCGCCGGCCGCCGGCGCCGGCTGGGCGCCGGGCGGGGTGGACGACCGCTCGCCCGGAGGGGCGGTCGGGATCGCGGTGCCGTCGCCCGAGGCGGGCTCGTCGCCCGACCCGTCGGCCTGCTCGCCGTTGCCGGGGTTGAGGGTGATGGTCGAGCCGTCCTCCTGGGTGGTGTCCCCGGAGGCGGCCGGGTCCGGCGCCGGCGTGGGGTGCGCGGTGGTCGTGGCCTGCGCGTCGGTGGGCTCGGCTGCGACGGCGGCCGCGTCGTCCGGCACGGTCGCCGCGGCCTCGTCCAGCTCGGGCTCCTTCGCGGTGACCGGCGGCGGCGCGGCCTCGACCGCCGAGGCGGCTGGGCGGAGGACCTGGGGCGGGGCGGCGGTCGACGACGACGGCGGTCCGACGGCGGCCACGGCGGCCGGCTGGTCGCGCGGCTCGAGGGCGTGGCGGGCGACGTGGTTCACCTCGGCCGCGCCGGCCGTGACGATCGCGGCGGCGGCGATGCCAGCGGCCGCCTTCGAGGCGAGCCCGGCGACCCCCGCCGACAGCGCGCCGCCGGCGGTGGCCCCGCCGGCCGTGGCGCCGGCGCCGCCGGACGCGGCGGCCAGGCCGCCCCCGGCGCTCGACCCGGTCGCGCCGCCCGAGCCGGCCGCGCCGACCCCGAGCTTCGCGACGAACAGCTTGAGCGCGACCAGCGGGCCGATCGGGTAGACGGCCGCCAGCGCGCGGTTGGCCCGGCGCAGCTCGCTGCGGAAGTTGCGGCAGCGCTCGCAGCCCTTGAGGTGGCGGCGGACCGGCGCCGAGGTGCGCGCGAGCCCCTCGGCCACCTGGCCGAGCTCGAGCCGCACCTCGCCGCACGAGAGCAGCCGCGCCTCGGCGGCCTCGCCCAGCGACACGCGCGCGCGCACGAGGAGCGACTTCACGCTCGGCACGGTCGTGTCCATCGCCTCGGAGATCTGCTCGTACGACAGGGCGTCGATCTCGCGGAGCAGCAGGGCCGTGCGCTGGGTCTCGGGCAGGTCCTGGACGTCGGCCACGATCTGCCGGAACTCCTCGCGCTTGTGGACGGTGTCGGCGGTGGACGTCCCGCCGTCGCGCTCGAAGACGTCCATCGAGTCCTGGCCCGCGGCGGTCGGCCGGCGCAGGTGGTTGAGGCAGCGGTTGCGGGCGATCCGGTAGAGCCACGGCCGCGCGTTGATCGGCCGCTCGTCGGCGAGCATCGCGTTGAAGGCCGCGGTGAAGACCTCCTGGAGCACGTCCTCGGCGTCCTCGGTCGAGCCGAGCATGTGGCGGCAGAAGGCCAGCAGCCGCGACTGGTAGCGCTGGACGAGCGTCTCGAAGGCGCCGTTGTTGCCGCGCCTCGTGAGGGCGATCAGCCGCTCGTCGCTCTGGAGCCGGAGCAGGGGCGACCGGCCGGGGATGACCGGCAGTCGGGACGAGTGCTGTAGCGCGCCTGCTTCCACAGGAGGGGATGGCCGTGACCCTGACCCTGAGGACACGCTAGCACCGCGATAGTTGCGCGGCCACAGCTCGAATCGTGGCCGCCGCGCCGGCCGGAAAAGCCCGCGGAGCGGGGGTTCCGCCCCTAGACTGCCGGCACCGGCCCGGGTGATGGAACCGGTAGACATCGGGGCCTTAAAAGCCCTTGCCCCCAGTGGGCGTGTGGGTTCGAATCCCACCCCGGGCACTCCCGCCGTCCCTGTACGCTCGCGCGCGTGGGAGCCCGCAGGCGGTGGACGCTGGTCGCGGTGTCGGTGGCGACCGGCATGCTGCTCCTCGACGTCACGGTCGTCAACGTCGCGCTGCCGGCGATCGAGAGCGACCTCGACGCGAGCTTCTCGGAGCTCCAGTGGGTGATCGACGCCTACGCGCTCACGCTCGCCGCCGCGCTGCTCACGGCCGGGTCGCTGGCCGACCGGCTGGGGCGGCGGCGCGTGTTCGTCGGCGGCCTGGTCGCGTTCACGGTCACCTCGGCGGCGTGCGCGCTCGCCCCGTCCGCGGTCGCGCTCGACGTCGCCCGCGGCGCGCAGGGCGTGGCCGCGGCGGCGATGTTCGCCAGCTCGCTCGCGCTCCTTGCCCACGAGTTCCGCGGCCCGGACCGCGGCCTCGCGCTGGGCGTGTGGGGCGCGGTGACCGGCGCCGCGCTCGCGATCGGCCCGCTGGTGGGCGGCGCGCTGGTCGACGGGCTCGGCTGGGAGTCGATCTTCCTCCTGAACGTCCCGATCGGGCTGGCGACGGCGGCCCTCGCGCGGTCGCAGCTCGCGGAGTCGAGCGACCCCGAGCCGGCGGCGGTGGACTGGCCGGGTCTCGCGGCCTTCACGGCCGGCGCGCTGCTCGTGGTGTTCGGCCTGATCCGCGGCAACGGCGACGGCTGGGGCAGCGCGCGGATCGCCGGCTCGCTCGCCGCCGGCGGGGCGCTCATCCTCGTGTTCGTGGCGGTCGAGCGGCGCCGGCGCTCGCCGATGCTCGACCTCCGGCTGTTCCGCATCCCGGCGTTCGCCGGCACCGCGATCGTCGCGTTCTCCCAGTCGCTCGCGCTCTACCCGATGCTGCTGTTCCTCGCGATCTACTTCCAGGACGTGCTCGGCTACACGCCGTTCGAGACCGGCCTTCGCGTCCTGCCGATCACGATCGCGCTGTTCGTCGTCGCGCCGCTGTCCGGCCGGCTCACCGGCCGGGTGCCCCTGCGCGCCCCGCTCGCCGCCGGCCTGGCGCTGATCGGCACCGGCCTGCTGCTGATGCGCGCGGTCGACGCCGGCTCCGACTGGACGGCGCTGCTGCCCGGCTTCGTCGTCGCCGGCGCCGGGGTCGGCACGATCAGTCCGGCGCTCGCGGCGGCGATGGTCGGCGTCGTGTCCCCCGAGCGCACCGGGCTCGCCTCGGGCGTGAACAACACGTTCCGCCAGCTCGGGACAGCGGTCGGCATAGCCGCGCTCGGCGCGATCTTCGAGCACCGTGCGGAGGCGGGCGGCGCGGTCACCCGGGCGAGCTTCGTGGCGGGCCTCGACGAGATCCTGCTGGTGGCGGCGATCGTCGCGCTGGCGACGGTCCCGGTCGCGCTGGCCACGATCCGCCCGCAGGACATGGCCGAGGGATAGGGCGCGGCGCGGCCTCTAGGACGCCGCCTCGCGCGGCGGCAGCTGGAGCTCCTCCTCGGCCGGGAGGCCGGCCTCGAGCTCGCGCTCGCGCTCGAGCTCGGAGTCGAACTCGGCGCCCAGCAGCAGGGCGAGGTTGGTGAGCCAGAGCCAGACCAGGAACGAGATCGCGCCTCCCAGCGTCCCGTAGGTCTTGTTGTAGGAGCCGAAGTTGGCCACGTAGAGCGCGAACGCCGCGGACGCCGCGACCCACAGGAGCACCGCGAGGACCCCGCCCGGCGTGACCCAGCGGAAGCGGGGCTGGCGCACGTTCGGCGCGACGTAGTAGAGGAGCGCGAAGGTGGTCATGACGATCGCGAGCATCGCCGGCCACTTGGCGATGCTCCAGACGGCGACGGCGGAGTCGCCGAGGCCGATCGCGTCACCGATCGCCTCGGCCAGCGAGCCCGTGAGCACGATCGCCAGGGCGACCAGCGCGACGAGCAGCACCATCACGAGCGTCATCAGGACCTGGAGCGGCCGCAGCTTCCAGAACGGACGGCCCTCCTCGACCTCGTAGATCGTGTTCGCCGCGCGCGTGAAGGCCCCGACGTAGCCGGAGGCGGACCACAGCGCGCCGAGCAGGCCGAACCCGAGCAGCGCGCCCGCGCCGCCCTTGTTCTCGACCACGCCGCGGAGCGGCGCCTCCACGTCGTCGGCGAAGCCGCCCATGCCCGCCTGCTGGAACGAGGCGATCAGGCTGTCGATCGTGCCCTCCTCGCCCACGACCCCGAGGAGCGCGACCAGCACGATCAGCATCGGGAAGAGCGACAGGACGCCGTAGTAGGTGAGGGCCGCCGCCCAGTCGGTCAGGCGGTCGTCCTGGAACTCGCCGATCGTGCGCTTGAGGATCGCCCACCAGGAGCGGCCGCCCAGCTCGGTCGGGGAGTCCGGCGCCCGCTCGGGCGCGTCCGAGCGGGCCACCGGGCCGGCGGCTCAGGCGTCGCGGGCGGACGGCGCGCCCGCGGAGGGCGCACCCGTCTCCTCGCGCGCGCGCCCGGGGACGAAGCGGCGCTGCGAGCCCTCGCCCGCCGCGTCCGCGTCGCCCGCCGCCTCGCCGTCGCCGAGGCCCGCCGTCTCGGGCGGGTCGTCCATCTTCCTCGTGTCGCGCGGCTCGAGGAACGGCTCGCGGTCGGGCGGCATGCCCGCCTCGATCTGGCGGCTGCGCTCGAGCTCCGCGTTCAGCTCGGCCCCGAGCAGCACCGCGATGTTCGAGATCCACAGCCAGACGAGGAACACCACGACCCCGCCGAGCGCGCCGTAGGTCTTGTTGTAGGACGCGAAGCTCGTCACGTACAGGGCGAACGCCGCGGAGGCGACTACCCAGACCAGCACGGCGAAGACGCCGCCGGGGCTGATCCAGCGGAAGCCCGGCTGGCGGACGTTCGGGGCGGCCCAGTAGAGCAGCGCGAACAGGAGGCTCACGAGCACGAGCAGCACCGGCCACTTCGCGATGCTCCAGACGGTGAGCGCGGTGTCGCCGAGGCCGAGCACGTTGCCGGCCTGCTTGGCGAGCCCGCCGGTGAACACGACCGCCACCGCGGTGACCAGCGACCCGATCACCAGCGCGAGCGTCACGCCGAGCCGCACCGGGGCGGTCTTCCAGATCGGCCGGCCCTCCTCGACCTCGTAGATCGAGTTGGACGCGCGCATGAACGCCGCCACGTAGCCGGACGCCGACCACAGCGCGCCCGCGATGCCGACGATCGCCAGCACGCCCGCCGCGCCGCGGCTCGACTGGAGGTTCTGGATCGCGCTCGTGAAGATCTCCTGCGCCGGGCCGGGGGCGACCGTCGCGAGGTTGTCGAGCAGCGGCTGGGTTGCCGAGGTGCCGACGAGCCCGAGGATCGAGACGAGCACGATCAGGGCCGGGAAGATCGAGAGGATCGCGTAGTAGGTGAGCGCCGCGGCCCAGTCGGTGAGGTTGTCGGCCTGGAACTCCTTGACGGTCCGCTTGAGGGTGGCGACGAGGGAGCGGCCCTCGAGCTGCCCCGGGTGCTCCGGTGCCTGGGTTGTCTCCTGCTTGGTCATGCACTCCGGGTACCCGAGCCGCGGCCCGGGTAACGTTCGGCACGTGAAGCTCCTGTTCATACCGTTCAGCGTGGCCGGCGGCCTGATCGCCGGCTTCGTCGGCAAGAAGCTGTTCGAGCAGCTCTGGGGCGTCGTCGACGACCGCGAGCCGCCGCAGCCCGAGCACCGCTACGCCACGTGGGGCAAGGTCGTCGCCGCGGCCGCCCTCGAGGGGGCCGTGTTCAAGGCCACCCGCGCGGTCGTCGACCGCGGCTCGCGCAACGCGTTCGCGGGCATCACGGGAAGCTGGCCGGGCGAGGAGGAGCCGGACCCCGAGTGAGGCCCGGCGGAGCCGCCCGCTAACCCTCTGTTAGCCGTCTCAACACGGGCTTAACAGCGTTTCTCTCCAGCCCAACGAAAGTGCCGCAAAGCTTCGTCTCTTTCCTGTAGATTTCCGCGCCCTGTAGCCCCTCGCCGAACGGCCCCCCGTCGAACGGCGCAGTGGACGAACGGCTCGGGAGGAGACCAGGGCACCGGATGCGATCTGTGAGCGTTGCGGGACGCGTTGCCGCGATCGGTGCCGTCGTTGCCGCGATCGTGATCGTTGCCTTCCTCCTGTTCGGCGGCGGAGGGGGCTACAACGTCGACGCCGTGTTCGAGAACGGATCGCAGCTCGTGAAGGGCAACGCGGTCACGATCGGCGGCACGCCGACTGGCTCGGTCGACGGCATCGAGCTCACCGACACGGGCCAGGCCCGGGTGAAGATGACGATCGACGACGAGTACGACCCGCTCCCGGCGGGCACGCAGGCGGTGGTCCGCCAGGCCTCGCTCTCCGGCGTCGCCAACCGCTACGTCGAGCTCCAGCTCCCGCCCGGCAACAAGCGCAGCGGCAAGACGATCGACGACGGCGGCACGATCCCCGTCACCAAGACGACCACCTCGGTCGACCTCGACCAGCTCTTCAACACCCTCGACCCCAAGACGCGCAACGCCCTCTCCCAGTTCTTCCGCAACTCGGCCGCCCAGTACAGCGGCAAGGAGGAGCAGCAGCGGGCCGTCTTCCGCTACCTGAACCCGGCGCTCTCCACCTCGAGCAAGCTGTTCAACGAGCTGAACCGCGACTCCCCGCTGCTCGCCCGCTTCCTCGGCGACAGCTCGAAGCTCGTCACCGCGCTCGCCGAGAAGCGCGACGAGCTGTCCGCGCTCGTCGGCAACGCGAACAGGACCTTCAACGCGCTCGGCAACGAGCGCGCCGCGCTGGCCGAGTCGATCGCGCGGCTGCCCGACTTCATGCGGCAGTCGAACACGACGTTCCTGAACCTGCGCTCGGCGCTCGACGACGTCGACCCGCTCGTGACGGCGTCGAAGCCGGTGGCGAAGAAGCTCCAGCCGTTCCTCGACCAGCTCCGCCCGCTCGCCAACGACGCCAAGCCGACGGTCCGCGACCTCGCGGACGTCGTGCTGAAGCCCGGCCGCGACAACGACCTCTTCAACCTCCAGGAGTCGTTCCCGGCGCTCGCCTCCGCGGCGCTCGACGAGAAGAGCCGGACCGTCGACTTCGGAGGCGGCAAGAAGAGCGTCGGCGAGGTGCCCGGCTCGTTCCCGGCCACCACCGAGGCGCTGAAGGCCGCCACGCCGATCGTCGCGCGCGGGCGCCCCTACACGCCGGAGCTGATGGGCTGGTTCGACGACTTCTCGACGACCGGCCCGAACGACGCCGAGGGCGGCATGGCGCGCGCGTTCGCCGTCTTCAACGTGTTCGACGCCAGCGGCAACGTCCCCCAGCTCATCCCGCTGGCCGAGCGCGGGGAGTCGCTGGCGAACCTGGCCAGGGTCGGCCAGTTCAAGCGCTGCCCGGGCGCGGCCGAGGAGCCGGCGCTCGACGGGTCGAACGTCCTCTCCGAGGCCGAGCAGAAGGAGCTCGACTGCACGGAGTCCGCACGAGCCACGGGGCCGCTCCGGTGACCCGCCGGATCGTGACCGCCCTCGTCCTGGTCGCCGTCCTGGCGATCGCCGTGATCGGCACGGGCGCCGACGCCGGCTCGAAGGGCAAGGAGATCGAGATCGCGTTCGACAACGCGTTCGGCCTGACCGAGGGCGGCGACTTCCGCGTGGCGGGCGTCCGCGCCGGCAGCACCCCCGAGATGAAGACCTCGAAGGGGCCGGAGTGCCAGAACCGGAAGCCGAACGGCCCGCCGCGCACCTGCGCGATCGTGGTCGCGAAGATCACCCAGCCGGGCTTCAAGTCGTTCCGCGAGGACTCCCAGTGCGAGATCCGCCAGCAGTCGCTGATCGGCGAGTACTACGTCGACTGCCAGCCGGGCAACGGGCGCAAGCTTCGCGACGGCGAGCGGATCCCGGTCCAGCGGACCGCCTCGACCGTCCCGACCGACCTCGTGAACAACGTCCTGCGCCGGCCGTACCGCGAGCGGCTTCGCCTGATCCTCGCCGAGCTCGGCACCGGGCTCGCCGGCCGGCCCGACGACCTCGCGGAGGTCCTGAGGCGCGCCCACCCGGGCCTGCGCGAGACCCGCAAGGTGCTCCAGATCCTCGGCAACCAGAAGCAGATCATCCGCGACTTCATCGCCGACTCCGACACGGTCGTGGCCGAGCTCGACGACAAGAAGCGCGAGCTCGCGCGCTGGATCACCGAGACTGGCCGCACCTCGGAGATCTCGGCCTCGCGGCGCGACGCGCTGGCCGCCGGCCTCCACCGGTTCCCGACCCTGCTCGACGAGCTCAAGCCGACGATGCTCGAGCTCGGCAAGCTGACCGACGCGCAGACGCCGGTGCTCCGGCAGCTCCAGGCGGCGGCCCCCGACCTCACCGAGTTCTTCACGCGGCTCGGGCCGTTCGCCGAGGCCTCCCGCCCGGCCTTCGCGTCGCTCGGCAAGGCCGCCAAGGTCGGCAACGAGGCGTTCGTCGAGAGCCGCGAGGAGATCGACGAGCTGCGCAAGGTCGCCGACGGCGCGCCCAAGCTCGGCAAGCCGCTCCGCCAGATGCTCCAGACGCTCGACGACCGCGACCGGGCGATCGACGCCGACCGGCGCGCCGCCGAGTCGGCCCCGCCCCCGCCGGACCCGAACTCGGACGCCAAGGGCAAGGGCTTCACCGGCTTCGAGTCGCTCCTGAACTACGTCTACTGGCAGGCGCTGGCCGTCAACGAGTTCGACGAGATCGGCCACAGCCTGCGCGTGGTCGGCCACAACATCCTCGGCTGCAGCGACTTCCAGAACGACCTCCGCGGCCCGGAGATGGGCGGCACCAAGGAGCAGGAGGCGCTGCGCAAGCGCTGCAACTCCTACACCGGCCCCTACCAGCCCGGCATCACCGCCCCCGACCCGACCGACCCGGACGGCGGCGTCAAGGACTTCTTCGACGGCCCGTCGACCGCGTCGGCCCGCTCCGCGATCAAGCCGACCCGGCCGAAGAGCAAGGGCGAGCGCCGCGGCGCCGGCGATCCGCGGGCCCTGCCGCTGCCGGGCCAGTTCGACCCGTCGGTCCCGCACGTGACCCTGCCGCCCGCGATCCAGGAGCTGGTCGACGAGCTCCGCAGCCGCGGCGGCTCCGCGCCCACCTCGATCCCGTCCGGGCCCGCCCCGGAGCAGATGCTCGACTTCCTCCTCAGCCCATGACGCGCGGACGCGGAACAGCCTCCATCGTCGCGAGCCCGGTCCTCATCGGGGCGGTCACCACGCTGATCGTGATCGTCGCCGTGTTCCTGGCCTACAACGCGAACCAGGGGCTGCCGTTCGTGCCGACCTACGACCTGAACGCCCAGGTCGACGGCGCACGCAACCTCGTCGAGGGCAACGAGGTCCGCGTGGGCGGCTTCCGCGTCGGCGTGGTCGACAAGATCACGCCGGGCACGACCACGGTCCAGGGCAAGCCGCGCTCGATCGCGCTGCTCCACATGAAGCTCGACAAGACCGTCGACCCGCTGCCGACCGACACCGAGGTCCTGGTCCGGCCGCGCTCGGCGCTCGGCCTCAAGTACGTCGAGCTGACCGTCGGCAAGAACAAGGACCAGGCGTTCCGGGCCGGTGACACGATCCCGCTGAAGAACGCGCAGTTCGCGGTCGAGTTCGACGACCTGCTGAACACGTTCGACACCGAGACCCGCCAGAACTCGCAGGAGGCCCTCACCGGCTTCGGCGACGCCCTCGCCGGCCGCGGCAGCGACTTCAACAGGGCGATCGCGAGCCTCGCGCCGTTCTTCCGATACCTCGGCCCGGTCATGGCCAACCTCTCGGACCCGGACACCCAGCTCGACGAGTTCTTCAAGCAGATCGGCCGCACGTCGGCCCAGGTGGCGCCGATCGCCGAGGTCAACGCGCGCGTGTTCTCCGAGATGGCCGACACGTTCGCCGCGATCGGGCGCGACCCCGGGGCCCTCCAGGCCACCATCGAGAAGAGCCCGCCGACCGAGGACGTCGCGATCGCGAGCCTCCGCTTCCAGCGGCCGTTCATCGCGGACTTCGCCGACCTCTCGCGCCGGCTGCTGCCGGCGGCGCGCGTGCTCCCGACGGCCCTGCCGCGCCTCAACGCGGCCTTCCGCGTGGGCACGCCGGTCGTGCGCGACAGCGTCGAGCTCAACGAGCGGACCGCCGACGTCCTCGAGGCCCTCGACGACCTCGCCAAGGAGCCGACCACGCTCCTCGGCCTCAAGGACCTCTCGACGCTGGTGCGCACCGCCGGCCCGCTGTTCACCTACGTGTCGCCGTTCCAGTCGGTCTGCAACAACACCGTCTACTTCTTCACCGGGCTCGCGAGCCACATCTCCGAGGGCACCGCCAACGGCACCGGCGAGCGGGTCATGCTGAAGAACGACACGAGCACGCAGGACAACCACACCGCCGGCTTCGGCGACCGTCCGCCCGACCTGCCGTCGAACGTCGACCCGACCGGGGCCAAGAACAAGGCCGGCGCGAACCTGATCACCGCGCACGTCCAGGCGTACGCGCCGGCGATCGACGCGCAGGGCAACGCGAACTGCAACGTCGGCCAGTACGGCTACCCGGACTCGCTGGGGCCCCCGGCCTCCCGCTACGGGCCCGAGCCGGGCGAACCGGATCCGGACGGCACGTTCAACACCTGGAGCGCCGAGCACGCCGGCGGCAGCCACGTGGCCGTCAGCAACAATCCGCCGTTCCTGTACGGCCCGACCTACACGGGCGTCAAGAGCCTGAAGGACGTGCCCTGATGGCGAGCGGCGGCCGCGACCCGCGCGATCCCGGCATGAGCCCGTTCAAGGCGGGCCTGATGGCCCTCGTCGTGGTGCTGGTCCTCTCGGTCTTCGGGTTCTCGCGCTACAACCCGTTCTCGGACCACTTCACGCTGAAGGCGACCTTCGAGGCGGCCAACAACCTCCAGACCAAGGCTCCGGTCCGGATCGCCGGCATCGAGGTCGGCAAGGTCAAGAAGGTCGAGTCGCTCGGCGACGGGACCGGCGCCGCGCACGTGGAGATGGAGATCGAGGACTCCGGGCTCCCGATCCACAAGGACGCCCAGCTCAAGATCCGGCCGCGGATCTTCCTCGAGGGCAACTCCTTCGTGGACCTCCAGCCGGGCACCCCGTCCTCCCCGACGCTCGACGACGGGGCCGAGATCCCGGTGCAGCAGACCGCCACGCCGGTCCAGTTCTCCCAGCTCCTCCAGACCCTCCAGCGCGACACCCGCACCGACCTCCAGACCTTCCTCGAGGAGTACGCGGTGAAGGGCCTCGGCAACGGCGGCGCCGAGGCGTACAACCGCTCCCTCACGAACGCGCCCGAGGCGCTGCGCAACGCGTCGATCGCGAACGAGGCGACGCTGGGCCAGCGCGAGCACGACCTGTCGCGGGTCCTGCGCGGCCAGCAGCGGCTGTTCAGGGAGATCTCCGCGAACCCCGAGGTGCTGAAGGACCTGGTCGTGAACCTGAACACGACCGCGGAGGCGTTCGGCCGCAACGACGCCGCGCTCCAGGCGAGCGTCCCGGCGCTGCGCGACACGCTCCGCGTCGGCCGGCCGGCGCTCGCGTCGCTGAACGGCGCGCTGCCCTCGCTGCGCGCCTTCTCGCGCGAGGCGCTGCCGGGCGTCCGCTCGTCCGGCCCGACGATCGACGCGTCGCTGCCGTTCATCACCCAGGCCAGGCTGCTGGTCCGCCGCCAGGAGCTGCGCGGGCTGGCCCGCGACCTGCGCTTCGCGATCCCCGACCTCGCGCGCGTGAACCACACGACGATCCCGCTGCTCGACAACCAGCGCGCGCTCAGCGCGTGCACGAGCGAGGTGCTCGTACCGTTCGCGAAGACCCCGATCAACGACCCCGACTTCGCGAAGTTCGAGGGCGGCTCGGGCGAGGCGTTCTTCGAGGAGGCCCCGCGCGGGCTCGTCGGCCTCGCCGGCGAGAGCCGCATCAACGACGCGATGACCCCCTACTACCACGTGCAGACCGGCTCGGGCCCGGCGAACGTCGTCGTGATGGACGAGGGCGAGGAGTTCTTCGCCTCGGCCCCGAAGGCGCCCGAGGGCGTCCGGCCGATCCGGCCGGAGAGCCGGCCGGTCTTCCGCCCGGGCATCCCGTGCGAGACGCAGGAGAACCCGAACCTCGACGCCGCCGGCGGCCCGCCGTCGCAGACCTTGCTGTCGAACGGCACCCCCGTCCTGCCGGGCCTGCCTCTGCCGCCGCTGCCGAAGACGAAGATCACCGACAAGAACCAGGCCCTCCAGTTCGAGTGGGTCAAGGAGTACATGCGCCTGACCGCCAAGGGCCAGTCGCTCCCCGACCCGCTCGACTCGAACATCAAGGCCTACCCGGGTGAGCTCCGGAAGGCCGGCTGGGCGACGACGAAGCTCGGCAAGCTCTACCCGAAGGGCGACGAGAAGGCGAAGGCGGCCGCCGAGAAGGCGGAGGAGGCGCTGAGGTGACCCGCGCGATCCGCAAGCACTTCGCCGACTTCGTGGCGCTCACGATCGTCTTCCTGATCGCGATCGGCACGGCCGCCTACATCGTGTCCCAGCAGGCGTCGCGGCCGTTCTTCCCGCTCATCGAGGAGAAGCCGTTCAAGGTCAACATCGAGTTCTCGGACGCGCAGGCCGTGGTGCCCGGACAGGGCCAGACGGTCCGCGTCGCCGGAGTCGAGGTCGGGAAGATCGGCAAGGTCGAGCCGAAGAACGGCGTGGCCGTGGTGACCGCCCAGATCGAGCGCAAGCGGATCGACAACCACGAGCTCCAGCTGCGATCGGACGCCACCGCGCAGCTCCGGCCGCGCACCGGGCTGAAGGACATGTTCGTCGAGCTCGACCCGGGCAGCGCCGGGCGCGTGCTCGAGGACGGCGACACGATCCCGGTCCAGAACACCGAGCCGGACGTCGACCCGGACGAGGTGCTGTCCGCGCTCGACGCCGACACGCGCTCGTACCTCCAGCTCCTGATCAACGGGCTCGGCAAGGGCTTCGCCGGGCACGGCAACGACCTGAACGCCACGTTCAAGGCGCTGGCGCCGACCAACCGCGACCTCCGGCGCGTGACCGAGGCGGTCGCCGCCCGCAAGCACGAGCTGAAGCGGCTGATCCACAACTACGGCGACCTGACGAACACCCTCGCCGACCGCGACCGCGACGTCCGCCGGCTCATCAACGCCTCGAACGCCACGCTGTCCGCGTTCGCGCAGGAGAACGAGTCGATCGCGGCGGCGGTCGGGAAGCTGCCCTCCACGCTGCGCCAGACCGAGCAGACGCTCGCCAAGGTCGACACGTTCAGCGGCGTCCTCAGCCCGGCGCTCGACTCGCTCCGGCCCGGGTTCCGCCAGCTCGCCGTGGCCAACCGCGAGGTGCTGCCGTTCGTGAGGGAGGCCGAGCCCATCACGCGCAAGCAGATCAGGCCGTTCGTGAAGGTCGCCCGGCCGTACGTCCAGGACCTCCGCCCGGCGGCGCGCGGACTGAGGATCGCGACGCCGGACCTGTCCGACTCGCTCTACGAGCTGAACCGCTTCTTCAACATGGCGGCGTACAACCCGAAGGGCCGCGAGCCGCTGCCCGCCGACATCACCGCCGCGAAGGCGCGCGACGAGGGCTACCTGTTCTGGATCGGCTGGGTCTCGCACCTGACCGGCAGCGTGTTCAGCTCCGCCGACGCGCAGGGCCCGTTCCGCCGCGCGATGTTCGGCATCAACTGCGAGACGATCCGCGAGCTGGTGGCGTCGCAGCCGGCGGCCGGACCGCTGCTCGGCTTCACCGACCTCCTGGCCCCGACCGGCATCTGCGCCACAGGAGGTGGGAGCCCCTAATGCAGAAGGAAGCTCCGAGCCTCCCCAGGATCTTCGCGATGGTCGTCTTCTCGCTGTCGTGCTTCGGGCTGCTCCTGTTCCTATGGCTGTCGTTCGGCGGCCCGATCCCGCTGAAGCCGAAGGGCTACGAGCTGACCGCGCGGTTCCCCGAGGCCACGACGCTCGCCGAGACGGCCGACGTCCGGATCGCCGGCGTGACGGTCGGCAAGGTCACGAAGAAGGAGCTCGACAAGGGCGCGAGCGCGACCACGGTCACGCTCCAGATCGAGCGCAACTTCACACCGATCCCCAAGGACACCCGCGCCATCCTGCGGCAGAAGACGCTGCTCGGGGAGACCTACGTGGAGCTGACGCCCGGCAACCGCAAGGCGGGCACGCTCGAGGACGGCGACAAGCTCGCGAACGCCCAGGTCGAGCCGACGGTCGAGCTCGACGAGATCCTGCGCGTGTTCGACCCGCAGACGAAGCAGGCGTTCCGCGACTGGGTCCGCTCCGGCGCGCGGTCGATCGAGGGCCGCAGCCAGGACCTGAACTCCGCTCTCGGCAACCTGGCCGGGTTCGCGGAGGACGGCGCCGGCGTCCTCGAGGTGCTCGACGACCAGCAGGTCGCCCTGCGCCGGGTGATCAAGAACACCGGCGTGGTCTTCGGCGCGCTGAACGAGCGCGACGGCCAGCTCCACGACCTGATCCTCAACTCCGAGCGCACGTTCTCGGCCACCGCCGAGCAGCAGGAGAACCTCGCGCAGGTCTTCGAGATCTTCCCGACGTTCCTCGACGAGTCGCGGCTCACGCTGGCCCGGCTCCAGGACTTCGCGGGCGAGACGCACCCGCTGGTGAACGACCTGAAGCCGGTGGCCGACGACCTCGGCCCGACCGTCCGCGACCTCAGCACGGTCGGCCCGAGCCTCGAGGACCTGTTCCGCCGGCTCCGGCCGAACATCGACGTCTCCTCGAAGGACCTGCCGCAGGCGGAGAGGTTCCTGCGCGGCGCGAGCCCGCTGTTCGGCGCGCTGCACACGTTCCTGCCCGAGCTGAACCCGATCCTCTCCTACGCGAACTTCAACCAGAACCCGATCGCCCACTTCCTGGCGAACGGCGGCGCCGCCACCCGGCACAACCCGCTGCCGGAGACGGCCACGAGCGGGCCGCGCTACCTGCTCGCCCAGGCGAGCCTGCTCGACTCGAAGAGCCTGCAGATCGCGCAGGAGAAGCCGGAGTGGGACCGCGGCAACGCCTACATCGCGCCGAACAACTACTTCCGCACCCCCATGTCCGGCGTGATCGAGAGCTTCGACTGCCGGGCCGACCACCCGGACGCTCCGGACGGGGTGGGGCGGACCGGCGGCCAGTACGGCCGCGAGGAGCCGGTCGACTCCGGCGGCACCGAGCTCCCGCCGTGCTTCGTGCAGGGCAAGTCGCTCTGGGACAACAAGTACTACCCGAACGTAAGGAAGGGCTTCGCCCCGCTCGTCCCGGCGCCGTTCGGGCTCGAGGGGACCGTCCCCACGCGGATCCCGTAGCGGGCCTCCGCGGCGGTCGCGGGGCGGATCCCGCGGCGTCGCGCTCCGCGTCCGTCACAATCTGAGGCGAGATGATCCTCGGCTTGGCCCGCTGGGCCTACCGGAAGCTCGGCTCGCGGTACTTCGCCGCGTACTTCGCGTGGGAGGTCGTCTCCGCGCTTGTGATCAGCGCGGCGACGATCGCGATCTTCGGGCTCTACCAGGACATGAGCACCGTGGAGTTCGACCGCATCGTGGTGGTCACCTGGGGCTGCGTCGCGATCGGCTACCTCGCGGGCTACCGGAAGATGCGGCCGGCGTTCGGCCCGCTGTTCGACTGGCTGGACGGCGCGCGGAGCGAGCGCGGCGCGGCGGAGGCGTGGCGCACCGCGGTCGCCCTGCCGCGCGAGTTCGTGACCCGCGAGGTGTGGCAGCCGATCGTGTTCGTCGCCCTTCCGGCGCCCGCGTACATGACGTTCGAGCTCGACCTGCCGTGGTACTCGTTCCCGATCCTGGTCGCGGGCGCGCTCGTGGCCGTCGCCTACTCGGCGGTGCTGCACTTCTTCGCCACGGAGATCGCGATGCGGCCGGCGCTCGAGGAGATCTCGGGCCACCTGCCGGCCGGCTTCTCCGGCGCGGGGACGGGGGTGCCGCTGCGATGGAAGCTCCTCGGGGCGCTGCCGGTCATCAACGTCATCACGGGCGTGGTCGTGTCCGGGCTCGCGAGCGCCGACGACCAGGTCCGGCTCCAGGACCTCGGGATCGACGTCCTGGTCGCCTTGGTGGTCGCGTTCACGCTGTCGTTCGAGCTGACGCTCCTCCTGACCCGGTCGGTCGTCGGACCGGTGCGCGAGCTGGTCGACGTGACCGAGCGGGTGCGCGACGGCGACCTCTCGGCGCGCGCGCCGGTCGTCTCCGGCGACGAGCTCGGGTCGCTGGCGAGCAGCTTCAACGCGATGATGGCCGGGCTCGAGGAGCGCCAGCGACTGCACGAGGCGTTCGGCAGCTACGTGGCCCCGGACGTCGCGCGGCGGGTGCTCGAGGAGGGAACGCTGCTCGAGGGCGAGGAGGTCGAGGTGTCGATCGCGTTCGTCGACGTCCGCGACTTCACGGCGTTCGCCGAGAACGCGAGCGCGCGCGAGACGGTGGCGTACCTGAACGACTTCTTCGGCGTGGCGGTGCCGATCCTCACCCGCCACGGCGGGCACGCGAACAAGTTCATCGGCGACGGGATCCTCGCGGTGTTCGGCGCGCCGCAGCGGCTCTCCGACCACGCGGACCGCGCGGTCCACGCGGCCTGCGAGGTGGCTCGGGCGACCGACGAGCGCTACGGCGACGACCTGCGGATCGGGATCGGGATCAACTCGGGGCCGGTGTCGGCGGGCTCTGTCGGCGGCGGGGGGCGGCTCGACTTCACGGTCATCGGCGACCCGGTGAACGTCGCGGCGCGGGTGGAGCGCATGACGCGCGAGACGGGCGACCGCGTGCTGATGACCGAGGCGACCCGGTGCCTCCTGACAGACGGCTCGATCGAGGTCGAGGCGCGCGGGGCGCTGCCCCTGAAGGGCAAGTCGGAGCCGGTGACGCTGTACGCGCCGCACCTCGAGGCGCCCGAGCCGCTGCCCGCGCCCGAGCCGGCGCGGGCGGCCGACGCCGCCTCGCTCGGCTGATGGCCGTCGCGACCGAGGCCGTCCACGGCGGGCGGCTGGTGGCGCAGCGGCTGCGCGCGGCCGGGGTCTCGAAGCTGTTCACGCTGTCCGGCGGGCACCTGTTCTCGATCTTCGACGGCTGCCGGGCCGAGGGGATCGACGTCGTGGACGTGCGGCACGAGCAGTCGGCGGCGTTCGCGGCGGAGGGCTGGGCGAAGGCGACGCGCTCGGTCGGCGTGTGCGCGCTGACGGCGGGGCCCGGCGTCACGAACGGGATGAGCGCGCTGGCCTCGGCGCAGGCGAACGGGTCGCCGATGGTGGTGCTCGGCGGCCGCGCGCCGGCCGGCCGCTGGGGGATGGGCTCGCTCCAGGAGATCGACCACGTCCCGTTCGTGGCTCCGCTCGCGAAGTCGGCGCGGACCGCCTCGTCCACCGACGCGATCCCCGGGCTCGTCGACGAGGCGCTGCGGCTTGCTTGCGAGCCGCCGACCGGGCCGGCGTTCGTCGACTTCCCGCTCGACCACGTGTTCATGGAGGCCCCGGCGGCGCCGGCGGGGCCGGACTCCGGCTCGGGCGTGGCGCTCCACGACCCGCTGGCGGAGCCGGCCGCAGGGGCGGGCGGCGAGCTGGAGCGTGCGGCGGCACTGCTCGCGGGCGCGGAGCGGCCGGTGGTCATGGCCGGCTCCGGGCTGTACTGGGCGCGCGGCGAGGACGCCCTGCGGCGGCTCTGCGAGGAGCTCGGCGTGCCGGTCTTCCTGAACGGGCTCGCCCGGGGCTGCGTGCCGGCCGACCACGACATGTTCTTCTCGCGCGCGCGGGGGACCGCGCTGCGGGGCGCCGACGTGGCGCTGGTGGTCGGCGTGCCGATGGACTTCAGGCTCGGCTTCGGCGGCTCGTTCGGGGACGACACGCGGATCGTGGCGATCGGGTCGGCGCCGCCCTCGCGGCCGCACCCGCGCGAGGTGACGGCGGAGCTGTACGGCGGGGTGGCGGCGACGCTCGACGCGCTGCGGGCGGGCGCGGACGGCGGCGGCGCTGCGGACGGCGGCGGCGCTGCGGCCGGCGGCGGGGCCCGGGCGGCCTGGGCCGCGGAGCTTCGGGCCGTCGAGGACGAGAAGCGCGCCGCCGAGCGGGCGGAGCTGGCCGACGACCGCGCGCCGCTCCACCCGATGCGGGTCTACGGCGAGCTGGCGCAGGTGCTCGACCGCGACGCCGTCGTGGTCGGGGACGGCGGCGACTTCGTCTCCTACGCCGGCCGGGTCGTCGAGACCTACGCGCCGGGCTGTTGGATGGACCCGGGACCGTACGGCTGCCTCGGCTCGGGCCCCGGCTTCGCGATCGCGGCGAAGCTCGCCAACCCGGACCGGCAGGTCTGCCTCCTGCTCGGCGACGGAGCGTTCGGCTTCGCCGGCCTCGACTTCGACACGATGGTCCGCCACGGCCTTCCCGTCGTCGGCGTGATGGGCAACAACGGCATCTGGGGGCTCGAGAAGCACCCGATGGAGTTCCTCTACGGGTACTCGATGGCCGCGGACCTCCAGCCGGGCCTCCGCTACGACCGCGTCGTCGAGGCCCTGGGCGGCCACGGCGAGCTGGTGGAGCGCCCCGACGAGCTCCGCTCGGCGCTCGAGCGGGCGTTCGCGTCCGGCAGGCCGGCGCTCGTCAACGTGCTGACGGACCCGAGCGTGGCGTACCCGCGGCGGTCGAACCTGGCCTAGTCGTCGGCTCGCCTTCGACCCCGGCGTGGACGCGCGTCGCCGGCCTCCTCGGGGTACGCTCGCAGGCTCGCTCAGCAGCCCCCGATGAGGCCGTCGCCGCGCGCCCGCGCGACGACGCGGCTGAGAACCGAGGGCGAGGCCGCCGGCACGCGACGGTTCGCGGGCCCGAGAAAGACCCGGGCCGGCTGCATCAATGCAGCCGGCCCGGAAAGCGGCCCCATCAGGACGGGCAGGGGTACGTGCCATGAAAGGGCCTTGAGCGGTCCGGACGGCGGGAGGCGCCGATGTGATGCGGCATTCGCCCGAACCTATGTGCCTGGCGGGTCCCGAGTGCCTTGCGGCACGCGGATGTCCCACCCGACGTCTCGCAGTATAAACCGCGTCCCCCCGCTGGGGCAAGTCACAACCGGCGCGGGGGCGCCACGAATTCCCGCAGGCTCCGGCCGGTCAGGCCGGACCGGGCTCGGCGGCGGCCGTCAGGGCCGCGCCGTGGAGCAGGTCCGGCTCGCTCGTCTCCATCGCGCCGAGGTCGAACGCAGCCATCGCCTCGACCAGGATCGCGGCCCCGGCGACGATCGTGGGGGCGCGGTCGGGGTGTAGTCCCGCGACCTGGCGGCGCCTCTCGAGCGGGGTCGCCGCCAGCGAGGCGAGCATCCGCTCGCAGGCGTCCCGGCGCAGCTCGTAGCCGTCGACCCGGGCCGGGTCGTAGGGGTCGAGGGCCTGGTCGATAGCGGCGAGCGAGGTCGCGGTGCCGGCCACCGCCACCCCCCGGCCGACCCCGTCGCGCACGGGTCTCGGGACGTCCGCCTCGAGGATCGCCCGGACCTCCGTCCGGAGCGCGTGGAGCTGGTCGGCCGGCGGCGGATCGTCGTGGATGTGGCGCTCGGTCTGGCGGACCGAGCCGGCGCGGGTCGAGACGTGGAACTCCGGGACGCCGCCGGCCGGGCCGACGACCACCTCGGTGCTGCCGCCGCCGATGTCGAGCACCATCGTGCGGCCGCTGCCCGCCCGCGGCGCCGTGGCGCCCAGGAACGTGAGCCGCGCCTCCTCCTCGCCGGAGATCGTGCGGGCCTCGATGCCGTAGCGCTCCCGCAGCGGGGTGGTGAGGTCCTCGCGGTTCGCGGCGTCGCGCACGGCGCTCGTGGCGACGGCGACGGTCCGGCCGGCGCCTAGCTCGTCGATCGCGGCGCGGTAGCCGGCCACGGTCTCGAGCACTCGGCCGATCGCCTCGGCCGCGAGCAGGCCGCTCGAGTCGACGCCCTGACCGAGCCGCGTCACCGTCGAGCGGCGGTCGAGCTCGGTCACCCGGCCGTCTTCGACGTCGGCGACGAGCAGCCGCGTGGAGTTCGTGCCGAAGTCGACGACGGCGACGCGTGCGGGCCTGCCGGTCACGCGCGCCGGGTAGGCTGTCGGCGGTGGCTCCGAGAATCCCAAAGCTCGGGACGGTGGGAGAGCGGCAGTCGACCGCGGCGCCCGCCCGGGCCGACGATCTCGCCGGAATGGTCCTGCAGGACCACCGGGGCGAGGAGCACCGGCTGGGCGACTCCTGGCGCGACGGCCCGGCGGTGCTGGTCTTCCTGCGCCACTACGGCTGAATCTACTGCCGCGCGCACGCGGTGCAGTTGCACCGCGACCGGGAGGAGTTCGAGGCCGCGGGCGCCCGCCTCGTCGTGATCGGCCAGGGAACGCCGCGCCACGCGGCCGCGTTCGTGGAGCAGCACGGGCTCGAGGGCCTGCACGTGCTGGTCGACCCCGAGCGCGCCGCCTACAGGGCCGCCGGTACGAAGATCGCGACGTTCGACGAGCTGCTCGGTCCGCGCGTGATGGCGAAGGGGGTCGTCACCTCGCTGCGGACCCGCAAGCTCCAGGGGCGCACCCAGGGCGACGCCGCGCAGCTGGGCGGCGTGCTCGTGATCGCGCCCGGGGGCGAGGTCTCCTGGTCCCACCTGTCCGACGACGCCGGCGACAACCCGCCGAACGAGGCGGTGCTGAAGGCCGTCCGAGCCGCCGGCTGACGCGTTCGCTGCAGCGGTTGACACCTCGCTCGAACCGTGGCTACCCTTTCGGTAGCGACGCGGGGTGGAGCAGCCAGGTAGCTCGTCGGGCTCATAACCCGAAGGTCGCGGGTTCGAATCCCGCCCCCGCTATGGAATCATCCCCGACGTTCTCCGACCGCCCGCGGGGCGGTCGGTTTGTTTCTAGCGCCACTGTCGCCGACAGCTCCAGCGTGCGGTTCGTGCTTGTCGTAGGCGGCCGCACCGTCGCAGATCCCCGTCAAAATCTCACCCCCGCTACGAGGACAGGGGCGTCGGCGCCCTCGTCCTGAAGCGAACGGCTCGATCGGCTGGATCAGCGAGCGCTGGACATATACGTACTACCCGAGCGTGGTCAACTACGAGGTCCACCGCTTCTCCCGCGACCCGTCCACGCCCGGCCGCGCCACCGTCGATTCTGGGGCGGACATCGATCGGGGGTCGCTCACCCTGAGCGCCGATCGTCAGACGATGCGCTGGACGAAGGGCGGCGAGATGCACTCGGCGCCACTGCCCCTAATAGTTTACGCCGCCGCGGCGCCGCTCCTCGGGCGGATCTCGTAGTACTCGTTGATCACCACCGCGAGCTGGCCGCCGCCCTCGTATCGTCCGACGAACGCCTCGCCCTGGTAGCCGATCAGTACGCCCCAGGTCTCCTTCGAGTCGCCCCCGATGTGCTGGTCGCCGATGTCGTGGAAGCTGAGCGGGCCGCGCGTACGAACGAGGAGGGTTATGTCCCCCAGGTTGCCGGACTTCCAGCCGCCGACGTGACGGACGACCGCGTCGATTCAGTCTCCCCGTAAGAGGAACCTTCGGTTTGCTAGAGGCGGTAATTCGCCGGGCGGATGGTGCAGCTTCACCTCCTGGGAGAGCTTCGCCTCGAGGCGGAGAACCGCAGTGAGCTCGCGGGGAGGTTGTGGCCGGACGTCCGCGAGGACAGCGCGCGGGCCAGCCTGCGCCGAGCAGGCCTGAGGGCGGGGCGGCGCCGCGAAGCGCTACACCAGCGCGCGCCCGGCGAAGTAGCCCGCCGCCGCGCCGCCGACTCCCAGCACGACCGACGCCGCGAGGTACACGAGGGCCTCGCCGCCGCGGCCGGCGTCGAGGTCCATGAAGACGTCGACCGAGAACGTCGAGAACGTCGTGAACCCGCCGAGCAGCCCGACCGCCAGCGCGACCCGCAGGTCGCTCGGGAGGTGGTGGCCGACCGCGACCACCAGTCCCAGCAGCACGGAGCCGACGGCGTTGATCGCCACCGTCGCGGTCGGAAGCGCGTCGACGCCCATCGACGTGCCGATCAGGTAGCGCGCGAGCACTCCGACCGCTCCTGCCAGGACAACCCATGCCGCGGTCAACGTGACCTCCTCTCCGGGTGAACGGTCGTAGAGGCCATCAGCGGCCGGGGCGACCGCGGTTCCGCACGGGGGGCGCGAGAGCGAGCCTCATCGCTCGCCGCGCGAGTCTACTTCCGGCGCCGTCAGGAGCGCGGCGCTCTAGGCGGCGGCGTCGTCCGGCTTGCGCGCGCGGACGGTCGCCGATCCGGCGTGCTCGTGCACGCGGTGGGTCTCGCGGATCTCGACGTCGACCAGGCCGGCGTCGCCGAGCGCCCGCTCGAACTCCTCGCGCGTGAGCGCCCCGGCGATGCAGCCGGTCCACTGCGCCATGCTGCTGCGCGTCTCCTCGTCCATGTCGGGGTCGGCGATCACGTCCGAGACGGCGAAGCGACCGCCGGGCCGCAGCACGCGCGCGGCCTCGCGGATCGCCGCGGGCTTGTCGCCCGACAGGTTGATCACGCAGTTGGAGATCACGACGTCGACCGACGCGTCCGGGAGCGGGATCTCCTCGATGTAGCCCTCGAGGAACTCGGCGCTCTCGACGCCCGCCTCCCTTGCGTTCGCGCGCGCGAGCTCGAGCATCTCGCCGGTCATGTCGAGGCCGTACGCCCTGCCGGTCGGCCCGACGCGGCGCGCCGAGATCAGCACGTCGGCGCCTGCGCCCGAGCCGAGGTCGAGCACCGTGTCGCCCTCGCGGAGGTCGGCGACGGCGGTCGGCACGCCGCAGCCGAGCGACGCCTCCACCGCGGCGGCCGGAGCGCCGGCGGCCTCGGCGACGTCGTACAGCGCGTCGCCGAAGACCTGCCTGCCGGTCTCGTCGGTCAGGGCGACCCCGCCGGCCGAGCCGCAGCCGCCCTCGCCGCCGCAGCAGCCGGAGCCGCCCCCGCCGGCCGCGCGCGCGGCGGCGGCGTAGCGGTCGCGGACGGACTCGCGAACGTCGGTCAGGTCAGCCATGCGGTCAGCTCCTCGACTGAGTCGGGGACGACGTAGTAGTAGGCCCACAGGCCACGGCGCTCGGAGTCGACGACGCCGGCGTCGCGCAGGACCTTGAGGTGGTGGGACACGGTCGGCTGGCTCACGTCGAAGAGCGGGGTGAGCTCGCAGACGCAGACCTTGCCGGCGTGCTTTCGCAGCACGTCGACGATCTGGAGCCGGATCGGGTCGCCGAGCGCCTTGGCGACGGCGGCCATGCGCTCGGCGTCGTCGCGCTCGGTGTCCGGGTAGGCGACCGGCTGGCAGCACGGCTCGCCGGCGGAGCGCTTCTGCTTCGGGGCGAGCTCGAGGTCGACAGCCATCGATACATATATATCGATTCAATCGATGATTGTCAATTAAGCCGACGCGCGCCGCGTCGCACCGGGGGGAGGGGGCACGAGCCGGTGCCGACGCGCGGTGCGTCGCACCGGGGGGGCACGAGCCGCCTCCGAGACCCCGGGTCAGTCGTCGTCCCCGCCGCCGCGGCCCGACCCGCCGGAACCGCTGCCGGAGCCGCCGCTCGACCCGCTGCCGGAGCCGCCGCTCGACCCGGACCCGTCGTCCCCGCCGCGGCCGCTCCGGTCGCCGCCGTGATCGTCGCCCGAGGTCGTCCGCGGCGCGGGGGCCGGCTGGACGGGGGTCGTGGTCGTGCGGTCCTCGCGCTCCCGCTGCCGCTCCCGCTCCCGTGCTCGCCGCTCGCGCCGCTTCGCGGCGCGGCGCTCGCGCTCCCGCTGGCGTTCGCGGCTCCGCTCGCGGCGCTCGCGGTCCGGCGCGAGCTCGTCGCCGGCGCCGAGCGGCTCCGCGGACAGCCCGATCGAGTCGCCGGTGACCGAGTTCACGCCGAGGCCGATGCCGGCGGCGAGCGCGAGGCCGACGAGCCCGATCCCGATCAGCGCCCAGGCCGACCTCACAGCTCCTCCTCCTCGGCGAGCGGCAGCGCCACCGCGGCGGCGGCCCCGCCGCCCTCGCGGTTGGCGGCGGTCGCCGTGCCGCCCCAGCGCCGGGCGAGGGTGTCGACGATCGCGAGCCCCAGGCCGGTCCCGGGCCTGCCGCGCCCGGCGCTGCCGCGGAAGAAGCGCTCGAAGACGCGCTCGGCGTCCCCGTCGGCGAACCCGTCGCCCTCGTCGCGGACGGCCAGCCAGCCGCGCGCCCCCTCGACGCCCCAGTCGATCTCCACGCGCGAGCCCGCCGGCGAGTAGGCGATCGCGTTCTCGACGAGGTTGTCGAGCACCACGGCGAGGTCCGACCCGGACGAGATCACGCAGACCTCGCCGTTGCCGGCCAGCGCCAGCTCGTGCTGCGACCGCTCGGCGGCGGAGCGCCAGCGGTCGCAGGCGGCGCGCGCGGCGCGGCCGAGCTCGACGGGCTCGCCCTCGGTGGGCCGCTCCGCCTCGCGCGCGAGGGTCAGGAGCTCGCCGAGCAGGGTCTCGAGCCGGTCGAGCTCCGCCTCCGCCGCGTGCAGGTCGCGCGCGATCGCGGGGTCGCCGGTCTTCGCCCCGGCGGCCTCCAGCCTGAGCTTGAGGCCGGTCAGCGGCGTCCTCAGCTGGTGCGACGCGTTGCCGACGAACTCCCGCTGCGCCACGAGCGCCTGCGCGAGCCGGTCGGTCATCTCGTTGAAGGCCCGCGCGACGTCGCGCTGCTCGGCGGACCCGGTCTCCTTCGCGCGCGCGTGCATCTCACCGGCGCCGATCCGGCGGGCGACGGCCGCCAGCGCGGCGAGCGGCCGGGCGAGCGAGCCGGCGAGGAGCCACGCGACGCCGATGCCGAGCAGCAGCGCGAGCCCCCCGAGGCCGATCAGCGTGAGCGCGTCCGAGCGCTTCTCGTCGTTCACGGCGTCCACGCTCTGGGTGGCGCGCACGGCGCCCACCCGCCGTCCGCCGCTCACGATCGGGACGGCCGTGTAGAGGAGGTCCTGGTCGAGCGTGTCGCTGCGGCGCGTCCCCTGGTGGGTCCGCCCGGCGAGCGCGGCCGCGATCTCGGGGCGGTTCGCGTACGAGGTGCCGGCGGGAGACGAGCCGGCCGAGTCGGCGAGCAGCCGCCCGTGCGCGTCCACCACCACCACGCGGCCGCCGATGCCGCGGGCCGCGCGCTCGACGAGCCGGTCGAGCTCGTCGCGCTGGCTCAGGCGGCCGATCGCGCTGGCGGCGACGAGCTGCGCCTGGCCGGCTGCCTCCGCCTTCACCTCCGCGTCCACGCGCCGGGACAGGTTCAGGACCAGGGGGACGAGCAGCGCCACCAGCACCAGCAGGAGCACGTAGGCGAACGCGGCGACGAGGCGGCCGCGGAGGCTCACGACGGGAGCTCCTCGTCCGCGCCGGTGAAGCGGAAGCCGACCCCGCGCACCGTGTGCAGCCAGCGCGGGTCGGCGGAGTCGTCGCCGAGCTTCTTCCGCAGGCTGCTCACGTGGACGTCGAGCGTCTTCGTCGAGCCGAACCAGTTCACGTCCCAGACCTCGTCGATCAGCCGCTCGCGCGTGACGACCCTGCCCGCCTCGCGCATCAGCAGGTGCAGCAGGTCGAACTCCTTGCGCGCGAGCTCGAGCGGCTCGCCCTCCCTGGACGCCTCGCGGCGGCCGGGGTCGATGCGGACGCCGGCCACCTCGATCGGGCTCGAGGGGGCGCCGCCGCCGTCCGCGCCGGTCCGGCGCAGCACCGCGCGGATCCGGGCGACCACCTCGCGCGCGCTGAACGGCTTCGTGACGTAGTCGTCGGCGCCGAGCTCGAGACCCACCACTCGGTCCGCCTCGTCGCCCCTCGCGGTGAGCATGATGATCGGCACCGCGGAGTCGCGACGGAGCTCCCGGCAGACGTCGAAGCCCGAGCCGTCGGGAAGCATCAGGTCGAGGAGCACCAGGTCGGGCTCGATCCGGTCCGCCAGCCTGACCGCCTCGGCAGCCGTCGTGGCCGTCACGGCGCTGAACCCCTCGCGCTCGAGCGCCTCGGCGAGAGGCTCGTAGATCGAGCGCTCGTCCTCGACGAGGAGGATCTTCCGCTGCATCGGGTCGAGGGTAGGCGGTGGGACGACGGCCGGAGGCCGCCGGGGGGCGGCTGAGCCGCGCCGTCCCGACGGCCGTGGCCGGCTTCGGAGGGGCCGCTGCGACGGACGGCCCCTCCGCCGGCCGGGGCGGCTAGTCGTCGTCGCCACCGCCGTGGCCGGAGCCGGAGCCCGAGCCGCCGTGGCCGGAGCCGGAGCCCGAGCCGCCGCGGCCGGAGCCGCCGTGGCCGGAGCTGTCGTCGTCGCCGCCCGAGCCGCGGCCCGAGCTCGACGAGCCGGGGCCGGAGTTGCCCGAGCCCGGGCCGGAGTTGCCGCCGCGGCGGTTGTCGCCGCGGTCGTCGACCCGGCCGCCGGCCGCGCCGCCGCCCGCGCAGCGCGGGTCGCCGGCGTGCTCGGCCTCGTCGCACGGGCCGCGGACGTCCTCGCCCGCCTCGCGGACGTCGTCGCCCGCCGCCTCGACGCCGCGGTCCTCGCGACGGTCCTCGCGGCGATCGGCACGGCGGTCCTCCCGCCGGTCCTCGCGCCGCACGTCCGGCGCGGTCGTCTGGGTGGCCGGCGCCGAGGCGCCCGGCACGGTGGTCGTGCTGTCGCCGCTGCTGTCCAGCGCGCCGGCGCCGGCCACGACGCCGGCCCCGCTCGCGAGCAGCGCGGCGGAGATGGCTGCGATCAATCCCTTGGTCATGTCCTGTCCCTTCGGTCGCTCATCGGTGTGACTCCGATGGTGGAGGGCGACCCGCAAGGGACCGGCAACGCGCGGGTTAGGGGTTGGTAAAGCCTTTTCCGGGGCCGGCAGGCCGCCCCCCGACCCCGTCAGCGACGCGGGTCGAGCCGCTGACGGGCCGTCAGCGACGCAGGTCGAGCCGCTGCGTCGCGGTCGCCGTCTCGGCGCCGCTCCGCGCGGTCACGGTCACCGTCACGGGAAGCGCCTTCGCTCGGCGGACCTTCGCACGGACCGCGCTCGCCAGGCGGACCAGCACCGGCGTGGCCGATCCGTCGCGGCCGACCGCCGTGACGCGCGCGGTCGTGAGGCGGGTGCCGCGCAGCTTCGCCGTCCGCGCGGCGCGCGGCTCGATCGTCAGGACGACGGTCAGGGTGCACGCGCGCGAGCACGCGACGGTGCCCGCGAGCCCCTTCGAGAGGACCGCCGCGAGCCGCTGCCGCGCGAACCGGGCGGAGACGGCGAGCGGCGTGGGCGCGCCGGCGGGCGAAGCGTCCGCCGGGGGGTCGGCGGCGGCCGGCGGCGGCTCGGCCGGGGACGGCGGGATGGCTGGCGAGACCGCGTCGGCCGGCGAGGCCTCGGTCGCCGAAGCCTCCGCGGCCGGAGGACCGGCCATGGGGAGCGGATCGACGGGCGGAGCCTCCGCGGCCGGCGGCTGGGCCAGCGGTGTGCCGGCCGGCGTTGCCCCCGCCGACGGCTCGTCCGCCGGCGGCTCGCCGGCGGGTGGCGAGTCGGCAGGCGGGGCGTCGACCGGTGACTCGGCTGGCGAGGCGTCGGTGGGCGGCGACGGCGGAGTGCCGTCCGGCGTCGGCCCGGCCGGCACGGCGTCGATCGGCGGCGCGGCGACCGGCAGGAACGCCGGCGCCTCCGAATCGCCCGGCGGCGTCTCGACCGGCGCGCCGGCGGGCGGCGTGCCCGCGAGCAGATCGCCCTCGGGAGCCGGCCCGGCCGGCGCGCCCGCCGGCGGAGCCTCGGAGGGCGGCGGCGCGCTTGACGGCGGAGCGCCGGTTGCAGGCGACGACGTGGTCCCGGGCGGAGCCTCGGTGGACGGCCCGCTGGACGGCGGAGCGCCGTCGGCGGGCGGCTGGGATGCCGTGCCGGAAGGAGCCTCGGTGGGCGACCCGCTGGACGGCGAAGCGCCGTCGGCGGGCGGCTGGGATGCCGTGCCGGACGGAGCCTCGGTGGGCGACCCGCCGATCGGCGGCGCGCCGGCGAGCGGCGGCTGGGACGGCGAGCCTTCGGCGGGCGGAGCCGAGGGCGCCGCCGGCGGAGGCTCGACCGGCAGGAACGCCGGCGGCTCGTCGCCCGACGCGTCCCCGGCCGGTGGCGCGGCGACTTGCGGGGCCTGGGCGGGTGGCGTCTCGTCGCCCGGTCCCTCACCGGCCGCTGGCTCGGTGGCCGGCGGAGCCTGAGCGTCCGGCTCGTCGCCCGACGCGTCCCCGGCCGGTGGCGCGGCTGGCGGCGCGCCCCCCTGCGGGTCCGAAGCGGGCGGGTCCTCGGCGGGCGGCTCCTCGGCGGGCAGCGCGGGCGGCGGCGCGGTCGGCGAGTCCAGCGGCGGAGCCTCGATCGGCAGCGGGTCCCCTGCGGGCGGGTCGATAGCGGTGCCGGTCGGTCCGTCCGTCGCCCCGCCCGCCTCCGTCGCACCGCCGCTCGTGAAGCCGCCTCCCGGCCCGCCGGCCGGCGACTCCGCGACCGGCTGCTCCGCGGCCGGCAGCTCCGCGAGCGGCGCCTGCGCGACCGGCGCCTCCACCACGGGCATCCCCGCCGGGGTCGGCTCGGCCGCCGCCGGCTCCACCGCTGGCGTCTCGCCCGCGGGGGTGGCGGTGGAGCCGGCGGCGGGTGCGTCGGTCGAGGTGGAGCCGCCGGCGGCGGTGGAGCCGCCGGCTGTTGAGCCCTTCGCCTCCTCGAGATCGACCCCGAGCGCCACCGGCCCCTCGGCGGGGCCGAGCCCGTCGTCGGTGCCGTCGACCGCGATCCAGTACGTGGTCCCGCCGCGGACCGGCGCCGAGACGGCGCTCGTGCGCACGCCGCCGCCCGCGTCGTCGTTCGCCGCCACCGGCTCGAGCGAGCCGCCGCTTCCGCCGCCCGCGCCCGCCCCCGCGCGATCCGCGTAGACGCCGAGCAGGGTGTCGAAGCCGCTGCCGGCCGTCGTCGCGCGCAGCACCCCGTCCGCGGGCGCCGTCCAGCGCCACCACACGGAGGCGCCGCCGGGGTTGCCGGCGTGGTCAGGCTCGCCGGCCTGCTCGGTCGCCCCGACGTTCGAGCCGGCCGCGGAGGCCGTCGAGCCGGTCAGCGCCGCCGCCCCGGCGACCTCGTCGTTCGCCGGCGGCGCCGCGTGGCGGATCGCGATCTGGGTCCTTCCCTGCGCGCCGTACGCCCCGTCCTGGGCGATCCGGTACACCTCGCCGCCGACCGCGTCGAACGTGAACGTCCTGCCGTACGTCCACCCGCGGACCGTCAGCCTGTCGAGCGAGTCGCCCAAGTAGACGCCGAGCAGCGGGTAGGGCTCGCTGCCAGTGCCGTCGATCGTCACCCGTCCGCTCGCCGGCGCGCGCCAGCGGAACCAGATCGAGCTGCCGTACGAGAACCCGCCGTGCGGCGGCTCGCCGGCCTCGCGCGTCGCGCCCACGTTGTGCCCGGAGGCCCGGGGAGTGGACCCCTTCAGGAGCGTCGGGCTCGCGAACGCGTCGCCGGCCGGCGGGTCGGGCTGCTCGATCCTCAGCTCGATCGGCCCGGCCCCGTCGCTGTACCTCCGGTCGACCGCGATCCGGTACTCGGTGCCCGCCTGCGCCTGGAGCGAGGCGGTCGTCGAGCTCGTGCCCTGCGCGACCCGGGTCAGGCTCTGCACCCCGGACCCGGTGTAGACGGCGAGCACCGGGCTCGTGCCGGTCAGCCCGAGCCGGACCGTCCCCGTCCGCGGCGCGGTCCACCGGTACCAGACCGACGCCCTGGCGGCGTTGTAGTGGCTCGGCTCGCCGGGCTCGGCGGTCGCCGCCTCGGTGGTCCCCCTCGCAGTGGTGAGCCGCCCCTCCAGCCGCTCGGCAGCGGCGAACGCGTCGTTCGGCGGCGCGTCGACGTGCCTCAGCTCGATCGCGAACGCGCCCCCGTAGGCCGGGTAGCCGGTGCCGACCGCGACCCGGTAGGTGGCGCCCTCCACGGCGTCGAAGCCGACGGTCCCGCCGTACGACGCCTTCGCGACCGCGGTGAGCGCGCCGATCGCGTCGCCGGTGTACACGCCCACGTCCACGCTGGGCGCGTACGACGACCCGGCCGGCGGCGCGATCCGCACCGTGGCGCGGCCGGTCGACGGCGCGGTCCAGCGGTACCAGACCGTCCCGCGGCCGGCGGTCGCGCTCGCCGACTCGCCCGGCTCCTCCGTCGAGCCGAGGACGTCGCCCGCGCGGGAGTCGGACCGGCCGGAGAGCTCGATCGCGTCGGCGAGCATGTCGTTGTCCGCCATCTCCTTCTCGGCGACCGTCAGGCCGAACCTGGCGACCTCGCCGCCGTACTGGGCGGCGACCGCGACGGCGTACGTGACCCCGCGCTTCACGCGGAGGCGGCCGCTGTAGCCGCCGCGCGCGACGCGGGCGAGCGCGCCGACCGCCGTGCCGGTGTATACGGCGTAGGCGGGATCGGTGTAGACGCCGGAGCCCCGCTTGAGCGCGATCGACGCCACCCCGTCCGCCGGGGCCGTCCAGCGGTACCAGACCGAGCCGGCGCTCGAGGAGTAGTCGCCGTGGGCGGGCTCGCCGGCCTCGCGACCCGCGAGCGCCGTGCTCCCGTCCACCGTCGCGCTCAGCCCGCTCAGCTCGGTCGCGGCCGCGAAGTCGTCGTTGGCCGGCGCGGGCGTGTGGGCCAGCGTCAGCGAGAAGGCGCCCGAGGCGGAGTCCGTCTGGTTGGCGACGGCGATCCGGTAGGTCGCCCCGCCGGTGACCCTGAACCGCAGCGACTCCCAGTCGCTCGCCGCGACCTTCGCGAGCGAGCCCACCGCGTCGCCCGTGTAGACCGCGCGGACCGGCGCGCCGGTCGTCGAGACCCTCAGCTCGCCGCTCGACGGCGCCGTCCACGAGTACCAGACCGTCGCGCCGTAGCCGTCCCAGGCGTGGACCGGCTCGCCGGCCTCGCGGGTCGCCGCGACCGTCGTGCCCGCCGCCGTCACGGACGACCCGGTCAGCCCGGTCGCGTTGGCGAGGTCGTCGTTCGGCGGCGGCTGCGCGAGCTCGAGCGAGAGCGTGAAGGGCCCCTGGAGCAGGGCGGTCGTGCCGTCGACCGCGATCCGGTAGGCGGTCCCCTCGACCGCCCTGAACCGGAGCGGGGTGTCGCTGGAGCCCGAGCCGACCCTGGTCAGCGACCCGACGGCGTCGCCCGTCCACGCGGTCAGCCCGAGCGACGCGCCCGGGCCGCGGGTCGGCAGCTTGACCACCGCCAGCCCGCCCGCCGGCGCGGTCCACGAGTACCAGACCGAGGTCGCCTGCGGCCCGCCCGCCGTCGGCTCGCCCGCCTCGCCGGTGGCGCCCTCGTTCGTGCCCGCGGTCGCGGCGAGCGCGCCGGTGAGCTGCTCGGCCCGGTCGAAGAGGTCGTTCGCCGGCGCGCCGTCCAGCCGCAGCGAGAGCCGGTAGACGCCCGTGCGCGCGCGAGCGCCGTCGACCGCGATCCGGTAGGTGACGCCGGCCTCGGCCCGGAACACGCGCTTCGCGGGCACGTTCGGGCCGGACACCCGCGTGACGGGAACGCGCGCGAGCTTGCACAGCACGTCGCCGGTGTAGATGCCGAGGACCGTCGGGAAGTCGCTCCCCGTGGTGTCCAGCGTCACGGCGCCGCTCGCCGGCGCGGTCCAGTGGAACCAGACCGAGGGGTCGTAGTAGTTGTCGTCGTGGACCGGCTCGCACGGCTCCTGGGTCGCGCCCAGCGTGATGCCGGCGAGCTCGGCTATCGGCCCCACCAGCGGCAGCGCGTCGGCGAAGTCGTCGTTCGGCGGGCTCGGGATCAGCGACAGGGCGAGCGTGAACGGCCCGGTGAGGTCGGAGCGGCCGTCGACTGCGATCCGGTAGGTCTCGCCCGCCTCGACGCGGACCCGGATCTGCTCCGTCCCGCCGTTCCAGTCCTGCGGCTGGTTGACGACTCGCTGGAGCTCGACCGGCGTGTCGCCGCGGTAGGCCGCGAGCACCGTCTGGAACGAGGCCGTGGCGCGGATCGTGAGCGACCCGCGGTAGGGCGCCGTCCACGAGTACCAGACCGAGTGGCGCGCCGAGGCGTACGAGTAGTGGCCGGGCTCGCCGACCTCCGCCGAGGCCCCGAACAGGTCGCCCTCCGCGCCCGCGGCGGCGGCTCGGCCGAGGTCGACCGCGGCGGACAGCGCGTCGTTGGCGGGCGGGGGAGTGAGGCGCAGGCCGACCCGGGCCGCGCCGAGCACCCCGGTGCCGGCGCCGTTGACGAGCACGCGGTAGGTGACGCCGCGGCGGGCGGTGAAGCGGACGAGGCTCGTGCGGTCCGTGCTCGAGACGTCGTACCCGCTCGCGACCCACGTGAGCGCGCTCGGCGCCTCGCCCGTGTAGACGCCCAGCACCGTGTCGAAGGCGCTGCCCGCGGTGTCGATCTCGACGCCTCCGTCCGCGGGCGCGGTCCAGCGGTACCAGATCGAGCCGGGCCCGCTGGAGAGCGGCTCGCCGGCCTCGCGGGTGGCCCAGGTCGTGTCGCCCTCGGCCGTCGCCTCGGTGCCGGTCAGCTCCTGCGCCGTCGCGAACGAGTCGTTCGGCGCCGCCTCGCCCGTCCCGAGCTTCAGGGTGAACGACCCGGCCTCGTACGATGAGTAGCCCTCGACCGCGATCGAGTAGGTCACGCCGGCCACCACCGGCAGCCGCAGCCGGCTCCGCCAGCGGTACGTGTCGGTCGTGGCGGGGACCTTCACGAGCGCCGCGAGGACGTCCCCCGTGTAGACCGCGGCCTGGGCCTCGATGGCGCTGTCGGTCACGTCGACCACAGCGGTCCCCGTGGCGGGGGCCGTCCAGCGGTACCAGACCGAGCGCCCGCCGCTCCGCGCGAGCGGCGGCTCGCCGAGCTGCTCGGTCGCCTCGGCGTTCGTGCCCGTGACGACGCCCGGCGCCGTCAGCGTCTCGGCGTTCGCGAAGTCGTCGTTCGGCGGCGCGGCCGCGAGCGCGGGCGACCCCGCGAAGGCCATCGCGAGCAATGCGATCGACAGCGGCGCGACACGGGCCAGAGCGCGCGGCATGGCGCTACGTCACCCGGCGCATCGCGAGTCCCCAGGCATGGGGCGATCCTACCCCGACTGGGCAACGTCCTGCAGCGTTTCGAGTCAGGCGCGCGGACGCGCCGCCGCCGCCCGCCTCAGGCGGCCGCGCGGCCCTCGACGCTCGTGACCCGCGCGCGGGCCGAGCGGCGCTTCGCGACGTACATCGCGTCGTCGGCGCGGCGCACCAGGGCCTCGCCGTCGGCGGCCTCGTCCGGGTACACCGCGACGCCGATGCTGCCCGTGCTCGCGACCCGGCGGCCGTCGAGCTCGAACGGCCGCTCGAACACCGACTCGACCCGCTCCCGGACGCGCTCGACGCTCGCCTCGAGCCGCTCGCGGGGGACCCGGCACAGGACCAGGAACTCGTCGCCGCCCTGGCGCACGAGCAGGTCGTCGCCGCGGACGACCTCGCGCAGGCGGCCCGCGATCTGGCGGAGCAGCTCGTCGCCGGCGGCGTGGCCGTGCTCGTCGTTGACCGCCTTGAACCCGTCGACGTCGAGGAAGACCAGCACCGCCGCGCCGCCGGCCGCGCCGGCGGCGGCGAGCGCCGGGTCGAGCCGCTGCTCCAGGGCGGCGCGGTTCGCGAGTCCGGTGAGCTGGTCGTGGTACGCGAGGTGGGAGACGCGCGCCTCCGCACGGCGGCGGGCGGTCACGTCCTCGCTCGAGACCAGCATCCCCGAGGCGACGCCCTCCTCGTCGAAGAGGACGGTGGTGTTCCACGTGACCACGCGCTCGCCGCCCGGCCGCAGCGCGAGCACGGCCTCGCCCTCCTGGTCCTCGTCGCCGTGGCCGCCGAGCCGCTCGCGGAACTCGGCCCGGCGCGCGTCGACCTCGTCGGGCGGCGCGGTCAGCGCGAACCAGTCGCGACCGACCAGCTCGCTCTCAGGGCTGCCGAGCAGCTCCGCGCCGCGGCGGTTGATGAGCTCGATGCGGCCGTCGGCGTCGAGCACGAGCAGGATCGACCTCGCGACCGCCAGGTAGCGCGCGTTGCGGTCGCGCTCGACGCGCAGCTCGTTCTCGATCCGGTCGATCCGGTCGAGCAGCTCGTAGAAGACGGGGAGCGCGACCAGCACGACGGTGAGCGCCGCGAGCCCGCCCTGCTCGTAGACCCAGACCACGCCGGCGGTCATGACCATCCCGACCGCGAGGATCCCGGCGATGTCGCGGAAGTGCGCGCGCAGCGCGCCGGGGGGCCCGGCGCCCGTCTCGGCGCGCGCGAGGCCGGTCAGCAGGACCACCGATCCGCAGTCGGCCACGAAGCCGGCCGCGACCAGGGCGACCAGGTTCAGCGGGTCGCCGGAGCTCGTGCCGAGCAGGGCGCCGAGCGCGGCGAGCACTCCGGCCGCCGCGGGCGCCAGCAGCAGGTCGCTGAGCAGGTTCGAGGCGACGACGCCAGCCGACCGGCGCCGCCACAGGCTGATCGCGAGCTGGCTCGCCGCGAGCGCGAGGCCGGCCGGCACCGGCCCGAGCAGCGCGACGGCGGCGTAGAACGGGATCAGGCTGCCGGAGAACGACAGCCTCCGCACGACCAGCTCGCGCTCGCGCAGGCACGCGTACGCGATCGCGGCGAGGAGCACCACGGCGAGCCCGGCCGGCCGCCACTGGTCGCCGCTCCAGAGCACGGCGTACCCGGCCATGGCGGCGGCGACGGGCAGGGCGAGCGCGGCTACGAGCGCGCGGCTCCGCCGGGCCGCCGCGGCGCAGGCGTGCGGCTCGGCGGGGTGCGAGGGCTGGGTCACGTTGTAGGGGTCGGTCGATCTCGCCGGCGGCCGGCGCTGGGTGGCCTATCGACCGCGGGGCGCCGCTGCACGAGCTTTGAGACGCCACACCCGACGGTTGGGGGGTGGTGGCGGCGGGCTACGCGGGGGCGACCGCCCCGCCCATCAGCGCGCGCACCACCTCGACGATCTCGGGCGGCGCCGTCCGGTCCGAGCCGGCGTCGAACGGCGGCTCGGGCGCGTACTCGATGCCGAGCTGGATCGCCTTGGCCACGTCGTCGCCCGCAATCCGCGCGGCGAGCGTCAGCGCCATGTCGATCCCGGCGGACACGCCGGCGGCCGTGACGACCTTGCCCTGCTCGACCACGCGCCGCTCGACCGGCTTGGCGCCGAGCTCCGCGAGCGTGTCGCGCGCGAGCCAGTGGGTCGTGGCCTCGAGCCCGTCGAGGATCCCGGCGGCGGCGAGCAACAGCGAGCCGGTGCACACCGAGGTCGTCCAGGTCGACGTCTCGTGCGCGGCACGCAGCCAGCCGAGCAGCGCCTCGTCGTCGAGCAGCTCGCGGTTCCCCATCCCGCCGGGCACGACCACGACGTCCGGCGACGGGACCTCGTCGAGCGAGCGGTCGGCCACGAGCGCGAGCATGCCGGTCTCGGTGCGCTTCGGCCCCGGCTCGACGGCGACGAACTCGACCCGCGCGTCGGGCAGGCGAGAGAGCACGTCGTAGGGACCGACCGCGTCGAGGGCGGTGAAGCGGTCGTAGATGGGGATGGCGATCTGCACGGTGCCTCCTGTCGTGGGTCAGGCGCTCTCGGAGAGCGCGGGTCTGAAGCGGCTGCGGTAGTCGCCCGGCGTGACGCCGAGCTGGCGGTGGAAGGCGCGGCGCATCGTCTCCGGGGTGCCGAACCCGCAGCGGCGCGCGACCGCCTCGATCGGCTCCTCCGAGCCCTCGAGCGCGATCCGCGCCCGCTCGACGCGCAGCGCCTCGACGTAGCTCGCCGGCGTCGCGCCGACCTCGCGCCGGAACGCGCGCGCGAAGTTGCGCTCGCTCATGTGCGCGCGGCCGGCGAGCGCGGCGACCGAGAGGTCGGCGTCGAGGTGGTCGGGGATCCAGCCCTGGAGCTCGCGCAGCGTGGGCCGCTCGGCGGTCTGCCCGCGGAGCTGCGCCGAGAACTGGGACTGCCCGCCCGGCCGGCGGACGAACAGGACGATCCAGCGCGCCACCTCGCGGCCGATCGCCGGGCCGAGGTCCTCCTCCACGAGCGCCAGGGCGAGGTCCATGCCGGCCGTCACGCCGGCCGAGGTGAAGACGTTCCCGTCGCGGACGAAGATCGGGTCGGGGTCCACGTCGACCGCCGGGTGCCTGCGCGCGAGCTCGGCGCACCCCGCCCAGTGCGTTGTTGCTCGGCGGCCGTCGAGGAGACCCGCCTCGGCGAGCAGGAACGCGCCGGTGCAGACCGAGGCCACCCGCCGCGAGCGCCTCGCCGTGCGGGCGATCCAGCGGATCGTCGCCTCGTCGCGGGCGGCCGCGACTATCCCCTCGCCGCCCGCGACGACCAGCGTGTCGAGCGACCGCCGCGCGCCGGCCAGCGTGCGGTCGGGGACGAGCGTCAGCCCGCTGACGGTCGTGACCGAGCCCGGGCGCGCGGCCACCACTTCGACCTCGTACGCGCCCTCGACCATCCGGCTGGCGATCGAGAAGACCTCGTGCGGTCCCACGACGTCGATCGGCTGGACGTCGTCGAAGACGAGGATCGCGATGCGCCGCGGAGCTGCCACGGCATGATGATCCCGCGCGACGGCTTGGCAGTAAAGACGACTTCCGGACGATTCCTGCCAACGGCTACCGGCGCGCGGCCGGGGCGCTCGCCGGTCAGCGCACCTTCAGCGTCTGCCCCATCGTCGTCGGGTGGACCAGGCAGGTCAGGCGGTAGGTGCCGCGGACCGTCGGCGTGAAGGTGAAGACGCCGCCGCGCTGGCCGCTGTAGAGCGACGAGAAGCCGCGCGGCCCGTTCGCCACCGTCACCGTGTGCGGCTTCGTGCCGCGGAACTCCCAGCTGATCCGCTCGCCGACCCTCGCGGTGAGCTTGCCGGGCCTGAAGTAGTCGTCCGCGACCTTGATCGGTCCGCCCGTGAACGGCGCGAAGACGCCCCTCGGCTTGTCGAGCTGCGGCACCTTCAGGCCGTAGTTCGGGGTCTCGTCGTACCTCGCGGGGCGGCGCAGCTCGGTGACGTCGCCGGGCAGCGGGTCGCACTCGCCGACCGAGTCGTCGCGGATCATCTGGAGCACCCAGAAGCCCATCGCCGCGACGTGCAGGTTGCCGTTGTCGTGGAGGGCCCGGCGGCGCAGGACCTCGCCCTTGCGCACGGGCACGCCCTGGCGCGAGGCGAAGGTGCCGGTCGCGATGGGCCCCGGTTCGTGGAGGATCGGGCGGATCGTGTTGTAGATGTGGTCCCGCGTGCCGTGGTAGACCGGTGCGTCGTAGAGCCCCCGGTTGCAGGTCTCGCTCGACAGCGTCTGGCGCTTCCCGCCGCCGTGCTGGTGCGACGAGGCGAGCAGGATCCGGCCGCTCATCGGCGAGGTCCAGGTCGACTGGTCCACGACCGTCGAGCCCTTCGCGCCGCCGCCCGGTATGTCGTACGCCATGCCGTTGCCGCGGCAGCCGACGACGGTCGGGTAGACCGGCTGGCGCTCCTCCTCGGTGTAGTACAGCCGCGTGCGCACGTAGACGGTCTTCGGCCGCTTCACGTGGTTCATCAGCATCGCCGTGAGGCTCCAGCGCGGCGCGGTCCCGTCCGGCAGCCGGTTCGCGATCCCGTACTTCGAGCGCGTCTCGGCGTCCGCGTAGTCGAACTGCCCGTCGGGGTGCTCCTCGCCGCGGCCCGCGACGAAGCCGAGCCCGTACCAGCAGCTCCCCGTCGAGTCCTCCACCCGCCCGGGCGCGAAGTAGAGGAGGTGGTGGATCATCATCTGTGCGTTCGACAGCGGCTTGGCGTCGGGCTTCCTGCTGTCGACCAGCACCTGCTCCTTCACGCTCGTCACGAAGCCCGGCCTCGCGGGCGCCTCGACGCCGTTCGGTCGCAGCGAGAGCTGGTGCGTGTCGTGCACGTACGGCAGCGTGCGGATCGGCGGCGAGTAGAGCGTGACGAGCTCCTCGTTCGCCGCCGCCGGGGCGGGGGCCAGGCCGGCCAGGGCCAGGCCGAGTGTGATCAGGGCCTTGCGCATCGCGAGTCCGCGCGTGCGGATAGAGTCCAGCGTAGTCCACGGAGGCCCGTATGACGACGACCCGCGGCGAGCTCGACCGACTCCGGCTCCACGAGCGCGAGCTGTGGCGCCACGGCCCGCCGCACGAGGTGTTCCGCCGCCTGCGCTCCGAGTGCCCCGTGCACTGGACCGACCACATCACCGAGTTCCCGGAGGAGGACGGCTACTGGTCGGTCACCCTGGCGGACGACGTGCACACGGTCAGCCGGGACTGGCGGACGTACTCGTCGGAGCGCGGCGGCGTCACGGCGATCACCAACGGCGCCTTCCCGCTGGAGCTGGCCCAGTCGATGTTCATCGGGATGGACCCGCCGAAGCACGACCGCGTCAAGGCGCTGTTCCAGGCGGGCTTCACGCCGCGGCGGATCGCCGCGCACGAGGACGCGATCCGGGCGATCGTGGCCGAGGTGCTCGACGGCGTCGCCGGTCGCGAGACGTGCGACCTCGTGACCGACGTCGCGCAGCCGGTCGTCTCGCGCGTGATCGGCAGCTTCATGGGCATCCCGAAGGAGGACGACGCGATCTGGGCCCGGCTCATGAACTCGACCCTCGGGGCGGGCGACCCGGACCTGAACCCGGGCGGGATCGACGAGGTAATGGAGCGCGACATCCCCGAGATCTTCGAGCGCTGCCGGCGGTTGATCGCCGAGCGCCGCGAGAACCCGACCGACGACCTGACGAGCGTGCTGGTCCACGCCGAGGTCGACGGGCAGCGGCTCGAGGAGCACGAGATCGTGATGGGGTTCTTCCTGCTGGTCGCCGCGGGCAACGACAGCACGAAGGCCACCTACTCGAGCGGGATGCTGGCCCTGATGAGCGACCCCGAGCAGCGGCGGCTCGTGCTCGACGACCCGTCGCTCGTGCCGAAGCTGGTCGAGGAGTCGCTGCGGATGTTCCCCGCGTTCGCGCACTTCCGCCGCACCGCCACGCGCGACGTCGAGCTCGGCGGGCAGACGATCCGCGAGGGCGAGAAGGTGGTCATGTGGTACGTCTCCTCGAACCGCGACGAGTCGCGCTTCGAGGACCCCGACCGCTTCGACCTCCGCCGCGACACCGACCACCAGGCGTTCGGCGCCGGCGGCCGTCACTACTGCCTGGGCGCGGCCCTCGCACGGCTCGAGCTGCGGGTCCTGTTCGAGCAGACGCTCGCTCGCTTCCCGCGCGTGGAGCTGGCGGGCGAGCCGGCGATGGTCGAGTCGCCGTTCGTGAACCAGCTGAAGACGCTGCCGGCGAGGCTCGCCGGCACGGCCTCGCGGAGCTGATCGGGCCGAACGCCCGGGAGCGACCGCGGCGCACGCGCCGCACCGGAAGTGGTTCAATCGCGGGAGGGGGGTGAGCGCGATCGCGACGAGACTCGGGGCCTGTGCGCCGCTTGCGGCGCTCGCGCTGTGCATCGCGGCCGCCCCGGCGCAGGCCGGCGAGCGCGCCTCGGCGGCGCAGGCCGGCCAGACGCGCTACTCGCTCGTGCACGGCTGCTACGCGCTGCGCTCGCGGTCGCTCGACCGCCTCGTGGCCAAGTCGGTCGGCGGCGGCTACGCGGCCGCGGCGGGCGACGCCTCGGCCGCCGAGGCGTTCCGCATGCAGGCCACCGCGCTCGGCCGCTACCTCCTCTACGGCAAGCAGCAGGACTTCCTGGCGGCCGGCTCCGGCGACCGCGCGGAGTCCGCGTCCGGCGCCAGCGAGTCGACCGAGTGGCGGGTCGACGAGGCCGGCGGCGGCGCGTTCAGGATCGTCCTCCAGTCGACCGGCAGGGCGCTGGCCGTCTCCGGCCAGGGCGGCGACCTCGTCCTGACGGACGCCGGCTCGGCGGGCGACGCTGGGCTGTTCGCCTTCGAGCCCGCCGAGGGCTGCCCGAAGTACCCCGAGGCCGAGGTCAACGCCGTCGGCACCCCGGCGGGCGGCCCGACGCCGTACGGCCAGGTGCGCGGCCTGGTCGACGGCCACCTCCACATGATGGCCTTCGAGTTCCTCGGCGGCAGCGTCCGCTGCGGGCGTCCGTGGCACCCCTACGGGATCCCCTACGCGATGGTCGACTGCCCCGACCACGGGCCCGGCGGCGTCGGCGCGGCGCTCGAGAACACGATCTCGTACGGCAACCCGGTCGGCACCCACGACACCGTCGGCTGGCCGACCTTCAAGGACTGGCCGGCGTACCGGTCGCTCACCCACGAGCAGGTCTACTACAAGTGGATGGAGCGGGCGTGGCGCGGCGGCCTGCGGATGTTCACCAACCTGATGGTCGACAACGAGGCGCTCTGCAAGGTCTACCCGCTGAAGCGGAACCCCTGCAACGAGATGAACACGATCCGGCTCGAGATCCGCCGGATCCGCGAGCTCGAGGACTACATCGACGCGCAGAGCGGCGGCCCCGGCAAGGGCTGGTTCCGGATCGTCCGCGACCCGTTCGAGGCCCGCCGCGTCATCAACCAGGGCAAGCTCGCCGTGATGCTCGGCATGGAGACCTCGCAGCCGTTCGACTGCGACGTCTACAACGGCCAGCCGCTCTGCGACCGCAAGATCATCGACGACTGGATGAACGAGCTCTACGCGGCGGGCATCCGTCAGATGGAGCTGGTCAACAAGTTCGACAACGCGCTGGTCGGGGTGGCCGGCGACGCGGGCTCGACCGGCGTCGTCGTGAACGGCGGCAACCGGCTCGAGACCGGCCGCTTCTGGCAGTTCGGCAAGTGCCAGGACCAGAACAACGACAACCCGCAGTCGACCGCGGCGCCGGAGCACAACACCGACACGCTGATGAGCGCGCTCGCCCTGTACACGCCGCCCGGCACCACGCCGGTCTACGGCGAGCCGCCGCACTGCAACGTGGTCGGCCTGAGCGACCTCGGCGAGTACGTCATCCGCGACATGGTGAAGCGCAAGATGCTGTTCGACCCCGACCACATGAGCGTGATCGGGCGGCGGCAGGCGCTCGCCGTGATCGAGTCGGCCGACTACTCGGGCGTCATGTCGAGCCACAGCTGGAGCACCGACGACGCCTACCCGCGGATCTACCGGTCCGGCGGGTTCGTCACGCCCTACGCCGGCAGCTCCACCAACTTCGTGAAGGAGTGGCGCAAGGTCAGGGCGATGCGCAGCGCGCGCTACTACTTCGGCTTCGGCTACGGCGCCGACATGAACGGGTTCGGCGGCCAGGGCGCGCCACGCGGCGCGGACGCCCCGAACGCGGTGAAGTACCCGTTCAAGTCGTTCGACGGCAAGGTGACGATCGACAAGCAGCGAAGCGGCGAGCGGGTCTACGACATCAACGTCGACGGGGTCGCCCACTACGGCCTCTACCCCGACTGGCTCGAGGACCTGCGGATGCTGGCCGGCGACCAGATCGTCGAGGACATGGCCCGCGGCGCCGAGGCCTACCTCCAGACCTGGGAGCGCGCGAACGGCGTCCCCGGTCCGCGCTGCCGGTCGGTCCACGAGGGCTTCACGAGCGTCGAGCTCGGACGGGTCCGGCTCGGCGCTAACCCCGAGCAGGTGCTGCGGGCCACGAACCAGCCGGTCTCCCGGCCCGGCCGGACGTACCGCTGGTGCGTCGGGCAGAAGAAGGAGCGCACGGGCGAGGTCATCGCGGTCTTCAGCCCGGCCGAGCGGGTCGGGCTCGTGGCGAGCACCGCGCCGCGCCACCGCCACGACGGGATCGGGACCGGCACGAGCGCCAGCAGGCTGCGCGGCCGCGCCACTCGCGCGGGCGACCGCCTGTGGTCGAAGCGGATGAAGGGCGGCTCGCGGCTCTTCTACGGCGTGCGCGGCGGGAAGGTCGAGTTCGTCGCCCTCGCCTCGAGGGCCGTCGCGTCGAAGCGCTCCGAGCTGCTGCGCTACCTGAGGCTCGCGAAGCTGCGCTAGAGGCGGCGGCCGGCCCGGCCGCTCAGCAGCCGAGCGGCACGTCCAGCCGCAGCGCCCGCCGGTCGCCCGGGTAGTCGTAGTGCCACCACTCGCGGCGGTAGTTCGCGAAGCCGGCCGCCTCCATCGCCCGCCGCAGCTTGAGCCGGTTGCGGAGCGCCCTCCCGCCGGCGGCGGTGGTGGCGGAGCGCGGCGAGAACGAGTCGTACGGCGTGCCCATGTCGAGCGGGCGGCCCGACTCGCGGCGGACGAGCGTCAGGTCGACCGCGGTGCCGCGGTTGTGGTTGCTGCGGCGCGCGATCCAGCCGTCGAGCAGCTCCGGCCTGCCGACCCGCACCGCCCAGCGGACCATCGCCCGGCTGGCCCGCGCCGGCCGGTAGGCGTCGAGCACGAGCAGCCCGAGGCCGCGCGCCTCGAGGCCCCGCTGCACGTCGGCGAGCGACCGCGCGGCGCGGCGGCGGAGGAAGGCGAGCGGCCGGCAGTAGCCCGGCAGCCGCCGGCCCGTGAAGTTGCCGTCGGAGGCGTAGCGGAGCTCGAGCGACACGCCCGGCGCCCGGGCCGGGAGCTCGACGAGGCCGGCGCGGTCGAGCTGGGCCCGGAAGCCGGCGCGGGCCTCGCCCGGGGCGGCCGCGGCCGCGACGAGGAGGGCCGTCGAGGCACACGCCGCGAAGATGTCTCGCCTGGCCACGTGACGGACGATACGAGCCGTCGCCGTGCGTCCGAGAAATTCCGCCGCCGCCGGTTTAGTCGCGAGCGGGCCCCGGGTAACAACCGAGCCGGGTGCGCGCGGCCCACGCGCAGGAAGACCGTAATCGTGGGCGAAAGGGGCATCAAGCCGCTCGGGTGGCGCGCGCACCGGCGCTGCCCGGCAAGCAAGGCCCGCGACGCCGTTAGCCCCCCCTCGGCGTCGCGGGCCGCCCCATTTCCGGGCCCAGAGCGACACGGTGTCGGATTCGTTCCGCTATGCGGAACAAATCGAACACGCCAGGGCTACGCGGGGGTGAACCGCAGCGGGAGCCGCCTCATCCCGTACACCCCGAACGGGGTGTCGTGCTCGGGCTCGCCGTCCAGCGACAGGTCGCGCATCCGCGGGGCGAGGTAGGCGAGCGCCTCCTGGAGCTCCGCGCGTGCGAGGTTGGCGCCGAGGCAGAAGCGGGGGCCGGCGCCGAAGGTGAGCGGCTTCGAGCGGTCGCGGTCGGCGGTCACGTCGAAGCTCTCCGGCTCCGCGTACGCGTCGGGGTCGCGGTTGGCCGTGACGGCGGCCGCGATCACGACGGTCCCGCTCGGGAACGTCACGCCCCGGTACTCGAGCTCCTCGAGCGTGATCCGGGCGGTGAACGGGGTGATCGGCTCGAAGCGCAGGACCTCCTCGACCGCCTGCGGGACGAGCGAGGGGTCGTCCGCGATCGCGTCCCACTGGTCCGGGTGCTGCGCGAACAGGAGCAGCCCGTGCGCGAGCTGGCTCTGGGTCGTGTCGACCCCGCCGACCAGGACGGCGCTCACGAGGTGGACGCACTCGTCCTCGGTGAGCCGGTCGCCCTCCTCCTCGGCGGCGATCAGCTCGGAGATCAGGTCGTCGCGGGGATCGCCCTGCCGAGCGCGCAGCAGGTCCCACGTGTACTCCTGGAACTCGCGCGCCGCGCGGTTGATCTCGTCCAGCTCGGTGGCGACCTTGATCGGGTCGAACTGCTGCTGGATCCGGTTCGCCCATAGGTGGAGCCGCGGCGCGTCCGCGAGCGGCGCGCCCATGACGTGGGCGATCATCTGCGCGGGGTAGGGCTGGGCGACCGCCTCCACGAAGTCGCACCGCCCGGCCTCGGCGAGCGGGGCGAACAGCTCGGCGAGCCGCTCGCGCATGGCCGGCCGGTGCCGGTCGGCCGCCGGCGGCGTGAACGCGGGCTGCACGAGCTTGCGGAGGCGCCGGTGGTCCTCGCCGTCGAGGTCGAGCAGGTTGCCCTTGAAGCGCTCGTACAGCGGTCCGTCGCGGACGCCCTGCACCTCGAGCATCGTGCGGCCGGGGAACGTGGCGCCGCGGCTCCGCAGGAAGAACGCGGCCGACTCGCGGTCGAGCGCCGCGTAGCCCACCGGCTCGACGCGCGCGAGCCAGCTTCGCTCGCGCAGCTCGCGCATCGTCGCGTGGAAGCGGTCGCCGGTGAGGGTCGGGTCGAGGTACTCGAGCGAGGGGAGGTCGAGCTCGGCGACGCTCGTCATGCCGACCCGTCGGCGCCCGCCGCGGCCTCGAGCGCGGCGACCTCCTCCGGGTCGAGCTCGATGCCGGCCGCCGCGCAGTTCTCCTCGAGGTGGGCCACCGACCCGGTGCCCGGGATCGGCAGCATCGCGCCGGAGCGGGCGAGCAGCCAGGCGATCGCGACCTGGGACGGGGCGGCGCCGTGGCGCTGCGCGGCCTCGTCGAGCGGCCCGCCCGAGCGCGCCAGGTCGCCGGTGGCCAGCGGGAACCACGGGATGAACCCGATCCCGTGGCGCTCGCACGCCTCGAGCACGTCCTCGCTGTCGCGGTCGGTGAGGTTGTAGCGGTTCTGGACGGACACGACCGGCACGATCTCGAGCGCCCGCTCGAGCTGCTCCGCGCTCACGTTGCAGAGCCCGACGAGGCGCACCTTCCCCTCGTCGCGCAGCTCGGCGAACGTGCCGACCGAGTCCTCGAACGGGACGTCCGAGTCCGGCGCGTGGAACTGGTAGAGGTCGATCCGGTCGAGCCGCAGCCGGCGGAGGCTGCCCTCGCAGGCCTCGCGGATGTGCTCGGGCCGGCCGTCGGTCTCCCAGCGGCCGGGGCCGGGCCGGACGAGGCCGCCCTTGGTGGCGACGACGAGGTCGTCGGGGTAGGGATGGAGCGCCTCGGCGATCAGCTCCTCGGAGACGTCGGGGCCGTAGGCGTCGGCGGTGTCGATCAGGTTCACGCCCAGCTCGACGGCGCGCCGCAGGACGCGGAGCGCCTCGCCGCGGTCGGCCGGCGGGCCCCAGATCCCCTCGCCGGTGATCCGCATCGCGCCGAAGCCGAGCCGGCGGACCGGGGCCTCGCCGCCGAGCGCGTGGGTGCCCGCCGTCGCGTCGGTCACGGGAGGCTCGGCGGGGGTCATGGCCCGACATTAAACTGGCATCCGTGAGGCTCCGGGCCCTCGACGTCGAGCACAGCCTTCCGAAGAAGCTCCTACACCGCCTGATCCGGCGGATGTCGGGCTCGTCCGTGCCGGACGTCGTGCTCACGCTGCACCACCGCCCGAAGCTGTTCGGCAACGCGTTCTCGGCGTGGGTGGAGTCCTCGCAGCGCGGCCCGTCCACCTGGACCCAGGCCGAGCGCGAGGTGATGGCCTCGTTCGTGTCGGCCCGCAACCACTGCGTCTTCTGAACGAACGCCCACGGCGCGGTCGCGTCGCACCTGATCGAGGAGGAGGGCGTGATGGACGCGGTCCTGCGCGACCACCTCACGGCGCCGATCTCGGACCGGCTCCGCGGCGCGCTCACCTTCCTCGAGCGGGTCACGCAGATGCCGGACGACGTGAGCGAGCGCGACGTGGCGGCCGCGGTCGAGTCCGGCTGCTCGCCGGAGGACCTCCTCGACGCGCTCGAGGTCGGGGCCGCGTTCAACGTGATCGACCGGATCGCCGACGCGGTCGAGTTCGAGCCGCAGGACGAGAAGGGCCTCGACGCGGGCGCGCACCAGCTCGCCGGCAAGCGCGGCTACGCGAAGCTGCCGCGCGAGTGGGGCGGGCCGGACCGCGACCGCGACGCGCCGGCCGACGCGCTCGCGCGGGCTGTGCTCGGCCCGGCCGGCTGCACGCCGCTCCTGCTCCGGCTCGCGGCCTTCGAGCACGGCGCGAGCCCGGCGGACGGGAACGGCCGGCCGTCGCTGGTCGAGCTGGGCGCGGCGGGGGCGCTCGTCGACAAGGTCGCCCACCGCGCGTGGGAGATCGAGGACGAGGACGTCGCCGCCGCGCGCGCGGGCGGCCTCTCGGAGCACGAGCTGTTCGACCTGATCGCGGCCACCGCGACCGGCGCCGGGGTGATGCGCCGGGCCGCCGGGGTCGCGGCGATCGAGCGCTACCGGGGCGGCGCGGGCAGCGCCGCGAACGGCGGCGGGCCGCGCGGCGTCGCGACCGCCGCCCCACCGCCGACCGCGACGTAGCGAGGGCGAGCTGAGCCCGGGCGAGGACGGCGCCGCAGCGGCGCGGGAGGAGGTCGTACGGTCGGCGGGCGTCGAGCTCGTGGCCCGGCAGACCGGGCCGGACGGAGCCCCGCCCGTCGTGGTGCTGCACGGGATGCTCGCGACGAGCGACCACGTGCTGCTCGGCTCGACCAAGCTCGAGAGGGCCGGCTTCCGCGTCGTGCGCTACGACGTCCGCGGCCACGGCCGCTCGACGCCGCCGCCCACCCTCGACGGCTACCGCTACGAGTTCCTGCTCCAGGACCTCCTGGCCGTGCTGGACGCCTTCGCGGTCGACGGCGCGGTCCTGCTCGGCGTCTCGATCGGCGCCCACACCGCGCTGCGGCTCGCGCTCGAGCACCCGGAGCGCGTGGAGGCGATCGTCGCGGCCATGCCCGCATACGACCCGCGCAACCACCCCGACCCGGCCTGGTTCCGACACCCCGACAAGGTCGCCGAGGCCGTGCGCGCGCGCGGCGTCCAGGGCTTCGTCGAGGCCTACGAGCTGCCGCCGGCGTGGGGCAAGCGCGACGAGGCGGTGCGCAACGTGCTCGGGCGCCGGATGACCCAGCACCTGCACCTCGACGCGGTGGCCGACGCGATCGAGCACACGCTCCGCGACCGGCCGTTCGACTCGTTCGACGACCTCGCCGCCGTCCGCCAGCCGGTGATCGTGGTCGGCGCGCGCGACGAGTACGAGGGCGACCACTCCTACGAGCTGGCCGCGGCCTACGCCGCCGCGATGCCCAACGCCGAGCTGGTGTCGGAGCCACCCGGCCGGCCGCCGCTCGCCTGGAACGGCGGGGCGCTGGCCGGCCAGGTGCTCGAGGTCGCCCAGCGCGCGGGGGTGAGCGCGTGATCGGCTTCGTGTTCCCGGGCCAGGGGTCCCAGAAGGTCGGGATGGGCTCGGCGCTCCGCGAGGGCGAGCCGGCGCTGTACGAGCGCTACCTCGACATGGCCGACGAGGCGTCGGGGCTGCCGGTCCGCCGGTTCGTGGAGGAGGGCCCGATCGAGGACCTGACCCGGACCGACGTCGCACAGCCGGCGCTGTTCGCCGTCTCGCTCGCGCTCGTCGAGGTCGCCCGCGGGCTGGGCCTGCGGCCGGGCGTCGTGGCCGGCCACAGCCTGGGCGAGTGGACGGCGGTCGTCACCGCCGGGTCGCTCGGGCTCGAGGACGGGATGCGGCTCGTGGCCCTGCGCGGCCGGCTGATGGCCGAGGCGCAGGCGGAGCGGCCGGGCTCGATGGCGGCCCTGGTGGGCCTGCCGGGGGAGGCGGTCGAGGAGCTGTGCGGGGCCGCGTCCGAGCGCGGCACGGTGGTGCCCGCGAACTTCAACTCGCCGAGCCAGATCGTCGTGTCCGGCGAGACCGCCGCGGTCGAGCGCGTGGTCGAGCTTGTCGGCGAGCGCGGCGAGGGCCGCGCGATCCCGCTGCGCGTGGGGGCCGCGTTCCACAGCCCGCTGATGGGGAACGTCGAGGGCCGCCTCGCCGAGGCGCTCGGCGAGGCCGAGCTGCGCGACGCCGAGGTGCCGATCGCGGCCAACGCGCCCGGTGCGCCGGTGCGGCGCGCGGACGAGGTCCGGAACGCCCTGGTCACGCAGATCGTGAGCCCGGTGCGCTGGGTCGACTGCGTCCGCGCGATCGCCGGCGCCGGCGCCGAGCGGCTCGTGGAGCTGGGCCCCGGCCGCGTGCTGGCCGGCCTCGTCCGCCAGATCGACCCCGAGCTCGACGTCGTCTCGGCCGACTCCGCCGAGAAGCTCCGCGCGCTGCCGGGCGCGACCGGCTAGCCCCACTCGTAGCCGGACGCGACCAGGAACCGCGCCGCGCCGCGGTAGCCCTCCTCGGGCAGCAGGTCGAAGCCGAGCGCGTCGGCCATCCGGTCGATCGTGTTGAACAGCGTTGCGACGTAGATCGCCTCGCGGAGCGCGGCGTCGCTCACGCCCGCCGCCCGCGCCTCCGCGGCGTCGGCCGGCCCCACCGAGGCGGGGTCGAGCGTCAGCTTCCGCAGGAACGCGAGCGCCGCCCGCGTGCGCTCGTCGATCGGCGCGGTGCGGTAGTCCTCGAGGACCGCCTCCACCAGCTCGTCACCCAGCAGCGACGACGCGACCGCGCCGTGGGAGCCAGTTCAGAACGGGCACTGGTTCTCGGCCGAGACGAACGCGGCGAACAGCTCGCGCTCGCCGACGCTCCACTCCGAGGACTCGCCCCGCATGACCGCCTGGCCGGCGGCGAGGAACGGCCCGCCGAACCGCTCGGGCCGGAACGCCATCGTCTTGAAGATGTCCGGGACCACCCACGAGCGCGGCCACCGGCGCCGGCGGGCGATGTACTTCAGCCCCATCACGACGCCGCCGACCCGGAGCCGGAACGGGAGCTCGCGTCGCGGTTGCTCGATGCGCATCTCGCCCTCGTACGCTACCGGGCATGAGCCGGCCTAAGGCAACGATCCGGCGGGAGCAGGCACCGGTTCGCGAGGAGCTCGTGCCCGCCGCGGGGGTCGAGCTCGCCGCCCGCCAGACCGGCCAGCCGGACGCGCCGGCGGTCGTCGTGCTGCACGGTGCGCTGGGGACCCGCGACCACGTCCTCCTGGGCTCGACCCGGCTCCAGGACGCGGGCTTCCGGGTGGTCGCGTACGACGCCCGCGGCCACGGGCAGTCGTCGGGGCCCCCCGGCCCCGAGGGCTACACGTACGACCTCTGGCTCGCCGACCTGCTCGCCGTGCTGGACGCCTTCGAGGTCGACCGCGGGCTGTTCCTCGGCGCCTCGCTCGGCGCCCACACCGCGCTGCGGCTGGCCATGGAGGACCCCGACCGGGTCGCGGGCATCGTCGCCGCCACGCCGTCCTACGACCCCGACGTCCACCCGCCGGCCGAGCCCGTGCGGAAGGCGGACCGGCTCGCCGCCGGCCTCAGGAGCGGCGGCGTCGAGGGCTTCATCGAGGCGCTCGAGCCGGAGCCGGCGTGGGGGCGACGGGCCGAGGCGCTGCGGCAGGTGCTCGCCCTCCGGATGCGGCAGCACGCCAATCTGGACGCGGTGGCCGACGCTCTCGAGGCGGTCTGGCGGGCCGTCCCGTTCGGCCCGCTCGCGGACCTCCGGCGCGTCACGGCGCCCGTCGCGGTCGTGGGCTCGCTCGACGACTACGACGCCGACCACCCGTACGAGCTGGCCGCGCGCTACGCGGACGTGCTGCCCGCGAGCTCGTTCGCCTGCGAGCGCGACGGCAAGCTGCCGATGGCGTGGAGCGGCGGCGCGCTCGCGGCGCAGGTGCTCGAGGTCGCCGAGCGCGCCGGCATCGCGCCGGCGGGCTGAGCGGGGCCCGGCGGGCTGAGCGGGGCTCGCTAGATCCCGGCGGCGACGCTGTCGCGGTCCGGCGTCTCCCAGCGCCGGACGCGGCGCGGGGAGCCCGGGCAGGCGGGCTCGATCAGCCAGGCCCCGAACGGCCCGGCCGCCCGCTGCACCACCTCGAGCGGCCACACGAGCACGCTGACGAGGAGCCAGCGGAGGAAGCCCACCTTGCGCGCGAGGTTCTTGCCCACCTTGCCCGTGAAGATCGCAACGGGCATCTGGGGCCTCGACACGAGGAACATCTCGTAGGCCTTGCCCTCCTCGTTGATCCTGAGCAGGTCGCACGCGTCCATGACGAGGCCGTCGAACTCGATGCGCACGAACACGGCGACCGTGTCCTCGGTGTGGGCCTCCACCGTGTAGGTCCACTTCTCGGGGACGCTGAGCACGCAGTCGAGCAGCGTCTTCGCGGTGTCCTTGCCCTGGAACCGGATGAAGTCGGTGCCGACCGGGCGCAGCAGGCAGTCGTCGGTGAAGTACTGGAGCGCCCGCTCCGGGTCGCGCGCCTCCATCGCCTCGCGCCACTCGGCGACCGGGAAGCGGGACGCGGGCGTCGAGCCGTTCGAGCGGGCGCTCGCCCCGTTGCCGCTCGCCGCGCCGGCGCCGACCTCGGACGCGCGCGCGGGGTGCACCTTGTCGCTGCGCCCTCTCGGGTCCTGCATCGGCGCGTTCGGCGTCGCGTCGTGGACGAGCTTCCCGCCGAGGCGCCCGGCGAGCTTCTGCGAGAGCTCGAGCGGCGGCATCAGGACCGTCAGGAGGAGCCGCCTGAACCAGCCGAGGTGCGGCCGCAGCGCGAGCGCCACCTTGCCGGTGAAGAGGGTCTGCGCGAGCTGCGGGCGGCCCTGGACGACCATCTCGTAGCACTTGCCCTCCTCGTTGATCTTGAGGATGTCCAGGCCGTCCAGGTGCTGCGGCGGATTCTCGCGCAGGACCAGGTCCATCTCGAGGGCGATCATGTCGTCGGTGCGCAGCTCCTCGCCGACGTAGCGGAAGACGTCGAAGCAGCTGAGGACGGCCGCGACCAGCCGCGTGTTGGTCTCCTTGCCGGTGAACTTGATGAAGTCGGTGCCCATCGGGCGGATGACGCAGTCGTCCGTGAACAGCTCCATCGCGGCGACGGCGTCGCGTCCCTCCATGGCGGCGCGGAACCGCTCGATCGGGAAGCGGTCGGCGGGGGTCTCGCCCTTCCGCTCCGGGGTGGTCGCGACGGTCGACGGGTCTGCGGTCAAGCTCGTCCCCTCTCGAGTCGTTGGCGCATCGAGACCCGCGGAGGGTACGGCCGCGTCCGGGGACGCGCAATCGTGGCGCGTCCGCCTCCTACTCGGGGCGCTGGCGCACGGCCGTCGGCACGCCCGGCTGGATCAGCCAGGGGCCGAGCCGCGCCGCGAGCTTCTGCGACCACTCGAGCGGCGGGATCAGGACGGTCAGGAGCAGCTTCCGGAACCAGCCGATCTGCGGCCGCAGCCTGAGCGCGACCTTGCCGGTGAAGATCGTCTGCGCGAACTGCGGCCGGCCCATCACGTCCATCTGGTAGCACTTGCCGTTCTCGTCGATCTTGAGGCAGTCGATCCCGTCGAACGGGATCCCCTCGGGGAACGTCTTGAACCGGACCCAGATCTCGTCGTCCGAGAGCATCCGGTCGTGGTAGTTCGTCCGCTCGAAGACCTGGAGCACGGCGCGGACGAGGTCGCGCGTCGCCTCCTTGCCCTCGAAGCGCAGGTGGTCGGTGCCGAGCGGCCGCAGGAGGCAGTCGTCGGTGAAGTTCTCGAGCGCGCGGTCGACGTCGCCCGCCTCCATGGCGGCGCAGAAGTCCGCGATCGGGAACCTCGACGCGGGCGTCGCGCGCGTGCCCTGCTCGCTCTCCGCCGTGGTCGCCGTCGTCTGCGTAGTCATCCGATCCCTCCCTCGCCGGGGCCGGCAGTCTAGCCCCGCGGATTCGGAGCGGCGGATTACGGGGTAGGCGATCCGCTCTGGTACACCCTCCGCCACATGGCGACATCAAGAAACGGCACTTCACTCAACGGCAGCTCGTCGGACTGGGACGCGATCGTCATCGGCTCCGGCATCGGGGGGCTCACAACCGCTTCCTTCCTCCAGACCAACGGCTACCGGACCCTGGTCCTGGAGCAGTACGACACGGCCGGCGGATGCAGTCAGGTGTTCCGCCGCAAGAACCAGTGGGAGTTCGACGTCGGCCTGCACTACGTGGGCGACTGCGAGCCGGGGGGCATCTTCCAGCAGGCGTTCCGCGCGCTCGGCTGCGAGGGGAAGATCGAGTGGCTCGAGATGAACCCGGACGGGTTCGACCGGATGTTCTTCCCCGACTTCATGTTCGACGTCCCGCGCGGCTGGGACCGCTACCGCGAGCGGCTCTACGAGTACTTCCCGTCCGAGCGCAAGGGCATCGAGAAGTGCACGCGGATCATCCAGAAGGTCGGCGAGGAGGTCTTCGACACGATGCCCTGTCACAACAGGGCGTTCCTCCGCGTGCCGTTCCAGGGCCGCACCCTGATGGTCCACGGGCTGCGCTCGATGGCGTCGCTGTTCGACTCCTGCAAGCTGAGCCCGGAGGCCCGTGCCGTGATCTCCGGGCAGGGCGGCCTGTGGGGGTCCCCGCCGTCGCGGACCGCCGTGATGATGGCCGGGATCATGCTCGAGCACTACATCGGGCGCGGCGCCTACTACCCGAAGGGCGGCGGCCAGGTCCCCGCCGCGATGATGGTGAACGTCATCCAGACGCACGGCGGCAAGGTCCGCACGGGCGCGCGGGTGGAGAAGATCCTCATCAAGAACGGCAAGGTCCAGGGCGTCCGCCTGGTCGACGGCGAGGAGATCAGCGCCCCGGTGGTGGTCTCGAACGCCGACCTCAAGCGGACGTACTTCGACCTCGTCGGCCGCGAGCACCTGCCGCGGCGGGTCGTGCGCAGCGTCGAGAAGATGCGGATGGTCCTGCCGATCTTCACGGTCTACCTGGGCCTCGACATCGACCTGCGCGAGCGGCTGCCGAACGCCAACCTCTGGTGGCTGCCGGACTACGACATCGAGAAGCTGTACGACGACACCTGGGAGGGGATCCCGGACTGGTGGCCGTCGGCGTACATCCGGTCGTCGTCGCTCAAGGACCCGTCGAACATGCACGGGGCGCCGCCCGGCCACTCGAACCTCGAGATCCTGAGCTTCGTCCCGCCGGACTACCGGCTCTGGAAGGTCGGCAAGAGCCCGGCCGAGGGCGGCAAGTACTCCAAGGACCCCGAGTACCGGGCGGTGAAGGACAAGCTCCAGGAGATGCTCGTCAAGCGGACGGCCGAGGTCGTGCCGGAGCTCGAGGACATGGAGGAGCACATCGTCTGGAAGGAGGCCTCGACGCCGATCACCCAGGAGCGCTACACGCTCTCCACGCTGGGCACGCCGTACGGCGCCGAGTTCTCCGGCAAGCAGATGGGCCCGTTCCGCCCGCAGTCGAAGTCGCCCGTCAAGGGCCTCTACCTCTGCGGCGGCAACACCATCTACTGCCACGGCATCACGGGGACGCTGTTCTCCGGGATCGGCGCCGCCGGTGCGATCCTGGGCCGGCCGGACCTCCTGCTCGAGGTCCGCGACGGCACGACGGTGTTCGGCGACCCGTCGAAGATCACCGCCGGCGGGCCCGACTGGGACCCGCTGATGTCGTGCCGGCGGCTTCAGGAGAAGCCGCGCGCCAAGGACGCGAAGCAGACGTCCGAGGCTGCCGAGCCGGTCGGCTAGCGACGCCACTTCGGGGGGCGGACGTGGGTGACGGATACCTACGTCCGCCGCCCCACGCGTCCATACAATCCGGCGAGCCTTGATCCGACTTGCGCGCCTCGCAGTAGACCGGCCGAAGCACGTCTTGGCCGTCTACATGCTGGCGGTCAGCGTCCTCGGGATCGTCGGGCTCGGCCTCGAGGGGCACCTCCACCAGCGGGCCAGCCTCGAGGTGCCGGGGACACCCTCGCAGGACGCCGAGGAGCTCGCCACCCAGCGGTTCGGGAAGACGACGCCGCTCGTCGTGCTGCTGGAGGGACCGCGGTCGGCGGTCGACAGGCAGGGCGCGCCGCTGGCGGCCGCGATCGAGCGCGAGCCGGGCCTGACCGTGCTCTCGCCGTGGCCGCGCAACCAGGAGGCGCTGCGGCCGAAGCCCGACACGGCGTTCATGATCATCCGCTCGGAGAGCGACTTCGAGAGGACCTCGGAGTTCGTCACGAAGAAGGTGCGGCGCGAGGTCGACCAGCGCACGCACGCGCCGGTCGAGGCGCACATGACCGGCAACCCGGACGTCTCGTGGGGGATCAAGGACGCCACGGTCAAGGCGGTCCAGCGCGCCGAGGTCGTGGCCGCCCCGCTCCTGATGATCGTCCTGCTGTTCGTGTTCCGCAGCGTGGTCGCAGCGTCGATCCCGCTGTTCGTCGGCGGCATCACGATCACCGCCGGCCGCGGCCTGCTCGAGATCGTGAACAACGGGGTCTACCTGCTCGACGCGATCGCCCTGAACCTCTACGTGATGATGGGCCTCGCGCTCGGGGTGGACTACGCGCTCCTGATGGTGTCGCGCTTCCGCGAGGAGCTCGACCGCGGGCTCGAGCCGCGCGAGGCGACGCTCACGGCGGCGGCGACCGCCGGCCGCACGGTGGTCGTCGCGGGCATCGCGGTCGTCGTGGCGGTCTCAGCCGCGACCCCGGTGGTGCCCGGCGAGCTGCTCGTCTCGTCGACGATCGGGATCATCATCGCCGCCGCGGTCAGCGTGGTCGGCGCCATGACGGTCCTGCCGGCCGCGCTCGTCCTGATCGGCCGGCGGATCAACAGCTGGAGCATCGGGCGCTCGCGCGGCGGCGACAGCCGCTTCGGCCTGCTCGCCATCCGCATCCTCCGGCGGCCGCTGCTCGCCACGCTGCTCGTGTTCCTGCTGATCGGGGCGATGGCGACGCCGGCGCTCGGGCTCGACATGGGCCCGCCGAGCACGCACGTGCTGCCGAAGGACCAGCCGGAGGAGGTCGACTTCTCGGCGGTCGAGAAGAAGCTCGGCACCGGCTGGACGTCGCCGTACGAGGTGATCGTCGCCGCCCACCGCGGTCCGCTCACGAACCAGCGCCAGCTCGACGCGCTCGACCGCTTCCAGCAGCGGCTGGCCGCCAACCCCATGGTCGAGGCGGTCATGGGGCCCGGCGAGATCGCGCGCCGGACCAGGCCGCTCGAGCAGGTCCCGGCCAAGCTCGCCCAGGCGGACTCGGAGCTCGGTCGGGCGCTCCAGGACCAGGCGAAGCTCCAGTCCGGGCTGGCGGCGGCCGGCGGCGGGGTCGACGAGCTGCGCCGCGGCCTGTCCGCGGCCGCGTCGGGCGCCGGCGAGCTGGCGCGCGGCGGCTCGGCCGCCTCCACCGGTGCCGACCGGCTCCGCGCCGGGATCGCGGCGGCCCGCCGCGGGGCGCGGCAGATGGGCGGCGGCCTGGCCGTGGCCCGCGAGGGGGCGGCGGCGCTCGGGGCGGGCGCCGGGCGCGCACGGGACGGCCTCGCGCAGCTCCGCGACGGCCTCGGCGAGGCGCGCGGCGGCGTCCAGTCGGGGATCCCGCGCGTCACGGAGCTGGCCGACGGGCTCGACCGGGGGAGCCGCGACCTGAACCGGCTGCGGGAGCCGGCCCAGAACGCGAAGACCCAGCTCGACGAGGCGCTCGCGGCGCTCGACCGCATGCTGCCCACGTCGAAGGTCGACCCCGAGTACCAGAACGTCTTCCGGGCGGTCGCCACCGCGCAGGGCAACATCACGGGCCGCAACCCGCTCACCGGCCAGCAGGTCGACCCCGAGTACGACGGCCTCGACAGCGCGCTGGCGCAGGCGTCGCAGCAGACGGCGGCGGCCGCGGCGGGCGCCCGCGAGCTGAGGTCCGGCCTCGAGCGGCTCGACGCCGGCCTCGCCGACCTCGAGGCGGGGGCGGTGCAGCTCCACACCGGGGCCGGCCAGCTCGAGGACGGGCTGGCGGAGCTGGTGACGGGGCTCGACCGGCTGCGCGGCGGCGGGGCGGCGCTGGCGGCGGGGCTCGGCAAGCTCGAGGTCGGCGGCACGCGGCTCGCCAGCGGGATGCGCCGGCTCGAGGGCGGCGCCGGCGAGCTCGAGCAGGGCCTCGGCTCGGGCGCCCGCCAGACCGGCCTGCTGCGAGACGGCGTTCGCCGGATGGAGACGGGCGTCGCGGAGGGCAGGGTGCGGACCAAGGAGCTGGCGGCCGGGCTCGACGGCACCGACGCCCTCGCCTCGGCGGCCCGCTCCGGCTACTTCGCGCTCGCGGCGATCGACAAGTCGCCGCCGTCGCTCCGCCGCATCTCGACCTTCGCCCTGAACGTCGACCGCGGCGGCTCGGCCGTCCGGTTCCTGGTCATCGGGAAGGGCGACGTGGTGCGCGAGGGCCACCCGCTGCGGCCGGTGCTCGAGCGGGAGACCGCTCGCCTCGCGCGCGAGACCGGGGCCGAGGTCCAGCTCGGCGGCTTCGCCACGCGCCTCCAGGACTACGAGAAGATCACCGAGGACCAGTTCTGGGTGCTCGTCGTGGTCCTGAGCATCGTGGCGTTCCTGATCCTGGTGCCCGTGCTGCGGTCGGTCCTGCTGCCGCTGCTCGCCGTCGGCCTCACGGGCTTCACGGTCGCCGCGGCCTGCGGGATCCTCGCGCTCCTCTTCCAGGGCCACCCGCCGCTGCTCGGAGGCGCCGGCTGGGTCGACGCGATCATGCTGTTCGGCGTCTACACGATCGCCTTCGCCCTCTCGATCGACTACCAGGCGTTCCTGCTGATGCGGATGCGCGAGGGCCACATGATCACCGGCACGACCGAGGGCGCGATCGACTACGGGCTGCGGCGGACGGCCGGGGTCGTCACCGGCGCGGCTCTCAGCATGACCGGCGTGTTCGTCGCCTTCGCGCAGACCGACCTCGTCGTCACCCGCCAGCTCGGCGTGGGCATGACGACCGCCGTGATGCTCGACGCCACGCTCGTCCGCCTCGTGCTGCTGCCGGCGTCGCTGCGGCTGTTCGGCAAGTGGTGCTGGTGGCTCCCGCGGCCGCTCCAGCGGCTGCTGCCGGAGGGCGCCGCCGCGCCCGCTCCCGCCGCCAGCCCCGTCCCGGCCGGCGGCAGCTGAGATCTCCCGGCGTCGGGAGATCTGCCGTCGCCGCAGGATCTACCGTCGTCGGGAGATCTACCGTCGTCGGGAGATTCGGAACTGGCCGCGCGGGCGCGCATCGGCGACCCTCAGCGCCTCGAAACTTCCGAGGAGGACAGATGTCGCAGCTAGCAGTCCGCAGGTCGACGTTCGAGGGGATCTCGCCGCGCAACCTGTGGCTCGGCCTCGCCGTCATCGTGGGTGCGCCGGCGTTCGCCGCCGCGGCCGGGTACGAGTACGAGTGGTCCGCCGGGACCACCGCCTTCGTCGCGCTCACCCCGATGTGGATCGCGATCACGCTCCAGGTGCTGTCGCTGTCGCGCACCTACGGGGCCTGGATCGCGTTCTTCGGGATCGTCACGCTGCCGCAGCTCGGCCACTTCGGCGAGCACCTCGGGCAGATGGCCCAGATCCACACGCTCGACGCCGCGCCGAAGCAGGCGCACGGCGCGGTCGGGGCGCTCGACATCGAGTGGGTCCACTTCATCTGGAACCTCTGGGTGCTGGTCGGCGTGATGGTCCTCGTCATGAAGTTCCGCTCGAACCCGTGGCTCTGGGCGACGGTGGCGATCGGGGCGTGGCACATGGCCGAGCACGTGTCGATCATGCTCGCGTTCTGGGACACCGGTAAGCCGGGCGACCCGGGCCTGCTCGCCAAGGGCGGCGACATCGGCGGCGGCATCAACCTGCTGCGGCCGGACCTCCACTTCATCTACAACCTGCTGATGACGGCGCCGCTCGTGGCCGCGATGGTCCATCAGCTCCGCAGGGAGCGCGAGCGGACGTAGCGCCTTCGCGGCGCGGCGGTGGATTTGGACCCGCCGCCGCGCCGCTCTTAGCCTCAGGCCCATGACAACGAGACCGAGGGAGCTCATCTGATGGCGGCAGGCGCCACCGACTGCGACGTCCTGATCTTCGGCGGCGGGCTGGCGGGTCTGACCGCCTCCCGGCAGCTAAAGCTGATGCGTCCGGAGACGGACGTCGTGGTGATCGAGAAGCGCGAGCACCCGGTGCCCGAGGCGGCCTACAAGGTCGGCGAGTCGGTCGCGGAGATCGGCGCCCACTACCTGAAGGACCTCGTCGACTTCAAGCATCACATGGAGGAGCAGCAGCTCCGCAAGTTCAGCCTTCGGATCTTCTCGCCGAACGGCGACAACAAGGACATCGCGATCCGGCCCGAGCTCGGCCTCCACAAGGTCTGGTCGAACCGCACCTATCAGATCGACCGCGGCCGGCTCGAGAACGCGCTCGCCGAGGAGGCGCCGGGCATGGGCGTCAACCTGCTCGACGGCCACTCCGTCTCCAGCTTCGAGCTCGGCGACGACCGCCACTCGGTCACCGTCCGCCAGAACGGCACGACCAAGGAGTTCCGGCCGAGGTGGATCATGGACTGCTCCGGCCGCGCCGGGATCCTGCGCAAGCACCTGAAGCTCGGCGTCGAGATCCCGCACGACGTGAACGCGTGCTGGTTCCGGCTCGAGCTCACGCCCGACCGGAAGATCGACTCGTGGTCCGACGACGAGGGCTGGCGGGCGCGCGTCCCGAACGGCCGCCGCTGGGTCAGCACGAACCACCTCGTCGGCGAGGGCTACTGGATCTGGATGATCCCGCTGCCGTCCGACTCGATCTCGATCGGCGTCGTCGCCGACCCGAAGTTCGTCCCGTTCGAGCGCATCCGCCGCTACCCGGAGGTCCTCGAGTTCCTGAACGAGTTCGAGCCCCAGCTCGCGAGCAAGCTGCCGGACTCGGAGGACGGGCTGATGGACTTCCGGAAGCTGAAGAACTACGCGTACGGGGCGCGCCGCGGCCTGTCGCCGCAGCGCTGGTGCCTGACCGGCGAGGCGGGCCTGTTCCTCGACCCGCTGTACGCGACCGGGCTCGACTTCGTCGCGGTCTCGAACACGCTCGCCACGCGGCTGATCTGCGAGCACCTGAGCGGCGAGGCCGAGGCCGACTTCCGCCGCCGGCTGAAGATCTACAACAGCACCTACCTCGGCCAGTTCATGGGCTGGGGCCCGGCGTTCGCCGGCCAGTACGAGGTCTTCCGCGACGGCGTGACGACCCAGTCGAAGGTCATCTGGGACAACGTCCTCTACTTCATGTACCCGTCGCTGCTCGGCCTCCAGGACTACCTCACGGACCACGAGTTCGTCGCGAAGGTCCGCGACATCTTCAAGCCGCACTACGAGCTGAACGTCTGGATGCAGCAGCGCTTCCGCGAGCTGTGCCAGGACGACTGCGACGTCCGCCAGGCGGGCTTCGCGGCGGCCACCGACCACACCGTCGAGGAGATGTTCCTCAAGGGGAACCAGAAGCTCTCGAAGGACGAGGTCGAGGAGATCATCCGGCACAACGTGCGGCGGATGCGGGACATCAGCGAGGAGATGCTCACCCGGCTGTACGGGGCCTGCGGCAAGCCGGTCCCGGACGGTCCGTGGCAGCAGATCGAGGGCGGGACGGGCGAGGACCTGATCCACTGGACCCCGTACGAGCGGAAGACCTCGCTCCCGTCGCAGACGGACCCGCCGCCCGACACCTACATGGTTCAATAGCCGCGCCGCCGGCCGGGGTCGTCAGGACCCCCGAGGAGCGGTTCGAGGGCCTGCCGGGCTTCGACTTCGAGCCGCGCTACAGGGACTTCGACGGGCTGCGCGTGGCCCACCTCGACGAGGGCGAGGGGCGGCCGCTCCTGATGCTGCACGGCGAGCCGACGTGGTCGTTCTTGTTCCGCAAGCTGATCCCGCCGCTGGTCGAGGCCGGCTGGCGCTGCGTCGCCGCCGACTACGTCGGCTTCGGCCGCTCCGACAAGCCGGCCGACGACGGCTGGTACAGCTACGACCGCCACACCGAGGTCGTCCGCTCGCTGATCGAGGACCTCGACCTGCGCGACGTGGTCCTCGTGGGCCACGACTGGGGCGGGCCGATCGGCCTCCGCCTCGCGGTCGAGCAGCCCGAGCGCTTCGATCGCTACGTCCTGATCGACACGCCGTTCTTCACCGGCCGCCAGGTCATGCCGCCGGCGTGGTGGGAGGCGCAGGACGTGGTGGCGAACACGCCGGACGTGCCGATCGGCGACCTGATCCGCTTCGGCTGCGCGCGCGACCCCGGCCCGGAGGCGATCGCCGGCTACGAGGCGCCGTTCGTAGGAGCGGACTCGAAGGCCGGCGTGCGCGCCTTCCCCCTGCACGTGCTGCCGCGCTCTCCGGAGCTGCCCGCCGCGCAGGCCTGCTGGCGCGTGATGAAGGCGATGCGCAAGGACGAGAAGCCGACGCTGACGCTCTGGGGATCGGGCGACATGCTGTTCCCGCTCGAGCTCGGCCAGTGGGTCGCGGGCGCCATGCGGCGGCCGATGCCGGAGGTCGTGGAGGGCGGCCACTTCCTGCCGGAGGACTCCGGCGAGGAGGTCGCCCGGCTGATCGCAGACTGGTTACCCTGATCGGCCGTGGCGCACATCGACCTCCAGAACGAGGCGCCGGGCCTGCTCGGCCTCATGGCCTACAGCCCGGAGACCGCGAAGCCGCTGAACGAGCTGGTCGACATCCTCCTGCGCGGCGACGGCACGCTCACGCCGGCCGAGCGCGAGATGATCGCGACGCACGTGTCGGCGGGGAACGACTGCCTGTTCTGCCACTCCTCGCACGGCGCCGCGGCCGCGTGCCACCTCGACGGCGACGAGGAGGCGATAGCGAGGCTGAAGGCCGACGCCGACTCCGCCCCGGTGTCGGACAAGATGAGGGCCCTGCTCGCGATCGCCGGCAAGGTCCGGGTGAGCGGCAAGGAGGTCACCGCCGAGGACGTCCAGGCCGCCCGCGACGCGGGTGCGACGGACAGGGAGGTGCACGACACCGTCCTGATCGCCGCGACCCTGTGCATGTTCAACCGCTACGTCGACGGCCTCGGCACGGAGTCGTCCGGGGACGAGAAGACCTACCGCGCGATCGGGATGCTGCTCGCCACCCGGGGGTACACGGCGGCCTTCGAGCGCTTCCAGAAGCGGTCCCGCCACCGCCGCCCGGACGAGCTGAGCGCGGTCCCGACGACGACGCCCTAGCCGGCGGGCGCGACCTCGAAGCTGGCGTCGAGCGTCACGACGGTCTTGCCGTCGGGGTCGGTCGAGGCGACCGACGTCGCGAGCGTGACCGCCTCGCCGGCTTCGAGCGCGGCCGCCAGCGAGTCCCAGCCCTCGCCCCTCGGCTCCGCCGCGCTCGTCAGGACGCCCAGCCCGACCGCGGTGTAGGCGATCTCGCTGTCGACCAGGGAGACGGTCACCGAGTCGCCGCGCTCGCCGACCGCGGCGAGCACGAGCCGGCGGGCGGCCTCGTAGGCCGCGGCGTAGAGCGCGCTCGCGTGCCGGACCCGTACGTGGTTGTCGACCTCGGGGTCCGCGGGCTGCTCGACCACGACGCGGTCGGGCCCGGCCTCGCCGGGCCGCACGCGGAGGTGCTCCACGTACGCGTCGGGTCCTCTCACGTCCACGGTCACGGCCGCCGGGAGCCTAGCCGGGCGCGCCAGGCTGCGGAAACCCCGATTTGAGGCGCCGACTGGGATCGGTTACACACCCCGGCGAGCGATGGCAGGCAAGACCGCACAGGGAAGCAGCAACGGCGCCGGCGCCCGGGAGGGCTGCGCGCTCGTCACCGGCGCGGGGCGCGGGATCGGCGCCGCGATCGCGGTTGGCCTCGCCGCCGACGGCTGGCCGGTCGTCGTGAACTACCGAGCCGACGAGGAGGGCGCCCGCGGCGTCGTCTCCCGGATCGAGGAGGCGGGCGGTCGCGCCACCGCGATCCAGGGCGACGTCGCGTCGAGCGAGGACGTCGAGCGGACGTTCGGCGAGCTCGAGGAGGCGTACGGCCCGGCGCTCGTCGTCGTGAACAACGCCGGGATCCGCCACGACCGCCTGACGGCGGGGCTGAGCGTCGAGGACTGGCGCCGCGTGGTCGACGTGAACCTCCACGGGACCTTCCACACGATCAACCGGGCCCTCGGCAAGATGGTCCGCAACCGCTTCGGCCGCATCGTCAACATCAGCACGATCTCGGCCGCCCGCCCGCTGCCCGGCCAGTCGGCCTACGCGGCGTCGAAGGCGGGCGTCGAGGCGCTCACGCGCGCGGTCTCGATCGAGGTCGCCCGCCGCGGGGTGACCGTCAACGCCATCGAGCCCGGCCTCGTGGCGACGGACTTCGTTCCCGAGCTCACGGAGGAATGGGCTCAGGCCGTGCCCGCCAAGCGGTGGGCCGAGCCCGAGGAGATCGCCGCGCTCGTACGATTCCTCGCCTCCGAGGAAGCGTCGTTCATCACCGGTGCGGTGATCCCGATGGATGGCGGAATGACGGCCGGCCTGGGCACCTTCGGGCGCCCGGCGGGAAATCGCGAGACTGCAGTAACCCAGTAAGGAGGTCACATGGCGACAGCCGTGACGAACGAGCAGGTACAGGAGCGCATCATCTCGGCGTTGGTGGAGTTCGGGGCGGACCCGGACGAGCTGAAGCCGGAGGCGACGCTCGAGGAGCTGGAGATCGACTCACTCGACCTGTTCGAGCTGGGTCAGATCCTCAACCAGGAGTTCGGGATCGAGGTCGACCCGGACGACTTCGAGAACGTGAAGACCCTCGGCGACTGCCAGAACACGATCCTCGGGTACCTGAAGTGAGCGGTACTCCGGCGGCAATCACCGGAGTAGGCGCGGTCACCCCGCTCGGGGACGGGGCGGACACGCTCTTCGAGCGCTGGCGAGACGGCGTCTGCGGCCTGCAGGACGGCGTCGGCGCGTGCCGGGACTTCGATCCCGGCGTGATGCTGTCGAAGAAGGAGGCGCGGCGGACCGACCGCTTCGTCCAGTTCGCGATGGCCGCCTCCCAGGAGGCCGTCCAGCAGGCGTGGGGCGACGAGATGCCCTACGACCCCGCGCGCGTGGCGTGCATCCTCGGCGTCGCCCTCGGCGGGACCGAGGTCATGTTCAACGAGTACAACAAGCTGCACGAGCGCGGCCCCGACTCCGTCTGGCCGCTCACCGTGCCGGTCACGATGCCGAACGCCCCGCCCGCCGTGCTAGCCATGCGGCACGGGTTCCACGGCGAGACGTGCAGCATCGCGTCGGCCTGCTCGTCGAGCGCCCAGGCGATCGGCGAGGGCCTGAGGATGATCCGCCTCGACGAGGCGGACGCCGTGATCGTCGGCGGGGCCGAGGCGTGCCTCACCGACTACGTGCTGGCGCTGTTCCGCAACGCGGGCGCGCTGTCGCGGTCCGGCAACTGCAAGCCGTTCGACAAGAAGCGCGACGGGTTCGTGATGGGCGAGGGCGCCGGGATCCTGGTGCTCGAGAAGCCCGACGAGGCCGAGAAGCGCGGGGCCGAGGTGCTCGGCCACGTCGCGGGCTACGGCTCGAGCACGGACGGCTACCACCTGAGCGCGCCGGAGGAGAGCGGCCGCTTCGCCGCGAACGCGATGGCGGGCGCGCTGCGGAACGCAGGGCTCAAGCCGGAGGACGTCTCGTACGTGAACGCGCACGGCACGTCCACGCAGGCGAACGACTCCGCCGAGACCGCCGGCCTGAAGCTGGCCCTCGGCGAGGCCGCCTACAACATCCCCGTCTCCTCGACGAAGTCCGTCGTGGGCCACTCGATCGGCGCCGCGGGCGGCGTCGAGGCGGTCGCCACGCTGATGGCGCTCCGCAACAAGACGGCCGCGCCGACGGTGGGGCTCGAGGAGCCGGACCTGGAGCAGGGGCTCGACCTGAACTACGTGCCGGGGGAGCCGCAGCCGATCGAGGCGAAGAACGGCGACGGGAAGCTCGTCGCCCTCTCGAACTCGTTCGCCTTCGGCGGGCACAACGCGACGATCGCCATCACCGCCTGACCGGTCCGGACGGGCTGGGGAGTAGATGACCGCGACCACGGAGGCCACGCTCGACTTCCATCGCACCGTCGACCCCCAGGTCGTCTGGACGCTGTCCCCGGAGCAGACGTTCGTAACGGACTGGAGCTTCGACGCGGAGCGCGAGGAGTTCCGGATCGGCGCGCGGCTGCCGCGGTCGCACCTGCGCTTCAGCGACACGGCGAACCCGTATCCGGACGTCTGCCTGCTGACGCAGGTCGTCGCGCAGGCCGGCGTGATCGTGGTGGCCGAGCTGCTCGACGTCCCGCTCGACTCCACGTTCCTGCTGCGGCGCTTCGCGGCCACGCTCGACCCGCTCGAGAACAACCGGCTCGGGCCGGACGCGACCCGCTACTCGATGAAGACCGATCGCGAGACGACTTTCTTCAAGGTCCGCCGCACCGGCCGCCCGCCGACGGCCTCGATGATCACCGCGTGCGAGCTGGAGGGGCGGCCGTGCGGCCAGCTCGAGGTCCAGGGCATCTGGGTCTACGAGGACAAGTACGAGCTGTTCCGGCGGGCGGGCGGCGGAGGCGACGAGGCGCGGGCCGCCGAGCCGTACGACACGAGCGGCCTGGAGCCCGAGCCGCAGTCCGGCCGCTCGCTGCCGCGGAACGTCGCGATCGCCGTGCTGCGCGAGGCCGGCGAGCCGGCCGCCTACGAGACCACGGTGCTCGTGGACCAGACCGACCCGACGTTCTACGAGCGCCCGCTCGACCACGTGCCGGGCCTGCTGCTGCTCGACGCCGCCAAGCAGGCCACCACGGCCGCCGTCTGCCGCGAGCGGTCGGTCGACCCGAGCCGCGTCGCGATCCACTTCGCCGAGTTCGAGTTCTCCCGGTTCGCGGAGCTGTCGGCGCCGGTCGAGTGCCGCGTCGACCTCTCGGCCGGGCCCGGCGAGGTCCAGTCGCTGTTCACGCAGGCCGGCCGCAAGGTGTGCAAGGCCAAGCTCGGGGCGACGGTGCTCGATGGCTGACGAGAACGTGCCGTCGCCGGACAGCGCGATGTGGGACCTGTCGGAGGCGGAGCTCCGCGCGAGCTTCTACGACTTTCCGAACATCCCGATGCACAAGTACCTCGGGATGACGTTCGAGCGCGACCCCGACCCGGACGGCCCGGCGGTCGTCCGCCTGCCGCCGGCGCCGGAGTTCACGGCGGACGGCGGCCGCCAGTCGGTCGCGGCGGTCTACACGGTGGCCGAGGTCTCGGGCGGCATCGCCGTCAGCGACGCCGTCGTGCCGGCCGCGATCGACATGGGGCTGCGGCCGGTCGTGCTGACCAAGGGCGCCACGTTCTCGCCGGTCGCGCCGGCGCAGGGCGAGATCAGGGCGGTCTGCGAGGTCGCCGGCGACGAGGAGGCCTCGCTCGCCCGTCTGAGGAAGCGCAAGCGCGCCGAGATCGACATCGCCGCGAAGGTCTACGACGATCGCGACGAGCTGGTCGGCGAGTCGGTGCTCCACTACTACGTGCGGCTGATGGACGAGAGCCGGCTCAAGGCCATGGCCGCCATGTCGCCCGGCATGGCCGGCCTCTAAGTCGATCCAGGAGACAGGAAGGAAGCGAATGGAAGCAGCGACCAAGCCACCGCCCCCCGGCCCGGTCCGGGGGTTCCACCGGGCCGACACGGTCATGGACCGGCCCTTCGACGAGCTGATCGAGGGCGAGTGGTTCGCGAGCCGGCAGCGCACGATCACCGAGACCGACGTGGTGATGTTCGCGTCGCTGACGGGCGACTGGCACCCGGCGCACACGAACCAGCTGTGGGCCGAGAAGAACATCTTCGGCGAGCGGATCGCGCACGGGATGCTGCTGCTCTCCTACGCGATCGGGCTCGTGCCGAACGCCTACGTCGTCGCGCTGCGGCGCATGAAGAACGTGACCTACAAGACGCCCGTCCGCATGGGCGACACGATCCAGGTCCGCGGCATGGTGCTGAAGATGCAGCCGTTCAACGACGAGGTCGGCATGGTCACGGCTCGCTGGAAGCTCCTGAACCAGAACGACGAGGTGTGCCTGAAGATGGAGTTCGAGACCCTCTGGAAGCGCGGCTGGATGCTCTGACTCCGAGCCGCCGACTCGGTTTTTTGAAGACCCGGCCCGGCGTGGTGCAATTCGAGGACGCACGGATGATCCGAGACTCGAGGGGAACAGCATGTCGGTAGTGGAATCGACGCAGTCGCTGCCGGATCAGGAGCAAGCCGCAGTCCTGTCGCCCCGCGAGCGGCTCGAGGTCCTGTGCGACCCGGGCTCGGTGCACGTCATCCGGTCCTACGCCACCTCGATCCGGCTCGGGCCGAAGGCCAGCGAGGGCGACGGCGTCGTCGCGGCGTCCGCGACCATCCTCGGGCGGCCGGTGTTCTGCTACGCCGAGGACGGCCGGTTCGCCGGCGGCTCGCTCGGCGAGGCGCACGCGCAGACGATCGTGCACTGCCTCCGGCTCGCCTACGACGCGAAGGTCCCGGTCATCGGGTTCATCGAGTCCGCGGGCGCCCGGATGCAGGAGGGCGCGTCCGCGCTCAACTGCTACGCGCGCGTCTTCAGGGAGAACGTCAGGCTGTCCGGCCGCTCGCCGCAGATCTCGATCGTCACCGGCGCCTGCGCGGGCGGCGGCGTGTACTCGCCGGCGCTGACCGACTTCGTGCTGATGGTGAAGGACGCGAGCATGTTCCTCACCGGGCCGAAGATCGTGAAGGAGGTCATCGGCGAGGAGATCAGCGCCGACGAGCTCGGCGGGGCGCGCGTGCACGCCACGAACGGCGTCTGCCAGTTCATCGCGCCCACGGCCGTCGACGCGGCGGTGCTGGCGCGCGACATCCTGTCGTACCTGCCGCAGAACGCCTGGGAGCGGCCGACGCTCGCCGAGTCGCAGGATCCCGGCGCCGAGAACCCCGGCGCGTGCATCCCGCGCGAGCGCAGCCGCCCCTACGACGTGCGCGACGTCGTGAAGTGCATCGTGGACGGCGGCGCGTTCCTCGAGGTCGCGCCGAAGTGGGCGAAGAACATCGTCACCGGCTTCGCCCGCGTCGACGGCCGGTCGGTCGGGCTCGTGGCGAACCAGCCGCTGCGCCTCGGCGGCGTCATCGACTCGGCGGCGGCGCAGAAGTCCGCGCGCTTCGTCCGGACCTGCAACGCGTTCAACGTGCCGCTGATCGTGCTCGTCGACACGCCGGGCTTCATGCCGGGCCAGCGCCACGAGGCCGAGGGGATCATCCGCCACGGCGCGAAGCTGCTGCACGCGTTCGCCGAGGCCACGGTCCCGAAGATCACGCTGGTGCTCCGCCAGGCGTACGGCGGCGGCTACATCACCATGAACTCGGAGGACCTCGGCGCGGACTTCACCTACGCGTGGCCGCGGGCGAAGATCGGGATCATGGGCCCGCGCCAGGCGGTCGGGATCGTGAACCGGCGCGAGATCGCGGCGGCCGACGACCCCGAGGAGGAGCGGACCCGACTGGCGGCGCTCTACGAGGAGAGCCAGGTCGCGTCCGCCGCGGCGCGCGACGGCGTGATCGACGAGATCATCTCGCCGGCCGAGACGCGCGAGCGGCTCTCCGGGGCCCTCACCGCGCTCGCGTCGAAGACCGGCGCGCGCGGCGGGGCCGGCAACATCCCGCTCTGATGGAGGTCGAGGGACGGACCGCGCTCCTGACCGGTGCCGCCGGCGGGATCGGCCCCGCCGTGGCGCGGGGCCTGGCCGGGGCGGGCGCGCACGTGGCGCTGTCCGGCCTGCCGGACGAGGGCGAGACGCTCGAGGAGCTGCGCGACGAGCTGCGCGGCACGGGCGTCCGCTCCGAGGTCGTCCTCGCGGACCTCACGGTCCCCGACGAGCTCGACACGCTGTGCGACCGCGTCGAGGACGCGCTCGGCCCGGTGGAGGCGCTCGTGAACAACGCCGGCTACGAGACCACCGCGGCGTTCGCGGAGTTCACGCCCGAGGAGATCGAGCGGATCGTCGCCGTGAACCTCACCGCGCCGCTGCTGCTCACCCGCCGCGCGCTCCGGCGCATGCGAGCGCTCGGACACGGGCACGTCGTGTTCATGTCCTCGCTCGCCGGCAAGCTCGGCCAGCCGTACAACCACCCGTACTCGGCCACGAAGGCGGGGATGGTCGGCCTGACCCAGTCGCTGCGGGCCGAGTACCCGGACGGCCCGATCGGGTTCTCGGTGATCTGCCCGGGGTTCGTCTCCGGCGGCGGCATGTACGCGCGGATGGAGGAGGACGGGGCGAAGGCGCCGTTCATGGCGGCGGCCGTGCCGGCCGAGGACGTCGCGTCCGCGGTCGTCGACGCGATCCGCCGCAACCGTCCCGAGGTCATCGTGAACTCGCGCGGGATGAAGCCGATCCTCACCCTTCAGGCGATCGCGCCGCGGCTCGCCGAGCGGGTGCTCCGGCGCACCGGTCCGGACGAGGTCTTCAAGCACATGGCGGAGGCGCGGGGCAGGCTCGGGGAGCCGATCGCGAGATGATGCGGGCGTGAGCGACACGATCGACAGGACGAGCGACGCGCCCGTGGGCGCGCGGAACGGCAGGCCGGGGGTTCGCGGCGCCGCGCTGAGCGCGATCTCGGTGGTCGTGCCGGAGAACCGCGTGCCGAACGCGCCGATCGCCAGGCGGATCGGGGTCGACGAGAAGTGGATCGTCAAGCGGACGGGCGTCGTCGAGCGGCCGCACGCGACGGACGAGACCGTGGCGCAGCTCTCCGCGGAGGCCGCGAGGCGGACGCTCGAGTCCTCGGGCCTCGCGCCGGAGGCGGTCGACCTCGTGCTGGTCGCGACCATGACCCCGGACGCGATCACGCCGAACGTCGCTCCGATGGTCATCGGCGAGCTCGGGCTCGGCACCACGGCCGCCTGCGACGTGGGCGCCGCGTGCGTCGGCTGGCTGCACGCCGTCAGCCTCGCGGCGGGGGCGGTCGAGTCCGGCAGGTCCGAGAACGTGCTGGTGATCGGCGCCGACTTCATGAGCCGCGTCTGCGACCACTACGACCGGTCGGTCGCCGCGCTGTGGGCGGACGCCGCCGGCTGCGCGCTGGTCTCCCGCTGCGCGGGCGGCAGCCGGATCGGCCCGCTGACGCTCGGCACGGCGCCCGAGGGCTGCCGCCTGATCTACGCGAGCCACGAGGACGGCAACGTCCGGATGCGCGGCGGCGAGACGTTCGGCGCCGCGGTGGACCACCTCTCGAACTCGACGATGCTGGCGCTCGAGGCCTCGGACATGACGCTCGAGGACGTCGACCTGTTCGCCTACCACCAGGCGAACGCGCGGATCATCCGCGCCGTCGGCGAGCGGCTCGACCTGCCCGAGGAGAAGGTCGTCAACTGCGTCGAGCGCTACGGCAACAGCTCCGCGGCCACGATCCCCGTCGCCCTGTTCGAGGCCGAGCGCGACGGGCGGCTCGTGCCGGGCACGCGGGTCCTGATGAGCACCTTCGGGGCCGGGTTCACCTGGGGGGCCGGCGTCGTAGAATGGGGCCTTCCGGCGGAGGCCTGAGCCGGAGCCGTCGAGGGGCAGGGGGGGCTTTGAGAGCACGACTCCTATCGAGAGGCGCCGTAGCGCTGGTCGCCGCGATCGCGGCGGTCTGGGCCCCGCCGGCGGGGGCGACCACGCGGCCGGAGCCGCCGAAGTGCGCCGGCCTGAGCTGCCAGGACCCGATGTTCCACCTCCAGTACCCCGTGAACGGGACGTTCACGACCAAGCGGGGCGTGGAGGTCGACACGCCGGCCCAGTACTTCGAGGCGGACGTCTTCAACCTCTACGGCGCGGCGGACCTGAAGGCGGTCAGGCGCTGGACCGCCGGCACCGGCTTCCAGCCCGTCGAGACGACCGACGGCAGGGGGATCGGCAACCTGATCGTCAACCACTTCGTCGACTCGAACCTCGAGCCGTACCGGGAGATCGTCCTCGCGGTCGCGGTCGACGACGAGCGGCGGGTCGTGCCGGCGGACAACCCGTACGAGTACCTCGCGGCGACGCTCGACCCGCGCACGACGATGTTCGTGCTGAAGCTGCTGCTCGACGAGCAGCTCCCGATCGACGTCGGGCTCGAGTACTTCAAGATGCCGAAGGTGCCGCTGCCGCAGCGGCTGCGGTTCGACTTCTCGACGACGCTCGCGAACGTCAGCGCGGCGAGCCACCGCGGGCGGCGCATCTTCGACGTGCGCTTCCCGATCGAGCAGAGCCCCGACGCGCTCGAGGGGATGAGGAGCACCGAGGGGTTCGGGGGCTGGGCCGACGACTCCACCGCCCACGGCGGCTTGACCCGGTTCAACTACATCTACCGCGACGTGTCCGACCGCCGGAAGCTCCACAAGACCCACGCGGTCGGCCGGATCTTCACCGACCCGCAGGGCTTCAGCTTCAGCCCGCCGGGACCGGGGGCGCGGTTCAAGGCCTACCGCGGCACCGAGTTCGGCACGAAGCTCGCGAAGATGAGGCTGCGCCCCGAGCTCGGCCTGATCCTCTTCGACGGCCACTGGGTGCTCTCGGAGGGCTGGAAGCCGGAGTAGCGGAGCGGGGCCCCGCCGGACTTGCGGCCCCGTCGCGAAGCTGCCACCCTCCCGCTTCCGGGGGACCCTCACCGGGTGGCCGAGAGGTAGTGCTCTCCCTCCTACCACAGGTCGCACCCCCCCGTAAGTCTGATTAAGACCCCGCGAATGGGGGTATTACCGGCGCGATCGACCGGGTACACTGTCCTGGTCAGGCGCCGCGTTCCCCCGGCTGCGCGGGGGGCGCACATATCGCGCTTGCGCTGCGAGTCTCGATCGAGGGGGAGAGAGATGCAGGTTACGTCTTCGAGGGCGATCGACGGACCAAACGGTTGGAGAGGTCCTGGGGACTACGCGCGCATCGCCGTCTCTCCCACCGCTTGGAGCCCGGACGACGATCTGAGCCTGCGCGAGTGGGCCGAGCAGGGACGGCGGCTGGGCGTCATCGGCCGCGGCGTCGGCTGGTGGATCGGCGACTGGCTCCGCTACGGCAACGCCCGCTTCGGCGAGCGCTACGTGCGCGCCGCGCGGATCACCGGCTACGACGTCCAGACGCTGATGAACATGGCGTACGTCGCGTCGCGGTTCGACTCCGACCGGCGCCGGCCGAACCTCTCGTTCAGCCATCACGCCGAGCTGGCGGCCCGCGAGGAGCCCGAGCAGGAGTACTGGCTCGACCGCGCGGAGTCGGAGCGGCTGTCGGTCCGCTGCCTGCGCGAGGAGCTTCGCCGCGAGCGGAGCCTCCTGCGCGCCGAGGCGGAGGCCGAGGAGCAGGCGCTCGAGACGACCGCCGGCGCAGGCGCCGAGGACGAGGTCGTGTGCCCCGAGTGCGGAGCGCACATCCACGTCGACAAGCGCCCAGCCTCCGTCGCCGCCTGAACGGCCGGGCCGGGGTCGCCCGCGGCCGGTGGCGCCTGGCGCGTAGCTAGACTCGCGCTCCGTCCCCGGGCCGTCCGGGGAAGCCCCTCGCTCAACGGAGGTCCCGCCCATGCCGCTTGTCCCGATGGTCGTCGAGCAGACTTCGCGCGGCGAGCGTTCGTTCGACATCTACTCGCGCCTGCTGAACGAGCGCATCGTCTTCCTGGGCGACCAGGTGGACGACCAGATCGCCAACCTGATCGTCGCCCAGCTCCTCCACCTCGAGTCGGAGGACCCGGACAAGGACATCTCGCTCTACATCAACTCGCCGGGCGGGGCGATCTACGCGGGGCTCGCGATCTACGACACGATGCAGTTCATCAAGCCCGACGTCGTCACGATCTGCTTCGGGATGGCGATGTCGATGGGCTCGCTGCTGCTCGCGGGCGGCGCGAAGGGCAAGCGGTTCGCGCTGCCTAACAGCCGGATCCTCATCCACCAGCCGTCGGGCGGCTACCAGGGGCAGTCGGCGGACGTGGAGATCCACGCGCGCGAGATCCTCGACCTGAGGCACCGGATGGACGAGATCTACTCGCAGCACACGGGGCAGGACCTCGAGAAGGTGCATCAGGACATGGACCGCGACCGCTACTTCAATCCCGAGGAGGCGCAGGAGTACGGGATCATCGACCGGGTGATCAAGCACCACTGATCGGTCGCGGCGCGGCGGGATCGCGGTTATCGTGGACGCAGGCTGTGGGGCGCGCGCGGAAGGAATCCGCGTGAGGCGTCGCGAAGCCTGAGGAACCGGGCACCCGAGGCAGCGCAAGGCACCGATGAGCCAACCATCCGGCCGGCGCGGGCGGTTCACGCCGCTCGGCCGGCTCTCAGACGACGATCTCGCGGCCGAGGTCGGGCGCGGGAGCGAGCGAGCGCTCGAGGTGCTGTTCGAGCGCGTCGCCGACCCGCTCTACCACCTGTCCCTCTCGATCCTCGGCAACCCCGAGGAGGCGCGCGAGGCCGTCGGCCGGACGATGGCCGCGGCGAACGAGTCGCTGCGGGCGGGCCAGCGCGGGGTCGGGGTCCGGCCGTGGCTGTTCCGGATCGCGCGGGACGAGTCGCTGTCGGCGCTCGGCGACCGCGAGCCGCTCGCCGGGCTCGACGAGGCGGTCGGCGCCGCGGCGGCGGCGGCCGGGGTGGGCGAGGCCGGCCCCGAGCGGCTCCGCGAGCTGGTCGCGCGCATGCGCGCGCTGCCCGACCGGCAGCGGTCGGCTCTCGTGCTGCGGGAGCTGAGCGGCCTCGACTACGAGGAGCTGGGGAGCACGCTCGACCTCTCGGAGAGCGCGGCGCGCCAGACGGTGTTCCGCGCGCGGCTCGCGATGCAGGGCGACGTCGCGGCGGCGACCGCGCACTGCGACGAGATCCGCGCGGCGATCTCGAAGAACGACGAGGGATTCCGCAAGCGCCGCTCGATACAGGCGCACCTGGACCGCTGCCCGGTCTGCACCGACTTCGCGGAGGCGCTCGAGCGCCGGCCGCGCGACCTCGCCGTCCTGTTCCCGCCGCTCCCGGGACGGGTGGCGCGGGAGATCCTGTCCGGCGTCGGCGTGGCGGCCGGTGCGGTCGCGGCGGGGCCGGAGGTCGACGAGGCCGAGGCGGCGGGCGCCGCGGCGGCGGGCGGCGCGGGCGATGTCGGCGCGGAGGAGGTCCGCGCGGCGGAGGTCCGCCCCGACGAGGCCGGAGCGGAGCGCTCGGAGCGAGCGGCTCGCGCGGACGGGGCCGAGCGGCGGCGCGGGCGGCGCCGGCGCGGCGCGCTCGTCCCGCTGCTCCTGTTCCTGCTGCTGCTCGGCGGCGGGCTGGCGCTGGCCGCGATCATCGACGACTCCGGCGACTCCGACGACGTCGCCCAGCGCCCGGCGGGCGAGTCGACGACTCCGAAGGAGCCGGGCGGTGGCGGCGGCGGCTCCGAGGGCGAGCGCGGCGAGAAGGGCGGCGGCGGCGAGGGCGGCTCTGGCGGGGGCTCCGGCAGGGGCGACACCGGCGGAAGCGGCTCCGACAAGAGCGGCGGCTCGGCCGGCGCGGGCGGCACCGGTGGGGGCGGCTCCGACGAAGGCACCGGCGGGGACGGCACTGACAAGGGCGGCGACTCCGCGAGCGGCGGCGGCTCCACCGGCGCTGACGGAGGCGACAAGGGTGGCGGCTCCACCGGCGGGGGCGGCTCCACCGGCGGGGGCGGCTCCGACAACCGCGGCGGCTCGGCCGGCGGCGGCTCCACCGGCGCTGACGGCGGCGACAACCGCGGTGGCTCGGCGGGCGGCGCCGGCGATCGCGGCGGGTCCGCTTCGCGCGCCCGGTCCGACTGCGATCCCGCGCGGGGCGACGTCAGGGCCGAGGTCCGGCAGGTTCCCGTCGTACGGGAGACCCGGGTCCGCCGGTCGGTGTCCGCGCAGTCGGCCTACTCGAGCCCGGCCGGCGCCACCGAGATGACCGTCGGCGTGCGCCGGCAGGTCACGACCGTCACCGTGCGCACCCAGCGCCGGAGCGGGGACTGCCCGCCGCAGCCGGCGAGCGCGAGCGGCCTCCCGATCACCGGTCGCGACCTCGCGGCCACGGCCGCGGCGGCGCTGCTGCTGCTCGGCCTGGGCCTGGGGCTGAGGCGCCTGGCCGCCGAGCGCTAGCCGTCCGCGGCTGCCGAGCCGTCGGCCAGCCGGCCTCCGGTCGACGGTTGAAGGATTTGGGAGTCCCTGGGGTCCCTAAGTCTTCAACCGTGGGCGGCGGCGGGCTCGCGGGCGATCACGAGCTTCTGGTCGTGGCTCGCGAGGGCGGCGTCGGCCTCGTCCCACGGGACCACGCCGGCGGTGACGCGCTCCGGGTGGAGGCGGCCGGCGGCGATCGCCTCGAGCAGGGGCGGCGCCAGCGGCCGGGCGTGGACGCGGCCGGTCCGGAGGACGATCCCCTTCGTGTACATCTCGAGCATCGGGAGCGGCGTCTCCGGCTCGTAGTAGATGCCCGCGCTCGTGCAGGTCCCGTCCGGAGCGGTCGAGCGGATCGCGAGCATCAGCCCGTCGTGCTCGCTCGACGAGTTCACGGTGATCGGGAACGGCCCGAGCCGGCGCGGGTAGCCCTCGACCACCTCGGCCCCGCGCTCCTCGGCCCGTCGCAGCCGGTCGGGGTCGGTGTCGGCGAAGACGACGCGCGCGGCGCCGAGCGCGAGCGCGATGTCGAGCGCGTAGAGGCCGTGACCGGGCGATCCGCTCACGACGAGCACCTCCGCGCCAGGCTCGGCCTCGAGGAACGGCGCGACCGTCCGCCACGCGTCGGCGAGGTTGTCCGACACGCCGGCGGCCGCCTCGGGCGCGACGCCGTCGGGCAGCTCGGTGAGCATGTGGGCGGCGAACGGCACGCGCACGAGGTCGGACAGGAAGCCGCCCCAGTCGCCGCCGAGCGGGCCGAGCCCGTACATCGACGTGCGCGGGACGCCCGTGCAGTTGCCGGTCTGCCCGCGACGGCAGCGCTCGCACTCGCCGCACGAGATCTGGAACGGGACGCTGACCAGCCGACCCGGCCGCGCGGGACCCGCGGCGTCGCCGGCCTCGACGACCTCGGCCACGCACTCGTGGCCGAAGGGGAACGGTCCCTCGAAGGGTGCGTTGCCGAGCACGATCGCGCTGTCGAGGTCGCAGGTGGAGACGGCGAGGGGGCGGACGAGCGCCTCGCCGTCGCCCTGGAGCTCCGGGTCGTCCACGTCCCACCACTCGAGCCGGCCGGGCTCGATGAAGGTGAGCTGCCGCATGGCGGCGGATCCTACGGGGAGCCGGGCGTCGGAGGCTGAGCGGCGGCGACGCCGCGCGGTCGCGCGCCAGCGGCGATCATGCCCGGCATGAGCACCGACGCCGGGGTCCCGCCTCAGCCGCGCACGCCGCGGCCCACGATCGAGTCGCTGACTGTCGCCGACGACCCGCAGCCGTGGCGCGAGGCCGGCTTCGAGGTAGACGGCGACCGGTGCCGGGTGGGCTCGATCGCGATCCGCCTCGCCGGACGGGACGCGGGTCGCGGCCTGGTCGGCTGGACGCTTCGCGGCGTCGACGGCGCCGACCTCGACGGCCTCAGGACCGAGGTCTCCGACTCGCGTACGGCAGCGGGTCAGCCGGCGCCTATTCACCCAAACAGCGTCAAGACAGTAGACCATGTAGTGGCATTCACACCTGATAGGGCAAGGACCGTCGCCGCACTCGAGGCGGCGGGCCTCGACTGCCGCCGCCTGCGCGACGAGCCGACGCCGGCGGGTGGCGGGTTCCAGGCGTTCTTCCGGCTCGGGGAGGCGATCCTCGAGGTGATCGAGTTCCCGGAGGGGAGCCGGGGCGCGGCCGACCGCGACGCCCCCGCGCGGTTGTGGGGCCTCGCGTTCGGGGTCGAGTCGCTCGACCGGACCGCGGAGGTGCTCGGCGACCGCCTCGGCGAGCCGCGCGACGCCGTCCAGCCCGGCCGGCGGATAGCCACGCTGCGCCGCGAGGCCGGGCTGTCGCCGGCGATCGCGTTCATGACGCCGGGGCCGGGCGCCGCTTGAGCGGGGAGCCGGCGGGCCCCGCCGGGCACGGCGGCGCGCGAGGGGAGCCGGCGGGCCCGGCCGGGCACGGCGCCCGAGAGGAGCCGGCGGGCCGGCCCGGGCGCGGCGCGCGAGCGGACGGCCGGCTCCGCCTCGTCCTCTGGGACGTCGACGGCACGCTCGTCGACGCCGCGCGGCTCGGCCGCGACGCGTTCCTCGAGGTCTTCGAGCGCCTCGTCGGCCGGCCCGCCGTCGAGATGGTGCCGTTCGCCGGTCGCACCGACCTCGAGATCGCGCTCGACATGCTCGAGGCCGCCGGCGTCGAGGACCCGGAGGCGATGCTCGACAGCTTCGAGGACGAGCTCGTCGCCGCCATGGCCGCCCGCCTCGACGAGCTCCGCCGCCGCGGGCGCGCGCTGCCGGGCGCGAAAGACGCGCTGGCCCGCCTCCACGAGGAGCCCGATGTCGTCCAGTCGCTCCTCACCGGCAACGTCGAGCGGAACGCTCGCCTGAAGCTCCAGCCGTTCGGCCTCCTCGAGTGGGTCGAGCTCCGGTGCGGCGCCTACGGGTCGGACCACCGGGTCCGCGGCGAGCTGGTCGCGATCGCGCGCGCCCGGACCGAGCGGGCGCGCGGCGTCGCGCCGGCCCCCGGCGACGTCGTGCTCGTCGGCGACACGCCGCTCGACGTGGCGGCCGCGCTCGAGGCCGGCGCGCGGGCCGTCGGGGTGGCCACGGGCCCCTACGACGAGGCCGCCCTGGCCGAGGCGGGCGCCCACGCCGTCCTCCCGGACCTGACGGACACCGGGGCGGTCGTCCGCGCCGTGCTCGGCACCGCCGACTCCCCCGCTCCGTAGGGTTCGCGGCATGCACGGCATGATCCCCGCCTAGATGGCCGACGCCGACCGGCTCACCCCGACCGACCCCGACCCGCTCGTCAGCTTCGTCGTCCCCGCGTACAACGAGGCGGCGAGCATCGAGGACGTCCTCCAGCGCGTGTACGCCCTCCCGCTCCGCGCCGAGGTGATCGCGGTCGACGACGGCTCGAGCGACGACACGCCTCGCATCCTCGACCGGTACGCCGAGTCCCACGGGCTCCTCGCGATGCGGCACGACGCGAATCGCGGCAAGGGCGCGGCGGTCCGGACCGGCCTCGCGCGCACGACGGGCGAGATCGTCGTGATCCAGGACGCGGACATGGAGTACGACCCGGCCGACGTCGTCGACCTGATCCGCCCGATCGTCGAGGGCTACGCCGACGTCGTGTACGGGTCGCGGCTCACCGGCGGCCGGCCGCAGCGCGCGTACATGTTCTGGCACCTCGTGGGCAACCGCATGCTGGCGCTGCTCACGAACGTCCTCTGGAACACGACGCTGTCCGACATGGAGACCGGCTACAAGGCGTTCCGCGGCGAGATCGTCCGCAGCTTCCAGCTCCACGAGAACGACTTCAGGATCGAGCCGGAGCTGACCGCCAACGTGCTCGACCGCAAGCTGCGGCTCTACCAGCTGCCGATCGCGTACTACGGCCGGACCACCGGCGAGGGCAAGAAGATCAGCTGGCGCGACGGCCTGCCCGCCGTCTGGACGCTCCTGCGGCTGCGCGTCGTGGGGCGCCTGCGGGGGTGAGCCGCTGCGCGGTCGCGGCCTGCCTGGCCGCGCTCTGCGCGACCGGCGCCGGCTGCGGCGGGGACGGGAGCGGGGACGGGACCCTCGGCCTCCGGTTCGAGTCGCCGCCGAAGCGGCTCTCGCAGGCACAGGTCCAGCGCATCGAGCGTGGGATCGAGCGGGGGATCGAGCGCGACCACCCCGAGACCGACGTCGTGCGGGTCGCGTGCCCGAGCGGCGTGCCAGCCGAGCGGGGGCGCGTGTTCCGGTGCCTCGTGAGGGGGTCGCGGCCGGACCAGGTGGCGGACGCGACGGTGACGCTGCTCGACGACGAGGGCGGCGCGCGGTGGACGGTGGGCCCGTAGGGGACGCCTCCGTCCCGGGGGGCGGGCGACCGGACGCCGGCCTATGCTCGCCCGCCGTGGAGTCCTACTTCCGCGTCGAGCCCGGCGACCGCGACCCCGAGCGCCTGCTCGACCCCGACGAGCAGGAGAGCCGGCCGTGGAGCGGGACCGTCCGCAGCCGCTGCGACAAGTGCGGCGGCGAGGGCGAGACCGAGTTCGAGTGCGAGTCGTGCAAGGCGTCCGGAGGGGCCGACCCGTCCTGTCCGTCGTGCCACGGCGAGCTCCGCTACCGCGACGAGTGCCCGGCCTGCGAGGGGACGGGCGAGATCGACGACTCCTCCCGCGACGGCATCAGCGTGTTCCCCGACGAGGACGGGCTCTACCGCTACATGGTCAAGCGCGACGCCGACCTCGACGAGCGCTGCCAGCTCGTCGAGCTCGAGGGCGAGCCGAGCGGGGACGAGGACTTCGACGCCGACGAGGGCGCGGTCCTGATCCACCCGAGCCGGATCGTCTCGGTGCGCCCGCTCGACCGCGGCCGGCTCGAGCAGGCGCGGCGCGCGACCGGCTGAGCGGACGTCCGGCGCCGGTTGCGGAGCCCGCTCAGCTCGCGCGGATCCCGCTAGCTCCCCCGCCGCAGCTCGTCAGGGCCCGATCGCCGTCTCCACCGGACCGTCGCCGACCGCCCAGCCGCGGTGCATGGCGGGCGTGGCGAACGGCATCGCCAGCGCGCCGCCGGCGTCGACCGCGATCAGCCCGCCGCTGCCCGGCGGGTCGAGGCCGTCGATCGTGCGCCCCGCCGCCTCGGCCAGCGGGAGGCCCGCGTGCCGGACGAGCGCGGCGACCTCGTGGGCCGCGACGACCCGCATCACCGCCTCGCCGTGGCCGGTCGCCGACACCGCGCAGCGGTCGTCCGCCCAGGTCCCCGCTCCGGGCAGCGGCGAGTCGCCGACGCGCCCGGGTAGCTGCCCGCGGACGCCGCCCGTGGAGGTGGCGGCCGCCAGCGCGCCGCTCGCGTCGAGGACGACCGCGCCGACCGTCCCGCTGCCGGAGCCGGCGTCCGCGGCGTCCGCGGCGTCCGCCGCGCCGCGGCTCGTCCCGGCCGCGCGGGCGTGCCGCTCGCGCTCGCGGTCGGTCACGAACCAGTCCGGATCCATCCGCTCGAGCCCGAGCCGGTCGGCGAGCCGCTCGGCGCCCGGTCCCGCGAGGAGCACGTGCGGGGTGGACTCCATCACGGCCCGGGCCAGGGCGACCGGGTGGCGCACGCCGGTGACCGCCGCGACCGCTCCCGCGCGCCGCTCGCGGCCGCACATGAGCGCCGCGTCCATCTCGACGGCGCCCTCGCCGGTCAGGACTGACCCGCGCCCGGCGTTGAAGAGCGGCGCGTCCTCGAGCAGCTCGACGGCCGCCTGCGCGGCGTCGAGCGCGCCCGCGCCGGCGCGGAGCGCCGAGCGAGCCGCCTCGACGGCGGCGGCGAGCGCGGCGCGGTAGGGCCGCTCCGCCTCCGGGCCGCCGCGCGGCAGGCCGCCGGCGCCGCCGTGGACCGCGACGACCGGCGATCCGGTCACGGGGAGGGCCCCGCCGCCGCGGCCGTCACCGCAGCCGCGGCGAGCCGTCGGGAGGCGGGTGCGCCGTCGCGGCGCCGTCGGCGCCGCGCGCGAACTCCGCCACGGCGCTGAGGATCTCGTCGGCCAGCTGCGCGCCGTCGCGCGCGAGCTGCGGCGTGGCCGAGATCTGGACCACGACCTCGTCGCCGTCGAGCTCCTGGAGGTCGATGTCGGGGGACGAGCGCGTCGGCACCTGCACCGTGCGGTCGAGGACGGCCTGCACCGCGCTCGGCCGCACGTCGGCCGGCAGCCGGGCGCGCAGCGCGACGGAGGAGGGCTCGCGCAGCGGCGTCACCGCCATGTTCAGCACGACGCTGTTCGGGATCAGGATCCGGTCGTCGCCCGACGCGAGGCTCGTGTAGAGCAGGCCGAGCGAGCTGACCACCCCCTCGACCTCGCCGCCGACCGCTCCGCCCTGGAACCGGACGCGGTCGCCGACCCGGAACGGGCGCGCGCTCAGCAGCACCGTGCCCGCGACCAGGTTCCCGAAGGTCTGCTGCGCCGCGAGGCCGAGCACCACCGCGGTCACCGCGCCCCCGATCGCGAGCGTGCGCGCCTCGAGCCCGGCGATCCGCAGCGCGACCAGCAGCGCGACGGTGATGGTGACGAGCCGGATCAGGAACCCGACCGTCCCGGCCGTGGCCGGGTCGAGGCGGCGGAACAGGGCCGGCGCGAGGCCGCGGCCGACCGCCCGCGCTAGCCCCCAGCCGAGGATCATCAGGACGACGACCGTCACGATCCTCACCTCGCGTCCGAGGCCCGGGAACAGGTCCTTGCGGTTCCCGTACAGGAACAGGACGCCGGCGACGAGCGGCAGGATGACCGCCGCCTCGCGACGGGCGCGGTTCACGCGGCGCGGGCTCAGCTCGCGCTCGAGCCCGACCTCGCGCCACGCGTCGGTGCGCGTCTCGAACATGTCGCGCATCGGGATGTCCGGTCGCCTGGGCCTCACGCCGTCAAGGGATACCAGCAGCCGTCCACCGGTGGGACGCGGCGGAGGAGCCGGCCGGCCGGCTCCGGCGGGCCGGGCCGGGGTAGAGTCCCGCCTGGCGATGCGGGAGCTGCTGCCGGGCGTCTACCACTGGACCGCCGTCCACCCGAAGATCGGCGTGGAGGTGGGCTCGTACCTGCTCGCGGACTCGGGCACGCTGGTCGACCCGATGCTGCCGCCGGAGGGGATCGAGTGGTTCGACGGCGAGCGCCGCCCCGACCGGATCGTGCTCACGAACCGCCACCACCTGCGCGACAGCGAGCGGATCGCGTCCGCCTACGCCTGCCCGATCCTCTGCCACGAGGCGGGCCTGCACGAGTTCGCCGGCGGCCCGGACGTGAAGGGCTTCGCGTTCGGGGACGAGCTCGCCCCGGGGGTGACGGCCCTAGAGGTGGGGGCGATCTGCGACGAGGAGACCGCTCTCCGGATCGACTCGGGCGACGGCGTCCTGTCGGTGGCCGACGCCGTGATCCACTACGGCCCGGAGCTCGGGTTCGTCCCGGACCAGTACCTCGGCGACGACCCCGACGGCGTGAAGCGCGCGATCGTGGAGTCGTGCCGCCGGCTGCTCGACGAGCCGTTCGACGCCCTGCTGACCGCGCACGGCGACCCGATCGTCAGCGGCGGCAAGGACGCCCTGCGGCGGTTCGTGGAGCAGGGCGCGGGCTGACCCGCCGCCCCGGCCGCCGATGCCCCGTCACGTCACGATCGAGGAACGAGGCGAGGTGGCGCTCGTGCGCGTCGACCGGCCGCCCGCGAACGCGATGGACCACGAGCTGCTCGAGGACGGCCACGCGGTGGTCGATGAGCTGCGCACCGCGGAGCCTGGCGCCGTCGTCGTGACGGGCCGCGAGGGCTTCTTCTCGGCGGGCGTCGACCTCAAGTACGCGCCGACGCTCGACGCGGCCGGGCAGCGCGAGATGGTCGCGGGGATCAACCGGCTGTTCCACTCGTGGTACTCGCTCCCGCGCCCGGTCGTCTGCGCCGTGAACGGGCACGCGATCGGCGGCGGCCTGATCCTCGCGCTGTGCGGCGACTACCGGGTCGGCGGCGGCGAGGGCAGGCTCGGGCTCACCGAGTTGAGGGCCGGCATCCCGTACCCGGTGGCGGCGATGGCCGTGGTCCGGGCCGAGCTGACGCCCGCCGCCGTCCGGATCCTGGCGCTCGGGGCGGAGCTCGTGGACCAGCGGCGCGCCCTCGAGCTGGACCTGCTCGACGAGGTGGTCGAGCCGGGCGCCCTGCTCGAGCGGGCGCTCGAGGTCGCGACCGCCTACGCCGCGCTGCCGCGCGTCGCCTACGCGCGCGTGAAGGAGCAGGTCAGGGGCGAGGCGGCCACCGCGCTCGCGCGGGTGCTCGACGCCGGCGCCGACCCGATGCTCTCCGGCTGGCTCGGCGAGGAGAGCGCGGCCGCGTCGTCGGCGATCCTCGGCGGCTAGCAGGCCTCGCCCGCGGCCAGCGCCCGGAGCGCCGCCATCCCCGGCGTGAAGAAGTAGCCGCCGCCGCGGTTGATGACGAACGCCCGCTGCGGCGCGAGGAACTCGGGCGGGTCGCCCTGGATCGTCATCTTCCCGAGCGGATCGTCGAGCGCGAGCAGGAAGTCCTGCTCGGTCCCGAGGCAGAACGCGTCGCCGTCCATCAGCCAGCGGCCCTGGATCAGCTCGAACTGGCGCGCGATGCTCGCCTGGTAGCAGACGAACATCAGCCCGCGGTCGAGCCCGTCGTCCAGGTACGGGTCCTCCGCGCGCGGGCCGTACGGCATCCCGCGCCGGATGATCCGGTGCCGCGCCGTGAGCCGCCCGTGGAAGCCGAGCGCGTCGCGGGGGTTCGCCCGGCGGACGTGCGCGCCGAGCGGGCAGCGCGACCCGTCGGGGTCCGCGCCGTAGCGGAAGTCGGTAAGCGGCGGGGCGGCCGCCGTCGCCTCGTCGGGCTGCTCGGCGCTCGCCACGATCGGCGTCCCGTCGCGCCAGCGGCCGACCACCTTCGCCGACAGCTGCTCCGCCCGCGCGCGGTCGCCGCCCGCCGCCACGAGCAGGTAGTTGTAGAAGCGCGAGACGTGCTGCTGGAGCTTGCGGACCACCATGTAGGACCCGCTCCGCCGAAGCGGGTCGTGCGGCCGGTCCGCCACCTGGCCCGCCTCGTCGCGGTAGCCGAGCACGAACTCGCCGGGCGCGAGGTCCCTCCAGCCACCGCGGGTGGGAACCCCCTGGCCGGCGCGCCGGTGCGGGCCGACCCGCTCGCCGGCGTGCTCGGAGACCCCGGCGATCGAGGGCTGCGCGAGCCCGTCCGCGAAGCCGAAGTGCTCGTACACGCGGTTCTCGCCCGGTCCCGGCAGGACCGCCGCGCGCTGCTCGTGCACGATCGCGAGCCCGGAGGCGGTGCCTCCGGCGCGCCGGCGGACGTCGTCCCGCAGGCCGGCGAGCCCCTCCGGGTCGCGGGCGGTGAGCGTCAGGAGCACGTGGGGGTCGCCGCCGCGGAGGCCCGCCTCCCAGCGCTCGGGGGCGTTCGGGCCGATGTCCCCCAGCCGATCGGCGCGGGCGGCCATGCCCTCCCTGAAGTCCGCGGGGAACGACTCCAGCACGTCGCGCGAGACGCCCAGCGCGCGCAGCCCGTCGAAGCTGAACGCCACGTTCGTGGCGGTCGCCGGCTTGCCGGGCCCGAACGGCGCGGCCGTCGTGACGCGCCCCTCGGCGAGCAGCTCTGCGACCAGCTCCCGCCCCGCGGCGGGGTCCCTCACGCGGAGGAAGGCGAACAGCCCGTGGGGGAACCCGTAGCCGGCGAGGACGTTGCCCTGGAGGTCGTGCTGGTCGACCTTCTGGGGACGGCGGCTGGGACGGCGGGGGCGCTCCATCAGCGCTCCCGCCTGAAGCGCTGCTCCCATGCGCGCTTCAGGGCCGGCGGGTCGAAGTCGCGGGTGGAGACGACGAACTCGATCAGACGGTCGCGTATCGCGAGCGCCGCGCGGACCTCGGCCACCGTCCTGCCGGGGAAGGCCACGACCGAGTAGCCCGGGCGCACGCGGTGGCGGAGGAGGTACTGCTGGAGCGCCCCCGGCTCGCGCCCCGGGTAGCCGGCGCAGTGGCCCCAGATCGTGTGCGCGTCCTCCCCGAGGCGGCCGCACAGCTGCTGGACGTACGCCTCCGGCTCGCCGTCGTGCTCGCTGGCGAAGAGCAGGTAGCGCGGCTCGCCGCGGACCCGCCCGCCGCCCTTGTCCGCGAGCTCGATCACCTGCCAGCGGGCGAAGTGGGTCGCCTCGACCCGCGCGAGCGGGCTGTTCGGGCCCCGGGGAAGGTCCTGGAGCAGCTCGCGCAGCTCGTGCCCGCGGCCGCGCACGATCGGAGCCAGGACGCAGAGCCCCTCCTGCTGCCCCCTCACAGGTACCTCTGCACGCTCGACAGGAACCGCTCGTACTCGCGCTCGAACTCCTCGGGCTCGAGCTCGGCGGCGCGGGTCGCGAAGTCGCCGAACCGCCGCTCGAGCTCGAGCGCGGCGAGCACCATCTTCGTCGAGGCCTGCGGGTACGCCGCGTAGTAGTGGTCGCACCCGGCCCAGCGGTCGGCGATGTAGCGCGAGAACGCGGTCAGGTCGCCCGGGTCCGGGATGTCGTAGGCGCCGGCCCACAGCCCGCGCATGCGGATCGTGAGCCCGCGGGTGAACGCCTCGAAGTACTCGTGCGCCGCGCCGTTGAAGTTGCTGTGGAAGAGCACGTACGGGTGGGGAAGCGGCCGCCGCCGGCGCCGCCGCAGCCTCAGCGAGCGGCCGCGTCCGTGCGCGGGCACCGAGTCCACCAGCGCCCAGTGCGCGAAGCTGATGAACGACAGCCGCCTGACCGGACGCGACGGCCCGCGCTGGCGTAGTGCGAGCTTGAGCACGGCGAGCGCGGCCCAGTCGGCCCGCAGCCAGAGCGCCCACCAGCGGCGCACCGGCGTGACGACGGTGATGGCGGTGCTCCTGCCCTGGACGTCGTTCGGCCCCTGCACGGCGCGAACCTAGCTCCGCCGCGCGACGGACACCGCGTACGCCTCGGATCGGAACGGGACCAGCGGGTCGTCCGACAGCTCGATGCCGTCGGTCAACCGCGCGGGGTCGAACGCCAGGGCCTCGCCGCCTCCGGGCGACTCGACGCTGTCGAGCTCGAGCGTCCCGGCCACCACCCGCCGCCGCCGGGACGGCCAGCTCCTCGTCGCGTCGCCGGTCGGGTCGCCGTCGCCCGCGATCTGGACCTCGAACGCGAACCTGACCGTGCCCGCGGCGAGCCGCTCGGCGATCTCGCGCCGGAGGAAGTTCGGGTCGCCCTTGCGGTCCACCGCGGCGGCCGTCGACAGCGGGAGCCAGCGGTAGCGGACGCTCCGCGCGCGCCCCTCGCGGTCGACCCAGCGGTACGCGTGCAGGGCCTCGTAGCGGCAGCACGCGTAGCTCCGGACGGGCCGCATCGTGGCTCGGGCCAGCGCGCCCCGCACCGACTCGGGATGGCGGAGCAGGTGGCGACCGAGCGCGAGGAGCCGCGAGCGGCCCGTGCGCGGGCTCGGGAGCGTCGCGCGCGTGAAGGCGATGAAGTCCTCGGGCGTCCGGGCGACGAAGCACGGCATGGTGGCCGCGAGGACGTCGGTCCGCGACCCGTCCGGGAGGTGGAACGTCGCGGCCATGCCGCGGACGTCGGGCCGGCGGTCGTCGGAGTCGGGCCTGCCCGAGGAGTTGGAGAAGCGCACGGTCGCGTCGACCGGGTCGCCGCTCATGTGGGCCGCGCGGGTGAGGGCCGCGGCGGCGGGCGTGGCGCGGAAGGTGCCGCGGCACAGGGTGCCCTTGGCGTGGGACGCGCGGCTGCCGGCGTGCCTTCCGAAGACCGCGTTGATGACGTCCACGGCCTCCTCCGCCTGGCCCACAACGCCGTAACCGTATCGGTCTAGATTGTCCGCGTGGGGGATCGATCGACGGCGGAGGAGGCGCTTCTCGGCCGCGAGCGCGAGCTCGCCGAGCTGGGTGCGGCGGTCGAGGCGGCGGTCTCGGGACACGGGGCGGTCTGCCTGCTCACGGGCGAGCCGGGGATCGGGAAGACCTCCCTGGCCGGCGCGGTGGCCGAGCGGGCCGAGCGCCGCGGGGCGCTCGTCCGCTGGGGGCGCGCGTGGGAGGGCGGCGGCGCGCCCGCGTTCTGGCCCTGGGTCCAGGTCGTGCGCGAGCTGAGCCGCGGGCGCGACGCCGCGTGGCTGCGCGAGCGGCTGGGACCGGGCGCGCCGTGGATCGCGCAGGTCGTGCCGGAGGTCCGCGAGCAGGTCCCGGGGATCGACGAGCCCGGCTCGCTCGACACCGACCAGGCGCGGTTCGCGCTGTTCGACGCCGTGGCCACGTTCCTGCGCGCCCTGAGCGCGGAGCGGCCGCTGGCGCTGGTGCTGGACGACCTCCACGCCGCCGACCCGTCGACGCTGCGGATGCTCGAGTTCGCCTGCCACGCCGTGCGCGGGGCGCCGATCCTGGTGCTCGCGGCCTACCAGGAGCAGGCCGCGCAGGCGCGGCCCGAGATCGAGAAGCTCGTGGTGGAGGTGGCTCGCGAGGGCACGCGCGTGGTGCTGCGGCGGCTCGACCCCGACGACGTCGCGCGGCTGGTGGAGCGGCGCGAGGGGGTGCGGCCCGAGCCCGCGCTCGCGTGCGAGCTGTGGGAGACGACCGAGGGGAACCCGTTCTTCGCCAGCGAGGTGGTCCGGCTGCTGGCGGTCGAGGGCGGGCTGCGGCCGGACGGCGGACGGGCCGGCGGTCCGGCGCGGATCCCGCTGCCGGACACGGTCCGCGAGGCGATCCGCCGCCGGCTCGCGCCGCTCGGCCCCGAGGTCGTGGAGACGCTCGGGCTCGCGGCGGTCATCGGCCGCGAGCTGCCCTTGGCGGTGCTTGAGCGGGCCACCGGCGCCGGCCGCGAGGAGCTGCTGGACGCGCTCGACCGCGCGTCGTCGGCCGGGCTGGCCGGCGAGGTCCCCGGCTCGCCGGGGGCGTATCGGTTCGCGCACGGGCTCGTGCGCGAGACGCTCTACGGGGACCTCGCCCCCTCGCGCCGGACCCGCATGCACGGCGCGGTCGGCGACGCCCTCTCGGAGCGCTACGGCGCGGCGGTGGACGCCCACCTCGCGGAGCTGGCGCACCACTACCTGCTCGCGGCCCCGGTGGGCTTCGCGGAGAAGGCGGTCGACTACGCGACCCGCGCCGGCCGGCGGGCGATGAGGCTGCTCGCGTACGAGGAGGCGGCGCGCCTGTTCGAGGGCGCCCTGGGGGCGCTCGAGCTGGCGGGCTCCGGGACGGAGCGGCGGGCGGAGCTGCTGCTGGCGCTCGGCCGCGCGCGGGTGCGGGCCGGGGACGGCGCGGCGCGCGAGACGCTCCTGGCGGCGGCGGGCGCGGCTCGGTCGCTGGACAGGCCCGACCTCCTCGCCGAGGCGGCGCTCGCGTTCCGCGCCTTCGCCCGCCAGCCGGGGCTGGTCGACGACGAGGTCGTGGCCCTGCTCGAGGAGGCCCTGCGACGGCTCGACGCGGCCGAGGTGGGGCTGCGGGCGCGGCTCACGGTCCGCCTCGCGGTGCAGCTCTTCGACCGCCGCGACGCGGGGGACCGGCGCGAGGAGCTGGTCGACGAGGCGATCGCCGCGGCGCGCGGGCTCGGCGACCCGGCCACACTCGCCTACGTCCTTAGCAACGCGCAGCTCGTCCGGTGGACGGCGGGGCGGGTCGAGGAGTGCCGCGCCTACTCCGAGGAGGTGCTGGCGCTGGCCGAGGAGACCGGCGACATCGACCTCGCGGTCACGGCGCGCAGCCGGCAGATCGACCTGTACCTCGGCGTGGACGACCTTGCCGGCGCGGACCTCGAGCTGGAGGCGCTCGACCGGCTCGTCCGGGAGCTGTCCGACCCGCGCGCGCACGCGCACGTGGCCGTCCAGCGCGCCAGGCGGGCGCTGATCGAGGGGCGGTTCGACGACGCCGAGCGGCTGATGGCCGAGGGCGAGGCGCACGGCGAGCGCGCTCGCGACGAGGCGGTCCCGCTCGTGGTCGCCGGGCTGCGGTGGGCCTCGTACTGGAGCCGGGGCCGGCTGGCGGAGCTGGAGCGCGCGGCGCGCCAGGTGGCCGACGCGGCGCCCGGGCTGCGCGTGTGGCGGGCCGGGCTCGCGCTCGTCTACTGCCACCAGGGGCGGGAGGCGGAGGCGCGCCGCGAGCTCGACCGGCTCGCCGCCCGGGACTTCGCGGACATCCCGCGCAACGACACGTGGCTGATCGCGATGGGCGTCGCGAGCGAGGTCGTGGCCCACCTCGGCGACGAGCGGCGGGCGGCCGCGCTATACGAGCTGCTGTCCCCGTTCGCCGGGCGGAACGTGCTCGCGCTCCACGGCGCGTACGTGGGGCCGGTGTCGCGGAACCTGGCGCTGCTGGCCGCGGTGCGCCGCGACTGGGACGCCGCCGAGGCCCACCTCGTCGCGGCGCGGGCGCAGGCGGAGCGGTCGGGGGCGCGGCCGGTGCTGGCGATGCTGTGCCTGGAGGAGGCGCGGATGCTCCTCGGCCGCGGCGCGCCCGGCGACCGGGAGCGCGGCGACGAGCTCCTGGCGGAGGCCTCGGAGCGGGCGGCGGCCCTCGGCGCGGACGGGATCGCGGCCGCGGCTGCGGAGCTGCGCGGCGGGCTCAGTCTCGCGCCCGCGCCCGCGGCCTCCCTGCGGCGCGAGGGCGACGTCTGGCTCTTCGAGTACGAGGGCCGCTCGGTGCGCGTCCGCGACAGCAAGGGCGTCCGCTACCTCGCGCGGCTCCTCGCCAGCCCGGGGGTCGAGGTGCACGCGCTCGAGCTGGTCGGCGGCGAGGCGGAGGGCCGCCGCCGACTCGCCGCGGCGGCCGCCGCGGACGCCGGGCTTCGGGTCGGGGAGGGCGACGCCGGCCCGCTCCTGGACGCCCGGGCGAAGGCCGCCTACCGCGAGCGGCTCGAGGAGCTGCGCGAGGAGCTCGAAGAGGCGGAGTCCTGGAGCGACCCCGAGCGCGCCGCCCGCGCGCGCGAGGAGATCGACCACCTCACCCGGGAGCTGGCGGGGGCCGTCGGCCTCGGCGGCCGCGACCGGCGGGCCGGATCGAGCGCCGAGCGCGCGCGGGTGAACGCGACCCGGTCGATCCGCACCGCGCTCCGGCGGATCGCCGACTACAGCCCGGACCTCGGGCGCGAGCTCGACGCGACCGTCCGGACCGGGACCTTCTGCGCCTACGAGCCGGACGCGCGGCGGCCGGTCAGCTGGACGATCGAGGAGGGCTGAGCGCCAGGGCGTGCTGCCGCTCGCGCGGGATCTCCACCACGTTCCACGCGAGCCCGAGCCGCCGCATCGCGCGGATCAGCAGGCCCCCCGGGTCGACCTCCCACCACCGCAGCCCGTGCCGCGCCGACCGCGGGAACGCGTGGTGGTTGTTGTGCCAGGCCTCGCCGAACGACAGCAGCGCGAGCCAGCTCACGTTGGTCGAGCGGTCCGGGGTCTCGAACCGGCGGCGGCCGAAGAAGTGGCAGATCGAGTTGATGCTGAACGTGACGTGGTGCAGCAGGAAGACCCGAACGAGCCCGCCCCAGACGAACCCCGTCACGGCGCCGGCGGCGCCGCCGCTGAGCGCGTACCCGAGCGCCGCCGGGAGCGCGAGCCCCGCGAGCACGAGCAGCGGGAACGCCCGGCTGATCGCGACCATCCCGCGATCCTCCGTCAGCTCCCGCGCGTAGCGGCGGTGGTCGGCCTGGTGGCCGCGGACGATCAGCCAGCCCGCGTGGGCGTGCCAGAGGCCGCGGAGGCTCGCGACGAAGCCCTCGCCGTGGCCGTACGGGCTGTGCGGGTCGCCGTCGCGGTCGGCGTGCGCGTGGTGCATGCGGTGGTCGGCGACCCAGTCGACGACCGACCCCTGCACCGACATCGAGCCGAGGATCGCGAACAGGTACTCGACCGGCCTGTGGGCGCGAAACGAGCGGTGGGTCAGGAGCCGGTGGAAGCCGACCGTCACGCCGAGGCCGGTCGCGACGTACAGCACGGCCAGGATCGCGAGGTCCCAGGGCCCCACGAGGCTGCCCCAGAGCATCGCGATCGCGACCACGAAGGCCGCGAACGGGATGGCGAGTCCGGCGAGGTTCCCGATCCGCTGCGTCCTGGTCACGCCCAGCCTCCTCTCGGCTCGCCTGCGGCTTCGCCCGCGAGTATGCCAGCGCGGCTTCGCGCTCAGCCTCGGCTCTGCGCTCAGCGCGGCTCGGCGCCCACCCGCCGCTCGGCGCTCAGCCTCGGCTCTGCGCTCAGCGCGGCTGGCGCGGACCGGGTGGACCGCTCCCCCGCCCGGGGGGATCTGGCGCATCGGCGGGGACGACCCCTCCGTCCGGCCGCGGTGCGCGCCTCAGCCGTCGGCGCGGTGCTGCCGATACAGACCCGCCGAGGCAAGATGACCCTCTTCTCCCGCTCATCGCAAAGGAAGTCGGACCGCGAGGCCCGCGACAGGCTGGCCTTCGTGCTCGAGGACTTCGAGTTCGTGCCCGCCGCGGACGACGTCGGCCTCGCGCGCGCGACCGGCGTGTGGCTCGCCGCGCCCGAGCGGCTGGTCCCGGACGACGTCGAGCTCGAGATCGAGCTGGACGGCGAGCGGCAGCGCGTGGCCGCTCTGCCCGATCCGACCGCCGGACCGGCGATCGCGACGCCGCAGGGCGAGCCGTGGCGCGGCGCGTTCATGGTCGTCGCTGTGACGGTCGAGGACCCGGACGCGCGCTTCGCCCTGGTGGCCGGCGGCGAGGTCGTGGCCGAGCTTCCGCATCCCGGCGCCCGCAAGGAGAAGCCCGCGAGGCGCCCGACCCGTTCGAGCGCGCCGTCTGCGACCGCGAGCCCGGTGCCCCCGACGCCTTCCGACGCCCCGACCCCCGCGCCCGACGCGGCGCCGGCAGCCGCCTCGCCCGCACCCGCGGCCGCCGCGACGGAGGCGGACGCCACCTCGCCCGCCGCCTCGCCCGCACCCGCCGTCGCCGCGATGGAGTCGGTCCTGGCCGAGGCGGGCGAGCGGCTGATGCGGCTCGAGTCCGACCTGGCCGCCGCGCGCGACCGGCTCGCCGACCGCGACGCCGAGCTGGCCGACCGCGACGCCGAGCTGGCCGAGGCCCGGCGCACCGCCGACGACCTGCGGGCGCAGCTCGCCGGAGCCCGCGGCGGGTCGGACGACCGCGAGGCCGAGCTCTCGGAGGCACGCTGCAGGGCGGCGGAGCTGGACGCGCAGCTCGCCGGAGCCCGCGGAGCCGCCGCCGAGCTGGAGGCCGAGCTGGCCGAGGCCCGCCAGGCGGCCGCCGACGTGGAGGCGCGGCTCGCCGAGGCACGGGACGGAGGCCACGCGCGCGACGCGGAGCTGGCCGAGGCCCGGCGCACCGCCGACGACCTCGAGGCGCGGCTCGCCGAGGCGCTCGCCGCGAACGCGGCCCGTGCCGAGGCCGACGCCGAGCTGGCCGACCTGGGCGCCCGGCTCGCCGAGCGCGACGCGGAGCTGGCCGGGGCGCGGGACCGGATCGCCGAGGTCGAGCGCGAGCTCGCCGGCGCGCGGACCGAGGCGGACGCCGAGCGGCGCGGGCGCGAGGTCGCCGAGTCGCAGCTTCGGGAGCGCCCGCAGCCGGCCGGGGACGACGGTGACGCCGAGGAGCTGCGCGCCAAGCTCGCGGCTGTCCACAGGCACCTCGAGCAGGCTCGCAGCGAGCTCGACCTCGAGCGCCGCCGCCGCGCCACCACGGAGGAGGAGCTTCGCGTCCAGGTCGGGGTCGAGCGCCGCCTGCGCGACGCGCTCAGCGGGCGCGAGGCCGAGCTGGCCGCCGCCTCGGCGGCCGCCGTCAGGCCGCAGCGCGCCGCCGCCCGAACCCGGGAGCCGATCCGCCGCGACACGTCGGACCGCGAGCCCAAGCCGCTCGACGACGACTTCCTGGCGCGCCTGGAGCGCGCGCGGCGCCTCAGCGAGTCCGCTTCCTAGCCGACTCCCCGTCCACGAAGCGGCGAGGGCGCTCGCAGTAACTGCGTCCTGCGACCTCCGCCACCAATACTATTTCTGCCCTCGCCGAGCGCAGTGGGCACGCAATTGGCTATCGGACCGAGGAATCGAAGGCGTCTCGCGGGGGAACAACGGCATCGTGGCTCGTAATCGCTTCGCACCCGCCCGTTCCCCGCGCCCCGCCCCCGCGCGCGCCGCGGTCGCCGACGACCGCCACGACATCATCCGGGAGGACGAGGACCGCTTCATCAAGGAGATCTTCCAGGCGGTCGCCCGGTCGGTCCCCGCGATAGCGGCCGTGCCGCCCGCGCTCTGGCAGGGCTTCGCCCGAGCCGACATGGAGCGCGCCCTCGCGGCGATCGCCGAGGACCGCCCCCCGACCCAGGACGAGCTCGACCGCACCGCCGAGGAGGCCGCCGAGCTGGCCCGTCACGGGATGACGATGGAGGACATCATCCACGCGCGCCGGGTGGCGGTGAAGCGGGCGTGCGAGATGGTCCACGAGCGGGCGACCGCCAGCGGCGTCGACGAGGGGACCCAGCTCGACTGGCTCTACTCGATGTGGGAGTGGGCCGACGCCATCCAGATGAACAGCTCGGCCGCCCACCGCGAGGCCGAGCGCGAGCTGGCCGCGGGGAGCGAGGAGCAGCGGGAGTGGTTCGTCCGCGCGCTGCTCCACGGGACGCTCCCGTCGGGCGACGTGCACCGGCGGGCGGCGTCGTTCGGGCTCGAGCCGGGCGGCCGCTACCTGGCGTTCCGCGCCCGGCCGGCCGAGGACGCCGACGAGCGCGCCCTCGCGCGCGAGATCGAGGCCACGGGCGGCGAGCGCGGGTTCGGCGTGGTCGTGGCGGCGGTCGACGGCGACATCTGCGGCGTCGTCTCCAAGCCCCCGCGGGTCAACGGCACGGTCCGCGGCGTGATCGGCGTCGGCGCCGAGTCGGAGCTCGCGCGCCTCGACACCTCGTTCCAGCTGGCCACCCGCGCGCTCGACACCGCGCTGGCGTTCGGCCTCAGCGGCGTCGTCACGATCGACGACCTGTCGCTGCGGCCGGCGATCCTCACCGAGGGCTACCTCGGGGAGCGGCTGGTGCGCCGCTACCTCCAGCCGCTCCGCGAGCTCGGCGAGTTCGGCGCCACGCTCGAGTGCACGGTCCGCGAGTACCTCCACCACGGGATGCGGATCGACGAGTGCGCCCGCGCCCTGAACGTCCACCCGAACACGCTCCGCCACCGCCTGGACCGCTTCTCGCAGCTCACGGGCACCGACCTGCGCGACACCGAGGACGTGCTCGAGGTGTGGTGGGCCCTCGAGCGGCGGCGGCTGGACCGGGCGACGGAGTCCGGCGAGTAGCTACGCCAGGAGGCCCATGCGCTGCGCGCGCAGGATGGCCTCGGCGCGGTTGCGCGCCTTCATCTTGCGGTAGAGCGCGCTCGTGTGGTCCTTCACCGTGTGCGGCGAGAGGAACAGCCGCGCCGCGATCTCGCGGTTGGTCGCGCCGGCGGCGATCATCTCCAGGACCTCGCGCTCGCGCTCGGTGAGCAGGTTCGGCGGCTGCTGGCCCTCGGACGTGAACACCGTCATCCCGAGGCCGACCATCCGCGCCGCGCCGGCGATGTCGCGGGCGCCCCACCCCTTGGGGACGAACCCGGACGCGCCGACGGCGCGGGCCGAGTGCGCCGAGATCCGCTCGACTCCCGACATGAGGAGGACGCGCGTCGACGGCGACGCCTCGCGGATCTGCTCGCAGACGTCCGCGCCCGACTCGCCGCCGAGCATGAGGTCGATTAGCGCCACGTGCGGCTCGTAGCGCCGGGCGAGCTCGAGCGCCCGGACGGGCGTGTGGGCGGCGTGGAAGCGCTCGACCCACGACTCGGACGAGAGCACCATGCGGAATCCCCAGTGCACCACGTCCTCGTCGTCCACGAGCAGCACCCGCAGCCGACGATGCTCGTCGCTTGGGCTGACGGACCCGTTCACCCGCTTAGCGGTGGCGACCCCGGCCTCCTCCACCATTGTCTGCTCCTCGCTCAAATCCCCTCCACAATGCTCAATTACGCCCCTCTAAAGGGGGACGATGACATAGTTCGCCCCCCTCGCCTAGGGCGAAAGCTCCAAACTTGCCGGCGTTTCGTCGGAGTGGGCCACAATTTGCCCCCCCTGAACGGGGTGCTCACCCCACCCTCGTTGGGGGTTCCCCCAGTCGGGCGTGTCGAGACCCCCCATGCTGGAAGCGGCGCGGCGCGCCGATCGGGGGGTGGACGGGGCCCCCCGGCCCGGTCCGACCGCCCCCAGGCTTATCCGACCCCGTTGCTAGGATTTCCCGCCGTGACCTTCTCCGCGAAGACCGAGTACGGCGTCCGCCTGATGGTGGCGCTCGGGTCGGCGGAGCAGGAGCAGCCGACGTCGCTCAAGGCGATCGCCGAGCTCGAGGGGCTGCCGCTCTCCTACCTGGAGCACGTGGTCGCGGCGCTCAAGCGGGCCGGCCTCGTGACGGCGAGCCGCGGCGCCCACGGCGGCTACCGGCTCGCCCGGCCCGCGGAGGAGATCGCCATGGACGAGGTCGTCCTGGCGCTCGAGGGGGCGATCGCCCCGATGGAGTGCTTCGTCCAGGTCCCCACCGAGCGCGTGGCGTGCTCGCACGGGGGCGACCGCGGCGAGACCTGTTCGACCCGTCTCCTCTGGATGCGCGTGCAGGGCGGGATCGTCCGGGCGCTCCAGGGCACCACGCTCGCCGAGCTCGTCGAGTTCGGCGCGCGCCACGAGCCTCCGCGCGAGTCGCGCGCCGAGGCGGGCGTGCCGGCGTAGGCGGCGGAGCGCAGACGGGCGGCGCAGGGCGCAGGCAGGCACGGCGAGAACGAACCACGGAGGCAGATGACCGAGCTCGAGATCAGGAACCTTCACGTCACTGCGGGTGAGAAGCAGGTCCTGAAGGGCCTCGACCTGACCGTCCGGAGCGGCGAGGTCCACGCGCTGATGGGCCCGAACGGGTCCGGCAAGTCCACGCTCGCGAACGCGATCATGGGCCACCCGAACCTCGAGGTCACCGACGGCCAGATCCTGCTCGACGGCGACGACGTGGTCGAGCGGGACCCCGACGAGCGCGCCCGCAAGGGCGTCTTCATGGCGTTCCAGTACCCCGTCTCCGTCCCCGGCGTCACCGTCACGAAGTACCTGCGCACGGTCATGAACGCGCACCGCGCCGAGGCCGGCGAGGACCCGGTCAGCCTGAAGGAGTTCCGCCGCACGGTCGAGGAGGCGATGGAGCTCGTCGAGGTCCCGCGCGAGTTCGCCTCCCGCTACCTGAACGAGGGCTTCTCGGGCGGCGAGAAGAAGCGGATGGAGATCCTCCAGCTCGCCCTCCAGCAGCCGCGGATCGCCGTGCTCGACGAGACCGACTCGGGCCTCGACATCGACGCGCTGCGGGTCGTCGCGACCGGCGTCAACACGCTGCGGGGCCCCGACCTCGGCGTCCTGATCATCACCCACTACCAGCGGATCCTGCACCTGGTCGAGCCCGACTTCGTGCACGTGCTCTACGACGGGCGGATCGTCAAGCAGGGCGGCCCGGAGCTGGTCGGCCTGCTCGAGGAGCGCGGCTACGGCTGGATCCGCGAGCAGGTGGAGGCGGCGGCCTGATGACGCGGGCCGCGGAGGCGGTGCAGGAGTCGGCCGGCGCGGCGGCGGAGCCGGTCGCGGCGTCCGCGCCGCTCGACCCCGAGCGCGTCGCCGCCGAGTTCCCGATCCTCTCCCGCGAGTTCGCCGGCCGGCCGCTCGTCTACCTCGACAGCGCGGCCACCGCCCAGAAGCCGCGCGCCGTCCTCGACGCCCTCCACTCGGCCCTGGCCGAGCACAACGCGAACATCCACCGCGGCGTCTACCCGCTCGCCCAGGAGTCCACGGAGGCCTTCGAGGGCGCCCGCCGCACCGTGGCCCGCTGGATCGGCGCCGCCTACGAGGAGGTGGTGTTCACGAAGAACGTCACCGAGGCGATCAACCTCGTCGCCCACTCCTGGGGCCGGGCGAACGTCGACCCCGGCGACACGGTGCTCGTCACGGAGATGGAGCACCACTCGAACATCGTGCCCTGGCAGCTGCTCGCGAAGGAGCGCGGCGCCGAGCTCCGCTACGTCCCGATCCAGCCCGACGGCCGCCTCGACGAGAGCGCGCTCGACCGCGAGCTGGCCCGCTCGCCGAAGCTCGTCGGCGTCGTCCACGTCTCGAACACGCTCGGGACGGTCAACGACGTCGCGCAGATCGTCGCCCGCGCGCACCGCATGGGCGCCCGCGTCCTCGTCGACGGCGCCCAGGCCGCGCCCCACCTGGCGCTCGACATGGCCGCGGTCGGCGCCGACTTCTACGGCTTCACCGGGCACAAGGTCTACGGCCCGACCGGCATCGGCGTCCTCTACGCCCGGCGCGAGCTGCTCGAGGAGATGCCGCCGTTCCTCGCGGGCGGGGACATGATCTCCAAGGTCGACTTCCAGGAGTCGACCTGGAACGCGCTGCCGTGGAAGTTCGAGGCGGGCACGACGCCGTTCGCGGAGGCGGTCGGCCTGGCCGCCGCCCTCGACTGGCTCGGCGAGCTGGGCATGGACGCGGTGGGCGCCCACGAGGCCGACCTCGTCGCCTACGCGATCGCGCGGCTCTCCGAGGTCCCCGGCCTCCGGATCTTCGGGCCCACCGGCCCGCCGCGCGGCCCCGCCGTCTCGTTCGCGATCGAGGGCGTCCACCCGCACGACGTGGCCGAGATCCTCGGCCGCGAGGGCATCTGCATCCGCGCCGGCCACCACTGCACCCAGCCGCTGATGCGGCGGCTCGGCGTCCCCGCCACCTCGCGGGCGAGCTTCGGCGTGCACAACTCGCGCGCGGAGGTCGACAGGCTGGTCGACGGCCTGGCCGAGGTCCGCCGGATCTTCGGGCTCGGGTAGCTAGCCTCGGAGGGGCCTTGGACGCGCTCTACAGAGAGGCCATCCTCGACCACTACAAGCACCCGCACAACTTCGGGGAGCTCGACGACCCGGACCTCGAGTTCGAGGACGTCAACCCGCTGTGCGGCGACGAGCTGAGGGTCCAGCTGAGGGTCGACGACGACGGCCGCATCGAGGACCTGCGCTTCTCCGGCCAGGGCTGCGCGATCAGCCAGGCGTCCGCCTCGATGGTCTCCGACGAGGTGAAGGGGATGCCCGTGCGCGAGCTCCTGGCGCTCGACCGCTCGTTCGTCCTCGACCTGCTCGGCATCGACATCTCGGCCACCCGGATGAAGTGCGCGCTGCTCTCGCTCAAGGTGCTGAAGAGCGCCAGCCTCGGCGCGAGCGCCGACTGGGAGGACGCCGAGTACGCCGACGGCGGCAGGACGGGCCCGGGCGCGCTCTGACCCGCCCGCGACGCGCGCGCTCCGCCCACCGCTAACGTGACGCCGATGCGCGCCCGCGCCGCCCTCTCGACAGCCGCGACCCTGCTCGCGCTCGCGCCCGCGGCGCACGCGGCCGACCCGATCATGCCCACCTCGCAGGTGCGGTCGGGCATGAGGTGCAAGGCGTACACGGTCGTCAGGGGGACCGAGATCGCGTCGTTCGACGTCGAGGTGCTGGACGTGGTCCAGGACCCGTCGATCGGCCCGCGGATCCTGGTGCGGGTGTCGGGGCCGGCGGTCGACGAGACCGGCGTCGCGGCGGGCTTCAGCGGCTCGCCGGTCTACTGCCCCGACGACCAGGGCACCCAGCGGAACGCCGGCGCGATCTCGGAGATCACCGGCGACTACGGCAACAAGGTCGCGCTCGCGACCCCGATCGAGGAGATGCTCCGCGAGCCCGCGGTCCCCGCGACCGGCCCGCGCCCGCGCCAGGTGGCGGGCCGCCGCGCGCGGAGCCTCGCCGGCCCGCTCACGGTCGCCGGGCTCTCGCGCCCGCTCGAGCGCGCCCTGGCGAGCACCGCCCGCCGCGGCGGGCGCTTCGTGATCGCGTCGCCGCGCGCCCCGACGCTTCACGCGGCCGCCCAGCCGCTGCGACCCGGGTCGTCGGTGGCGGTCGGGCTCTCGAGCGGCGACCTCTGGATCGGCGCGGTCGGGACCGTGACGTACACCGACGGCGACACCGTCTGGCTGTTCGGCCACCCGCTGGACGCGGCCGGCCGCCGCTCGCTGTTCCTCCAGGACGCCTACGTCCACACGGTGATCGCGAACCCGAACCCGGAGATCGGCAGCTACAAGCTCGGCTCCGCGGGCGCGGACGTCGGGACCGCGACCAACGACGCGTTCTCGGCGGTGGTCGGGCGCGTGGGCCCGCTGCCGCCGCGCACGGACGTCGAGGTCAGCGCCCGCGACCTCGGCTCCGACCGCGTCGTGCGCACGAGCGTCCTCGCGGCGGACGAGTCCGCGCTCGACGTGCCGGCGGGCTTCTCGGCGCTCAGCTTCGTCGCCCCGCTGGCCGTCGCCGACGCCAGCGCCCGCGCGCTCAGCTCGATCCCCGCCCGCTCGTCCGGCTCGATGTGCGCGAGGATCGCGCTCGCGGCCCGCTCCACGCCGCTGCGCTTCTGCAACCGCTACGTGGTGCAGCACGGCGGCGGGATAGGCGGGCCGGTCGCGGACGACCTCGCCCGCGCCGTCGCGCTGATCGACGAGGCCGAGTTCGCCCCGCTGGCCGTCGACCGGGTCGAGGCCGACCTGACGGTGCGGCGCGCGGGCGCGCAGGCCTACGTGGTCGGCGCCTCGCTGCCGCGCCGCGTGCGGGCGGGGTCGCGGGTGCCGGTCTCGCTGAGGACCCGGGTCGTGCGCGGCTCGCCGCGCCGCTTCGACTTCCGGCTGAGCGTGCCGGCGGGCCTGCGGCCCGGCACCTACACGCTGCGGCTCGAGGGCACCGAGCCCGACGACGGCGACCTGCTCGGCGGCGCGGTGGAGGACATCCTCATCCTCCAGGAGGAGGGCTTCTTCGGGGACGAGGGGGAGGCGAGCCCGCCACGCTCGTTCGACGAGCTCGAGAGCCGGTTCGCGAAGATCCGCCGCTACGACGGGGTGCGGGCCCGGTTCACGCGGTCCGGCAGCAAGGGGAAGCTCCTGCGCGCGTTCCGCGACCCGGACCTGCGGATCGGCGGCACTCTCAAGCTGCGGGTCGTCGTCACGCGCTGACCCGCGCGCCCGTCCACGCCTCGATCGCCGCGACGCCCGCCTCCTCGAGCCGGACGATCCGCTCGACCAGCGGCATCCGCGCGCGGTGGGCGTCCGCGGCGGGCTCGTCGTCCAGCGGCGCCGCCAGCCGCTCCCACGCCTCCGCGAGCTCGGCGTACAGGTCCGCCGCCGCGCGGAGGTCGTCGTCGCCGAGCATCCCGGCGGCGTCGCGCAGGAAGTCGCGGTGGAGGCCGCGGAAGAGCGCTCCTCCCGTGCCGGCCTTCACCACGAACACGCGCAGCCCCTTCATCATCGCCTCGAGGTCGTCGCCGGAGCGCTCGCCCCACGTCGGGTACGCGCGGCCGAAGGCGAGGACGCCGGCGAGGCCCAGGCGCGGGTCGTCCGGCGCCCGCATGTTCGCCACCGCACGGCGCAGCGCGGTCGCCGTCGTCCGCTCGAGGTCCGGCAGCGCGGCCGGGAAGTCGATCAGCCACGTGCCGTTTCGGTTGGGCCCGTACGGAGGGACGTCCGCGTCGCGCGCCTCGGCGAGGGCCGCGAGCGGGACGCGCTGGGGCTCCTCGCGGTCGTTGTCGACGACCCACGCCGCGTCGCCGTCCTCGTCCCAGTCGACGACCACGACCGTGTGGTGCGTGTTGTGCATCCGCACGTTCAGGTAGCCGAGCTGCTTCATGTCGGTCCAGATCATCGTCGGGCGGCCGCCCTGGACCTCGGCGCGCAAGAGCTCCCGCGCCTCGTCGCGGTCGTCGGTCTGGCGGAGCTCGTACTCGAGCCCGAGGTTCCGGCAGAACCAGTGCTCGAGGTCGACCGGGCGGCCCGTGACCAGGAGCGGCGGGACCAGCCCCGGGAGCTCGCCGAAGCCGAAGCCGAGGCCCGACGCGAGGCCGAAGGCCATGCCCTCGCGCGGCGGGGCGTCGGCGTACGAGAGCCGGTGGTGCTCGAGCAGGTCGCGCAGGCACGCCGACGCGCAGTGGCCGCCCATCCGGTGCGGGAAGTCGCGCGCTCCCACGCGACGTACATTACGGTTCGGCGCGACAGTGCTTGTCGGGGGCGCGCAGCGGCGGCGGGTGGAGGGGCGATGAGCCGCCGCTGGACCGTCCTTCTCGTCAGCTGCACCGGCGCGTTCCTCGCCTTCCTCGACGCGACGATCGTCAACATCGCCTTCCCCGACATCCGGCGGTCGTTCCCCGGCGCGTCGCTGTCCGGGCTCTCGTGGGTGCTGAGCGCGTACAACATCGTGTTCGCCGCGCTGCTCGTCCCCGGCGGGCGGCTGGCGGACGCGATCGGGCGGCGACGGGTGTTCGTCGGCGGCCTGCTGCTCTTCACGCTCGCCTCGGCCGCGTGCGCGGCCGCGCAGTCCCCCGAGCAGCTCGTCGCCGCACGGGTGCTCCAGGCGGTCGGCGGCGCGGCGCTGATCCCGACCTCGATCGCCTTCCTCCTGGCGGAGTTCCCGATCGGGATGAGGGCGACCGCCATGAGCCTGTGGGGCGCCGCGGCCGCGGTCGCGGCCGCCGCCGGCCCGTCGCTCGGGGGCCTGCTGATCGAGTGGTCGAGCTGGCGCGCGATTTTCGCGGTCAACCTGCCGGTCGGCGTCCTCGCGGCCGTGTACGGCATGCGGCTCCTCTCCGAGTCGCGGCGGGAGGAGGGCGAGCCGTTGCCGGACCTCGCCGGCGTCGTGCTGGTCACGGGCGCGATCGGACTGCTCGCGCTCGCCATCGTCCAGGGGCCGACCTGGGGCTGGGGCGACTGGCGGATCGTCTCGTCGTTCGCGGGCGCCGCGGTCCTGACGCCGCTCACGGTGCTGCGCTCGCTCGCCCACCCGTCGCCGGTGCTCGAGGTCGCGCTGTTCCGGATCCGGTCGCTCGCGGTCGCGAACGCGGGCACGCTGGTCTTCTCGGCGGCGTTCTACGCGATGATCCTCTGCCACGTCCTGTTCCTGACCCAGGTGTGGGGCTACTCCGTGCTGGACGCCGGCCTCGCGCTGAGCCCCGCGCCGCTGTGCGCCGCGATCGCGGCCGCTCCGGCGGGGCGGATCGCCGACCGCGCCGGCCAGCGCGTCCTGGCGGTGCCGGGCACGATCCTGTTCGCGTGCGGGAACGCCTGGTTCGTCTACGAGGTCGGCACCCAGCCGGCGTTCGCGAGCGAGTGGCTGCCGGGCGCCGTGCTCACCGGCACCGGCGTCGGGATCACGGTCGCGGCCCTCGGCAGCGCCGCCGTGGCGGAGGTCCCGTCCGAGAGCTTCGGGCTCGGCAGCGCGATCAGCTCGATGTCGCGCCAGATCGGGGCGGTGCTCGGGGTCGCGATCCTCGTGGCGATCGTCGGGACGCCCTCGCCGGCCGGCGCGCCGGCCGCCTTCGACCACGGCTGGCGGTTCGCGAGCCTCAGCGCGATCGGCGCCGCGCTGATCTCGCTCGGCCTCGGGCGCGGACCGGCGGGCGCGACGCGGGAGGACCTCGCGGTGGCCGGGCCGGCGACGGCCGCGCTGGGAGGCGAGGGATCGTGAGCGCCGGCATGGTCCAGCCCGCCGCGGACCTGAGCTTCGACCGCCCCGTCCCGCGCGGGGAGGTGCACAAGCGGGCCGTCCAGGAGGTGCTGATCACCGACTCGGCACCGCTCGACGCTGCCTCGTTCGCGCTCGCCGCGCAGCTCCCCCGGGCGCACCGCCTCTACGGCCCGGACCCGACCGGCCGCTACGACGCGCTCGCGCTCGGCGAGGTCGTCCGCCAGGCCACGTTCGTCGTCGGCCACCGCTACCTCGACGTGCCGGCGGACCGGCAGTTCGTGCTCGGCGGCTTCGGCCTGAGGGTGGAGGGCGAGCCGCTCGCGGACGCCGCCGCGCCGCTCGACGTGACCGTCCACGTCGAGCCGTCGGAGCTCCGCTACCTCGGCGGCGAGCTCTCGCGCTACGAGCTGACGGGCACGGTGCTGCTGGGCGGGCGCGCGGTCGCGGAGGGGTCGGGGAGCTGCCTGTGCCTCACGCCCCGCAGCTACGAGGTGCTCCGCCGCGCCGGGACGGGCGACGTCGACGGCCGGGGCGGGCCCGCGGAGGCGCTCGAGGCGAGGGCCGAGCCCGGGGCCGTCGTGCGCGGCGACCTCCGCGACGTCGTGGTCACGCCGCTGCGCGACCGCTCGGACGAGCGGGCGACGGCCGGCGTCGTGGTGGACCCCTCGCACCCGAGCTTCTTCGACCACCCGCTCGACCACGTCCCCGGCATGCTGCTGCTCGAGGCCTGCCGCCAGACCGCGCTCCAGCTGACCGGCGGCGGCCTGGTCACCGCCTTCACGGCGGAGTTCGTGCGGGTCGCCGAGCTCGGCTTCGCGGTCGAGTGCGGCGCCGAGCGCCGCCCGGACGGCGGCTTCGACCTCCGCGTCGAGCAGGCCGGGCAGCCGGTGATGGAGGCGACGATGGAGGTGCGGCCGTGACCACCGCGGCGGGCTCGACGGGCCGCTCCGCCGAGCGGCCGGGGGAGGGCGGACGCGTGGCGGTCGTCGGCGGCGGCGTCTCGGGCGTCGCCGCGGCGCACCGGCTGCGGGCGGCGGGCTTCGAGGTCGACCTGGTCGAGCGCGAGGACGTGCTCGGCGGTCGCTCCGCCGAGGGCCGGCTCGAGGAGCGCTGGGTCACGTTCGGCGGCAAGAACATCGGCAGCCGCTACCGGCGCTTCCGGGCGTTCGCCGCCGAGCACGGCTGCGGCGACTTCGAGCCGTTCGGCGTGAACAGCTCGCGAGCCGAGGGCGACCGCCTGATCACCGTGGACAGCAGCCGCAGGTGGAAGACCGCCCTGTCGACCGCTCAGCTCGGGTCGCCGCGCGACCTCGCCCGCCTGGTGCGACTCGCGATGGCCGTCCGCCGCGAGGAGGGCAACCGCTTCCTCGGCTCGCCGCTGTCGGCCGAGCTGGGCGAGCGCCACGACCACGCCCCGCTCAGCGACCACTTCGGCCCGCGCCTCGTGCGCAGGCTGCTGCGGCCGGTCGTCGTCCGCATGAACGGCGCCGAGCCGGACGAGGCCTACCTCGGCAACTTCCCGTCGAACCTCGGGATGATGCTCCAGTCCTACGAGCAGCTCTCGCACGGCATGCGCGACCTGTTCGAGCGCTTCGGCGAGCGCGCGGGCGCCGTGACCGGCACGGCGGCGGAGGGGCTCGTTGTGGACGGCGGCTCGGTGACCGGGCTGGAGCTCCGGGCCGCCGGCGCCGACGCGCGGCGGGAGCCCTACGACGCCGTCGTGCTGGCGACCCCCGCGCCGATCTCGGCGGGCCTCGTCCGCCCCCACCACGCCGGGCTGGCGGACCTGCTCGAGAGGGTGACCTACCACCCCGCCGCGGTCGTGCTCGCCCGCTACGAGCGGCCCGTGATGAGGGAGGACGTCCGCGCGCTCGTCTTCGACGACGGCCCGGTCAGCAACGCGGGCGCGTACGGGGTCGGCGACCTCGACCTCGTCCGCTACACGTTCAGCGGCCGCGACGCCCGCCCGCTGCTCGAGCGCGGCCCCGAGGAGCTGCTCGACGCGGCCGAGGAGCGGCTCGTCCGGCACTTCCCCGACGCCCGCGCGGACCGCCGGCGCGAGGTCGCGTGGCGCCGCTGGGACCGCGCCTACTGCGCCTACCTGCCCTACCACGGCCGCTTCCTCGCCGACGTCCGTCGTATGCTCGGCGAGCTGCCGCGCCTGCACCTCGCCGGCGATTACCTCCGCGGGGCCTCGATCGAGGCCTGCTTCAAGGCCGGAGAGGACTGCGCGGCCGAGGTGGCGGCGCGGTTCTCGCGGGAGCGCAGCCGCTAGACTTCAAATCCGATCTCGGGGGTCGGACTTGGTCCCAGGGACGGGTCCCCCACATCCGGGCCCGAGCCGGCTCCCACGAGCGCGAAATGCCAGACGCCATCGACATCTGCCCGATCGACGAGCTGCCCCCCGGCGGCATGCGCCTCGTGGAGCACGAGGACCTCGAGATCGGCGTCTTCAACTGCGGCGGCGAGGTGCTCGCGATCGAGGATCGCTGCTCCCACGACGACGGCCCGCTGGTCGAGGGCGAGCTCGACCAGGACGGGTGCACCGTCGAGTGCCCGCGCCACGGCTCGCGCTTCGACCTGCGCACGGGCCGCCCGCTGACCCTGCCCGCCTACCGGCCCGTCGGCACGTTCCCGGTGTCCGTCGCAGACGGCATGATCCGAGTGGAGGTCGACTGACATGAGCACCCCCCAGACCACGCCGCAGCAGCCCGACCTCGCGGGCATCAACGCCGACTACGCCGAGCGCTTCGGCTTCCACGACGCCGAGAACTACCTCTACAAGGCGCCGAAGGGGCTGAACCGCGAGATCGTCGAGAAGATCTCCGAGTTCAAGTCCGAGCCGCAGTGGATGCGCGACTTCCGCCTGAAGGCGCTCGACCACTTCCTCGCCCGCCCGATGCCCACCTGGGGCAGCCCGATGCTCGCCGAGGTGGACTTCGAGAACATCCACTACTTCGTCCGCGCCTCGGAGAGGGCGTCGCGCTCCTGGGACGACGTCCCCGAGGACGTGAAGCGCACCTTCGACCGGCTCGGGATCCCCGAGGCCGAGCGCAAGTTCCTCTCGGGCGTGGGCGCGCAGTACGAGTCCGAGGTCGTCTACCACCAGGTCCGCGAGGACCTCGAGAAGCAGGGCGTCCAGTTCCTCGACATGGACTCCGGCCTGCGCGAGCACGAGGACCTCGTGCGCGAGTACTTCGCCACGGTCATCCCGGCGAACGACAACAAGCTGGCCGCGCTCAACTCGGCGGTCTGGTCGGGCGGCTCGTTCGTCTATGTGCCGCCGGGCGTGCACGTCGAGATGCCGCTCCAGGCCTACTTCCGGATCAACACCGAGAACATGGGCCAGTTCGAGCGCACGCTGATCCTCGCCGACGAGGGCTCGTACGTGCACTACGTCGAGGGCTGCACGGCGCCCACGTACTCGTCGGACTCGCTGCACTCGGCGGTTGTCGAGCTGATCGCCAAGCCGGGCGCCCGGATCCGCTACACGACCGTCCAGAACTGGTCGCAGAACGTCTTCAACCTGGTCACCAAGCGCGCCGTCGCGTACGAGGGCGCCACCGTCGAGTGGGTCGACTGCAACCTCGGCTCGAAGCTCACGATGAAGTACCCGAGCGTCTACCTGCTCGGGCCCGAGGCGCACGGCGAGATCCTCTCGATCGCGTTCGCCGGCAACGGGCAGCACCAGGACGCGGGCGGCAAGATCGTCCACGGCGCGCCGCGGACCACCTCGAACATCTTCGCCAAGTCGATCTCGAAGGACGGCGGGCGGTCGAGCTACCGCGGCCTGCTCGAGGTCGCCAAGGGGGCTACCGAGGCGCGCTCGAAGGTGGTGTGCGACGCGCTGCTCCTCGACGAGGACTCGCGCTCGGACACCTACCCGACGATCCGGATCGGCGAGGACGACGTGGACGTCGGCCACGAGGCCACCGTGTCGCGGATCGGCGAGGAGCAGCTCTTCTACCTCCAGTCGCACGGCATCCCGGAGGAGGAGGCCTCGAAGATGATCGTGAACGGCTTCATCGAGCCGATCACGAAGGAGCTCCCGATGGAGTACGCCGTCGAGATGAACCGCCTGATCGAGTTGCAGATGGAAGGCTCGATTGGCTGAGGCCGTCCTCCACGAGCCCGGCTGGTTGGCGGCGCGCCGGGAGCGCGCCGCTCGTGCGTCTGGGGAGATCGAGCTGCCGAGCTTCAAGGGCCGGCCGGGGTGGGAGTTCACCGACCTCGGCGCGCTCGACCTCGCCGCCTACGAGCCGGCCGCCGGGGGCGACCCCGCCGCGGCCGACCGCGCCGTGCCCGTTCTCGGCCACGTCGACGCCGCCCACGTCCTGCGGCAGGTCGACGCCGCCCCGCTGGCGGACGGCGGCGCGGACGGCGCCCTCGCGGCGGGCGAGCCGGTCGTGCTCCCGCTCGACCTCGCCGCCGAGCGCCTGCCCGACGTGGTCGAGCGCCACCTCGGCTCGGTCGTGCCCGAGGACGACGCGTTCGTGGCCCGCAACGACGCCGGCTGGGCCGGCGGCGCCCTCGTCTACGTGCCGCGCGGCGCGCGGCTCGACGGGCGGGCGCTGCTCACCACGGTCCAGGACGCCGCGGGCGCCGCCGTCTTCCCGCGCACGCTGGTGGTCCTCGACGAGGGAGCCGAGGCGGAGGTCTGGGAGCAGCACGTCTCGTCGGACGGCGAGGTCGACGGCCTGTTCGACGCGGTGGTCGAGATCGTCGTCGGTCCGAACGCGAAGCTCCGCTACGTCTACGGCCAGGAGCTCTCCGAGCGGAGCTGGGCGTTCGCCACGCAGCGCGCGGTCGTGGACCGCGACGGCTCGCTCGAGTGGGTCGCGCTCGGCTTCGGCTCGGGCCACGGCAGGACGCGGATGGAGACCCAGCTGCGCGGACCGGGCTCGCACGCACGGGTCACCGGCGCCTACGCCGGCCGCGGGCGCCAGCACCTCGACTTCGACACGACCCAGGAGCACGCCGCCCCCAGCACCACGTCGGACCTCGCCTTCCGCGGCGTCCTCGCGGACCGCTCGACGGCGGTCTGGCGCGGGATGATCCGGGTCGACCCGGGCGCGCAGCAGACCGACGCGTTCCAGGAGAGCCGCAACCTGCTGCTCTCGAAGCGCGCCCACGCGGACGCCATCCCCGGCCTCGAGATCGAGGCGAACGACGTCCGCTGCACCCACGCCGCCGCCGTCGCGCAGATCGACCGCGAGCAGCTCTTCTACCTGATGTCGCGCGGCCTTCCGCGCGAGACCGCCACGCGGCTCGTGATCGACGGCTTCCTCCAGACGCTGGTGGAGCGCTTCGAGGAGGGGCCGCTCCGCGACGCCGTCTCCGCCGCGCTCGAGCGGCGCCTCGCGGCGATCCTCGACCGCCGGTAGCGGTCTCGGGCCCCGTCCTCGGGGGCGGAAGAGGGCCGTGCGGCGGGTGACGGCGCACGCCGTCCGCGGCCCGGGTAGCTTTCCGGGTCGCGTGCCGATTGGGGGGCGCGGGGGAACGGGATGCAGCGCAACGGGGGCACCGTGGAGGACGGACCCGCGTCCGACGAGCGGCGCGTCGGCTTCGCACGCGTCGCGGCGGTCGGCGCCGTGGCGATCGCGATCGCGGTGGTGGCCTACATGCTGCTCCTCGACGGCGGCGGGGCGTACTCCGTGCGGATGCGCTTCGTCAACGCGCAGCAGCTCGTCAACGGCAACCTCGTGGAGCTCGCCGGCGTCAAGGTCGGGACGGTCACGGGGCGCAGGATCGTCGAGAACGGCGAGGCCGAGATCGAGGTCGAGCTGGACGACGACCATGCGCCGCTGCGGCGGGGCACGACGGCGATCATCCGGCAGGGCTCGCTGTCGTCGGTCGCCAACCGCTACATCGAGCTGCACCTGCCGTCGGAGGACAAGGCGGGCCGCGACATCCCGGACGGCGGGCTGATCCCGAAGGAGGAGACGACCACCGGCGTCGAGCTCGACCAGTTCTTCAACACCTTCGACCGCCCGACCCGGCGCGCCCTGCGCGGCTTCTACCGCGGCAACTACGGCGCCTACCGCGGCCGCGGCGTCGAGGCCAACCGCGGCTGGCGCTACCTCAACCCGTCGCTGTCGGGCTCGGCCGCCCTGTTCCGCGAGCTGCGCCACGACGACCCCGTCCTCGAGAACTTCCTGGTCTCGAGCTCGCGCTTCGTGACCGCGCTGTCCGAGCGGCGCGAGCACCTGACGCCGCTCGTGAGCAACCTCAACCGGACCACGCGCGCGCTCGCGAGCGAGAAGGCCGCGCTCGCCGAGGTCATCGAGCGCTTCCCGGGCTTCATGCGGACGGCCAACACGACCTACGTGAACCTGCGCGCGACCCTCGACGACCTCGACCCGTTCGTGGAGGCGTCGAAGCCGGTCGCGCGCAAGCTGCGGCCGTACCTCGCGCAGCTCCGCCCGTTCACGCACGAGGCGCGGCCGACGCTCCGGGGGCTGAGCGACGTGCTGCGCCGCACGGGCGGCCTCAACGACGTGACCGAGCTGAACCGGACCTACCCGCCGCTCGCCGACATCGCGGTCGAGACCCGCCGCCGCAACGGCAAGGACCGCAAGGGGGCGTTCCCCGAGCTCACCCGCTCGCTGACCGACAGCGCGCCGATCGTGGCCCACGGCCGCCCCTACACGGTCGACCTCTTCGGCTGGTTCGACGACTTCTCGCACGGCGGCGGCTACGACGCGCTTGGCGGGTTCTCGCGCGTCCAGACCTACGTCAACACGTTCACCGTCCAGAACAACGTCCCGATCCCGATCGCGCCGTCGGAGCGCGGGACGCTGCTGAAGTCGCTCCTCAAGCTCGGCCAGTACAAGCGCTGCCCGGGCGCCGCCGAGGAGCGGGCCGCGGACAACTCGAACGTCTGGAGCGAGGCCGAGCAGAAGGAGCTCGACTGCGTCGAGTCCCACCGAGCGACGGGGCCGAGGCAGTGAGGCGGCTCGCGGCCATGGCCGCACTCGCGGCCGCCTGCCTCGCGGCCTTCGTGATGACGGCCGCCGGCGGCGGCGACGCAGAGGGCAAGAGGTACGTCGTCGAGTTCGACAACGCCTTCGGCCTCATCGAGGACGGCGAGGTCAAGGTCGGCGGCGTCAGCGCGGGCGTGATCGCGGAGTTCGACCTGACCGAGAGCGAGCCGCGCAAGTCCGAGGTGACGATCGAGATAACGAAGCCCGGCTTCGCCGCGTTCCGGACGGACGCCTCGTGCGGCGTCCGTCAGCAGTCGCTGATCGGCGAGTACTTCGTCGACTGCCAGCCCGGCAGCCGCGGGCGAAAGCTGCCCGACGGCGGCCGGGTGCCCGTGTCGCAGACCTCGTCGACCGTCCCGGTCGACCTCATCAACAGCGTCCAGCGGCGCCCGTACCGGGAGCGCTTCCGCATCATCCTCAGCGAGCTCGGGGCCGGGCTGGCCGGGCGTCCCGACGAGCTGAACGAGGTTATCCGCCGCGCCCACCCGGGCCTGCGCGAGACCACCCAGACGCTCGAGATCCTCGCCCGCCAGCGCAGGCTGATCCGCGACTTCGTGCGCGACGCCGACCGCGTCAGCGTCGCGGTCGAGCCGCGCAAGGGCGACCTCTCGCGCTGGGCGAAGGAGGCCTCCGAGACGGCCGCCGTGCAGGCGTCGCGGAAGGACTCGATCGCCGAGCAGTGGCGCAAGCTGCCCACGTTCCTCGGCGAGCTCGAGCCGACGGCCGCGCAGCTCGAGCGGACCGCCGGCAAGCAGATCCCGCTGCTCCGCCAGCTCCGCACCGCCGCCCCCGAGCTGCGGTCGTTCCTCGCCGAGCTCGGCCCGTTCTCCGAGGACTCGCGCCCGTCGACGCGCGCACTCGGAGAGGCGGCCGTCGAGGGCCGCCGCGCGATCGGCGAGAGCCGCGAGGAGATCGCGCAGCTCCGCGAGCTGTCGACGGACGTGCCGCGGCTCGCCAAGCCGCTGCGCCAGTTCCTCCAGACGATCGACGACCGCGGGCGCTCGATCGAGGAGGACCCGCTCGCGGCGCAGACGGCGCCGCCTGCGCCCGACAAGACCGCCTACAAGGCGGGCCAGGGCTTCACCGGCATGGAGGCCCTGCTCAACTACGTCTACTACCAGACGCTCGGCATCAACCTCTTCGACGAGGTCAGCCACGTCCTGCGCACGATCGCGACGCAGAACAGCTGCAACGCGTACAGCGTCGCCCCGTCCGAGACCGTGATCAAGAACTGCAACGCCTGGCTCGGGCCGAGCCAGCCTGGCGTCGTCGAGTCCTCCCCCGACCCGACCGAGGGCGACCGCAAGCCGACCGCCGCGGCCGCGCGCAGCGACGGCCGGCGGCTCGGCAGGCGGCGCACCCGCGGCCAGCCCGAGGCGCCGCCCACGCCGGGCGAGCGCGACATCTCGAAGCCGCAGATCGTCGTCCCGCCGCAGCTCGAGGAGCTGATCGAGTCGCTGCGCGGGACCCCGGCCGTGCCCTCGCGGGCCCCGACCGACGACGAGATGGCCGACTCCGTCCTCGACTTCCTCCTGTCGCCATGAGGGCCTCCGGTCGCCAGGCGTCGATCGTCGCCACGCCCGTCCTGATCGGGACGGTCACCGTGCTCGTGGTCGTCGTCGCGGTGTTCCTCGCCTACAACGCGAACAACGGCCTGCCGTTCGTGCCGACGTTCGACGTGAGCGCCGAGCTCGAGGGCGGCCAGAACCTCGTGAACAACAACGACGTCCGCGTCGGCGGGTTCCGGGTCGGGGCCGTGACGGAGATCCGGCCGAAGGTCGACAGGTCGGGGCGGACGATCGCGGTGATCGACATGAAGCTCGACAAGACGATCGAGCCGATCCCGGAGGACACGAGGGTGTTCGTCCGGCCGCGGTCGGCGCTCGGCCTCAAGTACGTCGAGCTGTCGCTCGGGCGCAGCGACGAGCACCTGCGGCCCGGCGACACGATCCCGCTCGCCCAGTCGAAGACGCCGATCGAGCTGGACGAGTTCTTCAGCACGTTCGACTCCGACATGCGCCAGAACCAGCAGCGCGCGCTCGAGGGGTTCGGCAACGCGCTGGCCGGCCGCGGCCAGTCGATCAACTCGGCGATCCACGAGTTCGTGCCGTTCCTGACCCACCTGACCCCGGTCATGACGGCGCTTTCGGATCCGTCCACGCGCCTGCGCGACCTGTTCCGGGCCACCTCGCGGTTCTCCGGCGAGATCGCGCCGGTGGCGCCGGTCTACGCGCGGCTGTTCGGCAACATGGCCACGACCTTCGAGGCGCTCGGCCGCGACGAGGACGCGCTGCGGGCGACGATCGAGCGCGGCCCGCGGACGCTCGACGCGGGCATCCGCAGCCTCCCGGTCCAGCGGCCGTTCCTGGCCGACTCCGAGCGGCTGTTCTCCGCCCTGCGCCCGGCGGCCGTCGAGATGGAGCGCTCGCTGCCGAGCGTCCGCGACGCGCTGACGACGGGCAGGCCCGTGCTCCGCCGCTCGCCACCGTTCTACGCCCGCACGCGGACCGTCTTCCGCTCGCTGCGCGAGCTCGCGGAGGAGCCCACGACGCTGCTCGGCCTGCGGGACCTGAACACGACGGTCAAGGTCGTCGCGCCGCTGCTCGAGTACGTGGCGCCGTACCAGACCGTCTGCAACTACTGGAACTACTGGTTCACCGTGCTCTCGGAGCACGTCTCCGAGCCGGTCCGCGGCGGCACCGGCCAGCGCGTCAACCTCAAGTCCGACAACCGGACGCAGGACGACCGCTACAGCGCGACGGACGCCGACAAGCCCGCCGACGTCGCGAAGGACCTCGACCCGCAGACGGCGAGGGACCAGGCGGGCGACCCGCTCGTCGCCCTCCACCGCGCGGCCTACGAGCCGGCGATCGACGCGCAGGGCAACGCCGACTGCCAGGCCGGCCAGCGCGGGTTCCTCGACGGCCCGCTCGCCACCGGCAACCGCTACGCCGACGGCGAGATCGGCGGCAACCACGTCGTCCTCGACTCGAACTTCCCCGGCCTCTCCGGGCCGACCTACAAGGGCGTCCCCAACCTGAAGGATGTGCCCTGATGCCGGGCAACACGCCGTTCTTCGACATCCCCCGCGGCGCCGCCGAGCGCGTCGGCATCACGCCGCTGCGCGCCGGGCTCGCGTTCCTCGTCCTGACGGTGATCGTCGTCTACTTCGCGTTCTCGAAGGCGAACCCGCTGGCCGACCCGTACGAGCTCAACGCGATCTTCGAGAACACGAACGAGCTCAAGCCCCGCTCGCCGGTCCGGGTCGCGGGCGTGGACGTCGGGAAGGTCAGGGAGGTCGAGCCGATCGCGGGCTCCGACAAGGCGCACGTGAAGATGGTGATCGAGGACAAGGGCCTCCCGATCCACGAGGACGCGGAGCTCAAGGTCCGCTCGCGGATCTTCCTCGAGGGGAACTACTTCGTCGAGCTCAAGCCGGGCACGCCGTCGGCGCCGACGATCGACAGCGGCCACACGCTGCCGGCCTCGCAGACGTTCTCCCCGGTCCAGACCGGCCAGGTCCTCACGGCGCTCCAGACCGACACCCGCGAGGACCTCAAGCGGTTCCTCCGCGAGTACGCGAAGGGGTTCGAGGGCAAGGGCTCGCGCGGACTCAACGAGGCGATCCACTACTGGGAGGACGCCTACCGCAACACGGCGATGTCCACCCGCGCGACGCTCGGCACCGAGCCGCACGACCTCACCAAGGTGCTGAAGGGCCAGGGCAAGGTGTTCGGCGCGCTCTCGCGCGACGAGGAGGCCCTGAAGCTGCTCGTCGTGTCGCTCAACCGCCTCGCCGCGGCGTTCGCGCGCCAGGACGACAACCTGCGCGCGACGATCCCGCAGCTCCGCGACGTGCTGAAGGTGGGTCAGCCCGCGCTCGCCTCGCTGAACGAGGCGTTCCCGACGCTGCGCGCGTTCGCGCGCGACGCGCTCCCGGCCGCGCGCTCGTCCTCGCCGACGCTCGACGCCCAGATCCCGTTCATCACGCAGGCGCGCCAGCTGGTCGCGCGCCGCGAGCTGGGCGGGCTCGTCGCGGAGCTGCGCCCGACCGTGCCGCAGCTCGCGCTCCTGAACACGCGGTCGGCGCGCACGCTCCAGCAGACGCGCGAGCTCGCCTCGTGCCAGAACAACGTCCTGCTGCCGTTCTCGAAGACGCCGATCCCCGACCCCGACTTCCCGGCGAACTCCGGCCAGCCGTTCTACAAGCAGTCGCCGCGGGCGCTCGTCGGGCTCGCGGGCGAGAGCCGGATCGTCGACGCCGACTCGCCGCTGTTCCGCGTCCTGGCGGGCGGCGGGCCGACCACGCTCGTCTCGACCGGCGAGACGGGCGACCAGCTCTTCGCGCCGCTCGACTACCCGCTCGACGGCGTCCGCCCGGCGCGCCCGCTGAAGCGGCCGGTGTTCCGCCCGGACGTCGCCTGCGAGACGCAGGAGGCGCCCGACCTCCACGCCGTGCTCGGCGAGCCCGACCAGACGACCACGGCGAAGCCGGCGATCACGCCGGAGTACCTGAAGATCCAGGAGGAGGCGAAGGAGGAGCTCGCCCAGGTCGCGGTCCACCTGAAGCGCCAGGCCGCCGGCCTTCCGACCTTCGACCCGCTCGACTACTCCGAGCTCGGCGAGCGGCTCCAGGCGAAGCGGCTCGGGTTGAAGCTCGGCGAGAACGGCGCGATCGTCGGCGAGCGGAAGGACGCCGGGCGATGATGCACGCGATCCGCAAGCGGCTTCGCGACTTCGTCGCGCTCGCGGTGCTGATGACGATCGCGCTCGGCACCGGCGGCTACATCATCGCCCACCAGAACGTCCGGATGCCGTTCGTCGAGGAGGAGCCGTACGTGCTCGAGGCGGAGTTCTCCGACGCGCAGGGCGTCATGCCGGGCCAGGGCCAGACGATCCGCGTGGCCGGCACGCGCATCGGCGACATCGGCAAGGTCGAGCTCGAGGACGGCATGGCCGTGGTCACGATGGAGATCGACCAGAAGTACAGGGACGTCGTCCACACCAACGCCACCGCGCTGCTGCGCCCGCGGACCGGCCTGAAGGACATGTTCATCGAGGTCGACCCCGGCACGCGGTCGGCGCCGGTGATGCGCGAGCACGGCCGGATCGCGCTCGAGAACACGGCGCCCGACGTGGACGCGGACGAGATCCTCTCCGGGCTCGACGCGGACACCCGCGCCTACCTCCAGCTCCTGATCAACGGCGTGGGGAAGGGGCTCAAGGGGCGCGGCGGCGACCTCCGCGAGGTCCTCGCCCGGCTCGGGCCGCTGCACCGCGACCTCGCGCGCGTGAACGGGGCCTTCGCCGCCCGCCGCCGCGAGCTCGCCCGGCTGATCCACAACTACGGCTCGTCGATCACCGAGCTCGGCACCCGCGACAGGGAGCTGGCCAACCTGGTGCGGTCCCAGAGCGCGGCGCTCGAGCGGTGGGCATCCGAGGACCGCAACGTGTCGCTCGCAGTGTCGCGGCTGCCGTCGACGCTCGGCCGGGTCGAGTCGGCGCTCCTGAAGGTGAACGAGCTCGGCCGCGAGATCCCGCCCGGGATCGGCGCGCTGCGGCCGGCGATCCGCCAGCTCCACCGCACGAACCTCCAGGTGAGGCCGTTCGCCCGCGAGGCGACGCCGATCCTGCGCGACCGCGTCCGGCCGTTCGTGAGGGACGCCCGGCCGTACGTGCGGACCCTGCGGCCGGCCGCGACCAACCTCGCGAAGGGCAGCCCGGACCTGCGCGAGTCGTTCCTCGAGCTGAACCGCTTCTTCAACATGGCGTCCTACAACCCGAAGGGCAAGGAGCTCCTGACGGGCGACCAGGCCGCCGACCTCGCCCGCGACGAGGGGCTCCTGTTCTGGGCCGGATGGGTCGCCCAGAACAGCGTCAACGTGTTCTCGATCGCCGACGCGTCCGGCCCGATGCGGCGGATCGCGCTGATGGCGAGCTGCTCGACGTACGAGTCGATCCGCGACGAGGAGGCCCTCAAGGGCCAGATCCTCGCGATCAACGACCTGCTGGCCGACCCGGGGCTCTGTCCCCCGCACTGAGATGCAGAAGGAAGCCCCGAGCATAGGCCGGATAGTCGTGATGGTGACGTGGGCGCTGTCCTGCATCGGGCTGCTCCTGTTCCTGTGGATCTCGTTCGGCGGCGTCATCCCGATGAAGGCCAAGGGCTACCGGGTGAAGACGCACCTGCCGGAGACCGTGCTGCTCACCAAGGCGGCGGACATCCGGATGGCGGGCCTCGACATCGGCAACATCACGAAGCTCGAGCTCTCGCGCGACGGCGGCCAGGAGGTCGAGATCGAGATCGAGCCGGAGTTCGCGCCGCTGCCGGCCGACACCAGGATCCTCGCGCGCCAGAAGTCGATCCTGGGGCAGCTCTACCTGGAGCTGACGCCCGGCACCGGCAGCGGTCGGCACCTCGACGACGGCGCGACGATCCCGGCGAAGAACATCGTCGAGTCGGTCGAGCTCGACGAGATCGTCAGGACGTTCAACAAGGAGACGCGCGACAACTTCCGCGGCTGGATCCGCGAGATCGCCACCGCGATCTCGAACGGCCGCTCCGAGGACCTGAGCAACGCGATCGGGAACCTCGACGACTTCGCGGGCTCGGGCGCTCGGGCGCTCCAGGTGCTCGACGAGCAGGAGCCGGCGCTGCGGCAGCTCGTGCGGAACACCGGGATCACGCTGAACGCGCTCACCGAGCGGCGCGGCCAGCTCCGCGAGCTGATCGTCAACGCCAACGGCTTCTTCGAGGCGCTCGCCTCGCGCGACGACGCGCTGGCGGAGACGATCGGGATCTTCCCGACGTTCCTCGAGGAGTCGCGGCTGTCGCTCGACCGGCTCCGCACGTTCGCGACCGACACCCGCCCGCTCGTCCGCGACCTGATCCCGGTGGCGCTCCAGCTCCGGCCGACGCTGCACGACCTCGGCGAGCTGTCGCCCGACCTGAAGGCGGTGTTCCGCAAGCTCGACCCGGTGATCTCCGAGTCCGGCCGCAACCTGCCCGCCGCCGCCAAGTTCGTGACCGGCGCCAAGCCGCTGTTCGGCGCGCTCCACTCCTACCTGCCCGAGCTGAACCCGATCCTGTCGTTCGCCAACTACGAGCAGGAGCAACTCGCTGACTTCATCATGAACGGCGGGCCGTCGGTCGGCGCGAAGATGCCCGGCCTGCCCGGCGAGGGGCCGCGCCACTACGGCCGCCAGTTCTCGAACACGAACGCGCGCAGCCTGGGCCTCGCGCAGGAGCGCCCGAACTACGAGCGGGGCAACGCGTACCCGGCGCCGAACTACCTGAAGCGCAACCGGCCGCTCGGCATCACCGAGTCGTTCGACTGCAAGCCGGCGGGCGGCGAGAAGCGCGACCCCGAGCCGGGCCTGCCGCCGTGCTTCGTCCAGCCGCCGCAGCTCTGGGACTCGCTGCTGTTCCCACGGCTCGAGCGCGGCGACAACCCGGTGCGCTCGAAGCCGCAGGGCAACGACGGCACGCGGCCGGCTCGGCTACCGTAGGGGGAGATGCCGAGCGACAACGCCGAGCTGGTGCGCGGCGCATACGAGGCCTTCGGGCGCGGCGACGTGCCCGCCGTGATGGCCCTGCTGGCCGAGGACGTGGACTGGAACGCCCCCGACGTGCTTCCCCACGGCGCGCAGGGCCGGGGGCACGAGGTGGTCGGAGGGTTCTTCCAGACGCTCGCCGAGACCTGGGAGGGCTTCGACCTCGAGCTCGAGGACTTCGTGGCCTCGGGCGATCGCGTATGCGCCATCGGGCGCGCGAGCGGCCGGCTCGACGGCGTGCAGGCCGGCTACGGCTTCGTCCACTGCTGGACGGTCCGCGACGGCAAGCTCGCGGCGCTGAACGAGTACGTCGACCCGGACGCCGAGGTAGTGGCCCGGGCGCGCTCGGCCGCGAGCTAGGCGCTCAGCCCGGGCGCGCCGGCTCGAGCCGGGCCGCGTCGCGCCGCGCCGCCGAGTCGACCAGCTCGTCGTTCAGCGACTCGAGGTCGCGGCCGTGGGGCTCGACCTTCGTGAGCAGGAAGACGAGGCCGGCGAGCAGCGAGGCGGCGGCCAGGAACGAGAACGCGGGCAGCATCGCGTCGAGCGCGGCCTCCGGCTCGATCGGGTCGTTGCCGGTGCCGGCGATCGTCCCCACGGCGAGCGGGCCGACGATGCGGCCGAGGCCGCTGAACGCCCAGGCGAGCCCGAGCCCCTGCGTCCGCATGCTGGTGGGGAAGACCTCGGGGGTGAACGGCGCGAGGTTCGCGAAGCCGCCGTCCACGAAGAAGCTGGCGGCCACGAGCGCCAGCAGGAACAGCGACACGCCGGCGAGCTCGCTCTCGCCGGCCAGGCCGGCCAGGAACAGGAGCGGCGCCGCGCCGAGGCCCATGATCACGCCGCACACGCGGCGGCCGGTGCGCTCCGGGGCGAACGAGAAGAACAGCCGTCCGGCGAACGACCCGAGCGTGACGAACACGAACATGAGGGCCGCGTCGTCGCTCGAGATGTCGAGGATCTCCTTGAGGAAGGTCGGTCCCCAGAGCACGAGTCCGGCCACCGCGATCGAGGCGCCGAACCACGCGCTGGCGGTGACCACCACGCTGTCGCGGTAGCGCAGCAGCTCGCGGTAGCCGTGCGCCGGCGGCTCGGTGCGCGCCGGGGCGTCGAGCGGCAGCTCGTCCTCGTCGCGCATCAGGAGGTAGGCGATCGACCGCCGCGCCTCCTCGGGGCGGCCCTGGTCGATCAGCCAGCGCGGCGACTCGGGCACGTAGCTGCGGACGAACAGCGCCAGCGCGGCGGGGAAGATCCCGACGGCGAACAGCGGCCGCCAGCCGAGCGGGTCCGCCAGGAGGCCGGCGGCGAGCGCGGCCGCGAGAATCCCGATCGGCACCATCGCGGTCGTCACGAACCCGGTCAGCTTGGTCCGCAGCCGCGTGGGGGTGAACTCGAGCGTCAGCGGCACCGCGATCACCGCCACCCCGGCCACCCCGGCGCCGACGACCAGCCGCATCAGCGCGAGGTACCACCAGCCGTCGTCGGGAGCGGCGGCGGCGAGGCCGGTCGCGATCGAGAACACGAGGATGCCGGCGATCAGCGGGCGGCGGCGGCCGTAGCGGTCGCCGAGCCGGCCCCAGAGCAATGCGCCGCCGACGGCGCCCACGCCGGCGCTGAGCAGCACGGCCGTGGCCTGGCCGAAGGTGAGGTGCCACTCGTCGTCGACCACCGGCACGATGAACGCGATCAGGAAGAAGTCGAACAGGTCGAGGACCGCGCCGAACATCGTCACGAGCGCGAGCACCACGTAGCGCTTCGTGATCGGTGCCTCGTCGAGCGCCCGCAGCATGGGCGCCTGCTCCTCCCCCACGGGCGGGATTCAATCAGCGGAGGTAAGGTCCCGCGGCACCGGCAAGGGAGGGAGGGCATGGCAGACGCGCTCGAGCTCGCCGATCGCCTTTGGCGCGGCGAGGAGCGGATCGAGGACCATCACCCCGTGGGCTTCATGGGCGAGCTCACGGAGGTCGCCGATCGCGTCGCCTTCCTTCCCGGGTTCGCCAACGTCACGGCGTTCGACACCGAGGCCGGGCTGGTGCTGTTCGACACCGGCAGCTTCGCCACCGCGCAGTTCGTCCACGAGACGATGCGCGGCTGGTCGGACTCGCCGCTCCACACCGCCGTCTACACCCACGGCCACGTGGACCACGTGTTCGGCGTGCCGCTCTGGGAGGCCGAGGCCGCCGAGCGCGGCCTGCTGCCGCCGCGCGTGGTCGCCCACGAGAACGTGCCGCGCCGGTTCGACCGCTACAAGCTCACCGCGGGCTACAACGGCGCGATCAACTCGCGCCAGTTCCAGATCGAGGGGATCGTCTGGCCGACCGACTACCGCTACCCCGACGAGACCTACCGCGAGTCGCTCGCGATCGAGGTGGGCGGCGAGCGGTTCGAGCTGCACCACGCGAAGGGCGAGACCGACGACCACACCTGGACCTGGGTGCCCGGGCGCCGGACCCTGTGCTGCGGCGACCTGTTCATCTGGGCCGTCCCCAACGCCGGCAACCCGCAGAAGGCGCAGCGCTACCCGCGCGACTGGGTCGAGGCGCTGCGCGCGATGGCCGAGCTCGACGCCGAGCTGCTCCTGCCCGGGCACGGGCTGCCGGTCCAGGGCGCCGTGCGGGTGCGCGCGGCGCTCGAGGACAGCGCGGCGCTGCTCGAGTCGCTCGTCGAGCAGACGCTCGCGCTGATGAACGAGGGTGCGCCGCTCGACCGCATCCTGCACGAGGTGAGCGCGCCGGTGGAGCTGCTCGACCGCCCCTACCTGCACCCGATCTACGACGAGCCGGAGTTCGTGGTGCGCAACCTCTGGCGCCTCTACGGCGGCTGGTACGACGGCAACCCGGCGCGGCTCAAGCCGGCGCCGGACGGGATGCTGGCCGAGGAGCTGGCCGCGCTCGCCGGCGGCGGCGCGCGGCTCGCGGACCGGGCGCTCGAGCTGGCCGAGGCAGGCGAGCTGCGGCTGGCCGGCCACCTGGCCGAGCTGGCCGCCCAGGCCGCGCCGGAGCTCGAGGCGGCGCAGCGCGCTCGGGCGGAGGTCAACGAGCGGCGCGCGGCCGCGGAGGCCTCGACGATGGCGCGCGGCGTGTTCGCCTGGGCCGCGCGCGAGTCGCGGGCGAGGCTGCCCGACTGAGCCCTGTGGCCGCCGGCCCGGCGCCACGGTGGCGCGAGGCCCGATACTGACGCGATGCATCCCTGGGTCGAGTCCCACGCCGCCCGCCTGGGCCGCCGCGCCGAGCGCGAGCTGGAGGCGCTCGTGGCCGTCTCGTCGCCGTCCGGCGACCGGCACGGCGCCGAGGAGGCCGTGGCGGTGTGCGCGGCGCTCCTGCCCGACGACGCCGAGGTCGAGCGGATCCCCTGCTCGACGGAGGGCTACGCGCCGGACCTGCTCGCCAGGCTGCGCGGGACCGGCTCGCGGCGCCTGCTGCTGCTCGGCCACCTCGACACGGTCGTCGCGCACGCCGCGCACCGGCCGATGACGCGCGAGGGGGACCGCCTCGTGGGGTCGGGGACCGTGGACATGAAGGGCGGGGTGGCGCTGTCGATCGCGCTGCTCGACGCGCTGGCCGAGCGGCCCGAGGCGTACGCCGAGGTCGCGTTGCTGCTCGTGAACGACGAGGAGTGGCGCGTGGGGGGGCTCCACCACGTGGACCGCTTCGACGGCTTCGACGCCTGCCTCTGCTTCGAGGCCGGCCAGCTCGGGCCGGACGGGGAGGAGGGCGTGATCGTCAGGCGCAAGGCGGCGAGCACGCTGAAGGTCACGGGCCACGGGCTCTCGTCGCACTCGGGCTCGGCCCCCGACCGCGGCCGGAACGCCCTGCTGGCGCTCGCGGTCGCGGCGCAGCGGGTGGCCGAGCAGCACGACCCGGCCGGGCCCGACCGGCTCACCGCCGTGCCCACGATCCTCACGAGCGGCGACGCGTTCAACGTCGTGCCCGCGAGCGGCGAGCTGTTCTGCGACATGCGGGCGGACGAGATCGAGGCGTTCGACCGCGTGGTCGCCGCGGTGCCCGAGGAGGTCGGCGGAGTCCGCCTCGAGGCGACCATCGTCCGCCTCTGGCCCGGGATGGACGCGCGCGAGACGACCCGCGACGCGCTGGCGCGCGCCGGCGAGGTGCTGGGGCGGCCGGTCATCGGCGTGGAGCGCGGCGGAGCGAGCGACGCGAGCCACGTCTCCACGCACGTCCCGCTGACGATCGACGGCCTCGGCCCGCGCGGCGGCCGGGCGCACAACCCGGACGAGTTCGTCCTGGCCGAGTCGCTGCGCTCCCGCGCCGAGGTGGCGCTGGCGCTGACGGCCGTGCTGCTCGAGCTGGGGTAGGCGGGTCCCCGGTCCGGGGACGCAAGTCCGGGCTCCGAGGTGCCGATGAGATGTGCATGGCCCGCCGTCTCGCCGTGCTCGCGTCCGCCCTCGCGGCCCTCGCCGCCGCGGTCGCGCCCGCCCCCGCGGCGGCCGTCCCGGCGACGAACCCCGCCGACGCGCTGGGGGCGATCGCCGTCGACGACTACGGCTACGACTACGCCAAGGGCTGCCGCAAGGCGCCCCAGCCCGGCACGCTCGCCCTCAAGGCGTGGCTCGAGAGGAACGCCGGCGGCTCGTTCTGGGGCACGATGCGCTGCGAGAAGCTCGGCGCGTCCAACTACAGCCTCCACGCCGAGGGCCGCGCGATCGACTGGCACCTCGACGTCCACGACAGCGCGCAGAAGCGCGAGGCGGACCGGCTCGTCCGGCTCTGGCTCGCGCCCGACAAGCTCGGGAACGACCACGCGCTCGCCCGGCGGATGGGGATCCAGGAGATCATCTGGAACTGCCGCTCGTGGTGGAGCGGGCCGGGCGGCCTCCATCCCTACTCGGCCTGCTACGACTCGAAGGGCCGGCGCAGGAAGGTCGACGACACGACGGCCCACCGCAACCACATCCACGTGGGCCTGAACTGGCTCGGCGCGAAGAAGCGCGCGAGCTTCTGGTCGCGGCGCGCCTCCGGCTAGAGCCGCGCCCCCGGCCACCCGGACGGCTGCCCGCGCCGACCGGGCCGGCGCCGCCAGGGCCGCATGTAAGCTCGCGGCCATCGAGTCCCAGGCCCTGCACGCCCGCAGCTCGTTCCCCCCGATCGGGGACTACGGGTTCCTGTCCGACGGCGAGGTGGCGGCGCTCGTCGCGCCCAGCGGGAACGTCGAGTGGCTGTGCCTGCCGCAGTTCGACTCGCCGAGCGTGTTCGCCGCGATCCTCGACCGCGACGCGGGCCGCTTCCGCCTCGGCCCCGCCGACGCGCAGGTCCCCGCGGCCCGCCGCTACCTGCCGGGCGGCGTGGTGCTGGAGACGACCTGGAAGACCCGCACCGGCTGGCTGATGGTCCGCGACGCGCTGACGGTCGGCCCCTGGCACCACGTCGAGGAGCGGGCCCACCGCCAGCACCGCCCGCCGAGCGACTGGGAGGCCCACCACGTGCTGGTCCGCACCGCCCGCTGCGCGCAGGGGATCGTGGACCTCCAGCTCGAGTGCGAGCCGGTCTTCGACTACGGCGGCGCGGAGGCGGAGTGGCGCTACACCGGCTCGGGCTACTGCGAGGCGGTGGCGACCGGCGGCGAGGGCACGGTCGAGCTCCAGCTCGACACCGACATGCGGGTCGGCTTCGAGGGCGCGCGCGCCACCGCGCGCACCACCCTGCGCGAGGGCGATGTCGCGTACGTGGCGATCTCGTGGTCGGAGCACGGCGGGCCGAAGAGCTTCCACGACGCGTTCCAGCTGATGGACCACACGAACTCGTACTGGCGCGAGTGGCTCTCGCGCGGCGAGTTCCCCGACCACCCGTGGCGCGCGCAGCTCGAGCGGAGCGCGCTGACCCTGCGCGGGCTCACCTACGCGCCCACGGGGGCGATCGCCTCGGCCGCCACCACGTCGCTGCCGCGCGTCTCGGGCGGCGAGCGCAACTACGACTACCGCTACAGCTTCATGCGCGACGCCGCGTTCGCGCTGTGGGGCGCCTACAGCCTCGGCTTCGACTGGGAGGCCGACGACTTCTTCTACTTCCTCGCGGAGCTCGCGGAGGAGGGGGCCGGCGTCCAGAACATCGTGGCGATCGACGGGCGGCGCGAGCTCGACGAGCGGGAGCTGGGCCACCTATCGGGCTACGAGGGCTCGCGGCCGGTCCGCTGCGGGAACGCCGCGCACCGCTACGAGCAGCACGACGTGTGGGGCGCGATGCTCGACGCCGCCTACCTGCACGCGCGCAGCCGCGACCGGCTGCCCGAGCGGATCTGGCCGCTCGTCACCGGGTTCGTCGGCCGGGCCGTCGAGAGCTGGCGCAAGCCGGACCGCGGGATCTGGGCCGCTCGCGGCAAGCCGCGCCACTTCACCTCGTCGAAGGTGATGTGCTGGGTGGCCGCCGAGCGCGGCGCGCGGCTCGCCGAGCTGAGGCAGGAGCACGAGCTGGCCGCGGAGTGGGACCGGGCCGCCCGCGAGATCCGCGACGACGTGATCGAGAACGCGTTGAGCGAGCGCGGCACGTTCACGCAGCACTACGACACCGACGCGCTCGACGCGTCGCTGCTCCTGATGCCGCTGGTCCGCTTCCTGCCGGGCGACGACGAGCGGGTGCGGAAGACCGTCCTCGCGATCGAGGACGAGCTGGTGGAGGACGGGCTCGTGCTGCGCCAGCGCCCCGACAGCGAGGACTTCGCGGTCGAGGGCGAGACGTTCACGGTCTGCTCGTTCTGGCTCGTCTCGGCGCTGGCCGAGATCGGCGAGGTCGACCGCGCGCGCGAGCTGTGCGAGCGGCTGCTGGCGCTCGCGAGCCCGCTCGGGCTCTACGCGGAGCACATCGACCCGGACAGCGGCCGCCACCTCGGCAACTTCCCGCACGCGTTCACGCACCTGGCGCTGGTCAACGCCGCGCTGCACGTGATCGCCGCTGAGGGCCAGCCGATCGCCGACACCCGGATCGACCGGATGGCGACGGCCTAGCCGCGCGCGGGCCGCGCGCCTACGCCGGCTGGAAGTACGGGTTCTCGCCGGCGGCGTGGTCGGTCACGTCGACGACCTGGCGGATCTCCGGCACGGCCTGGAGGATCGCGGACTCGATGCCCTGGTCGAGCGTGACCGTGGCCATGCCGCAACCTTGACAGCCGCCGCCGAGCCGGACGTAGGCCACGCCGTCCGCGACCCGCTCGAGCCGTGCCATGCCGCCGTGCTGCGCGATGGCCGGGTTGATCTGCCGGTCGATCACCTGGGCCACGCGCTCCGACACGTCGCCGGTCAGCTCCCCGCCGCCGGCCGCGACGTCCGGCGAGACCACCGCCGGCCGGTTCGGGTTCGAGACCGTGAGCCCGCCCTGCATCAGGTCGTCCGACCAGTCGATGGTCGCGTCGCGCAGCGCCTCGGCGTCGCCCGCCGGCACGACGACCGGTAGCCCGTCGAAGTGCTCGACGGCGTCGTCCGGGCCGGCCGCGGACAGCGGCCGCAGCGCCAGGTCGTACGTGAACTCGCCGCGGTGGACGCCGGTGACGGCGATCCACATGGCCTGGTCCCCGCCGTCCTCCACGCGCTCGCGGAACTCCTTGACCTTCTGGACGGCGTGGTCGGTCACCGTGAGCATCGCGGCAACCATAGCGGCGTCAGGGGGCCGTCCAGGCGAACACGTCGCGCTCCGCGCGGCCCTCCAGGCCGAGCTCCTCGATCGCCTCGGTAACGCCCGGGTAGAGCGGGTTGCGGTGGTCGTGGAAGGCCACGACCCCGCCGGGCCGGAGCGCCGGCCGCCACGCCTCGAAGGTGCGGATCGTCAGGTCGCGCTCGTGCGAGCCGTCCACGAAGACGAAGTCGGGCGCGGGCTCGCCCGGCCGCGGCCCCGCCTCGCCCGGCGCCTCGACCAGCTCGATCCGCTCGCGGGCGCGCGGGCCGGCCAGCGCCAGGTAGCGGTCGCGCTCCGGCCGGACGATCGGGTCGAGGCTGACGACGCGCCGCCGGGGGTCGGCGAGCGCCAGCGCCGCCGTGGTCCACGCCGTGCCGGTGCCGATCTCGACCACCTCGCGGCGGCCGCGGGCCAGGCGCAGGATCAGCGCGAGCGACTCCGGCTTGGTCGCCGACTCGAGCGACCACCCGTCGCCCGTCCCGGCGGCGGTCCGCCGTGCGCGCGAGTAGAACCAGGCGACCCGCGGGGGCAGCCGCACGAGGACCGCCGTGCGCCGCGCGGCCTCGATCAGCGCCGGCGCTCGCAGCTCCGCGCCGTCCCGCTCTTGGAGGCGCAGCCCTCGAGCGCCAGGGCGGTGCGCCGCAGCGCCTTGAAGGCCGGCTTGCGCACCACCCGCCCGTCGCCGCCCAGCCGCGACAGGCCGGCGTAGTCGAACGGGTAGTTGGGGTGGGCGTCGCGCGTCAGCCAGGTGTACCAGTAGGCGCGCGCGAGCCGCAGCTCGCGGCGGTGCCTCGCGAGCAGCTCGAACGCGGCGGACAGCTTCTTCGCCTGGCCCTCCTCGGTCGTCTCGTTCCCGTAGGTCCACGCCGCCTTGCCCTTGGCGGAGGTCCAGCTCAGCTCGGTCACCATCAGCGGCTTGCGCCGGTCGCCGTAGCGGTCCATCACCTCGCGGTTCAGGCGCAGGATCTTCAGCGTGTTGGACACCTGGCCGGTGAACGGGTGGACGGCCGCCACCTCGAACAGGCCCCGCGCCTTCAGCTTGTAGAGCGACTCGAGCTCCGGCCAGCTGCGGTTCGGCAGGCCCGCGAGCACGATCCGCGCGCCGGAGTCGACCCTCCGGACCTCCTTCCGGGCCGCGCGCAGCAGCGCCACGTAGTCGCGCTGCCACGGCTGGTCGGACCAGAAGAACTCGAGGCTCGGCTCGTTCCAGAACTGCCAGTAGCGGACCGGCATCTCGGGCAGCCCGGGGTTCTCGGCCCAGAACGACCCGCCGGGCCCGTAGCGGCGCGCGAGCGCGCCGGCGAACCGCGAGTACGGCCCGACTCCCTTCGGCGGCGAGCTGAACTCGTCGGGGTGCCGAGCGGCCCAGCGCGGGGCGAGCATGACGACCGGGAGCACCGTCAGGCGGCGCCGGACCGCCCCCTCGACCATCGCGTCGACCAGCGAGTAGTCGGTCGGCACGCCGTTCTCGTCGCGGAACCGGGCCGCCCGGTCCGGGGGCACCTCCGACCAACTCGCGTACGGCTGGGCCTCGCGCCAGTCGACCGTCACGCGCAGCGACTGGACGCCGGAGCCGACCATCTCGCTCAGCTCGCCGTCGAGGTTCACCTCCGGCTCGAACAGGGGCCCGTCGGCCACCACCCCGACGAAGGAGGCGGGCACGCGCGGCGTCGCGGCGAGGACGGGTGCGCAGGCCGCGAGCGCCGCTACGGTCACGAGGACGGCGATCGCGGCTACTCTGCTCAACGCGGGAGAGGCTAGCCGGCGCGGACGCGCCGGCGTACGGGAGGCGCTTTGGAAGCGGAGCATCGGTGGTGAAACCCGTCGCCCCGGCGAACGCTGCGCTCGTCGCGGACGGACAGCCGGCGCCCGCGGAGCTGGCGGCGCTGGCGCGCGAGCACGGACGGCTCGCGATCGACACCGAGTTCGTGTCCGAGGGCCGCTACCGGCCGCTGCTCTGCCTCGTCCAGGTCGCCGTCGCGGCCCCCGGCGCGACCGGGGACCCGGCCATCGCGGTCCTCGACCCGATCGCGGGGTTCGACCACGAGCCGCTCGCGGAGGTGCTGGCGGACCCGGCCGTCGAGGTGGTGTTCCACGCGGGCGGCCAGGACGTGGCGATCCTGAGGCGCGCGTGGGGGGTCGGGCCGCGGAACGTCTTCGACACCCAGGTGGCGGCCGGCTTCGCCGGGTTCAGCGCCCAGACCGGCTACGCGAACCTGCTCGCGAAGGTGGCCGGCGTCAAGCTCTCGAAGAGCGCCGGGTTCACCCGCTGGGACGTCAGGCCGCTCACGCGCGAGCAGGTGGAGTACGCGCGCAGCGACGTGGTCGACCTGCTCGCCCTCTCCGACGAGCTCCAGGAGCGGCTGCGGCGGTCGGGGCGGCTCCAGTGGGCCCGCGAGGAGTGCCGGCGGCTCGAGGGCCTGAGCGACGAGCGCGGGCCGGACGAGGCGTACCGGCGGCTGCCGCGCGTCAACCGGCTTCGCCCGCGGGCGCGTGCGGCGGCGTACGCCCTGGCCGAGTGGCGCGAGGAGACCGCGGCGGCCGAGGACCGGCCCACCGGCTCGATCCTCTCGGACGTGGCGCTGATCGAGGTGGCGAGGCGCCAGCCGCAGGCGCTGCCCGAGCTGACCGCCATCAGAGGCGTGCGGCCCGACGTCGGGCGCCGGCGCGGGGAGGCGATCATCGCCACCGTGGCCCGCGGGCGCGAGCGGGAGCCGCCGCCCGCCGAGGAGCACGCGCGGTCGGACCCCGACCCGAGCGACGCGGCGCGCATCGCGCTGTGCGAGGCGGTGGTCCGCCAGCGGGTGGGGGAGGCGGGGCTCGCGTACGAGCTGGTCGCCTCGCGCGCCGACCTCACCGAGATCGTCGCCGCCGTGCGCGAGCGGCGGCCCGACCCCGAGGTGCGCACGCTGGCCGGCTGGCGCCGCGACCTGGTCGGGGCGGAGCTGCTCGAGCTCCTGGCCGGCCGCCGGTCCGTCCGCGCCACCGCGGGCGGGGTGGCGATCGACGACGCCTGAGCGGCGGGCCGGGCGCCGAGGCCCGCGGCGCGGGCGCGGCGCGGGCCGTCCTACTCGAAGTCGCCCGCCGCGTGCGGGCCGACGCACGCCACCACGGGCGGGCCCTCGACGCGGCTCGCGACCTCGCGCACGTCGTCCTCGGTCACCGCGTCGAGCGCGGCGACGACCTCGTCCGGCGAGCCGACCTCGTCGAAGGTGACCTTCTGCGATGCCGCCCGGCGCGCGACGGCGTTCGTGCTCTCGAGCATCAGCACGGTGCTGCCGGCGGCGTAGGCGCGGGCCCGCTCGACCTCGCCCTCGCGCGGGCCGTCGGCCGCCAGCTCGGCCACGATCTCGCGGATTCGCGCGTACGCCTCCGTGCACTTCGAGGAGTCGAGCCCGGCCGAGACGTCGAGCCGCGGCGCGTCCGAGTGGCACGAGCCGTAGGAGCGGATCGCGTAGCAGAGCCCGCGCTGCTCGCGGATCTCGTCGAACAGCCGCGAGCCCATCGAGCCGCCGAGCAGCGTCGAGTACACGCTGAGCGCGGCGCGCTGGCGGAGGTCCGACGGGTCGATCGGCGGGCGCCAGTGGAGGCGGAGGTGGGACTGCTCGGTCTCGCGGGTCTCGACGGCCACGCGCGGCTCGACGGCCGGGGCGGGCTCGGCCGCGGCGTCGCCGTTCCGGGCCGGGAAGCGCGCGAGCAGCTCGGCCGCCCGGTCCGCGTCGACGTGGCTCAGGTCGCCCGCCAGGAACGCGCCGCCGCGCGCGGTCGCCCACTGGCGCTCGCGGAACGCGACGATCGCCTCGCGCGAGAACGACCGCAGGTGCTCCGCGGGGCCGAGCACCGGCCGGCCGAGCGGGTGGTCGCCGTAGACCGCGCGGTCGAGCAGCAGGTCCGCGACCGTGGAGGGCTGGTCGTTCGCGCGCGCGATCTCCTGGATCACCACGCCGCGCTCGCGGTCGAGCTCGTCGGCGTCCAGCCGGGCCCGCGCCACGAAGTCGGTGAGCAGGTCGAGCGCCGCCATCGCGGCCTCGGAGCGGCAGGTCACGTGGAACGCGACCAGGTCGTGCGAGGTGTAGGCGTTGAGCTGCGCGCCGAGGCGCTCGGCCGTCTCGTTCACGTCGCGGTAGCTCGGGTAGCTCTCGCCGCCCTTGAACACGAGGTGCTCGAGGAAGTGGGACATGCCGTTCTCGTCGGCGCGCTCGGTGCGGGCGCCGGCGTCGAACGCGACCAGGGCCGTGACGGCCCTCGTGCCGGGCATCGCGAGGCGGACGAGCGGCAGGCCGCTGTCGAGCTGCGAGTGGTCGGCGACGATCATCGGGAGGTCAGGGTATCCGGGTACCCTTCGATCGCCTTGGCAGGAGGGGTCCGACAGCACCTGCGCCGCGCGGCGGCGCTCGCCCTGGCGGCGGTCGCCGCGGGCTGCCTCGCCGCGCCCGGGACGGCGCAGGCGGCCAAGCGGATGGAGGTCGCGCTGGCCGACGACCCGGTCTTCCTGGCGCGCGCCTACTACGACCGCGACCGCGCGCTCCAGCACGCCCGCGAGCTCGGCGTGACCCGCCTGCGGGTCGTCGTCACGTGGGCGGCCGTGCTCGGCAAGCAGGGCGAGGCGGCCGAGCCGCCGGCGCAGCCCGCCTACTACTGGGGCTGGTACGAGCAGCTGATCGACGCGGCCGCCGCCGCCGGGATCCGCGTGCAGCTCGTGATCGCCCCGCCGGCCCCCGCGTTCGCGACCGGCGACCGGCAGATCGGCGTCACCCGCCCCGACCCGAAGCTGTTCGGCGAGTTCGCCCGCGCCGTGGCCACCCGCTTCCGCGGCCGCGTCGACCGCTACTCGGTCTGGAACGAGCCGAACCACGACGGCTGGCTCAAGCCGCTGAAGGAGGCGCCGGCGATCTACCGGGCGCTCTACCAGTCCGCCTACGCCGCGATCAAGGGGGTCGACAGGCGGGCGCTGGTCCTGTTCGGCGAGACCGCTCCCTACAAGGGGAGCCGCGCGACGGCGCCGCTCGACTTCCTGCGCCGGACCGCCTGCGTCACGCGCAGGTACAAGGTGGACTCGAAGTGCCTCGCAGCGGCGCCCGAGTACGCGCGCGGGCCCCTGAGGACCGACGGCTACGCCCACCACCCCTACGACTTCAAGCACCCGCCGAGCTACCGCTACAGGGGAGCGGACAACGTCACCGTCGGCACCCTCTCGCGGCTGTCCTCCGCGCTCGACCGGCTCGCCCGCGCCCGCGCGCTCGCCACGGCGAAGCGGAGGGCGCCGCTCCTGTACCTGACCGAGTTCGGCTACTTCGCCACCGGGCCGCGGGCGACGGCGGAGAAGCGCCGCGCGAGGTACCTGCCGCAGGCGTTCGCGATCGCGCAGCGGAACCCGCGCGTGAGCCAGATGCTCCACTACGGCCTGGTCGGGCCGCCGTCGACGCAGTCCGGCTCGGCGTTCGACTTCGGCCTGCTCACCGCCGACGGGGCGCAGCGCCCGCCGTACGCGCCGCTCGCCGCGTGGGCGCGCCAGTCGATGTCCAAGCGGAGGATCGCGGCGCCCGGCGGGCCGATATCGCTCCCGCCGGCGCAGCCCGGCGCGGACCCGCCCGGCGAGCCGCCGCCCCCGCCCCCGTCGCTGCTGCCGCCGATCCCGCTCCCCTTCTGAGAGGCGCACGGTCGGCGATGAACCCGGTGCCGGCGCTCCTCCTGACGGCGGCGGTGGGGCTGGGCGCGGCCGCGGGGCCCGGCAAGGCGACCCCGCGCGAGGTTCCGCGGCTCTTCGACACGGCCTCGCACGCGCCGCCGCCGACCGCGCCGCGGTTCTTCGACGCCAACGGGTCGGCGCCGAAGGCCCGTGTCCCGCACCTGTTCCGCACCGAGGAGCGCGCGCGCGAGGCCGCCGCGGCGTACAGGCACCCGTGGGCCAAGCGGATCGCGTCCGCCGGCCGCTACGCGGAGTCCCGCGCCGGCCGGGTCGCGTTCGCCGTCGTCGACGAGAAGGGCCGGGTGCGGGGCCGCCGCGTGGACGAGGTCCACCGCTCGGCGAGCGTCGTGAAGGCGATGTTCCTGGTCGCCTACCTCAACCAGCCCTCGGTGCGCGACCGCGAGCTGCGCCGGGCCGATCGGCGCCTGCTGCGGCCGATGGTCACCCGGTCCGACAACGCGACCGCCACGCAGGTCCGAAACATCGTCGGCAGGGCGGCGCTCGACCGGCTCGCCCGGCGCGCCGGCATGCAGCGCTTCAGCCTGAGGACGCCGTGGGGCGACACCCGGATCACGCCGGCCGACCAGGCCCGCTACTTCACCCGCATCGACCTCCTGACGGCGAAGCGGCACCGCACCTACGCGCGCAAGCTGCTCGCCTCGATCGTCCCCGAGCAGCGCTGGGGCGTCCCGCGCGCGCAGCCGGAGGGCTGGCGGATCTTCTTCAAGGGCGGCTGGCGGGCGCTCGGCGGTCGCAGGCTGGTCAACCAGGTGGCGCTGCTCGAGAGCGGCGAGCGCCGGATCGCGCTCGCCGTCCTGACCGACGGCGACCCCTCGCACGACTACGGCACCGAGACGATCCGCGGCGTCGCGAAGCGGCTCCTGCGCGGGCTCCGCCGATGATTCCACCGATCCCTCAACCGTCGACAGGAGGAGTCCCATGACCGTGAGAGCCCGGGCACTGGCGGTCGCGCTGGCGGCCGCGACGGCGCTGACGCTCGCGGCGGCGCCCGCGCCGGCCGCCACCGGCAAGGTGACGCAGGAGGACTGCGACGCCGGCCACGTACTCGACCGAGATGGGAAGGCGATCGTCGGCGAGCGCTGCGAGCGGCTCGTCGGGCGGCGGGTGGAGCTCGCCCGCACCGGCTTCGACGCGTGGCCGTTCGCGATCGGAGGCGCGGCGTGCATCGCGCTCGCGGTCGCGCTCAGGCCGCGGCGGCGGGCGGCGCGGGAGGCCTGAGCCGGCGTGCCGCGGCGCACGGCCCTGCGGCTGCACCTGTCCCGGCTCCTGCTGGTCGTCGGCCTGCTGATGCTCGCCGAGGTCGCGGCGACGCTTCTGTGGCAGGAGCCGGTCTCCGCCGTCCTCCACGCGCGGGCGCAGGGCGGACTCGAGCGCGAGCTCGAGGCGATCGAGCGGGACACGGCCCGGCGCATGCGGCGCGCCGACCCTGTGGTCCCCGAGCTGGCCCGCGCGCTGGCGCGCGAGTCGCGGGCCGGCGGGCCGATCGGGCGGATCGCGATCGAGCGGATCGGCCTGCGGGCTGTGGTGGTCGAGGGGACGGGCGAGTCCAGCCTGCGGAGCGGGCCCGGCCACTACTCGGCCACCCCGCTGCCCGGCCAGGGCGGGACCGTGGGGGTCGCCGGCCACCGCAGCTCCTACGGCGCGCCGTTCCGGCGGCTGGACGACGTCCGCCGCGGCGACCGGGTCGCGGTGACGATGCCCTACGGCCGGTTCGCGTACGAGGTCGAGTCGGTGAGGGTGGTCGATCCCGGCTTCGGCGGGGCGCTGCGGCGCGGCGCGGGCGAGCGGCTCGTCCTGACCGCCTGCCACCCCGTGTACAGCGCGGAGCGGCGCATCGTGGTCACCGCCCGCCTGACCGGCCGCCCGCGACCCCGCATGGCCCCGCGGTGAGCGCGCGGGCCCGCGAGCCGCCTCCCGCCGGGGGCCGCGGCGTGCTACGTTCGGTCGGGCTTGAACGCCGTGCGACAGGACCGTGAGCTCGTCTACTGGCGCCGCCGCGGCGTGGCGCTGGGCACGGCCCTGCTGCTCCTGATCGTCCTCGCGAGCGTCGCGTTCGGCGGCGACGACGACTCGGGCACGCAGCAGACGCTTCCGCCGGCGACCCCGGCGCCGGCCGTGAGCGACACGCCGCTCCCCTCGGAGCGGAAGAGCAAGAAGCGCAAGGACGAGTCCGCCGAGACGACGACCGCGCCGGGCGCCGCGAGCGGCTCGTCCGGCGCTACGACGCAGGGCGGCGGCGGGACCTCGAGCGGCGGCGCGGCGGCCGGCGGCGGCACGGGGACCGGCACAGGAGGCGGCGGCACGGGCGGCGGCGGGTCGTCCAGCGGCTTCGACCGGGGGACCGGCGGCGCCGCGGCGCCGAGCCCGCAGAGCGACTCGGGCGGCGCCGGCACGCCGTAGGCCGTGAGGGTCGCCCGGGCGCGGCCCGGGGTCATCCGGGCGCGACCGACGGCTCCGCGCGCCGTACGGCCTCGTCGAGGCGAGCGAAGCGCTCGTCTCCCGGGTCCACCAGGGTGCGCAGGCTCGCCCGGAGCGCGTCCACGTCCAGCGAGCCGGCGGCGAGCATCGCCTCGACGTCGGCCCAGTCGCGGGTCCGGTCGAACATCACCTTGAACGCCGCGAGCTCGATCGGGCCGAGCACCGGGATGCGCGTGCCGGCGAACCGCACCGTGCGCCGGTTGCGCGCCGCGTCGGCGTGGACCGGGGCGTAGTCGAGGAACAGGTCGACCGGCGTCTCGTCCCACCAGAGCCGCACCTGGCCGTCGCGGGCGATCGTCCGCTCGACGCCGTCCGGCTGCGCGATCCCCGCGGGGAGGGCGCGCAGGACGCGGGCGGCGTCGGACGCGGGCACGAACACGTTCACGTCGATGTCGCTCGTGCCCCGTGGGTCGAGGGTCCAGTAGGCGAGCGCGATCGCCCCGCCGAACGCGTGGGGGAGCCGCCGTCCCGCCAGCGCGCGGTGCAGCGCGACGAGCCGCTCCGGGAGGTTCACGCCGCGAGCCGCGCGGAGGACCCGGTCGTGCCGTGCGGGGAGCGCCTCCGCGAGCGCGAGCACGTCGACCAGCGTCCGGGCGACGCGCTCGTGCTCGGCCGGCGAGGGCTCGCGCGGCAGGCCGGTCTCGACCGCGAGACGGGCGCCGGTCGCGGCCAGCAGCCGGCCCAGCGTGTCGACCGAGGGCTGCTTGCGCCCGCTCTCGTAGGCGGACACGGTCGCCTGGGAGGTGCCGCTGCGGGCGGCGAGGGCGGCCTGGCTCAGACCCGCCGCGCGGCGGGCGTCGCGAAGGACGGCGGGCACGTCCATGCCCGCCATTATATCCGACTGGATATGGGCTGTCCGGGGTCCGCCGTCAGTACCCCAGCTCGCGCACCATCCGGTCGACCTGCTCGGCCGAGCCGAACGACTGGTCGCGGCGGAAGGGGCCGTCCTCCCTGGCGAAGACGAGGTTGACGAGCGCCAGGGCGCCGTCGGTCAGGCGCAGGTTGCCGCCGTACAGGTCGTACGCCACGAAGCCGCGCTCCCTCATGTAGGGCACCACGTCGTGGAGCTGGGCCGCGCCGGGGAGGAACTCGAAGAAGCGGACCTCGAGCAGCACGAGGTCGCACTCGGCGAGCACCCGCGGGGCGCCGTCGAGGACACGCAGCTCGGCGCCCTCCACGTCCACCTTCAGCACGTACGGGCCCGGGAGCCCGCGCTCGGCGACCGCGTCGTCGAGCCGCACCACCGGCACCTCCCGCCGCTCGCCGTCGCGGTCGCCCGTCCACCCGCCGAGCAGCGACGACATCTCCGGCGCCCGGTGCACCGTGAACGAGGCCGTGCCCGCCTCGGCGCCCGCGGCCGCCGCCACGTGGTCGGCGCCGTGGCGGCGGCGGATCTCGTCGACCGCGCCGGCGAACCGGTCGGGGATCGGCTCGACCAGCAGGACGCGCGCGCCGGGGAACGCCTCGTACAGGTCCGGTGTCCCGTAGCCCACCCCGACGTCGATCACGGTCGCCGGCGCGAGCCCGAGGCGCTTCGCGTTGTCGAGCACGGCCGCGAGCGACCGCCTCGGGCCGCCGCGCCCGCTGACCTCGACCCCGCGCGCGAGGAGCAGCCTCCGCACGGCGCGCTTCGCTCGTCCGCGCATCGGCGCGACGATAATGCGCGCGTGCGCACCGCGGTCGTCGGGCACGTCGAGTGGGTCGAGTTCGCGGCCGTCGAGCGCGTGCCCGCGCCCGGCGAGATCGTCGCCGCGAGGCGGACGTTCGACGAGCCAGCCGGCGGGGGCGGCGTGGCCGCGGTCCAGCTCGCCAGGCTCGCCGGCGGCTGCACCCTGTACACCGCGCTCGGCGACGACGAGCAGGGCCGCCGCTCGCGCGACCGCCTGGCGGAGCTCGGCGTCGAGGTCGCGGCCGCCACGCGCCGCGGGGCGCCGACCCGGCGCGCCCTCACCTTCGTCGACGACGCGGGCGAGCGGACGATCGTCGTCCTCGGCGAGCGCCTCCAGCCGGTGGCCGGGGACGCGCTGCCGTGGGCCGCGCTGGCCGCGGCCGACGCCGTCTACTTCACCGCCGGCGACGCCGCGGCGCTGCGCGCCGCGCGGGCCGCGCGCACGCTGGTCGCCACCGCGCGAGCGAGGGACGCGATCGCGGAGGCGCGCGTCGAGCTGGACGCGCTGGTCGGCAGCGCGGTGGACCCGGCCGAGCGCTGCGAGGGGATCGACCCCGAGCCGCGCCTGGTGGTCGAGACGGCCGGCGCGGAGGGCGGTGGGTGGCACGCGCCCGGCGGCCGCGGCGGGCGGTTCGCCGCCGTGCAGCCGTCGGACCCGGCGGGCGACGCCTACGGCTGCGGCGACAGCTTCGCCGCCGGCCTCACGTTCGCGCTCGCGTCCGGTCGCGACGTGGAGTCGTCGCTCGAGCTGGCCGCGCGCTGCGGGGCGGAGTGCTCGCGCGGCACGGGACCTTACGAGCGCCAGCTCACGCTCGCCGCGCGGTGACGCGGCGAGTTTCTTTCACGCAAGACGGGTAAGTTGCCGCGAGGGCCCCAGCGAGAACTTGACAAGGGAAGGGAGTAGTTACACGTGCCCGATCTGCAAGCCCGAGACCTGAAGTTGATCCAGTACCTGAACGAGGCCTACGGCAAGGAGAAGCAGCTGGAGACCGCGCTCACGGCGCACATCCAGATGACCACGCGCCCGCCGTACAAGAAGCGCCTCCAGCAGCACCTCAAGGAGACGAAGTCGCACGCCCGCGAGGTGGAGCGGCGCATCAAGAAGCTCGGCGGCAAGGCCGAGGAGGTCAGCGTCCCCGGCCCCGACGCGATCGTCGAGGCGGCGACCGGCGCGCTCGACCTCGCGCGCCGCGGCGTGGCCGCGATGCAGGGCCCGGTGCACATGCTCCGCGGCACCGGCGAGCAGGAGAAGCTGCTGAAGAACGCCAAGACCGAGTACCAGGACGAGGCCGAGGAGATCGCGACCTACTCCGCGATCGAGACGCTCGCGGAGACCGTCGGCGACAAGGAGACGGCGAAGCTCGCCCGGCAGATCCGCCGCGAGGAGGAGCGCATGCGCGACTACCTCGGCAAGCTGATCCCGCAGCTCACGAAGGCCGTGGCCACCGAGGAGATCCCGGCCGCCGAGCGGCGGACGGCGCGCCGCGGCGGCGGACGGCGCACGTCGCGCCGGTCCGCCAGCTCGAGCGGCTCGCGCGCCTCGAGCCGCAGCTCGTCGAGCTCGCGCAAGTCGGCGAGCCGCTCGTCCGGGGCGCGCAAGTCGTCGAGCTCGTCGGGGACGCGCAAGTCGGCGAGCCGCTCGTCCGGGGCGCGCAAGTCGTCGAGCTCGTCGGGAGCGCGCAAGTCCGCGAGCCGCTCGGGCTCGGCGTCGAGCCGGCGCTCCGGGTCGTCGAGCCGGAGCCGGTCGACGGCCAAGTCGTCGGGCGGCTCCTCGCGCGGCAGCGCGCGCGGGCGGAGCAAGAGCAGCTAGTCAGCGGCAGCGCGGCGCGCGGCGGGCGGTTCGCCCGCCCGCGCCGTCGGTCGCCACGACGAGCCGCCCGCAGTCGGCGCGCCGGAGCCTGAAGCCGCCCGAGGCCCGCACGGGCACGGCGCGGCCCCCGGCGGTCACCGCGACCGGGCCGGCCGCCGCGCGGTCCGCCCGCTCCTGCCAGGCGGCGTCGAGCGCCCCCACGGCGTCCAGGTACGCGTTCATCGCGTTCGGCGGCACCGGGTAGGGCGGGATCTCGAACGCGTACGGCGTGCGCCAGCCGTAGACGAAGCGGTCGTCGCGGCGGCTCGCGTCGTCCAGCGCGCGGTAGGCGGACCGCAGCTCGCCGGCCCGCGCCCGGTCCGGCGGCAGGGCGACGCCGACCAGCCTCCGGCCGCGGCGGCGCAGGCGGAGCGCCGGGCGCTCGGCCGCCAGCAGCTCGGTAGCGAGCCTGCCGGCGCCGGCCGCGCGCGCGGCGGCCTCGGCGAACGGCCGGGCCTGCTCGGCGATCGCGCGGTTCGGCAGGCCGCCGAGGCGCCCGCCGGCGGTCTCGGCCAGCCACAGCTCCTCGCGCAGGCCGCGGTCGACCGACGTCCACGAGCCGCCCTCGTAGCGGTCGAGGAACGCCCGGCTCAGGCGGACGAACGTAGGCGCCTCCTCGAGGTCGAGCTTCGTGGACCAGCTCGCCTCGGCGAACGCGCGCAGGGTCCGGAACAGCGCCCGGCGGTCGCGCCCGCGGCCGGCCAACTCCTTCACGGCCGCGAGCCACGAGCGCCGCCGCTCGTAGCGGGCCGGGTCCCGCATCCAGTCGCCGGCGGTGGCGAGCGGGAGCAGGTTGAGGTCGGCCTCGTTCATCGGGTTGAAGAAGAGCCCGCCGACGGCGCCTGCCGCGTCCGCGCGGCGCCGGTACGGGCCGAGGAAGAGGCGCGCGGTGCCGTGCGGCGTGGCGTTGCCGGCGGTGTCGTCGTTCGTCCAGTTCTCCCACACGAGCGGCCGGCGGCCGATCGCCCTGCCGTACGCCGCCGCGTCCTCCGGCGCGAACTCCTGGGACGGGACGGACAGCCCGGTCCACATCACGCCGACCTCCCGCCGCAGCGTCGCGCGCAGCCCGGCCAGGTAGGCGGTGTCCGCGGTGCCCGAGTAGTCCGCGCCGACGGTGAGCAGGCGCGCGTCCGGCGTCCGCTCCCGCAGCGCTCCGTACAGCCGGCTCAAGAGGTCGCCGTTCGCGCGGCCGAAGCCCTCGTCGCCGGGGCCGTAGGCGGCGAGGTCCTGCGGGTGGGTCAGCGTCTTCGCGACGTCGTCGAAGCTCAGCATGAACGTCCGCGCGCCGGCGGCGCGGAACGGCTCGAGCTTGGCCAGGACGGCGTCGAGGTCCTCCGGGCACGCGAAGCAGAGGTCGCGGCTGGGCGCCCCGCTCGGTGCCGCCGGGGTGGGGATCAGCGGCACCGCCGGGCTCAGGTTCGGCACCCACTCGATCCCGCGGGCGCGCGCGAGCCGGACCTCCGCGTCGAACTCGGCCTGGCGCTCGGGCGGGTAGGGGTCGCGCCACTGGGTCCGCTGCCAGAGGTCGTCCTTGGGGGCGTGCACGTACGCGTTGAACCCGTGCGAGGGCATCCAGCGCAGCACGCGCTCGCGGGCCGCATGGTCCCACGGCGGCCCGTACGGGCCCTCGACGATCCCCCGCCACTCGAGCCGCGGCGGAGCGGCAGGCGCCGCCGGGGGCGGCGCGATCGACACGGCGCAGGCGGCCAACGCCGCGCACAGGACCGTGGGACGTCGCATCGCGGGCGACGGTACCGCCGCGCGGCGCCTCGCACGCCGGCCGCCGGCGCTCCCGCGGCCCCGAACCACGCGCCCGGCCCCACAAGCCGCGCGCCCGGTCCCAAAAGCCACGCGTCCGGCCCCACAAAGAGAGAGGGGCCCGCTCCGCGGACCCCACTCAAGTGCATAGGAACTAGCCCGACCCCCGGCAGCGTTCATGCCTGGACGGATATGCCGTCCTCAGGAGCCTCGACTCCATCTTCGGCAGATGCCGTGGGAAGCTTTAGCCGTTTTCTCCACTAGCGGTTCGCGGTAAACCAGGTGGGCCGGAAGTTGCCCCCGTTCGGGGGGCGCGGCGGGCCGACCCAGACGGCCCCGGCGGCGTAGAGTCCTCCCGCCATGGCCGACCGGGACCCACGCGTTCTGGCGATCGACGCCGGCGGGACGATGACCGACACCTTCATCGTCGACGCCCTCGGCGAGTTCGTGGTCGGGAAGGCGCAGACCACGCCCGACGACGAGTCGCGCGGGTTCATGGCCTCGGCCCGCGACGCGCTCCGGTACTGGGACGCCGAGCCGAAGGACGCGCTGCCGGGCATGGTCTCCGGGATCTACTCGGGCACGGCGATGCTCAACCGGCTCCTCGAGCGCAAGGGCCGCCGGGTCGGCGTGATCGTGACGGCGGGGATCGAGGACGCGCTGCGGCTCGAGCGCGGGATCCAGACCTACCTCGGCTACCCGTACTCCGACCGCCTCCACGTCGCGACCCACTTCCACAACGAGCCGCTCGTCCCGCGGGAGCGCGTGAAGGGGGTGCGCGAGCGGATCGATATGTTCGGCGAGGTCGCGATCCCGCTCTACGAGGACGAGGTCCGGCGCGCCGTGGAGGAGCTGCGCGACGCCGGCGTCGAGGGGATCGTGGTCAACCTCCTCTACAGCTACCGGAACTCCGAGCACGAGGACCGGGTCGCCGAGATCGCCGCCGAGCTCGCGCCGGACGTGCCGGTGTTCCGCTCGTCCGAGCTGTACCCGATGCGCCGCGACTTCCCGCGGCTCAACTCGACGCTCGTCGAGGCGTACGCCGCGGAGCCCTCGCGCGAGCAGCTCCAGCGCGTCCGGGACGCGAGCCGGGCGGCCGGCGCGCGGTTCGACCTGCGGATCATGGCCGCCCACGGCGGCACGATCTCGATCGACGCGCGCGAGCTGGCCCGCACGCTGATCTCCGGGCCGATCGGGGGCGTCATCGGCGCGCGCTACCTCGCCGAGCGGGCGAACGGCGCGGTCGGCTCGCGCAACATCGTCTGCACGGACATCGGCGGCACGAGCTTCGACATCGCCCTGATCACCGACGGCGAGTTCGCGATCCGCCAGATCCCCGACGTCGGCCGGTTCATCCTCAACCTCCCGCTGGTGCAGGTGGACTCGATCGGCGCCGGCACAGGGTCGTTCGTCCGCATCGACCCGAACTCGCGCCGCCCCGAGCTCGGCCCGGACTCGGCCGGCGCCGCGATCGGGGTCTCCTGGGCGGAGGGCGGCCTCGAGACGCCGTCGGTGACCGACCTCAACCTGGTGCTCGGCCGGGTCAACCCGGACTACTTCCTCGGCGGCGAGGTGAAGCTCGACCCAGAGCGCGCGGCCCACGCGGTCGAGCGGCAGATCGCCGAGCCGCTCGGGCTCTCGGTCGAGGAGGCGGCGGCGGGCGTGATCGAGCTGTTCGACGAGACGCTCAAGTACCAGGCGGTCGCGCAGGTACTGGGAAAGGGCTACTCGCCCGTCGACTACACGCTGCTCTGCTACGGCGGCGGCGGGCCGCTGCACGTGGCGGGCTACACCGAGGGCGTACCGTACCGCGACGTCCTGGTGCCCGCCTGGGCGGCCGGGTTCAGCGCCTTCGGCTGCGCGTGCGGCGACTACGAGTACCGCTACGACCTCACCCTCGACATGCCGATCGAGCCGACCGCCGACGACGACGAGAAGGCCGGCATCGCGATGCTGGTGGACGGCGGCTGGCAGATGCTGCGCGAGCGCGTCGTGGCCGAGTTCGGGAAGTCCGGCGTGGGGGAGGACGAGATCCGCTTCCGGCACTTCGTCCGGATGCAGTACTACGGCCAGCTGAACGACATCGAGATCCGCTCGCCGCACGACGAGCTGTCGGAGGGCTCGCACGTGGACGACCTGATCGCGGCCTTCGAGGACGCCTACGGCAAGCTCTACGCGCGCTCGGCGCGGTCGCCGGAGCTCGGCTACCTGATCACGAACGTGGTGGTGACCGGCGCCGTCGAGGTCGAGAAGCCCGCCCTGCCGGACGAGCCGGAGGTCGACGGCGGCGCTCCCGAGGCGAAGGGCACCCGCCGGGTGTGGTGGCGCGGCGAGCGCGAGGAGACCGCGATCTACGAGCAGGACTCGGTCCGCGCCGGCCACTCGATCCCGGGCCCGGCGATAGTCGAGTCGCCCGCGGACACGTTCGCGATCCCGCCGGGCCGCGCGGCGCGCATGGACGGCCACCGGATCTGGCACGTGACGGCGAGCTAGCCGTCGACCGGCGCCGCCGCGGCCAGGCTGCCGCGGCCGCCGCGGCCGCCACGGCCGCGCGCGCGGCACAGATGTATACATCGCCCCTAAGATGTAGGACGATGAAACGGCTGCAGATCCACATCGAGGAGGAGCTCGACGAGGCCCTCGCGGTCGAGGCCGCGCGCAGCGGCACGTCGAAGGCCGCGCTGATCCGCGAGTTCGTCGCCGACCGGTTGATGAAGGGCACGCCCGCGGGTGAGCCGCTGGACGAGCTCGTCGGCCGCTACGACGAGGAGCCCGGCGACGTCGACGACGTCGTCTACGGCCGGTGAGGCTCGTCGACACGTCGTTCTGGGTCGCGCTCCAGTTCCGGCGCGACGGCAATCACGACGAAGCGCGCGCGATCTGGGAGGCCGGGCCGGGTGCGCTCCTGACGACGAACCACGTGCTCGGCGAGACGTGGACGTTCCTTCGGCGGCGGGTCGGTCACGCCGCGGCCGTCGAGTTCCTCGATCGCTCCTCGAGGTCCCGCACGCTGACCGTCCGGCAAGTCGGAGAGAGGGCGGAGCGCGAGGCCTGGCGCTGGCTCCGCCGCCACGACGAGCGCGAGTACTCGTTCGTCGACGCGACGAGCTTCGCGGTCATGCGGAGCCTTCGCATGCGCGAGGCGCTGGCGTTCGACGGCGACTTCGCCGCGGCGGGCTTCGTCGAGGTGCGGGCCTGACCGCCTGAGCCCGCTCGTGCGCGCCGCGGTCCCGCGTGGGAGAATCGCGACGCGCATGACGATCGTCGACCGCAGTCGCGAGCTCGAGCGCGAGGAGCGCCTCCCGATCGGCTGGGACGGGCGGACCGCGCTCGAGATGCTCCAGGCGTCGGAGCGGGCGTTCGGCGAGACCGGCCGCTACTGCGGCGTCGACGCGCTCGAGCTGAAGGACTCGGACCCGATCCGGTACGAGAAGCTGTTCAGCCGCCTGCGCGGCGGGCTCGTGTCCGCCCGCGAGACCGCCCTCAACATCTCGGCGTCGCCGATCGTGAAGGAGATCGGCGAGCTGTGCTTCGCCCTCTACACGCCCGAGGGCGACTCGGTCACGCTCTCGACCGGGATCATCGTCCACGTCCACACGATGTCGGACGCGATCAAGTACATGATCCGCAACGGGTACGAGCGCGACCCCGGCATCTCGCCCGGCGACGTCTTCACCAACAACGACGCGATGATCGGCGACGTCCACAACGCGGACGTCCAGACGATCGTCCCGATCTTCTGGGAGGGCGAGCTGGTCGGCTGGGCCGCCGGCGTGACGCACGAGATCGACATCGGGGCGAAGACGCCCGGGAGCGTGCCGGTCGGGCCGATCAGCCGCTTCGAGGACGGCATCGACCTGCCGGCGAAGAAGATCGGCTCGAACGACGAGATCTGGCACGACCACGTCCTGGCCGGCCTCAAGGGCACCCGCACGCCGATGTACTGGACGCTCGACGAGCGCACCCGCCTGGCCGGCTGCCACATGGTCCGCGAGGCGGTCGAGCGGGTGATCCTCGAGGAGGGGATCGACACCTACAAGCGGTTCGTCCGCGAGGTGATCGAGGACGGGCGGCGGTCGTTCCTGAGCCGCGTCAGGGAGATGACCGTCCCCGGCCGCTACCGCGCCCCCGCGTTCACCGAGATCCCGTTCGCCAAGGAGACCCAGCTCCCGAGCTACGCGCGCGTGGACACGATGATGCACGCGCCTGTCGAGCTTCGCATCACGCGCGACGGCACGATCGAGCTCGACTACGACGGCTCGTCCGCGTGGGGCTACCACTCCGCCAACTGCACGCCGTCGTCGATGCAGGGCGCGCTCTGGGTCCAGCTCACCCAGACGCTGATCTGCAACGACAAGGTGAACGACGGCGCCTACCTCGGCCTGCGCCCGAACTTCCCGCCCGGCACGTGGTCGAACCACTCGAACCCGCAGTGCTCGACCGGCAACGCCTGGTACTTCCTGATCCCCTCCTACACCGGGTTCGTCAAGTCGCTGTCGCGCTCGCTCCAGGCGCGCGGCTTCGTGGAGGAGGTGCTGGCCCCCTACGGCCTGACCGCGAACGCGTTCCAGGGCGGCGGGATCGACCAGTACGGCCGCCAGTCGGCCACCACCAACTTCGGCCTCTCGTGCGTGGGCGGCGGGGCGAAGATGGTGGCCGACGGGCTCGACTACGCCGCCGCCATGTGGAACCCCGAGGGCGACATGGGCGACCTCGAGATGTGGGAGCTGATCGAGCCGTTCCTGTACCTCTCGCAGCGGGTCAAGCCGAACACGGCCGGGCCGGGCCGCCACCGCGGCGGCTCCGGCTACGAGTGCCTGCGGCTCGCCTGGAAGACGCCGTTCTACGAGATGCAGAACATCGGCCACGGGCGCTGCTTCATCCAGGCCGGGCTGTGGGGCGGCTACCCGGCCGCCACCGGCTACCGCCACAACGTCCACGGCTCGGACCTGCTCGAGCTGGCGGCGCGCGGCGAGCCGTACCCGTTCCACGAGCCCGATCCCGAGGACTCGGAGCTCGAGCGCCGGATCGGCGGCGAGCACAGGTTCGACATCGAGACCACGACGCTGCCGGAGCTGATGCGCCAGGGCGACCTCTACCTGTGCTGCTTCCGCGGCGCCTCCGGGCTCGGCGACCCGCTCGAGCGGCCGTACGAGTCGGTGATGGAGGACGTCGACGGCGAGTACCTGCTGCCGCGCTACGCCGAGTCGGTCTACGGCGTCGTGCCCGGCGACCCCGGCGCGACGGAGACCCGGCGGCGCGACATGTACGAGCAGCGCGCCGAGCGCGCGGTGCCGGTCCGCGAGTGGATGAAGGCAGAGCGCGAGCGCGTGCTGGCGGGCGACTTCATCGAGCCCGTGAAGCGGATGTACGCGGAGTCGATCCGGCTGTCGGAGCGCTGGGCGGCCGAGTTCCGCGAGTTCTGGGACCTGCCCGAGGGCTTCGACTACCACGACGTGGCGACTCCCCAGGTCGAGCTGTCGAGGGCGATGCTCGCGGACGCGAACGGCGGGGCCGGCTCGTGAGGGTCGACCCGCGGACGCTCGCGGACCTGGTCGACGAGCGGCTCGCGCGCGGCGAGGTGCGGGCGATCCAGTCGGGCTTCAAGGACTCCGACCGCTTCGACAAGTACCTCGCCCTGCTCCAGGAGCGCGTCGCCTGGGACGACCCGATCGTGCTGCCGTTCGGCGAGCACCTCTACGTGGTGGCGAAGCCGGGCGGCTCGTACGTCGTGAAGTGCGACTGCGGCCGCGAGCTCTGCGAGCACACCGAGAACTGGAAGCTCGAGGCGCTGATCCACGTGCGCGACAGCGAGGAGTCGCTGCGCGAGATCTACCCGTCGAAGATGCACGGCGACCCGGCCTGGAACCACCTGCGCGAGTACTTCTGCCCGGGCTGCCGGACGCTGCTCGAGGTCGAGGCCGTCCCGCCCGGCTACCCGGTCGTCCACGACTTCGTGCCCGACCTCGAGGGCTTCTACGAGGGCTGGCTCGGCCGCGAGCTGCCCGTCGTGTGAGCTAGGTCCCGCCGCCCACGACCAGCGCGCGGCCGTTGCGGTTGCCCCAGCGGTCGGTGGCCGCGCTGCGCGGGACGGTGATCTGGGAGCCGCCGGCGCGCGGGGCGAACGTCGAGCCGCGGCGGGTGCGGACGACCACCTTGCGCCCGGCGATCAGGAAGGCCACGCGGCCGCCGCGGGCGAAGCGCGGCCGGTAGGTGACGTCCTGGTCGGGCACGGCGGCCGGGTAGGCCATCCGGACGCCGAGCCGGCCGTCCGAGGTCCGGACGGTGGTGAGCGACAGCGCGGTCGAGCGGCCGACCGTGAACGGCTGGGACTGGACCCGGTAGCGGTTGGCCGTCACGGCGAACCGGTAGCTGCCGAGCGGCGCCGACAGGGGGACCTCCCACTGGGCGCGGTAGTTGCCGTCGTCGTCGACCTCCCACAGGATCCGCAGGCCGAGGTCGGAGTCGGCCGCCCGCCAGCGCCCGCGGACGCGCCGCTCGACCGACACGAAGGCGCGGTCGAGCGGGCGGTCCTCGCCGCGCGGCCCGCCGTGCCAGGCGAACGCGGCGCGCTGGAGGCGCTGGACCGGCTTCGGCTGCTCGACGGCCTGCGCCGCGTCGGCGCCCGCGCCGAACGGCGGCGAGTCGGCGGTGAGCCCGTTGGTCGGGTCGAACGGGTACGGCTCGGCCGCGGCACGGCCCTGCACGAGCGACTGCGCGAGCCCGACCAGCCCGTCCCGGAGCACCAGCGAGGCGGTCCGGCCGAACAGCATCGACCCGCCCTCGTAGTGCTGGCGGTCGTACTCCTCCGGCGTCGTGAAGTACTGGAGGTACTCGTTCGCGAGGCCGGAGATCGTGACCCGCCGCACGCCGCTGCCGGCCACCGCCTCGGACACCGCGCCGCGGACCCGCCGGCCCATCTCCGCCGTCATCTCGCCGGGGACCGACACGACCATCCCGTCCCCGACCCGGAGGGCCGTGAGCGGCACCGCGTTCGGGACGTCGCTGTCCGCGAGCACCTGGACCTTGTGGCCCTGCGCGCCGGCCGCGACCGGGGTGGTCCTGCCCTCGAACGGCACGCCGGTGACGTCGAACAGCGGGCCGCGCCCCTCCTCGGAGCCGGTCAGCAGCGGCAGCCCGATCACCGCCGAGTCGTCGACCGGCCCCTCGCTCGTGTCCTGGCCGCAGAAGCAGACCCGCGTCCAGCGCGACTCGAGCGCCGGGCGGCGCGACAGCCGCCGGCCGGCCGAGCGCCACAGCTTGAGCATCGAGCGCGCCTCGATCCGGCCCACGAACTCGGCCTGGGCGGGCCCGCGGCGCTGGAGCGCGGACGACTGGTCGCCCTCGTCGGTGTTGCCGTAGACGTTGACGACCTCCTGCCGCCGCGCGACCCGTCCCTCCCTGCGCATGCCGTCCTCGGCCACCTGCGTCGCCGCCCCGTGGTGGTCGCGGTTGTAGTAGTGGAACGTGAACGGGTTGTCGGTCCCGTGGTTCGCGAACGTCGACCAGATCCCGATCGGCACGTGCCGGCGGCCGCGCAGCTTGTCCACCCGCAGCACGTGGACCTCCGGGTCGATCGTGTGCTCGTAGCCGCCCGGGTCCTCCTCGACGTGGCCCTCGCCGAACTCCTCGATGATCCCGTGGTTCGCGAGGTGGGCCTCGATGCTCCGGTTGCGGGTCATCCCGAGCAGCCGGCCGGACGACCACCCCGCGGCCGCGGGCGCCAGGTCGTCGTCGGCGCGCCGGATCGCCTCGGCCAGCCGCCTGACCATGAACGCGTAGAGCTGCGGGTCGGCGGCGGTGTTGAGCTCCGTCGGGGTCTGCGCGCTGTTGAACACCGTGTTGTAGGCGCCGAAGTTGAAGAAGCCGGCCGGCCCGGCGTGGGTGTGCGACGCCGACACGAGCACGTTGCGCTCGCTGAAGCCGCGGTCGGCGACGAGCCTGGCCGCGTCGACGACCATCCCGCCGGGGATCCCGCCCAGGTCCTCGGCCACCAGCGCGAACTTGCTGCCCCCGCGCTCGAGCACGAGCACGCGGGCGTAGAGGCGGGTGTGCTGGCCGGTCAGGCGGCCGTCCGAGCGGACCCAGCCGAACATGAAGTAGCCGGTCGGCGGCGTGACGTCGGCGCGGCCCGCGCCCGCGCGGAGGTCGTCGGCCGCGCCGGCCGGCGGCGCGAGGGCCGCGGCGAGCGCGGCCGCGACGGCCAGTGATGCGGCGCGGCGAGGCATCGGTGCGCAGCTTAGACGTGCCCCGCGGCCCGCCGCGCACGTCGGGCGGGCGCGCGGACGCGCGGCGCGCTGGCTACGCCGGCACCAGCTCGCGCTCGACGGCGACCCACGGCGCGGCGGCCAGCGCCTCCCGCATCGACCCCTCGTCCGCGAACGTGCCCGTCAGGCGCCGGCCCTCGCACCGCACCGCCACCCGCGCCTCCCGGAACGGCCACGGGTCGAGCGCCACGCGGCCCGCGCCGGCGGGCGCGAGCTCGACGTCGACCTCGCCCTCGGCGGCGGGCACGCGGCGGGCGGTCGCGGGCGCCCAGTCGAGGCAGAGCGCCAGCGAGAGGTAGTCCCACGTCCAGACGAGCCGCTGGTTGCGGCGGACTCGGTCGCGCGGCTCGCCGCCGAGCGCGGCGAGGAGCCGCTCCTGCTCGTCGCGGCGGTCGGCGAGGAACGCCCGCACGGCCGCCGCGTCGTCGTCGGGCATCCGGTCGAGGTCGCGCATCTCGTAGAGCGCGGCGCCGTGCATCGACACGAGCAGCGCCGCGTAGCGCGACTGCGCCACGAGCTTCCCGGCCGCCTGCGCCCAGAGTCCCATGTGGACGTCCAGCGGCATCTCCATGAACGAGTGGGGGAGGCCGGTCGCGGCGTCGAGGCTCGGCCGCACGTCCCACTCGGCCATCCCGACGTCGTGCTGCTCGGCCGCCAGGCAGACCTCCTCCCACGGCTCGACGGCTCCGAACCGGCCGCCGCCCCAGGCCCGCGCGAGCTGTCCCGACACCCACGCGTGCGACGGCTGGCCGATCGCGACGACGGCGCCGTCCGGCTCGCGGCGGAGGAGCAGCGGGGCCCGCTCCGGAGCTAGGCCGCCTCGGCGACCGTGCGGAGCCGGTCGAGCGAGCGGCGGATGATGCGCGAGACGTGCATCTGGGAGATGCCGAGCCGGGTGGCGATCTCGGACTGCGTGAGGTCGCGCTCGAAGCGCAGGAGCAGGATCAGCCGGTCGCGGGTGGGGAGGGCGGCCATGGTGGGCTCGATGACGGCGCTGTACTCGACCATCTCGTAGGAGCGGTCGTCCTCGCCGACGGTCTCGGCGTAGCCGCCGCCCCCGCTGTCCTCGTCGCTCGTGTTGCGCGGCGAGTCGAGCGAGAGCGCGTCGAACGCCCCCGCCGCCTCCATCGCCTCGAGCACCTCCTCGACCGAGAGGCCGATCGAGGCCGCGACCTCGCCCGGCGACGGCGAGTGGCCGAGCCTGCGCCCGAGCTGGGCGACCGCCTTGTTCACGTGGCCGATGCGCTCCTGGATCGGGCGCGGCACGTGGACGGCCCAGCCGGTGTCGCGGAAGTAGCGCTTGAGCTCGCCGACGATCGTGGGCACGGCGAAGGTCGAGAAGGCGTTGCCGCGGGCGGGCTCGAAGCGCTCGATCGCCTTGAGCAGGCCCATGCTCGCCACCTGGAAGAGGTCGTCGATCGGCTCGTTCGGCCGCGCGTAGCGGCGGGCGAGCTGGCGCGCCAGGGGCAGGAAGCGCTCGACCAGCTCCTCGCGGGCGTGCTGGTCGCCGTGCTTGTGGTAACGAGCCAGCAGCTCGTTGTCGGCGCGGGTGCGATCCGGCGCCGTCTGTAGGAACGCTGGCGTCATGGTCCGGGTCTGTGAGCCCTGCAACGGTCTCCTCGGATGGACGCGCAACCCTGTCCGGCCAGGCCAGTGGCCGGAGCGTGCGGCGGCGAGTCCTATTTTTGCGAGTCCTGCAACGGGCGAACTTCGCCCCGTCCTGTCCATTCATACCTCAGTCGGCGCCGGTTCGCCAGTCCTTGACCGCCCGACCGGGGGTCCGCTCGACCATCGTTCGATCGCGGCGCCGCCAGGCCGGCGGCGCGAGCGTCAGGCGGGCTCGGGCGCGGGGCCGTCCCCCACGCCCGCTGGGCCGTCCGGCGGCCGGTCCACCGGCGGCTCGTCGGGCTCGGCCGCCCTCGGCTCGGCGAGGGTGGCCGTGTCGGTCCCGTGGCGGAACAGCAGCCACTCGCGGACCGCGATCTGGAGCGAGGCCGTGACCGGTATCGCGACGAGCGCCCCGGCGAGCCCGAACAGCGCGCTCCCGAACAGCACGGACACGAGGACCACGAACGGCTCGATCTGGACCGCGCGCGACTGGATCCGCGGCTGGATCACGTTGTTCTCGAGCTGCTGGTAGATCACCGACCAGGCCGTCCACACGACCGGGTCGAGCGGGAAGTCGGCGAACAGGGTGACGATCCCCACGACGACCGCCGCGAGCGTGGCGCCGACGAGCGGCACGAGGTCGAGCACGAACACGACGACCGCGAGCGCCGCCGGCGAGGGCACGCCGAGCAGCACGAGCACGATCCAGGCGGTGGTCCCGGCGATCGTGGCCTGGAGCAGCGCGCCGAGGACGTAGTTGCCCACGGCGTCGGTGACCCGGTCGAACAGCCGGTCGAACGCCTCCGCGCGCGGGGGCGGGTGCATGCCGAGGAACGCCTTGCGCCAGCGCGGGCCGCCGCCGACCATGAACACGCTGAGGATGAAGATCGTGACGCCGGCGAAGATCGAGTTCACGAGCCCGATCCCGATGTCGGCGAGCACCCCCGCCGCGTCGCCGACCTTGCTCGGCAGCTTGCCCGCCTCCTCCTCGAGCTTCGTGGTGACGTCGTACTTCTCGTTGAGGTCGCGCAGCGTCCTGTTGTCGTCGACGAACTCCGTGACGTCGTCCGCGTACTGCGGCGCCCGGTCGACCAGGTGGTTGACCTGGGTCACGATCGGCGGCACGAGCAGCGCCAGGAGCGCCGCGGGTATCAGCAGCATCGTGAGGTAGACGATCAGGATCGCCACGCCGCGGCGCATCCGCTGGCTGAGCACCGCGACCGGGCGCGAGACGGCGAGTGCGATGAAGGCCGCGATGAACAGCCAGCCCAGCGGGCGGCGCAGCAGGTAGACGACGTAGACGCCGATCGCGGCGGCCACCACGATCGCGACCACGCGCAGGATCGTGCGCGTGTCGGGGCCCGCTCTCGCGCCTGCTGCCTCCAAGGCGCGCCCATCGTAGGAGCCGGCCCGGTCGGCTCCGCGGGGCGGTCAGCCGGCCGGCTCGAGGCGCCAGTCCATGCGCCGCCCCATGTAGACGAGGGGGTCGCCCGCGGCGAGCCGGCCGCCGGTCGCGTCCCCGATCAGGATCGAGTGGTCGTAGAGCTCGAACAGGGCGCTGCGGCGGCAGCGCAGGTAGGCCAGCACGCCGGCGATCGCCGGCACGTCCGCGTCCCAGCTCCAGTCGACGCCGGCGAACTTGTCGTCGCCCAGGCCGGCGAAGGTCGACGCCAGCCGCGCCTGGTCCGAGCGCAGAAGGTGGACGCCGAAGTGCTCGCACGCGATCAGCGCGTGATGGCAGCGGGAGGCGTGGCCGATCGAGGCGAGGACCGACGGCGGCGTCGCGCTGAACGACGAGACCGACGTGGCCACGAGGCCGCACGGCTTTCCGTCCGGGCGCCGCGCGGTGACCACCGCCACCCCGGAGCAGAGCCCCGCCATGGCGTCGCGGAACAGCTCCTCGACCCCGCCGGGCGACGCGGCGGGGGGCTCGACGCTCACAGGAGCCCCTCCGCGGCGGCCCAGTCGCGCGAGCGGCGCAGGCCCTCGTCCAGCGACACCGCCGGCTCGTAGCCGAGGACCGAGCGCGCCCTCTCGATCGAGTACGTCGCCCGGCGGGCGAGGTAGCGGACCGCGCCCGGGTTGGCCTCGGTCTCGCGGCCGAGCAGCCGCACGGCCCGCTCCCCGGCGGCGGCGAACGCGACCGCTACCGCCGTCGGGGCCGAGCGCGGCCCCGGGAGCCCGAGCCACTCGTGGTGGTGGGCGAAGAACTCGCGGCACTCGACCCCGACCCCGTCGGTGATCGTGAACACCTGCCCCCCGGCCGCCGGCGACCCGCCGGCGAGCACCAACCCGTCCACCATGTTGTCGATGTATACCGGGCTGAAGACGCCGCGCCCGCGCGCGGGCAGGAGGAACTGCCTGCGGCGAATCGCCTCGAGCGGCAGCGTCACCCACGGCCGCGACCGCGGCCCGTAGACGTCGCCGGGTCGCACGATCGTGCACTCCATCCGGCCCTCGGCGTGCGCCTGGAGGACGAGCTGCTCGGACGCGATCTTGGTGTCGGTGTACGGGGCGCCGGTCGGCCGGACCGGGTGCGACTCGCCGACGCGGTCGGGGAAGTCGAGGCCGAACACGACGATCGAGGAGGCGAGCACGAACCGCACGGCGCCGCCGCGGACCGCCGCGTCGAGCGCGTGGCGGGTCGCGTCCACGTTGATCGGCCAGTAGTCGTCGTGCGTGCCGCCGAACCCGAGCCGGGCCGCCAGGTGGAAGACGAGCTCGCAGCCGGCGGCGTGCTCCTGCCACGGGCCCGGCCGGGTCACGTCGCCGGCCACGACGCCGCGGCCGGGGTCGGGGGCGAGGTCCACGCCGCGGACCTCGAAGCCCTCGGCCGCGTAGCGGTCCGCGAGGGCGCGGCCGATGAAGCCGAGCGCGCCGGTGACGAAGACGCGGCCGGGAGGTTCGGGCACGTCGGGCCGGGGCCGGGGGCTCAGCCGCCCTCGCGGCGCGCCAGCCCGATCCGCTCCATGTACGCCGCCCGGCTCGACGCCGAGGTGCCGGCGGTCAGGCGCTCGATGGCGAACCACGCGTCGAGCCGCCGCCGGGCGCCCTCCGGGAGCGCCTTGTGGAACCGCAGCAGGAAGCCGATCTGGCGCGGCACGAACACCTCGGGCCGCGGGTCGCGGATGGCGTCCACCACCGCCTCCGCCACCTCGTCCGGGCCGATCAGCTTCGCGCCGCGGGTCGGGATCGTGCCGGCCGCGAGCTCGGTGTCCACGAGCCCCGGGAAGACGGCCGTCAGCTCGACGCCGCTGCCGCGCAGCTCCTTGCGCACGCCGTCGGTGAGGGCGTGGACGGCGTGCTTGGTGGCCGAGTAGCTCACCTCGCCGGGCGGCGCCAGCCAGCTCGCGCTGGAGGCGATGTTCACGACCTGGCCGCGGCCGCGCTCGCGCAGGCGCGGCAGCGCCGTCCGCATCCCGTTCATCACGCCGCCGACGTTCACCGCGAACTCGCGCTCGGTGGCGCGGTCGTCCTCCTCGAGGAACGGGCCGACCAGCAGGATCCCGGCGTTGTTCACCAGCACGTCGAGCGGCCCGAGCCGCTCCTCGACCTCGTCCACGAACGCCTCGAACGAGGCGCGCTCGCTCACGTCGACCTCGAGCGCCAGAACGTCGCCGGGGAGCTGCCCGGCGGTCAGCTCGGCCGCCGCGAGGTCCACGTCGCCGATCGCGACCCGCACGCCCTCGCCCGCGAGCCGGGCGGCGATCGCCCTGCCGATCCCGCGCGCACCGCCCGTGATCGCCACGACTCGACCCTGGATCGTCGCCGGCACCCGTTGGACCCTACGTGATTTGATGCGGCGTCCCATGCCGCAGCTCGAGGGCCGAAGCACCTCCATCTGGGTCGACACCGCGCCGGAGACCGCGTACCCGGCGCTCGACCGCGAGATCCACGTCGACGTGGCCGTGCTCGGCGGCGGGATGGCCGGCCTGATGACGGCGTTCCTGCTCAAGCGCGAGGGCGCGCGGGTGGCAGTGGTCGAGGCGTCGAACGTCGCCGGCGGGGTGACCGCTTACACGACGGCGAAGGTCAGCTCGCTGCACGGACTGCGCTACACGGCGGTCGAGTCGAGCTTCGGCGAGGACGGCGCGCGCACCTACGCCGAGGCGAACGAGGCGGCCATCGAGCGGATCGCCGGGATCGCGGACGGGCTCGGGATCGACTGCGACCTCAGGCGCAAGCCGGCCTTCACCTACGCCGAGGACGAGCAGGGCCGCTCCCAGGTCGAGGACGAGGCGGCCGCCGCCGCCCGGGCGGGCCTCGAGGCGAGCTTCACCACCGAGACCGACCTGCCGTGGCCGGTCACGGGCGCGGTCCGCGTCGAGGACCAGGTCGAGTTCCACCCGCGGAAGTTCCTGCTGCCGGTCGCGGCGGCGATCGCGGGCGACGGCAGCCACGTCTTCGAGAACACGCGCGCGACGAGCGTCTCCGACGGCGCCCCGGCGAGGGTGGAGACCGAGACCGGCGAGGTCGCGATCGCCGACCACGTGGTGGTCGCGACCCACTTCCCGTTCCTCGACCGGGGCGTGTTCTTCGCGCGCATGCACCCGGAGCGCTCCTACGGGCTCGGCGTCTACGCCCGCGGGCCGACGCCGCAGGGCATGTACCTGAGCACGGAGAGCCCGTCGCACACGGTCCGCTCGCACCCGACGGACCGCGGCGAGATCCTGATCGTCGGCGGCGAGAGCCACAAGACGGGGCAGAGCGGCGAGGACACCGCCGACCGCGTCGCCCGGCTCGAGGCCTGGGCGCGCGAGCGCTTCGACGTGGAGGAGATCGCCTACCGCTGGTCGACCCAGGACAACATGCCGGTCGACGGCGTGCCGTACGTGGGGAAGCTGACGCCGGTCTCGAAGCGGATCTGGGTCGCCACCGGCTTCATGAAGTGGGGGCTGACGAACGGGACCGCGGCGGCGGAGATCCTCACCGACCTGATCTCGGGCCGCTCGAACCCGTGGGCGTCGCTGTTCGACGCGAACCGCGTCAAGCCGATGGCGCAGGCGAAGGAGCTCGTGCGCGAGAACGTGAACGTCGGCTGGCGCTTCGCGCGCGACTGGCTCGGCGGCGGCGACGTCGGCTCGGTCGCGGACCTCGCGCCCGGGCAGGGCGGGCTGGTCGGGCGCGGCCCCACGAAGGTCGCCGCCTACCGCGAGGAGGACGGCACCCTGCACGCCCTCTCGCCGGTCTGCACCCACCTCGCCTGCAACGTGAAGTGGAACACCGCCGAGCGGAGCTGGGACTGCCCGTGCCACGGCTCCCGCTTCCACTGGGACGGGAGCGTGATCCAGGGCCCGGCCGTCCGCGGCCTGGCGCGGAGGGAAGTCGACGACGGTTGAAGGATTAGGGAGTCCAGGGACTCCCTAATCCTGCAACGGCTGCGCGGGCCGGCGGCGCGGGCCGTGGCCGCGCTCGCGGGCGGCGCGAACGACGCGTCGATCGTCATGCCCGGCGGGAGCCCCCGGAGGGTGCCGTAGACTCGCTCGGGACCATGGCCAGCTCACCCAAGGTCGGCCTCGTCCTCGGCGCCGGAGGCGTCATGGGCGGCGCCTGGCTCACCGGCGGCCTCGAGGCGATCGCCCGCGAGACCGGCTGGGACCCGGCGAGCGCCGACCGGATCGTCGGCACCTCGGCCGGGTCGATGATGGGCGCCTTGCTGGCGTCGGGCGTCCCCCCGTGGTTCATGGTCGCCCACTCCGAGGGTCGCACGTTCGAGGGCCTGATCGACGCCGACGGGCGGCCCGCCGGCGAGGCCGACCGCGCGGCCGGGGCCACGTTCCGCCTCCACCGCGGGCTGCCGGCGTGGCCGGGCTCGTGGCGGCTGATCGGCCGCAGCCTGGTCGCTCCGCACCTCCACCGCCCGCCGGCGCTGCTCGCGGGCTGGCTGCCGCGCGGCCCGATCTCGAACGAGCCGCTCAAGGACACGATCAGGCGGGTCGTCCCGAGCGGGTGGACCGACCACCCGTCGTTCTGGGCCGTCGCCTGCGACTACGCGACCGGCCGCCGCGTCCCGTTCGGCCGCGCCGACGCGCCGGAGGCCGAGCTGGCGGACGCGGTCGCCGCGTCGTGCGCGATCCCCGGCTTCTACCACCCGGTCGCGATCGGCGGGCGGCGCTACGTCGACGGCGGCCTCTGGTCCACCTCGAACCTCGACATCCTGCGCAACTCGGGCCTCGACCTCGTCGTCTGCCTCAACCCGACCTCGTCGCTGCACCCGCCGTTCGCCTGGAACCCCGCCGAGCGGGTGGCAGCCGTCTTCCGGCAGCTCTCCGGCCGACGGCTCGGCAGCGAGTCGAAGAAGCTCCGCGCCGCCGGGACCGAGGTGGTCCTGATCCAGCCGACCACCGAGGACCACGCCGCGATGGGGCCGAACCTGATGGCCACGCGGAACCGCAACGAGGTGATCCAGACGGCGATCCGCACGGTGGGCGACCAGCTGCGCGCGGACGGCGTGCGCCAGCTCCTCGCGGGGCTTCCCGAGGGCCCCGACTACAAGCTCCGCGAGCCTGACGGCCCGCCGTCGGAGTGGCCCGACACGCTCCCCGGGGCCCGCCGCGCGCGAGCCGCCGCCGACGGCGAGGCTGCCTGACGATGACTCACCAGCGCATACCGGGTATACACCCGCTATGAGTCCCCAGCGCACGCCCTCCGACAGGCTGTCGGCCGACGCCGCGCGCCGCGCGAAGACGAACGGCTCGGTGAACGGCGGCGGCAGCGGCTCCGCGGCGGCTACCGCGTTCGGCCGCGCGATCGCGGGGCAGCTCCAGGCGCGGATCCCGCGCGCCGACCTCGACGAGCGCGACCCCGACTACATCAGGGAGACGCTGCCCGGCCTCTGGCTCCTGGCCAGCTTCTACTTCCGGGCCGACGTCCGCGGGCTCGAGAACATCCCGGCCGAGGGCCCGGTCCTGCTGGTCGGCAACCACTCGGGCGGCAACATGACGCCCGACACGCTGGTCTTCACGCTCGCGTTCAACACCTACTTCGGCGTCGAGCGGCGCTTCTACCAGCTGGCCCACAACCTCGTGCTGACGATGCCGTGGCTGGCCTCGCTGCGCAAGTACGGGACGGTGGCGGCGTCGCCGGCCAACGCGCAGAAGGCGCTCAGCACGGGTGCCGCGCTGCTCGTCTACCCCGGCGGCGACTACGAGGTCCACCGCCCGAGCTGGGAGTCGGCGCGGGTCGACTTCGGCGGCCGCAAGGGCTACGTGCGGCTGGCGCTCGAGAACGACGTCCCGATCGTGCCGCTGGTGTCGCTCGGCGGCCAGGAGACCGCGCTGTTCCTGTCGCGCGGCGAGGGCCTCGCCAGGCTGCTGCGGCTCGACCGCCTGTTCCGCCTGAAGGTGCTCCCGATCTCGCTCGCCGTCCCGTGGGGCCTGAACGTGGGCGACATGCTCGGGCACTTCCCGCTGCCGGCGAAGCTCCAGATCAGGGCGCTGCCCCCGATCCACCTGCGCGAGCAGTTCGGGCCCGACCCGGACGTGGAGGAGGTCGACGAGCACGTCCTCGCCGCCATGCAGGCGACCCTGGACTCGCTCAAGGAGGACCGGACCCTCCCGGTGATCGGATGAGGGTCGACGAGCAGGTCGTGGTCGACGCCCCGATCGAGGTGGTCTGGGGCGTCGTGAGCGACCTACCGTGCTTCGCCCGGCTGGTGCCGAGCGTGACCCGGTGGGAGCACGCCGGCGGGCCGGAGACCGGCCTCGGCGCCCGCTACCAGCTGCGGATGCAGATCGGGTCCGCGCAGGTCGGCAGCCTGGTGGAGGCGGTCGAGTGCGACGCGCCGGGGGACCTGGCCTTCACGAGCATCACGGGCCTCGAGCAGCGCGTCCGCTGGCGGCTCCGCGAGCAGGACGACGGGCAGACGAAGGTGACGCTGCGGCTGAGCTACCAGGCGCCGGGCGGCGTGCTGGGGCTGATCTCGGACCGCGTCGGCGCTCCGCTGGTCAGGGGCAACCTCCGCGAGGGGCTCGAGCAGCTCAAGAGGGAGATCGAGGGAGAGGGGTACATGGCGGACGGCACGGGCGACGGTTCCGGACTCCTCGGGCGCGGGCGGGCGGCCGCAGAGCAGGCGGTGGTCACGGTCAGGACGCTCGCCTCGTCGGGGCTGATCAGGCCCGAGCGGCCCGACAAGGTCGTGCGCGCGCTGCGCGCGGTCTCGCGCTGGCGCTACACGCCGGCGGCCGCGTACGAGGCGAACGCGATCCGCTACCCGAGCAGGGAGGCCATCGTCGACGAGCTCGGGTCGCTCACGTACGCCGACGTCAACGAGCGGACGAACCGGCTCGCCGCCTCGCTGGCCGACGCGGGGGTGCTGGAGGGCGACGGCGTGGCGGTCATGTGCCGCAACCACCGCTACTTCGTGGAGACGATCGTCGCGCTCTCGAAGCTCGGTGCGAACGCGCTGCTCCTCAACACCGCGTTCGCGGGGCCGCAGCTGAGCGAGGTCGTCTCGCGCGAGAAACCGGTCGGCATCGTCTACGACGAGGAGTTCCGCGACCTGCTCGGCGACGCGCTCAAGCGGCGCAAGCGGTTCGTCGCCTGGCACGACACCGGAGAGCGCGGCGATCCGACGCTCGAGGACATGATCGAGTCCGGCGACCCGGCCGAGCCGGTCCCGCCCGAGAAGGAGGGTCGCGTCGTGATCCTCACCTCGGGCACGACCGGCACGCCGAAGGGCGCGGCGCGCAAGCAGCCGGAGACGCTCGGGCCGGCCATCCCGCTGCTCTCGAAGATGCCGCTCCACGCGGGCGAGACGGTCTTCGTCGCGGCGCCGCTGTTCCACGCTTGGGGCTTCACGCACTTCTCACTGGCGATGACGCTGGCGGACACGATGGTGCTGCGGCGGAAGTTCGACCCCGAGGACGCGCTCGCGACGATCGCGCAGTACCAGGTGAACAGCTGCCCGATGGTCCCGGTGATGGTCCAGCGGATCATGGAGCTGCCCGAGGAGGTCAGGACGCGCTACGACACCTCGTCGCTGCGGACCGTCCCGCTGTCGGGCTCGGCGCTGCCCGGCGAGCTCGCCATCAAGTTCATGGACGAGTTCGGCGACGTGGTCTACAACCTCTACGGGTCGACCGAGGTCGCGTGGGCGACGATCGCGACGCCCCAGGACCTCCGCGCCGCGCCCGGCACCTCCGGCAGGCCGCCGATCGGGACCGTCCTGCGGATCTACGACAAGGAGGGGCGGGAGCTGCCCCAGGGCGAGGAGGGCCGGATCTTCGTCGGCAACGAGATGCTGTTCGAGGGCTACACGGGCGGCGGCTCGAAGGACGTGATCGACGGCCTGATGTCGACCGGCGACGTCGGCTACTTCGACGAGGAGGGCCGGCTGTTCGTGTCCGGCCGCGACGACGAGATGATCGTCTCGGGCGGCGAGAACGTGTTCCCGCGCGAGGTCGAGGACGTGATCTCGAGGATGGACGGCGTCAAGGAGGTCGCGATCATCGGCGTCGACGACGAGAAGTTCGGCCAGCGGCTGAAGGCGTTCGTCGTCAAGGGGAGGGGCGGCCCGAGCGAGGACGCCGTCAAGCAGCACGTGAAGTCGAGCCTCGCTCGCTACAAGGTGCCGCGCGACGTCGAGTTCATCGACGAGCTGCCCCGCAACGCGACGGGGAAGGTGCTGAAGAAGGAGCTGAAGGAGCGCGAGGAGGAGGCGGCGGCGAAGAGCTAGCCGCCCTCGCCCTCGCTCTCGCCCTCGTCCGAGTCCGAGTCCGAGCCGTCCCGCTCGCTCGACTCGTCCCCGTCGTCGTCCTTCCCCTCGACGTCCACCGACGTCTCGTCGGTCAGGTCGGGCTCGCCGTAGGCGCGCGTGTCGCTCGCCCGCGGGTCGGTCGGGCCGCCCGGGATCGGGTCGCCCTTGAAGTCCTCGGGGTTGTCGACCTTCTCCCCGTCGACCTCGACCGAGCCGTCGTCGCGGTGGCGGACGCCCGAGGGGCCGAGCTTCGAGGTCACCGACTCCTCGTAGCTCTCGTTGCCCTCGGCGCCGCCGAAGGTCTCGTACTTGGCCTTGTCGTCGGGCCAGTCCTCGAGGCGCTCGGGCGGGTCGTCCTCGAGCTCCTCGATCTTCTTCTTGGCCTCCTTCTCCTCCTCCTTGGCCTTCTTGGCGGAGGCCATAGCGTCGCTCTCGCCCTCCTGGCCCTGGGCGGCCTGCTCGTCGTCGCGTTCCTCGGTCTGGGTTCCCTGGTCGTCGGTCACGTGGACCTCCCGGTCTTCGCTGGCTAGCAGACGCCTACCCGGGGCGCCCCCGCGTCATGCCCGCGACGGCCGCCCGCGCCGGCTCAGCCGGCCCGCTCGGCGCTCCGCATGCCGCGCAGGGCCCAGGCGGCGAAGGCGGCGGCCAGCGCGGCTGCGACGCCGTAGGCGAGCCCCGCGTCGGCGGGCAGCCCGGCCACCAGCGCGCGGCCGGCCTCGAGCAGCGCGGTCGCCGGGTTCACGTCCGCCGCCGTGTGGACCCAGCCGACCAGCAGGTCGCGCGGCGCGTAGACCGGCGCGAGGAACAGGAACAGGAATACGGGCGTCTGGAGCAGCGGCGCCGCCTGCATCGTCCGGAGCCGAAGCGAGACGCCGGCGCCGTACAGCGTGGCCGCGACGTTCACGACCAGGGCGAGGCCCAGCAGGCCGCTCAGCTCCACCCCGCCGCCGCCGACGTCCATGCCGGTGGCGATGGCCACGCCGAACAGCATGGTCGCGACGACGAGCGTCCGGACGAGCGCCGCGAGCGCGTAGCCGGCGATCAGGGCCGAGCGGTGGGGCGCGGCCAGCATCATGCGCCGGGCGAACCCGCTCTCCCAGTCGGCCGCGATCGCGAAGCCGGTGAACACGCCCCCGAACGCCGCCGCCTGGAACGTCACGAACACGAACTGGAACGCCGTGTAGTCGGGATAGTCGAACACCGGCGCGTCGCCGATCGCGGACAGGCCGCCGGCGAAGGCGGTGAAGAAGAACAGCGGGAACAGGAGCGGCGGCAGGAGCAGCGCCGGGTTCTTGACGAGGTTGTTGACGTGGCGCCAGGTCACGCCGAGCGCCACCGAGCGGTAGCCGCGCGCGGTCACGTCCTCACCATCCTCGTCCGCAGCGCCGCGGCGGACCCCCACAGCGCGAGCGCGAAGATGCCGATCGCGAACGCGAACCCGAGCGCGAGCGCCTCCCCGTCCCAGCCTGTGATCAGCAGGCTGCGGAAGCCCTCGATCAGGTACGAGACCGGGTTCCAGGTCGCCACCGTGCGGAACCAGTCCTGCGCGATCAGGTCGCGCGGCAGGCTCATCGACGACAGGAACAGCAGCACGAAGAGCAGCGGGAAGAAGCCCTGGACGGCCTCGCCCGAGCCGGTCCGCAGGCCGATCAGCACCCCGACGGCGCCGAACGCCAGCGAGGTGAGGACGGCGAGCGCGATCAGCACGAGCACGCCGGGGGCGCCCGCCTCGATCGTCCCGCCGGCCGCGAGGCCGACCGCGATGAAGACGCACGCCTGGAACAGCCCGAGCGCGACCACGCCCGCGAGCTGGCCGGCGAGGAGCGCCGACCCGCGCAGCGGCGTGAGCGACAGCCGGCTCAGGAAGCCGGTGCGGATGTCCTCGGCGAGGTCGTTGCCGCCGGCGTTCGTGGCGAACAGCGCCGCCTGCATGAACGTGATCGCGAGGGCGAACGTCAGGTACGAGTCGGTCGGGAAGCCGGGCAGGTGAGTGGCGGCGTCGAGCCCGCCCGCGTTCACGGCGAGCAGGAACAGGGGGAAGGTGACGCCGGGGACGATCATCGCCGGCTGGCGCATGGTGCGGAAGATCGACCGCCGGGCGACGTGCGCGACCTGGACGGCGAGCGGGGAGGGGGTCACGCGATCGCCGCCTCGCGTTCGACGGGCTCCCGCTCCGGCTCGTCCTCGTCGTCGCCGCCCGCCCCCTCGAGCGAGCGCCCGGTCTTCTCCAGGAACACGTCGTCGAGCGTCGGCTGGTGGAGCTCCACGTTCGCGAGCGCGATCCCCTCGTCGTCGATCGCGCGGACAATCGCGGCCAGCTCGTCGACGCCGTCGGTGAGCCGCACGGCCGCGCCGCGCGGCGACGTCGACTCCTCGCCGAAGCGCCGGAGCACCGCCGCCAGGGCGGCGCGCTGCGAGGGGTCGCGCGGGATCGCCTCGACGCTCGGGCGGCCGATCTCGGCCTTCAGCGCCGCCGGCGTGCCCTCCGCGACGATCCGGCCGCGGTCGATGATGCCGACCCGGTCGGCGAGCACGTCGGCCTCCTCCAGGTACTGGGTCGTGAGGAAGACCGTCACGCCCTCGTCGTGGGCGAGCCGCCCGACCTCGGCCCAGAGCGCCGCGCGGCTCTGCGGGTCGAGTCCGGTGGTCGGCTCGTCGAGGAACAGGATCCGCGGCCCGTGGACGAGCGCGAGCGCGAGGTCGAGCCGCCGCTTCATGCCGCCCGAGTAGCCGCTGACGCGGCGGTCGGCCGCCTCGACGAGCCCGACGCGCGCGAGCAGCGCCTCGCCGCGGCGCCGGCGCTCGTCGCGCGGCAGGCCGTGGAGGGCGGTCTGGAGCCGCATGTGCTCGCGGCCGGTCAGCAGCGGGTCGAGGGCGGCCTCCTGGAGGGCGGCGCCGATCGCCGAGCGGACCTGCGGGCCCTGCTTCACGACGTCGTAGCCGGCCACGCGGGCCGTGCCGGCGGTGGGCGGGAGGAGTGTGGTGAGCATGTGGACGGTCGTCGACTTGCCGGCGCCGTTCGGGCCGAGGAAGCCGTAGATCTCGCCCGGCGCGACCTCGAGGTCGATCCCGTCCACCGCCCGCGGGCCCTTCTTGAACTCGCGGACGAGGCCGTCGACCTCGATGCCGTGCGGCTGGGCCATCATGAGCTTCGGGCCTCCGCCACGAGCACGAGGCGCCAGCCGGTGGGCGTGGCGGCGGGGACTAGCTGGGGGGTGAGGGTCATGGGTGCTCCGTCGGTCTGGGGTTTCCGTCGATCGGATGTCGATCCATTCGAGAGGTGAAAGACTACCTAGATATTTGAGGTTGTCAACTGTCTACCCGACCGACTATCATCCGGACCAAGAGATGGCGCACCTGAAGCAGCAGCCCACGGCACCGGCGGTCCCCGCCGGCGGCGCGGTGGCCGAGCAGCGGTCGCGCGGGCCGGCCGCCGAGGCCTGGGGCCTGATCGCGGACCTGTTCGGCTCCCAGCGGCGCAGGTTCCAGGCGATCGCCCAGGAGTTCGAGCTCGCGCCCCAGCAGATGGGCGCGCTCAAGCACCTCGCGGAGCCGATGCCGATGAGCGACCTCGCCGGCGCCCTCCTGTGCGACAGCTCGAACGTGACCGGGATCGTGGACCGGCTCGAGGGCCGCGGCCTCGTCGAGCGCCGGGCCGACCCGAGCGACCGCCGCGTCAAGCTGCTCGTCCTCACCGAGGAGGGCCAGCGCGTGCGCGGCGAGCTCGTCAAGCGGATGAGCGAGCCGCCGCCCCAGATCGCCTCGCTCCCGGCGGCCGACCAGCGCACCCTGCGCGACATCCTCCGCCGCGCCGCCGGCACCTGAACCCCGGCCGGTAGAGGACACCGCGTCGCATTCGTTCCGCATACCGAAACGAATGCGACACCGTGCCGGATTCGGGTCGCATGGCGACCCCTGGGCAGGACGGTGGCCGCGGGCGCTACGCCGCGACCGGCTCGCGCTTGCGCGGCGCCGCGGCCGCCGACCGGCCGCGCTCGCGCGCGATCGCCTTCGCGATGTGCCGGGCGTCGATCCCGAACTCGCGGAACATGCCGCTGATCGGGTTCGTGTAGCCGATGAAGAAGACGTTCGGGGCGTTCGGGTGCGTCCGCCCGCGGCTCACGGTCGGACGGCCCTTCTCGCCGATCACGCCGAGGTGGCCGACGAGCGGCTCGAGCCCGCGGGCGTAGCCGGCGCAGGCGATCACGGCGTCGGGCTCGATCCGCGAGCCGTCGGCCAGCAGCGCCGAGCGGCCCTCGAAGCCGGCGAGCGCGGCCACGACCTCGACCCTGCCGCGCTTCAGCATCTCGACGAGGCCGACGTCGAGGATCGGCACCACGTCGTCGCGGACCGCCTGCGTGTACGGGCCGCGCGGCGCCCGCGGCAGGCCGTACTGCGACAGGTCGCCCACCTGAAGCCGCTGCGCGCCGGTGAAGAGCGCGTCGGCGACCCGAGCGGGGAAGTGGCGCATCAGCACGCCGCCCACCTGGCCGGGGATGCCGTTGGCCTCGCGGAGCAGCACGTTCGGCGGCGTCCTGACGGCCAGCCTCACCCGGCCGGCGCCGCCCTCGACGAGGTCGACCGCGATCTCCGCGCCGGTGTTGCCGGAGCCCACCACGAGCACGTCGCGGCCGCGGTAGGGCTCGGGATTGCGGTAGTCCTGGCCGTGGACCAGCTCGCCCTCGAAGGAGTCGCGGCCGGGCCAGTTCGGCAGCACCGGGGTGTGGTTGTAGCCGGTGGCGACCACCACGAACCGCGCGCGGATCGGGCCGTCCGGCATGTCGAGCACCCACTCGCCCGCGTCGCGGTCGCGGTCGAGCCGGCGCACCTCGACCCCGGTCCGGACGTCGAGCGCGTGGTGGCGGGCGTAGCCCTCGAGGTAGCGGACCACGCCGTCCCGCGACACCCAGCGGCCGTGCTTGCGCGAGAACCGGTAGCCCGGAAGGTTCGAGAGCCAGCGGACCGTGTGGAGGTGGAGCCGGTCGTAGTGCTTGCGCCAGCTCGCGCCGACCCGGTCGCTCCGCTCGAGCACCGTGGCCGGGATGCCGGCCCGCTTCAGCGTCGCCGCGGTGGCGAGCCCGGCCGGCCCGCCGCCGACGATCGCGACCTCCAGCCGCCACGCCGGCGGGCCGCCGTCCGCGCCGTTCCCCCCGGCCGCGGCGCCCGCGCCGGCCGCCGCGCCGTTCCCCCCGTCGTGCACGGACCGGATTCTAAGGCGCCGACCGGTAGCCTGGCCGCAACGGGGAGGAGGGACATGGCTCAGCTGGAGTTCGACGAGAACGTCGTCGCGCAGCTCGAAGAGATCTACCGCAGCCGCGACGTCCTGCGCAGGCGGCTGCTCGTGCGCGAGGCGCTCGCGCCGGCGCCGGGGGAGCGAGTGCTCGACGTCGGCTGCGGCCCCGGCTACTACGCGGCCGAGATCCGCGAGGCGATCGGGCCCGAGGGGTCGGTCGTGGGCGTGGACAGCAGCGCGGGCATGCTCGCGGTGGCCACGCACCGCTGCCGCGAGCACGGCGGCGTCGAGTTCCGCGAGGGCGACGCCACGGAGCTGCCGGTGGAGGACGCGAGCTTCGACGCCGCGCTCTCGGTCCAGGTGCTCGAGTACGTCGAGGACGTGGCCGCCGCGCTGGCCGAGATCCGCCGCGCGCTGCGCCCCGGCGGGCGCGTCGTCCTCTGGGACGTGGACTGGACCACCCTGTCGCTGCACTCGGTCGACTCTGACCGGTCCAATCGCGTGCTGCGGGTGTGGGACGAGCACCTCGCCGACCCGGCGCTTCCCCGGACGCTCACGGCGCGGATGCGCGCGGCCGGCTTCGAGGACGTGCGCGCCGAGGGCCACTCGTTCACCACCACGGCGCTCGACCCCGAGACCTACGGCGGCGCGCTGGTCCCGTTCATCCGGCGGTTCGCAGTCGACCGCGGCTTCCCGGAGGACGAGGCGGACGCGTGGGAGGCTGAGCTGCGCGAGCTCGACGAGCGCGGCGAGTTCTACCTAGCGGTCGTGCAGGTCTGCTTCGCCGCCGTGAAGCCGGCGTAGGGCGGCCGCCGGTCGCGCCCGCCTACCGGGCGAACGGGCGCGCGCCCGCCCGGAGCACGGCGGTCCGCTCGCGGGCCAGCTCCGGGTCGGTCCGGTTCTCGACCACGAACTCCTCCAGCGTGCGGTCCGGCGCGATGAGCGCCCTGACCGCCTCGACCGCGTCGAGCGTCCGAAGCGCAGGGAGCCGGCGCCCCTCGGCCTCCACGGCCGCGAGCGCCACGTTGTCGCCGTCCAGCACGAGGCAGCCGTGCTTGGTCAGGTAGGCCTCGACGCCGGGGCCGGGGCCGGGGCCGGGGCCGGGGAGCGGGGGGCGGAGGTCCGGGAGCGGGCGGCGGTCGTAGTTCACCTCGGTCGCGTCGATCGTCGCGAGGAGCTCGGGCCCGAGGTACGCGACCGCCATCTCGACGACCGTGCCCGGGCTGCGCTGGATCGCCGCGCCGACCCCGCCCGACGGCGACACGTGCGCCGAGTACACGACGTCGATGTCGTGCACCGCCGTCAGGACGAGCGGCACGACGACGCCCGGCGCGTGCGCCGCCAGCTTGCGCGAGAGCTCGGCCGGCGACGCGTTGGCGCCGTAGGAGAGCACCGGCGTCGCCTCCGCCGGCACGGCGTCGCGCCCGATCCCGAGCGACTCGCAGTACCCGCCCAGGGCGGACACCTCGCCGTCCGCGCCGCGGACGAGGCTGTCCTCGAGCCGCCGCGGCTCGAGCTCCACGAGCTCGACCGCGTGGTCGTCGACCACGACGCACGACTGGTCGGCGCGCGCGAAGGGATAGGCGGCCACGCGGGCCAGGGCGGCGCGCGGGTCGACCCCGGACGCCCCTGCCCCCGCGCCCGGGTCCGGCGCCGGCCCCGCTAGAGCTCCTTGACCTCGCCGAGCACCGCGGCCACCGACTCCTTCGCGTCGCCGAACAGGAGCGCGGTGTTCTCCATGTAGAAGAGCGGGTTGTCGATGCCGGCGAAGCCGGTGTTCATGCTCCGCTTCAGCACGATGACCTGTCCGGACTTGTCCACGTCGAGGATCGGCATGCCGTAGATCGGCGACCCCTCGTTCTCGCGCGCGTCCGGGTTGGTCACGTCGTTCGCGCCGATCACGAGCGACACGTCCGTCTGCGGGAACTCCGGGTTGATCTCGTCCATCTCCTTGAGCTTGTCGTAGGCGACGTCGGCCTCGGCGAGCAGGACGTTCATGTGGCCCGGCATCCGCCCGGCGACCGGGTGGATGGCGAACTCCACCTCCACGCCTCGCTTCTCGAGCTCGTCGGCCAGCTCGCGGACGGTGTGCTGCGCCTGCGCGACGGCCATGCCGTAGCCCGGCACCACCACGACCCGGTCCGCGTAGGAGAGCTGCACCGCCACGTCGTCCGGCGAGGTCGAGCGCACGGTGCGGTCCTCGTCGCCCTCCGCCGTCGGCGCGGTGGTGACGCCGCCGAACCCGCCGGCGATGATCGCCGGCACCGAGCGGTTCATCGCCACGGCCATCATGTTCGTGAGGATCGAGCCGGACGCGCCGACGAGCGTCCCCGCGACGATCAGCGAGGTGTTCTCGAGCGCGATGCCGGTGGCCGCCGCCGACACGCCGGTGAAGGCGTTCAGGAGCGAGATCACCACGGGCATGTCCGCGCCGCCGATCGGCAGCACCATCAGGTTCCCCAGCAGCGCCGCCGTGACGAGGATCCCGAGGACGAACAGCGCCTCGCTGTGCACGCCGGACGCGAGCGCGATCGCGCTGCCGACCGACACGAGGCCGAGCAGCAGGTTGATGAACCGCTGGCCGGGGAGCTGGATCGGCCGCCCCGGCAGGACCTCCTGGAGCTTGCCGAACGCGATGTTCGACCCCCAGAACGAGATCGACCCGACGATCGCCGCGAACAGCGACGGGATCTCGGCCTGGAGGTCCCAGAGCCCGTCCTCGCCGGGGAACTTCCGCCGGTACTCGGCCCACGCGATCAGCGCCACGGCCCCGCCGCCGACGCCGTTGAACAGCGCGACCATCTGGGGCATCGCGGTCATCTTCACGTTGCGCGCCGCGGGGATCCCGACGGCGGTGCCGACGCCGATGCCGATCGCGATCAGCGCCACGTCGCCGCCGTCCTCGATCACGCCGTCGATCAGCAGCGTCGCGACGAACGCGATCAGCATCCCGAGCCCGGCGATCTGGTTGCCGCGCACGGCGGTCTTCGGGCCGGCCAGCCCCCGCAGGCCGACGATGAACAGGACGAACGACACGATGTACAGCGCGTCGATGAAGTCGCGGTCCTGGAAGAAGGAGGTCGCGACGGTGGTCACGAGCCGGCCTCCTCCTCGCGCGGCCGCCGCTTCTCGCGGCCCTTGAACATGCCGAGCATCCGGTCGGTCACGAGGAAGCCGCCGACGATGTTGATCGTCCCGAACGCGATGGCGATCGTGAGGATCACCTTGTTCAGGGCGCCCGCCGCGGACGAGAGGACCAGGAGGCCGCCGAGCAGGACGATGCCGTGGATCGCGTTCGTGCCCGACATCAGCGGCGTGTGCAGGGTGTTCGGGACCTTCGAGATCACCTCGAAGCCGACGAACGCCGCCAGCACGAGGATCGCGAGCATGGTCATGATCTCCACGAGTGCCTCCTCGTCGGTCGGTCGGTCGTGCTCACGCGGCGGCCCCGGCAGCCTGCTTCGCGCCCTCGTGGACGATCTCGCCGTCGCGGGTCACGCAGGCCCCGGCGATGATCTCGTCGTCCCAGTCGAGCTTCAGCGCGCCCTCGTCGCCGACCATCAGCTCGACCAGCGATTGGACGTTGCGGGCGTACAGCTGCGAGGCGTGGGTGGGCATCTCGGACGCGAGGTCGAGCGGGCCGATGATCTTCACGTCGTGGCGCTCGACGGTCTGGCCGGGCTCGGTCAGCTCGCAGTTGCCGCCGGTGACGGCGGCGAGGTCGACGATCACCGAGCCGGGGCGCATGTTCTCGACGGCCTTCGCGATCAGGAGCTTCGGCGCCGGCCGGCCGGGCACGAGGGCGGTCGTGATGACCACGTCGAACTTGCCGGCGGCCTCGGCCATGGCCTCCTGCTGGCGGCGCTGCTGGTCCTCGCCGAGCTCCTTCGCGTAGCCGCCGGCCCCTTCGGCGTCGGCCTCGAGGTCGAGCTCGAGGAAGCGCGCGCCGAGCGACTCGACCTGCTCGCGCACCGCGGCCCGCACGTCGTAGCCGGTCACGACGGCCCCGAGCCGGCGGGCGGTCGCGATCGCCTGGAGGCCCGCCACGCCGGCGCCCAGCACCAGCACGGTGGCGGGCTTGATCGTGCCGGCGGCGGTGGTCAGCATCGGGAAGAAGCGGTCGAGCTGCTCGGAGGCGAGCAGCACTGCGCGGTAGCCGGCCACGGTGCTCTGCGAGGAGAGCGCGTCCATCGACTGGGCGCGGGTGATGCGCGGGATCGCCTCCATCGCGAACGAGGTGGCGCCGGCGCTCGCCAGCGCGCGGGCGGTGTCGGGATCGGTCAGCGGGGCGAGGAAGCCGATCACGACCGTGCCGCCCGCGAGCCGGCCGATCTCGTCGGCGCTCGGGGCGCGGACGACCGCGACCACGTCGGCGCCCCAGACCGCCTCGGCCGGGGCGATCGTGGCGCCGGCCTCCTGGAAGTCCTCGTCGGGCACGTGGGCCCGGGCGCCCGCGCCGGACTCGACCAGCACGTCGACGCCCTTCTTGGAGAGCCGGCGGACGACGTCGGGCACCGTGGCCACCCTCGTCTCGCCGGCGGCGCCCTGGTTGGGCACGCCGAGTTTCATCGCGTTCCCCTCATTCGCGGTCGGGGAGGATATTGAGGTGGCTCCGGTTACGATGCCCCGAGTGTCGCGAGACCCCAGCACAACCGCACCCGCGCCGGATGAACCGCGCTCCGTGGAGCTGGCGATCCTCACCCGCCCGGCGGCGCTCCTGCTCGTCCTGCTGATGGCCGTCGGCAGCGTCCTGCTGTGGATCGGGATCCCGGTGGCGTGGATCTACGGGGTGTCCCAGACCGTGGACACGACGCAGCCCCAGCTCGGGCCGTACCTCCTGATCCTGGTCGGCGTCCCGCTCTCGATGTGGATCTTCGGGCGCTTCCTGTTCCGCCTGAACGACGCCTACGAGCGGGTCACCGGCCGGACCTCGGAGGTCCGGGTGCAGCTCGCGTGGCTTCGGAGCATGCGGGGCGAGCGGGTGCAGCAGCGGCGGAGCACGGTCCTCGAGCTGGTCATGATCTTCTCGGTCTCGCTCTCGCTCGCCGCGTTCGGGATCTGGTTCTTCCTGTTCGCCGGGTCGAGCCTGCCGAGCTGGTAGCCCCCGAGGGGAGGCCGCTCAGCGGTCCGCGGCCGCCTCGCGCTCGAGGTCGAGCTCGGTCCGCACGCCGAGCGCGTGCAGGGCGTCGTTCGCCTCCTCGAGGCCGCCCGCGCCGGCCACCGCGCGGGCGAGCCGGGCGGCGGACCCCACCGCCGCCGCCACGTCGAAGTAGACCGTCAGCGCGGCCGCGGTGGTCAGGTGCACGGTCCGCCGGCCGTGGCGGATCTCCGACTCGCCGCTCGCGCCGCGGAAGGCGAGCAGCGGCTGGGCGCTCGCCTCGGTCGGCACGTGGCGGACCGCCTCCTCGAGGCGCTCCGCCACGGCGGGGGTGAGCCCGCGGGCGCCGGCGAGGCCGCCGGCGGCGCCGATCTCCGCGAGCCGCTCGTCGAGCTCCGCGAGGGTCAGCTCGCCGTCGCAGCCGGGGCCGAAGACGCCGCCGAGGACCGGGAGCCCGTCGGCCTGGAGCCGGTCGGCGGCGGCCAGCATCACCGCGTCGCAGAGCGGGCTCGCGAGGCCGGGCTCGCCGCCGTGCGCGAGGGCGTCGCCGCCCACGTCGACGAACACGAGCAGGTCGGCGCCGAGGCGGCCCGCGGCCTCGGTCAGCCCCTCGGCCACCGCCCGCGGCCCGCCGGTCGGGTCGACCAGCACGGTCTCCTCCTCGAGCACGCCGGCGAGGTGCGACTCGGCGAACCGCACGTCGCTGCCGCGCACCCGCGTGTCCGGCCCGGCCGCGAGCACGCACGGCCCCAGCTCGCGCCCGCCCTCGATCTCGGCCGCGGACCGCGGGCCGGGAGCCGGGTCAACGACCCGCCGCTCCCAGGTGACGCCGCCCACCACCGGCTCGGCGCCGTGGTGGATACGGGCGGCCTCGGCGGTGGCGAGCGCGCCGACCGCGTCCCCGCCGCCGCCGATCCCGACGACCAGCGGGCGGCGCGCGGCCCCGAGCAGCGCGTCAGCGTCGAGCGGCGGCACCGGCGAGCGACTCCTCGTAGGGCGGGGCGAGCACGCCGGCCTCGGTCACGATCGCCGTGACGAGGTCGCGCGGGGTCACGTCGAAGGCGGGGTTCGCCGCGGCGGCGCCCTCGGGCGCGATCCGCCGGCCGCCGAGCTCCACGACCTCGGCCGGGTCGCGCTCCTCGATGGCGATGTCCGCGCCGGTCGGGGTCGCGAGGTCGACGGTCGAGAGCGGGGCCACGACGTAGAACGGGATCTCGTGGCGGCTCGCCAGGACCGCGAGCGGGTAGGTGCCGACCTTGTTGGCGACGTCGCCGTTGCGGGCGATGCGGTCGGCGCCCACGACGACGCGGTCGACCAGCCCGCGGGCCATCAGGGAGCCGGCGCTCGCGTCGGCCACGACCCGGTACGGGACGCCCGCGCGCTCGAGCTCCCAGGCGGTCAGCCGGGCGCCCTGGAGGAGCGGTCGGGTCTCGTCGACCCAGACCCGGTCGAGCCGGCCGGCCTCGAAGGCGGCGAGCAGGACGGCGGCGGCGGTCCCGCGACCGCCGGTCGCGAGCGCGCCGGTGTTGCAGTGGGTGAGGGCGCGGTCGCCGGGCTCGAACAGGGCCGCGCCCAGCTCGCCCATCCGGCGGTCGGCGGCCTCCTGCTCGCGCGCCAGCGCCTCCGCCAGCTCGAGCAGGGCCTCGCGCCCGCCCGCCGCGGCCTCGCGCGCCCGGTCGATCGCCCAGCGCAGGTTGACCGCCGTCGGGCGCGTGGCCGCCAGCTCCGCCGCGGCCGCCTCGAAGCGGTCCGGCGCGAGCGCGAGCCCGTACGCGGCGGCGATCCCGATGGCCGGCGCGCCGCGCACGGCGAGGGTCCGGATCGCCTCCGCCACGTCGGCGACGGACTCGCACCGGAGCCAGCGCTCCTCGGCGGGCAGGAGGCGCTGGTCGAGCAGCTCGAGGGCGCCGTCGCGCCAGCGGATCGGGGAGAGGGGGACCGCGCGAGTCGGTGACGGCATGGGCCGGGCCGAATGTAGCGCCGCGCACGAACGCAACGCGGGGGCTCTTCTAGTGTTCCCGCGCTTCGGAGGCGCCTGATCCAAGCTCGCACGACACTTCGCTCGAGACGGGGCCCGCCGGGCGGCGGCCCCGTCGTCGTCTGGGCTCGTGCGGTCGCGGCGTGCGCGCTGGGTCTGCTCGCGCTCGCCCCGTCCGCCTCGGCGGGCACGGCCCAGGAGTCGATCCTCCAGGACGACCGGGTCCTGTTCTCGCAGGGGCCGGCCGCCCAGGCCCGCGCGCTCGACTCGATGGCCGCGCTCGGCGTCGACACGGTCCACACGCTGGTCCACTGGCGCGGGTTCGTGCCGAGCCCCACCGCCGACAAGCGCCCGGCCGGGTTCGACGGGACCGACCCGGCGGACTACCCCAGCGACCGCTGGAACCCCCTCGACGACCTCCTGCGCGGCGCCCAGGCCCGCGGCCTCCAGGTGATCCTCACGCCGACCAGCCAGGTGCCGCGCTGGGCGGAGCGCTGCTCGGACCGCGAGCGCAGGCGCTACTGGGCACACGTCTGCAAGCCGAGCCCGACGCTGTTCGGCGACTTCGTCGAGGCGCTGGCGCGGCGCTACGACGGCACCTACCGCGACGAGTCCGACGGGGCCACGCTGCCGGCCGTCACCCGCTGGTCGATCTGGAACGAGCCGAACCAGGGCGGCTGGCTCGCGCCGCAGACGAAGCGCGTCGGCCGGCGGACGGTCTCGGTCGCCGCGTCGGCCTACCGGTCGCTCGTCCACCAGGCGACGGGCGCGCTGCGCGTCGCCGGGCACGCCGGCGACCAGGTCCTGCTCGGCGAGACCGCGCCGCTCGGGGGCGGCTCCGCCAACAGCACGGCGCCCGTGCCGTTCTACGAGACCCTGTTCTGCGTCGACCACCGCGGCCACCGGCTGCGCGGCGACGTCGCGCGGGCCACGGGCTGCCGGCGCAAGCCGAAGCGGATGGCGGTGACCGGGATCGCCCACCACCCGTACACGCGGGGGGCGGGCGACGCGCTGCTGAAGAAGCAGCCCACCGGCGCGATCACGATCGCCTACACGTCGCGGCTGCGGCACGTGGCCCGCCTCGGCGCGCGCTCGGGAGCGATCTCGAAGCGGGTGGGCGGGCAGGTCTTCTTCACCGAGTTCGGCGTGTCGAGCAAGCCGCCCGGCGAGCGCTACAGCGTCCCGCTCGCCACCCAGGCCGAGTGGATCAACCAGGCGGACTACATCGCCTTCCGCGACCCGGCGGTGCGCGGCGTCGCGCAGTACGGGCTCGAGGACGACACGACCTTCCGCCGCAAGACGTTCCAGACCGGGCTGTGCTTCCCGAACGGCGCCGACCCCTGCTACCCGAAGGCGGCCTGGGACGCCTACCGCGTGCCGCTCTACGTGGTCGACCGCGGGAAGCGGGTGCTGGTCTTCGGCCAGGCCCGGCCGACCGGCGCCAACCCGCGGCAGGTGATCGAGGTCCAGAACCGGGCCGGCTCCTCGGCGCAGTGGCAGACGGTCGACACCGTCGAGCTGAACGCGGCCGGCTACTTCATGAAGGCGATCCCGAAGCTGCCCGGGACCTGGCGGCTCTCCTGGACCCCGCGGCTCGGCGCGACGCCGTTCCTGAGCCGCGAGGCCGTGCCGCGCAAGCGCTGAGGGGAGCGCGGCTGCCCGGCACCGGCCCCGCGCCGCCACCGGCGACCCCCGAGCCGCCACCGGCGGCCGACGCCACCCCCGAGCCGCCACCGGCGGCCCGCGCCGCGCCCACCGACGGCCCGCGCCGCGCCCACCGGCGACCCGCGCCGCCCCCACCGGCGACCCGCGCCGCCCCTAGAGCCGCCTGAAGCCCGCCGACGAGCCGTCGGCGGCGGCGAGCCGGTCCAGCTCGCGCACCAGGGCGCCGCGCAGGTCGTCGAGCTCGGCGTCGGCGACAACCGCTGCGTCGGCGACGGCCGGTCCCCCCTCGCCGGCGGCCGGCCCCGCCTCGGCGGCGGGCCGCTCCGCCCGCGCCGTCTCGGCCGGCCGCCCTCCGTGCGCGTCGCGCCCGCGGACCCGCGCCGCCCGCTCCGCCGCGGCCCGGCGGCGCGCGGCCCGAAGTCCCCGCCGCACGGACCGGCCGGCCACGGCGGCGACGTCGATCACAGGACGAGCGCTCACGGCCACATCGTGGCTCCCCCGCAGGACGTCATCCCGAGTTGAACGTCCATTTCGCCACCGCCAGCGGTGGTCGAATGGACGTTCGCCCGGGATAGGCTCGCTCCCGTGCGCGCGATGGTGCTCGACCGCCCGCATGAGCCGCTCCGGCTCCGCGAGCTGCCGGACCCCGAGCCGGGGCGGGGGCAGGTCCTGATCGCCGTCCACGCGTGCGGCGTCTGCCGCACCGACCTGCACGTGGTCGACGGCGAGCTGGCAGAGCCGAAGCTGCCGCTCGTGCCGGGCCACCAGATCGTCGGCCGCGTCCTCGCTGCCGGCCCGGGCGCCGAGCGGCTTGCGGTCGGCGACCGGGTGGGCGTCCCGTGGCTCGGCTGGACGTGCGGCGAGTGCCGGTACTGCCGCTCCGGCCGCGAGAACCTCTGCGAGCGCGCGCGGTTCACCGGCTACGACACGGACGGCGGCTTCGCCGAGCGGACCGTCGCCGACGAGCGTTTCGCGTTCGCCGTCCCGGCGGGCTACCCGGACGCGCAGGCCGCCCCGCTCCTGTGCGCGGGGCTGATCGGCCACCGCGCGCTGGCGATGGCGGGCGACGCCGAGCGCCTCGGCCTCTACGGCTTCGGCGCGGCTGCCCACATCGTCTGCCAGGTGGCCCGCCACCAGGGCCGCCGGGTGTTCGCGTTCGTGCGCGAGGGCGACGAGCGGGCGCGCGAGCTCGCCCTCGAGCTGGGCGCCGAGTGGGCCGGGGGCTCCGGTGGCCCGCCCCCGGAGGAGCTGGACGCCGCGCTGATCTTCGCCCCGGCCGGCGAGCTGGTCCCGGCGGCCCTGCGCGCGGTCGCGAGGGGCGGCACGGTGGTCTGCGCGGGGATCCACATGTCCGACGTCCCGTCGTTCCCCTACGAGCTCCTCTGGGGCGAGCGGACGCTCCGCTCGGTCGCCAACCTCACCCGCCGCGACGGCGAGGCGTTCATGGAGCTGGCGCCGCGGGTGCCGGTCCGCACCGAGGTCGAGCCGTACCCCCTCGAGGCGGCGGGCGAGGCGCTCGACCGGCTGCGCGCCGGCGACGTCAGGGGAGCGGCGGTCGTTGTGAACGGGTAGAACTCCGTCCGATGAAGCTCTACGTCTGCTACGGCACCTTCACCAAGACCCCGCGGCCCGGCGGCCATCCGTGCGGCAACGCGTACCGCGCGCTGCGCGAGGCGGGCCACGACCCCGAGGTGATCCGCTCCTACGGCCTGGCGATCCTGCCGGACGGCCTGTTCAACCGCACCAAGGGCCGGGAGGAGGTCAAGCGCCTGACGGGCGACTCGATGGTCCCTGTCCTCGTCACCGACGACGGCGAGGTGATCAAGGACTCGAAGCGCATCGTCGAGTGGGCGAAGGGCCACCCGGCGGGCGCGGCGGCCGCCTGAGCCCGGCCCGGGGCGCTAGGCGACGACGCGCAGCGGAGCGTCGTCGGCCGCGCGGCGGTCGCTGCGGCGGAAGCCGGCCAGCGCGCCGGCCAGCACCCGGTAGACCTGCGCGCTGACGGCCATCCCGCAGTGGCTCGCGCCGACCTCGACGTGCTCCGCGTGCGGGTCGAGGCACGAGCGCCAGTCGACGATCCCGTCGCTGCGGGAGTAGATCGAGACGTAGCCGACCTCCGGCGGGAGCGGCCCCTGGAGCTTCTCCCAGAAGTCGGCGCAGCACTCGCCCGAGCGGCACGCGTGCCGAAGCAGCCCCGGGGCGCCGAGCGTGCCGGCCGCCCCGACGGCGTAGACCTGCATCCGCACGAGGGGGTGGACCGCCAGCGGGTCGAGCTGGGGGGAGCCGAGCGCGACCACGCCCGACACGAGGTCGGGCCGCCGGGCGGCGAGGACCTTCGCGAAGTTGCCGCCGCGGCTCTGGCCGACGATCGCCACCCGCTCGCCGCGCGACTCGGCCATCGCGCAGAGCCGGTGCTCGAGGCGGTCGACGGCCGCTCCGGAGCAGCCGACGTTCGAGCGGATCCCGGCCTTCCGCGTGTGGTGGCCGGTGCGGCGCAGCCAGCGGGTCATGATGCCGAGCGTGTCGTCCCCGGCCAGGAAGCCGGGGACCAGCATCACGGGCTGGCCGCCGGCGTCCGCGACGCCCTCGCCCCGGTGGATCGGGTGGCGCAGCAGCGCGGCGGCCTCGAAGCCGAGCCTGCTCTCCCGCCACAGCGGCGGGACTCCAAGAGGTGAACGCACGTTCATTCCCGGTGGCTGAACGCTACCCCTCGGCGCGGCCGCCGAAACCGAGCCCGGCGCGCAGGGCCAATACGATCAGCGCCGTGCGAGCGGTGACCATCCAGGACGGCGAGCTCGTCGTCGAGGATCGCGACGACCCGCGCCCCGGCGCGGGCGAGCTCCTCGTCCGCGTGCGGGCCGCCGGCCTCAACGGGGCCGACATGCTCCAGCGCCGCGGCCTCTACCCCGCCCCGCCGGGCGCCCCGCAGGACGTGCCGGGGCTGGAGCTGGCCGGCGAGGTCGCCGCGCTCGGGCCCGGCGCCTCCCGGTTCGAGGAGGGCGACCGGGTCATGGCCGTCGTGGCCGGCGGCGGCCAGGCGGAGCTGGCGGTCGTCCACGAGCGGGCCGCCATGCCCGTCCCGGACGCGCTCGGCTGGCCCGAGGCGGGCGGGTTCCCGGAGGTCTTCACCACCGCCCACGACGCCCTGTTCACCCAGGCCGCCCTCGCGCCGGGCGAGCGGCTCCTGGTGCACGGCGCGGCCGGCGGAGTCGGGACGGCCGCGGTCCAGCTCGGGCGGGCCGCCGGCGCGACGGTGGTCGCGACCGTCCGCAACGAGGGGCTCCGCGGCGCGGTCGAGGAGCTCGGCGCCGCCGTCGTGGCACCGGAGGGCTTCGAGGGGCACGGCCCGTTCGACGTCGTCCTGGAGCTGGTCGGCGCGCCGAACCTGCCCGCGAACGCCGGCGCGCTGGCCACCGGCGGCCGGATCGTCGTGATCGGGATCGGCGCGGGCGCCAAGGCCGAGCTGAACCTGGGGCTGCTGATGGCGAAGCGCGGCGTCGTCCGGGGCTCGACGCTGCGCGCGCGCCCGCTCGAGCAGAAGGCGGACGCGGCCCGCCGCGTCGAGCGGCACGTGCTCCCGCTGGTGGAGTCGGGCGCGGTCCGGGTCCCGGTGGCGGACGCCTATCCACTGGCCGAGGCGGCCACCGCGTACGAGCGGTTCGCGGCGGGGGGAAAGCTCGGCAAGGTCGTGCTTCTGGCGGCCTGAAAGCTCCCACTGTGCGCCAACTCGCGCAGCGCGGCACCCGATTCGTGGTATCAACCACCCCTACACCGCTTTGCGGTAGAGAGTTCTTTTGTGAGCAGGATCGTGACCGACCCCGCAGCCGAGGCGGGGCGGCGGGAGGAGCGGAAGGCCCAGAACAGGGCCAAGCTCATCGACGCCGCACGCAAGGTCTTCGCCGAGAAGGGTCTCGGCGAAGCGACCGTTCGCGACATCGTGCGCGAGACGGACCTCGCCAGCGGCACCTTCTACAACTACTTCCGCGACAAGGACGAGGTCTTCCGGGCGCTGCTCGAGGAGTTCGAGGCCAAGGTGCAGGACGCGACCCGCCACCTGCGCCGCGACACTAGCCTGTCGCTCGAGGAGCGGATCGAGCTCGGCGCGCGGGCGTTCTTCCGCGTCGTGGTCGAGGACGCCGAGCTGTTCGCCGTCCTGCGGCGCAACGCGGGCGCCATCTCGATGCTGCCGACCGACGCCGTGTTCGACGCCGGTGTGGAGGAGTTCGCCGAGGACCTCGAGGGCTGGCGCCGGGAGGGCGACCTTCCGGCCGACGTGGACCTCGGCTACCTCTCCGGGGCGATCGCCGGCATGGCGTTCCAGGTCGCGATCCGGCTGGTCGACCACCACCCCGCCGACCCGGACGAGGCGGCGCGGTTCCTCACGCTCATGGTCCTCGGGGCGGTCCGGACGCTCGGCGAGGCCGGGGCGCTGCCCGAGCTGGCCTGACGGAGGGTCCAGCCGACGGGCCGAGGGCTCCACCCGGCGGCCCCCGCTGCCGATATGGGGTCTCGTGCGTGCCGTTCGGGTCCTCGTCTGCGCTCTTGCGCTTCTCGCGTCGACGGCCGCCGTCGCGCACGCCCACCCCACCGGGATGGTGCCCGAGCCCAGCTCGCAGGCGACGATCGCCGGCCACACCGTCGTCTTCGGCGCCCACGGCGACCGCGTCCCGCCCGGCAGCGACGCCGCGCTCCGCCGCGGCCTCCGGCGCGCCCCCCGCATCGCGGCCAAGCTCGCCACCACGTGGTGCGGCACCGCCCGCTCGACCGACGACACCGCCAACTCGTCCTCGACCGGGGCGCGCATCAAGGTCGTCTACGCGTACCCGAGCGACGGAGTCGACCGCTTCGCCGCCTACTCGAACCTGATCCAGGCCGACCTCCTGACGGTCTCCGACTGGGTCGCCGCGACGGCCGCCGGCTCGAAGACGATCCGCTTCGACACCGGCACCGACTGCGGCACGGACTACCTCGACATCGCGACCGTGAGGCTGCCGCGCGTCCGCGCCGAGTACGTCGGGACGGCCGACCGGGCGCCGCTGGTCGCCGGCGACGTGCAGGAGGCGCTCGGCCGGATCCCGTGGTCGGCGAACGTCCTCGTCTACGCCGACACCCTCTACGCGGACGACGGCGTGACGGGCACGGCGTACATGCCGTTCGACGACCGCCACGGCGCGGTGAACGAGTCGAACTACGGCGGCGGCACCGCGATCGTCTGGGGCGACGGCGGGCCGACCTTCGGGATCGACCGCGTCAGCACGGCGCTCCACGAGATCTCCCACAACCTCGGCGCCGTCCAGGACTCGGCCCCGAACTCCACGCTCGCAGGCCACTGCTTCGACGTCTTCGACGTCATGTGCTACGAGGACGGAGGGCCGCGCAACGACATGGTGCTGCGTTGCGCGCCGGGCTCGCCGCTCGACCCCTACGACTGCGGCGGCGACGACTACTTCAACGCCTCGCCCGCCCCCGGGAGCTACCTGGCGACCCACTGGAACGTCTACGACTCGGCGTTCCTGTGCGACCCCGCCTCCTGCATCCAGAGCGCCGGCTCGCCGACCCCGACCCCGACCCCGACCCCGACGCCGCCCGCCCCCGAGCCCGTCCCGGGCGACGTGGCCCCGGACGCCGCGGCCTGGCTCGACGGCTTCATGAAGACGGCCTCCGCCAAGGTGAAGAAGGCCGGGCTCCGCGGGCTCGCCCGCGGCAAGACCGTCGCGATCCCCGGCCAGGCGCCGGCCGGCCACGCCGTCCAGCTCGACCTCCTGTGGGGCGCCTCGGCCATCGCCGGCGGCTCGCTCGACGCCGGCGGCGTGCTGCGGGTCAAGGTCGCGCGCGTGCACCGGGCGCTGCTCAGCCGCAAGACCAAGGTGAGGCTGACGCTCCAGGGCGTCATCCGCTCGGCCGCCGGCGGCGGGCCGCCGCAGGTGCGCCGAACGTCGGTGACGCTCAAGGCGCCGGCGAAGAAGAAGAAGCGGAAGACGCGCCGGTAGGGCGGGCGCCGCGGGCGCCTCAGCCGCGGAGCGCGGGCAGCACCCGCTCCGCGTAGGTCTCGATCGCCCCCCGCGGGTCGGCGCCCGAGACGTTCATCAGCGCGACGGTCGTGGCCCCGAGCCTCTCGACCTCGCGGACCTCCTCCGCGTGCGCGTCCGGGTCCGAGCCGATGACGAGCGCCTCGCGCAGGTCGTCGTCCGAGACCTGCCGCTCGCCGTGCTCGAACATCGCGCTCGGCTCGTGCCAGTCGTCGGTGAAGAACTCCTCCGGCTGCGCGCCCTTCCAGACCCGCGCCCCCTCGAGCGCGGCGTCGTCGTCGGCGGCCCACGAGAACTGGAGCTGGAGGACGACCTCGCCCGGCTCGCGACCGGCGTCCTCGGCGGCCGACCTGTAGGCGTCGATCACCGACGGCGCCATCTCCGGGTCGGCGAGCGTCCAGAGCCCGTCGGCCCACCGGCCCGCCACGCCGGCGGCGCGCGGCCCGAACGCCGAGACGTAGATCGGCGGCCGCCGCTCCGGGCGGGTGTGGAGGTAGGCGCGCTTGGTCCTGAAGTGCTCGCCGTCGTGGTCCACCCGCTCGCCGTCGAACAGGCGGTGGATCAGCTCGAGCGCCTCCTCCATGCGGTCGACCTGCCGGCCGGGCGACGGCCAGTCGGCGCCGAGCGGCGACTCGTTCAGCGACTCGCCCGACCCGAAGCCGAGGAACGGCCGGCCGGGGAACATCTGCTCGAGCGTCGCCCACGCCTGGGCGATCAGGACCGGGTGGTAGCGCGGCCCGGGCGGCGTGACCGCCGTCCCCACCGGGACCCGCTCGGTGGCCTGGGCGGCGGCGCCGAGCCAGACCCAGGCGTGGCCCGACTCGCCGGGCTCCCACCACGGCTGGAGGTGGTCCGAGCAGCCGATGCCCTCGAACCCGGCGCGCTCCGCCGCGACGGCCTGCTCGAGCAGCTCCCGCGGGGGGAACTGCTCGTGCGCGCAGACGTAGAAGTAGCGGGCCACGGGTGGCCCTTTACCCGGCCGGCGCCGGGGGCAACCGGACTAGTTCAGCCGCTCGACGATCATCGCGAAGCCCTGCCCGCCGGCCACGCACATCGTCTCGAGGCCGATCTGCTTGTCGTCGGTCTCGAGGTCGTTCAGCAGCGTCGTCATGATGCGCGCGCCGGTCATCCCGAACGGGTGGCCGAGCGCGATCGCGCCGCCGTGCGGGTTCAGCTTCTCGAGCGGGATCTCGCACTTCTCCATGATCGGGATGACCTGGGCGGCGAACGCCTCGTTCAGCTCCACGACGTCGACGTCGCCGATCGTCATGCCGGCCTTCTTCAGCACGTTGTGGATCGCGCCGATCGGGGCCACGCCCATGATCTCGGGCTCGAGGCCGCTCGTGGCGGCGGCGATCACGCGGGCCCGCGGCTTGAGGCCGAGCTCGCTCGCCCGCTCGTCCGAGGTGAGCAGCACCGCGGCCGCGCCGTCGTTCAGGGGGCACGAGTTGCCGGCCGTCACCCGGCCGCCCTCCTCGCGGAAGGCCGGCTCGAGCTGGGCGAGCTTCTCGAGGGTCGTTCCCGGACGCGGGCCGTCGTCCTTGTCGACCGTGCCGTGGTCGGGCGTCTCGACCGCCACGATCTCGCGGTCGAAGAAGCCCTCGTCGCGCGACTCGACCGCCAGGTCCTGGGACCGCTTGGCGTACTCGTCCATGTCCTCGCGCGAGACGTTGAAGCGGTCGGCCACGTTCTCGGCCGTCTCGCCCATCGAGATGTACGCGTTCGGGGTGCCGTCCCTGCCCTGGAGCTTCGTGTTCTGCCCCAGCTCCGGGTTGTCCTCGCTCCGCGGGATGTTCTCGCTGAAGGGCCCCACCCGGCTGACCGACTCGACCCCGGCCGCCACGTAGGTGTCGGCGGTGCCGGCGCGGATCGAGTCGGCGGCGATCTGGATCGCGTTCAGGCTCGACGCGCAGTAGCGCGAGACCGTCGCCCCCGTGACCGAGTCCGGCAGCTTCTCCGACAAGAGCACCGCGATCCGGCCGATGTTGAACGCCTGCTCCCACTGGGTGAGGCCGCAGCCGCAGACGAGGTCGTCGACGGAGTCGGGCGCGACCTCGGGGTTGCGCTCGAGGAGCTGGTCGACGACGAACGCGGTCAGGTCGTCGGGGCGCACCTGGGTGAGGGAGCCCTTGAAGGCGCGTCCGATGGGCGTCCTGACGGCATCGACGATCACGGCTTCAGGCATTGGCTTCGGTCCTTGTTCGGGGGAGCTGGCGGCGAAAAGGGCGCTCGCGCGCCCGTCCCGAGAGTCTAGATAGGCGTGACGTTCACGGCCTTCGGGCCCTTGTCGCCCTGCTCGGCCTCGTACGACACCTTCGCACCGTCCTGGAGCGAGCGGAAGCCGTTGCCGGCGATCCCGGAGTGGTGGACGAAGACGTCCTTGCCGCCGTCGTCAGGGGTGATGAAGCCGTACCCCTTGTCGTCGCTGAACCACTTGACGGTTCCCGTGGGCATGTCTCTCTTGCCTCCGAATGTCTTGGTGCCTGGTGATCTCGGAGGAAGCTCTTGCGACAACGCCCCGTGAACGCCTGCACTGCTCTGCCGGGCGGGGCCCGGCCCTGCACCGACCGTAGCACGACGGTGGCCTCCCGGGACCGCCCGCAGCGCCCGTCCCGCGCGTTTCCGCGCCGCCTGCACGGGTACGGCCGGTGGTGACAGCGAACCGTGGAAGGAGGCACCTGAATGGCGCAGACCACGGCTCAGAGGAGCGCCGCGGCCAAGAAGGCGGCGGCGACGCGCAAGCAGAAGGCTGCCGGTCGCAGCGCCTCGCAGGCGAAGCGCTCGGCGGGAACCGCGTCGAAGAGCGCCCAGTCCGCCGCGAGGCAGGCGGGCACGGCCGCCAAGCAGGCCGGGACCGCGGCGAAGCGGGCCGGCACGGCCGCGAAGCGCGCGGGCACCGCGGCCGCGAGCCGCGCGAAGGCGGCCACCGGCCGCTAGGGGCGACGGCTGCGGGCCGCCGCTACCGCGGCGGCATCCGCAGCGCCCCGTCCAGCCGGATCGTCTCGCCGTTCAGCATCGCGTTCTCCGCGATGTGGACGGCGAGGTCCGCGTACTCCTCGGGCCGGCCGAGCCGGCTCGGGAACGGGATCTGCTCGCCGAGCGCCTGCCGGCCCTCCTCGGGCAGCGCGGCCAGGAGCGGCGTGTCGAACGTGCCCGGCGCGATCGTGCACACGCGGATGCCGCGGCTCGCGAGGTCGCGCGCCGCCGGCAGCGTCAGGCCGACGATCCCGCCCTTCGACGCCGAGTAGGCCGTCTGGCCGATCTGCCCGTCGAACGCGGCGATCGAGGCGGTCATGACCACGGCGCCGCGCTCGCCGCCCGGGTCGGGGTCGTTCGCGTTCATCGCGGCGGCGGCCAGTCGCAGCACGTTGTAGGTGCCGATCAGGTTGATCCGGAGCACGAGCTCGAACGGCTGGAGCTTCGCCGCTCCCTCCTTGCCGGCCACCCGCTCGGCCCACCCGACGCCCGCGCTCGCCACCGCGAACCGCAGCTCGCCGAACGCGTCCACGGTCCCGCGGATCGCGGCCTCGACCTGCGCCTCGTCGGTCACGTCGGCGTGGAAGAAGACGCCGCCGCCGCCCGGGAACTCGGACGCCAGCGCCTCGCCCTTCTCGTCGTCGATGTCCACGATCGCGACGCGCGCGCGGCGCTCGGCGAGCGCCCTGACCGCGGCGGCGCCGAGGCCGGACGCACCGCCGGCCACCAGCGTCCCGGCTCCCTCGAGGTTCACGGCTCTCCCTTCAGGTCGGATGCGGGCGGCAAGCTAGCGGGCTCGGGCGCGGCGGCGCGCCGCGCCGCCGCTAGCCGAGGTGCCCGGCGCCCTCGCTGCGCCGCTGCTCGGGCGTGCAGTCCGGCGGCTGCCAGCCCGGCACCGTGTTGCCCTCCGGCGGGATCGGCCGCTCCTTGAGCATCCGCGCCAGGTGCACGACGTTGTGGGCCATCCAGCTCGTCGTCTTCTGCGTGTAGGGGTGGTTCCAGCCCTCGGCCTCGATGTACGACGGGCCCGGGCCGGCGCTCCCGAGCCAGTACGTGTCGGCGTTCGGCGGGATCGTGCAGCCGAGGTGCGAGAGGTTGAACAGCGTGGTGGCCGCGGCGTCGTGGGCGCCGTCCTCGTTGCCGGTGACGACCACGCCCGCGACCGTGTTGTAGAGCGGGTACTGGCCCACGTCGTTGGTGGTGTTGTAGGTGCCGTCGAGGCGCTCGATCACGAGCTGGGCGACGCTGCCGCGGACGCCGAACCAGATCGGCGTGCCGACGATCAGGATGTCGGCCGCGAGGACCTTCTCCAGGATCTGCGGCCACTCGTCGCCGTCGCCCATGTCGCTGGCGACGCCGAACGGCACTTCGAAGTCGACCACCCGGACGGTCTCGCACTCGACGTCGAGCGACTCGAGCACCTCGATCACGCGGTCCATCAGCGCCTGCGTGTTGGACGGCTCGGGCGACCTCTTCAGCGTGCAGTTGAGGAGCAGGGCCTTGAGCTTCATGGAGCGACCTCCGTCGGGACGTCGTGCCCCAGCTTCAGGAGCGCGTGAAGGAACGCCTCGGAGAAGGTGGGGAACGGTTGGATCGTGTCGTGCAGCACCTCGAGCGGGACCTCCGCGCGGATCGCGAGCGTCGCCTGCTGGAGCCACTCGCCGGCCTCGGGGCCGAGGGCGTAGGCGCCGGTCAGGCGCCGGCGGTCGGAGACGACGGTTAGGAAGCCCGGCCGCTCGTCGTACGCGCGGGTGTAGGTCGAGGTGCGGGCGACCCCGGACAGCTCGACCGTGGCCTCGACCTCGCCCTCCGCCGCGCCGACCGCCGCCGCCTGCGGGTCGGTGAAGACCACCCGCGGCACGGCGTCGTAGCTCGCCTCGGCGCCGGTCCCGAGGATGTTCGCCGCCACGACGCGGCCCTGGTACTTGCCGACGTAGGTGAGCGGCCAGACGCCGGTCACGTCGCCGATCGCCCAGAGCCCGTCGCCGGCCGAGAGGCGCGAGTCGACCGGGACCTCGCCGCGCTCGCCGGGCTCGATCCCCACGGTCTCGAGGCCGACGCCCTCGGTGCGCGGGCGTCGGCCGGTGGCCACGAGCAGCCGGTCGCCGCGGAGCGTCGCGCCGCTCTCGAGCTCCAGCACGTACTCGCCGCCCTCGCGGCGGGCGGACGCGGCGTGCGTGCCGAGGTGCAGCTCGATCCCCTCGCTGCTCAGCGCGTCGCCGAGCGCCTCCCCGAGGCGGCGGGGCTCGCGCGAGAGGACGCGGTCGCCGCCCTCGACGAGCGCCACCTCGGCGCCCATCCGGTGGACGGCCTGCGACATCTCGACGCCGACCGGCCCGCCGCCCAGCACGAGCATCCGGCGCGGGACCTCGCTCAGCTCCGTGACGCCGCGGTTGGTCCAGACCCCGTCGAGCCCGTCGAGCCCGTCGACCGGCGGGATCGCCGGGTCGGAGCCGGTCGAGATCACGACGTGGTCGGCCGTGTGCTCGGCGCCGTCCACGGTCACGCGGCCCGGTCCGGCGATCCGCCCGCTGCCGCGCAGCAGCTCGATGCCCTCCGACTCGAGCCACTTCGCCTGGGCGGAGTCGTCGTAGTCCGAGACCATGAAGTCGCGCCAGGCGAAGGCCTGCCCGGCGTCCAGCTCGCCCGTCACCGCCTCGCGCGCGCCGGGCGCCTCGCGGGCCTGCGCGATCGCCTCGCCCGGCCGCAGGAGCGTCTTCGAGGGGATGCACGCCCAGTAGGAGCACTCCCCGCCGACCAGCTCGCGCTCCACCACCGCGACCTTCGCGCCGCCCTCGGCGAGCCGCCCCGCGCAGTGCTCGCCGGCGGGCCCCTGGCCGATGACGATGACGTCGTAGTGCCCCATCCTGGCTCCTCGCTCGCTTCGCAGGTCTCGAGGACCGGCGTCTATCAGACGTGAGTCTCGGCCGCGGCTCGGCCGTTACGGCGTCCGGGCCGGCCGCCGCCGGCGTCGCTAGCCTGCGGCGCGCCAACCACCGGAAGGGGATCGTCGATGAAGGGCTTGCTCGCCGCAGTGCTCGCCGGATCGCTCGCGCTCGGGCTCGTCGCCTGCGGCGGCGACGACGGGGTCTCGAAGGCCGACTACATCGAGAAGGCCGACGCGATCTGCGCCCAGGGCGACAAGGAGAACCAGGCGATCGTCGAGAAGTCGTTCGAGGACCAGCAGGACCCCCAGCCGGAGGAGGCGCAGTCCGCGATCCGCGAGGTCGTGCCGCTCCAGAAGGCCAGGCTCGCCAAGCTGCGCGAGCTCGAGAAGCCCGACGGCGACGAGTCGAAGCTCGACGCGATCTACACGGCGGTGCAGGCGGGCATCGCGTCGCTCGAGCAGGCCGGCCAGGACCCGACCGCCTCGCTGGCGATCCTGAAGTCGCAGCGCGGCCCGTTCGACGCCGCCGACCGGCTCGCGAAGGACTACGGCTTCAAGGACTGCGCGAACTAGGGGGTCACGCCGCGGCGCGCGCGGGCTCGGCCGGTCCCAGCTCGCGTCGCAGCGCGGCCAGCGCGAAGTCGAGGTCGTCGTCGGTCAGCACGAGCGGCGGGGCGAGGCGGATCGTCGTCTCGTGCGTGTCCTTGCAGAGCAGGCCGCGGTCGAGCAGCCGCTCGCACACCGCGCGGGCGGGCGGCGCGCCGTCGACCAGGTCGATCCCGATCCACAGCCCGCGCCCGCGGACGCCGGCGACGAGCGGCAGCGACGCCTCGCGCAGCTCCCGCAGCGCGCGGGCCCCAAGCCGGGCGCTCCGCTCCTGGTGCTCGCCGGTCTCCACGAGCCGCAGCACCTCGCGACCGACGGCGCACGCGAGCGGGTTGCCGCCGAACGTGCTGCCGTGCTCGCCGGGCCGCAGGACGCCCAGCACCTCGTCGTCGGCCACCACCGCCGACAGCGGGACGATCCCGCCGCCGAGCGCCTTGCCGAGCACGTAGACGTCGGGCACCACGCCCTCGTGGTCGCACGCGAAGGTGCGGCCGGTGCGGCCGAGCCCGGACTGGATCTCGTCGGCCACCATCAGCACGCCGCGCTCGGTGCACAGCTCGCGCGCCGCCGCGAGGTAGCCGTCCGGCGGGATCACTACGCCGGCCTCGCCCTGGACCGGCTCGACGAGGAACGCGACCGCGTCGCCGTCCGAGAGCGCGTCGGCGAGCGCCTCGCGGTCGCCGTACGGGACGGTGACGAACCCCGGCGTGAACGGGCCGAACCCGTCGCGCGCGAGCGGGTCGTCGGAGAACGACACGATCGTCACCGTCCGGCCGTGGAAGTTGCCGGCGCAGACCACGACCTTCGCCCGGTCCGGAGCCACGCCGCGGACCTCGTAGCCCCACTTGCGCGCGACCTTGATCGCCGTCTCGACGCCCTCGGCGCCGGTGTTCATCGGCAGCACGCGGTCCTTGCCGCACAGCTCCGCCAGCTCCTGGCAGAACGGGCCGAGCTGGTCGTTGTGGAAGGCGCGGCTCGTGAGCGTCACGCGGTCGAGCTGCCGCCGCGCGGCCGCGACGAGCCGCGGGTGCCGGTGGCCGAAGTTGAGCGCCGAGTAGGCCGCCAGCGCGTCGAGGTAGGGGCGGCCCTCGCCGTCCCAGACCCACGCGCCGTCGGCGCGGGCCACGACGATCGGGAGCGGCTCGTAGTTGTGCGCGCCGTGGCGCTCGGCGAGGTCGATCGCGGGGTCGCGCAGCCGGACCGCCCGCTCGGGCTCGGCGCCGGCGTGCTCGGCCTCCACGTCGAGCGCCAGCGTCAGGCAGCGCGGGCCGCCGCCGGCCTTCAGGAACTCGCTCACGTCCACGACGACCGGCTCGAGGCCCCACACCTCGAGGTGCCGCCTGACACGCGGCGGGCAGGCCGGCATGATCACGGTCCGCCCGACCACGACGGAGTTCGCGCAGAAGGCCTCGCCCTCCTCGGGCTCGAGCAGCAGCGGCTCGGGGACCAGCTCGGACAGCACGGCCCGCCCCGCCTCGCCGAACGCCGACGGCACGATCATCGCCCGTCCCTCGCCGAGCGGGCAGAACGCCAGGTCGAGGTGGTAGAAGCGCGGGTCGGCCAGCTCGACGGCCACCGTCCGCGCGCCGGTGCGCCGCGACAGCTCGGCGTACGCGGCGGCGGTCGACCGCGTCCGGAAGCCGGCGACCAGCGCGCCGCCAAGCGGCAGCGCGTCGCCGGCGCCCTCCTGCACCGCCTCGAGCGCCTCGACCCGCCGCCCGCGCGCGGCGAACCAGGCCTCGAAGTGGGACCGCTCGCCGCGCCGCTCGGCGTGGCGCATCGACGCCGAGACGAACACGTCGCCGATCACGAGCCCGGCGTTCGCCGTGAACACCATGTCGGGAAGGCCCGGCCGCGGCGTCGCCGTCTCGACGCTCGCCCCGGCCTGCTCGATCGCCGCCACCAGCTCGTCCCACTGCGCCTGGGCGCGCCCGCGGTCGACGGCGACCGCCAGGTCCATCCACGGGTTTATCGAGTACGCGACGTCGAAGTGCTCGGGCGGGCACATCAGGTACGAGCGGCCCCACGGGAGCGAGCGCGATCCGGGCTGGCGGGTATCTTTCGTTTCCAACATCGAGACCATTATCGGCGATCGGACCAGAAGGAATCCTGCGCATATGAGCAAGAATCGAAATCCAGACGAGGTGGATCGCAAGATCCTTTCGGCGCTGGCGAGCGACGCCCGCGCGAGCCTCGTGGAGATCGGCGAGCGCGTGTCCCTGTCGCCGCCGGCGGTCAAGCGGCGGATCGACCGCCTCGAGGCCGAGGGCACGATCCGCGGCTACTGCGCGGTGGTCGACCAGGCCGCCCTCGGGTGGACCACCGAGGCGTTCCTGGAGGTGTTCTGCGAGGGCGACACCTCGCTGCCGGCGCTGCGGCGGGCCCTGGTCGACCACCCGGAGGTCGTCGGTGCCTACACCGTGGCCGGCGACCCCGAGGCGATCCTCCACGTGCGCACCCGGGACATCCCGCACCTCGAGCGGACGATCGAGCGCATCCACTCCCAGCCGAACGTGGTCAGGACGCGGACGCAGGTGGTGCTGACGAGCCTGGTGGAGCGGCCGCTGACGGCGCCCGCGCGGCGCCGCTAGGACGCGGCGGGCGACGACAGGCTGAGCGCGAACTGGCCGCCGTGGTCGGTCCACAGCTCGTCGAGCCGCAGGCCCGCGGAGTCGAGGTCGCCGGCCACGCGCTCGGGCGTGAACTTCGCGCTGATCTCGGTGCGGATGTCCTCGCCCTCCGCCAGCTCGACCGCCATCCCGGCGCCGCGCACGGTCACCGTCCGCTCGTCGAGCGACCGAAGCCGCATCTCGATCCACGAGTCGGCCTCGCTGAAGAAGGCGACGTGCTCGAAGCGCTCCGGCGGGAAGTCGGCGTCGAGCTCGCGGTTCACGACCCGCAGGGCGTTCCGGTTGAACTCGGCGGTGACGCCCTCGCTGTCGTTGTAGGCGGCCTCGATCACGGCCGGGTCCTTGACGAGGTCGGTTCCGAGCAGGAGGCGGTCGTCCGGCCCCATCAGGCCGCGGAGCATGGCGAGGAACCGGACCCGCTCGGCCGGGTGGAAGTTGCCGATCGTCCCGCCGAGGAACGCGAACAGGCGGCGGTCGCCGTCCGGCAGGTGGACGAGGTCGCGGTGGAAGTCGCCGATCAGCCCGTGGACCTCCAGGCCCGGGTAGGCGGCGCACAGCTCCTCCGCCGAGCGCTCGACCACCGACTGCGACACGTCCACCGGCACGTAGCGGGACAGCTCCCCGGTCCCGAGCAGCGCGCGCGTCTTGCTCGCCGACCCCGAGCCCAGCTCGACCAGCTCGCCGGCGCCCGCCGCGGCCACGATCTCGCCCGCCCGCCGGTCGAGGATCTCCCGCTCGCAGCGCGTGGGGTAGTACTCGGGCAGCTCGGTGATGCGGTCGAAGAGCTCCGAGCCGGTCGCGTCGTAGAACAGCTTCGGCGGCAGCTCCCTGGGCGACCGGCTCAGGCCCTCGCGGACCTCGGCGGCCAGCGCCCCGCTCCCGCCGCCGTCCCCGTTCCCGGCCAGGCGGTCGTCGATCCGGATCCGGCTCGCGACCTCGGTCACGCGGCGTCCCTCGCGCAGCGGAAGCCGGCGAAGATCTGCCGGCGGCCGGGGTAGTCCCAGTTCCGGAACGTGTTGCGGGCGACCCGCGAGCGCGTGGCCCACGATCCGCCGCGCAGCACCCGGTACTCGTCGCCGAAGAAGATCGACGAGTACTCGACGTACGGGTACGGGGAGAACCCGGGGTAGGCGGACAGGTGGCTCGCCGTCCACTCCCAGGCGTCCCCGACCAGCCCGAGCACGCCGTACGCCGACGCGCCGTCCGGGTACGCCCCCGCGGGGGCGGGGGAGAACGCGGTCTGGTCGAGGTTCGCGCGCTCCGGGCCCGGCGGCTCGTCGCCCCACGGCCAGCGGCGGGGGCGGTCGAGGCCGGGGCCCCACGCCGCCGCCTTCTCCCACTCGGATTCCGTCGGGAGCCGCGCGCCGCGCCAGCGGGCGAAGGCGTCCGCCTCGAACCACGAGACGTGCATGACGGGCAGGTCGGGGTCGAGCGGCTCGACTCGGTCGAGCCGCCGCTCCTCGCCGCCCGCGGTCCAGAACAGGGGCCGGTCGGCGTTCTCGCGCCGGCGCCAGTCCCAGCCCTCGTCGGACCACAGGCTGCGCCGCCGGTAGCCGCCGTCCTCCACGAAGGCGAGGAAGTCGCCGTTCGTCGCCGGCAGGCGGTCGATCTCGAACGGCGGCAGCTCCACCAGGTGCCGCGGGCGCTCGTTGTCGTAGGCGAACCCGCTCGCCCCGGCGCCGAGCAGGAACAGCCCGCCGTCGACCCGGACCATGCCGCCGGCGGGCTCGGGCGGGGCGGGCGGCAGCTCCCTGCGGCGCGGCTCGCAGACGCCGGCGTCGGCGAGGCACAGCGTCTGGAGCATCGTCTCGCTGTGCTGGTGCTCGTGCTGGACCACCATGTCCCAGACCAGGCCGTCGCGGTGGAGGCCGTCGCCCTCGAGGTCGGCGCCCTCGAGGACCTCGAGCGAGCGCTCGCGGACCGCGTCCATGTAGTCGCGCGCCTCCGCGGGCGGCAGGTACGGCAGCTCGCCGCGGCCCGCCCGGGGCGTCTCGGTGGCGTCGTACACCTCCCAGAGGTCGGGCCGCAGCGGCTCGAGGCCGCCCGCCTGCTGCCCGATCCAGAGGTCCTCGAACGCCGCGATGTGCCCGAGGTCCCAGGCGAGCGGGCTCATCAGCGGCGTGTGCACGCGCCGGAGGTCGTCCTCGCACACGCCGTCGAGGAGCAGGAGCGTCCGCTCGCGCGCGTCCGCGAGCAGGTCGGCGATCCGGCCCCTGGCCAGCGGCTCGACCCCTCCGAGGGGCGGTGTCTCAGCGGCTGTCGCCACCTGCGTGTGTCTCTTACGCGCGACCGGCCGTTACGGACGAACGGCGGGCCGCCCGGCGTCCCGCTACTCGCTCACCCTCTCGATCAGGAACGAGATCCGGACGAGCGCCCTCCACTCGTCGAGGTTCTCGCCTCGCAGCCCGGTCGACACGACGTCCACGGCCTTGATGTTCCGAAGCGTCTCGCGCGCGTCCTTGAGCGCGGCCTTGACCGCCGCGTCCGAGCTCTCGGGCGAGCTTCCGACGACCTCGATGATCTTGGTCACCGCCATCAGGGGGCCTCCTAAGAGTGGGGATCCACCGGGACCCTAACGGTTCGACGGCGGCGACCGGTTTCGAGCGCGCCGTCGCGAAGCGGGCTGATATAGGGTCCCCCCGAGTCGGGGGAGGAGGAGCCCACGCCACATCTGCTCAGGTCCAGGCCGGTTCCAGCTCAGGTCGTGCTCGCGGGACTCGTGCCCGCCGCGTTCGGCGCGGTCTGCGGCTGGCTGCTCGGCGTCGACAAGACCGCGTACCTGGTGCTCTCGATCCTCGCCATCGCGGGCGGGTACGGGGCCGGGCTCGAGCACGACGGCGCCCGCGAGGGCGCGATCCGCGGCGTCGTCGGCGGGGCGCTGTTCGGGAGCTTCATCCTGATCCTCCACCAGGCGACGGGCGAGGAGGCGAAGGCCGACCTCCCGGACCCCGAGATTCTGCTGGTGGCGCTGACGACCGCGTTCGGCGCCGGGCTCGGCGCGCTCGGCGGCCGGGCGCGTCACCAGCGCGAGGAGGCCGGACCCAAGGAGAGGCCAGCGGTGGACTTCAAGCGGTTGATGTGGGCGGAGTACGTGGGGTTCGCCGGGGCTGCGATCCTGTTCGGCTCGCTGTTCCTGCCGTGGTTCGGGACGAGCTGCGACAGCGTGAGCCCTCCCTCGCCCGGCGGCTGCAACGTCAACTCGGTGCTGCACGGCGGGCAGCACGGCGAGTTCACGGCGTGGGAGACGTTCACGTCGCTCGACTTCCTGCTGACGGCGGCGTGCATCGCGCCGTTCATCCTGGCGTGGCTGATCGTCAGGGAGGCGTCGCTGTCGTGGCGGCCGGGCGAGGTGACGATGATCGTCGGGATGATCGCCGCGGCGCTCGTCTGGCTGAACGGGATCATCCTCGGGCGGCCGGGCGACAGCGTCGACATCTCGCTCGCGATCGGCTACTGGGTCGGGGTCGTTGGGGCGAACCTGATCCTCGTGGGCGGCCTGATACGCCAGGCGGTGGGCGGCAGGACGCGCAAGCCGCCCGGCGTCGTCTGATGCCCGACCCGACCGGGTCGCGGCCCGATCGCAACCTCGCCCTCGAGCTGGTCCGGGTGACGGAGTACGGCGCGCTGGCCGCGGCGCGCTGGGTCGGGCTCGGCGAGAAGGAGGCCGCCGACGGCGCGGCGGTCGACGCCATGCGCCACATGCTCGAGACCATCCGCATGGACGGCGTCGTCGTGATCGGCGAGGGCGAGAAGGACAAGGCGCCGATGCTCTACAACGGCGAGCAGATCGGCGACGGCTCGCCGCCGCAGGTGGACATCGCCGTGGACCCGCTCGAGGGGACCACGCTGGCGGCCGAGGGGTCGCCGCGGGCGCTCGCGGTGATGGCCATGTCCGAGCGGGGGACGATGTTCGACCCGGGCCCCTGCGTCTACATGACGAAGATGGCGGCGCAGCCCGCGTACGCGCACCTGCTCGACCTGGACCGGCCGCTCGCGGAGACGCTCGAGCTGATCGCGCGCGAGAAGGGGACCGGCGTCCACGAGGTCACCGTGATGATGCTGAAGCGCGACCGGCACGCGGACGCGATCGAGGAGATCCGCCGCGCGGGGGCGCGGATCCGGTTCATCTCCCACGGCGACGTGTCGGCGTCGCTGCTCGCGGTGCAGCGCGAGTCGCCGATCGACCTGCTGTGGGGGATCGGCGGCACGCCCGAGGGCGTGATCTCGGCGGCCGCGATCAAGTGCCTCGGCGGGCAGATGGTCGGGCGGCTCTGGCCGCGCGACGACGGCGAGCGGAGCGCGGCGCTCGAGCGGGGCTACGACCTCGACGAGGTGCTCGACGTGCACCGGCTCGTGGCCGGCGACGACGTCTTCTTCGCCGCGACCGGCGTCACCGACGGCGACGTGCTCGAGGGCGTCCACTACACGCGCGAGGGCGCGACCACGGAGTCGCTCGTGATGCGGACCCGGTCCGGGACCGTGCGGCGCGTCTCGGCGCGGCACGACCGCGCGAAGCTGCGCGAGATATCCGGCGAGCGGGTCGGCTAGCCCTCAGCGGCCGGCGGGCTCGGGCTCAGCGGCCGGCGGGCTCGAGCTCGCCGGCGGCGGCGGCCGCCGGGTCCTCCGGGTCCTCCCGGCGGCGCAGGGCGCCGACCATCGAGGGGGACAGGTCGAGGCGGGCGAGCGAGCGCAGGAACGCGTTCGTCACGATGGCGTGGATGCGGAGCTGGGTGACCCGGTACAGGACCCGGCCGATCCGCGAGAACCAGCCCCAGCCGGCGATCAGCGGGTAGAAGTTCGCCACCTCGGAGCTGACCCGGACGCTCGCCTCCGGGCCGTCCGCGTCGAGGCCGCGCTCGACCGCGATCCGCAGGAAGCCCTTGCCGCGGCCGCGCGGCGCGACGAGCAGCCCCTGCTTGATGCGCCAGGTGACGCTGCCGCGGCGCGCGGTCGTCTCGTACTCGGGCGCGTGGAAGGTGAGGAGCCGCAGCGGCCGCGCGAGGACCACGATCTCGCGGGCGGCCGGCGAGTACACGACGCGCAGCAGCCCGAGCGAGATGCGGGTGAGGAACCGCCAGTAGGTCCGGGCCAGCCGCTCGAGGTACTCCGGGGTCCAGATCCGGTCGAGCTCCTCGCGCGGGAGCGTCACGTCGGCGACCTGCTTGGAGGTCACGCTGCCGTCCGGGTTCGTGTCGCCCTGCGGCGTCGCGACGAGGCTCACGCGCGCGCGCGCGCGGCGGCGGCGCTCGAGGTCCCGGCGCGGGTGGCGGCGCTTCACGCCGAAACCGTACCCCTGGGCAGCAGCTCGGCGTCCACCGGGTCGCCGGCGTCGAGCGCCCCCTCGCCGGCCGGGATCATCGCGAGCGCGCCGGCCCCCAGCATCGAGCTGATCCGGTGCGACTCCTGCGGGCCGGTCGGGTCGAGTCGCCAGCCGTCGTCGGTCGCGCGGACGCGACAGCGGACGGCCTGCTCGCGCCTCGGGCTGCGCCGGACGGGGGCGTCCAGCCGCGCGCGCACGCGGGTGTCGGACGGGTCGGCGCCGGTCAGGGCGCGCAGCGCGGGTCGCGCGAGCAGGTGGAAGGTGACCATCGCGGAGACCGGGTTCCCCGGGAGTCCGAAGACGAGGACCCGGTCGGCGTTCGCCTGCTCGCCGCGCGCCGTGCCGCCGGCCTGCTCGCCGCGCGCCGCCGTGCCGCGCCCCGCCGTGCCGCCGGCTTGCTCGGCCCCCGCCATGCCGCGCGCCACGGTCCCGAACCAGGTCGGCTTGCCGGGCTTGAGGGCGACGCCCCAGAAGCGCTCCTCCGCCCCGAGCTCCCGGAGCGCCGGCTTGACGTGGTCGTGGGGGCCGACGGAGACGCCCCCGGAGACGCAGACGACGTCGGCCTCGGCGACGGCGGCCCTCAGCGCCTCGACCGTGGCGGCGTAGTCGTCGGGCGCGCGGCGGGCGGCCGCGACCGTGGCGCCCGCGCGGGTCGCCAGCGCGGCGAGCGCCGGGGAGTTCGAGTCGCGGATCCGGCCAGGCCCGAGGGGGGCGCCGGGCTCGACCAGCTCGTCGCCCGTGACGACGATCGACACGCGCGGGGCCCGCCCGCACCGCACGCTCGTCCGGCCGACCCAGGCGAGCATCGCGACCTCCGCCGGCCCGACCTCGGCGCCCGGCCGCAGCACGACCTGACCGCTCCGCACGTCCTCGCCCGCCAGGCGGACGTTCGCGCCGGGCTCGACCTCCGGCACCCACACGCGCGCGGGCGGCCGGCCGCCGCCGGGTCCGCCGCCGCCGCCGCCCAGCTCTCCGCCGCCGGGCTCGCCGCCGCCGGGCTCGCCGTCACCCGGCCGGTCGTCGCCCGGCCCGCCGTCCCCCGGCCCGCCGCCGCCCGGCTCGCGCACGCGCTCCACCGGAACCACCGCGTCCGCGCCCGCCGGCATCCGCGCGCCGGTCGAGATCCGGATCGCCTCGCCCGCCCCAAGCGTCCGCTCCGCGGGGGCGCCCGCCCGCGACTCATCGACAACGTCGAGCTCCGCGGCCTCGCCGGCCACGACCGCGTAGCCGTCCATCGCCGACGCGTCGAACGGCGGCAGGTCCTCCGCGGCGGCGACCTCCTCCGCCAGCACCCGGCCGAGCGCCTCGCCGATCGGGACCGCCTCGGCCGCGAGCGGCCGGACCGCGGCCAGCACCCGCTCGCGCGCCTCCGCGACGGAGATCAGCCCTGCGGTCATCGCGACATATTGCCGCCCGCCGGCCGGAAGCCCGCAAATTGCGCTCGTTCCGGGCCGCGGCGCGTCGCCCTGGGAGATATCTTGCAGGACGCGGGCGTCGCCTCTGGGCGGTCGCTTGCAGTCCGAACCGAGGGGTACAGTCGGTGATCCGATGATCACGGGTGCTCCGCCACGCTCTCAGACCGCTTTCGCCGCAACCGGGAACCTGCCCGTGGAGTCGCCAATGTCCCGCCTCGAGGAGTCGCGCGGGGAGATCGCGAAGTCGTGGCTCACGCGCGTGGTGGAGCGTGCCTCGCTCGAGGAGATCGCCCGCCTGCCGACGCACCGGATAGCGGCCGAGCTGCCGGAGCTGGTCAGCGAGATAGCGCGCGCGGCGGCCACCGGCCCGGCCGCGGGTCGATCCGCCCAGGCCGCGGCCAGCGCCGATACCGCCGGGGCGCCGCCGTCCGACCGCGGCTACCTCGACTGGGCGCAGCGCCTGGCCGAGCTGACCGGTCGCGAGAGCGTCGCCGCGCAGGAGCTGGTGCGCGACCTGGCGCTGCTCCAGTCCTCGATGATCGCGACGCTCCACCGCGGGCTCGACCGGCTCGACCCGGTCGCCGCGCTCGAGACCGTCGAGCGGCTGGCCGAGCTGTTCAGCGCGATGCAGGCCGATGCGGTGGGCGACGTCCTGACCGTGCGGACGGGCGAGGCCGAGTGGCTGGGGGACACCGACAGCCTCACCGGCCTCCACAACATCCGCTTCATGCAGCAGCACCTCCACCACCTGGTGGGAGTGCAGAAGCGCTACGGCCACCCGTTCGCGGTCCTCCTCGTGGACATCGACGGCCTGAAGCGGATCAACGACGCGTTCGGCAGCGGCGCGGGCGACCGCGCGCTGATGGGCGTGGCGAACGCGCTGGGCGAGACGATCCGGACCGTCGACACGCCGGTCCGGATGGGCGGCGACGAGTTCTGCGTGCTCCTCCCGCACCAGACCGCCTCGCGCGCGAAGGTGCTGGCGGACCGCCTGGCCGGCGCGATCGAGCGGATCGACACCCCGGCGCCGCAGCCGCTCAGGGTGGCGATCGGCGTGGTCTCGTGCCCGCAGCACGCCGTGGAGGTGGAGGATCTCCTGGAGCTGGCCGACTCCGCGATGTACCGGGCGAAGGCCGCCGGCGAGACCGTGGCGGTGAGCGGCGGGGACAACGGCGCCGCCTCCAACGGCGACCTCGCCGACTAGGAGGCATTGGCGAAACTCACCAGCCCGCTCCTAGAGCGGGGTTGCAGGGACGGGAAGTTGGGGCGTACCTCGCCGGTCGCGGAAGGCTTACCCCACGCGGTTTCGTCAAGGCCATCGCTCCAAGTCCCGGATGATCTGCGTCAGCCTGCCGAGCAGCACGTCCATCCGGCGCTTCTGCGTCTGCGAGTCCCGCCAAGTCGAGAGTCCGAAGGAGTAGTCGCCGGGCACCCGCTCGCCGAAGTAGTCGGCGAGGTCTTTGCGGCCGGCCGCTTCCAGCCGGTCGAGCACCTGACCCTCCCAATCCTCGGGCGTCTCGGTGCCGATGGAAAGGACGATGTCCAGTTGCTTACGAATCGCCCGCCCACGGTCGCGCAGGGGGAGCAGGAGCGCCTTCAGCTCGGCGTTCGGCGTTTGGGGCGGTGCCGGTCTCGGGTCGCGCGGCTCGCTCTCCTCACCCGGCGCCTCGATTGCCACGTCTGTTTCCAGCCCCGCGAATGGTTCCTCAAGCGCACGATCCATGCCTTCGAGGAGCGTGTCCAACCCAATGCCGGTCTCTACGGGGCCTCCGGCAATCCGGGGAGCGGCACGGCGCACTCGCGTACGGGGCGGTGCGGCGCGACCCCCAGGCAGCCACGCCCATAGCCAGCGGTGGGCTTCCGTCGGGAGCAGCGAAAGGACGACAAGAACCAAGACCAAGCCGCCGACGATCTTCCCGCCGTACGCGCCGAGTGGGAGCAAGTAGTCGCGTAGGTTTTCGAGGTTGTCTGGTACGCCAGCGATGTTGACGATGGCGTAGAGGACGAGGCCGGTCTTCCAGATCCCTCGAATGAAGGTCTTGACCGCTTCGCGTGTGCGGGGGAACCGCTGGGCCGGGCTTTGCTCGGAGGTCGGTTCTAGCTCACCGATTGCGGAGAGTCTAGACCCCACTTTTCCGCTCTGCGCTGCGGTTTTTCCGTCCGAGGCGACCCGTAGAGTTCCTCTGGATTCAGCGCATAAAGCGGCCCCGGCGAGGCGGCAACCCCCCGGGGCCTGGACCACAGAGGTTACGGCTCCGTGGACGTTCCCAAAGTACCACCGCGCTCGGCGGTTTCCGAGCTTCGTTCCCTCCTCGACTCGCCCGAGATTCAGGCCCTCGTGGGCGAGCTTGAGGCGACGCGCTGGACGGGTCGCCCCGGCTACCCGATCCGGGCCATGGTCGGGGTCGCCTCGTCAAGAGCCTCTACGCGATCCCGACGTGGAGCCGCACGGTGCGGCTCGTGGCCGAGCACGCGGCGCTCCGGGACGCGCTCGGCGCGGTTCCCTCTCAGTGGGCCTGCTACCGCTTCGCCGCGAAGCTGCGCGAGCACTCGGCGGCGCTGGCCGACTGCCTCGACCGCGTGACCGATGGACTCCACAAGCTCATGCCGGGGATGGGCGAGCACGTCGCGCTCGACGGCTCCGACCTCCCGGCCTACGCGAACGGCCAGCGGTTCGTCCGCAAGGGCGGACCGGAGCGCGAGCGGTACGCGGACCCGGATGCGAGTTGGGGCCACCGCTCCGCGATCAGCACCCGCAAGGGCGGCGGCTTCTACGGGTACAAGGTCCACGCTGCCGTCTGCACGCGCACCGGCCTCCCGCTCGCGTGGACGGTCGAGAGCGCGCGGCACGTAGAGCAGACGTTCGCGACCGCGCTGCTCGACGCAGCGCAAGCGCGGGGCTTCCGGCCCCTGACCGCCGCGATGGACTCCGCGTACGACACCGGCCCCGTTCACGACGGGTTCGAGGCGCGCGGCTGCCATCCCGTCGTGAAGCTGCGCAAGGACGCGGCGGTCAAGAACGGGTGGCACCGGCCCCCGACGTGCGAACACGGAACGTGGACCTTCGCCGGGGCTGACTACAAGCGCGGCGCGAGCAAGTGGCGCTGCCCCACGGGCGAGTGCAAGCCAGCCTCCCGGTGGGTGAAGGCGAGCCGCCTCCACCCGCTGATCCCGCGTGAGACCTCCCGGTGGGGGAAGCTCTACGCGCAGCGGTCGGCCGTCGAGCGCGAGTTCGGGCGCTTGAAGCACGAGTGGGCCTCTCCCGCTCCGCGTCCGCGGAATCGAGCGCGTCCGGCTGCACGCCGACTTGACGATCCTCGCCCAGCTTGCCCGCACGCTCGGCCGTGCGCGGGCGGTGGTCGCAGAGAGGGCCGAGCGCCGAGCGGCCCTGCTCGCCGCCGCGTAGCCCGAAAACGAACGCGCCGCCGCCCAATTTCCTTTGCACAGGCGGGCGACGGCGCAAGTCCCAAGTGGCAGCAACCGTATATGTCGCTGCCGACGACGTGAAGTCGTCCGGGCCGAGCAGGAACATTCCTTCCACGCTCGCCGCTGCGCCCCGCACAGGCCGCAGCGGCGGGAAAGTCCCAAGTGAATTGAGGTAGTCATGGCGGCTTTGCGCCACGCTTGGCACTCCGTGCTGATGCCGGTCTACCACGACAACCCGGCCTGCACGGAGGGCAACAACATCGAGGAGTGGAACGTGCGACCTGGACGCGGAGGGAGACGACGTTGCCACCGCTGCGCTGACCTGGACCCACCCCTGCTGCGCCTCATGCGCAGGGGCAGGCTGAGCGCCGCTTAGAGGTAGTCCAGTTGGTCGATCAGGACGCCCGCTGACTCGCGCGGGTCGGCCGAGTCGAGCCGCCCCGTGAGGCCGATGCGACTTCCCTGTCGTAGCCGCGGCCCGTGTTCCAGCGCGTCGGAGCCGAACAGGCTGACGCGGACGTAGACGACGCCCGGCTCGGGTCGGCCTCCGCGGGATCGACGGGGCACCGCAAGCTTCATTCGGCATTCCGGGGTGCCCGCGCGACTCGCGCGCATCATCGGGTCGATGGCAAGCGTCCCTACGAGGCTCACGGCGTTCATGGCCGCACCGGGGACGCGGGGCTACGCTGGTCGTGCATGGGAGGTAACGCTCCTGTGCCACGGCCCCGGGGCGTGACAGCGCCGCCGGGGCCAAGTTGTCAGAACGCGGCGAACCTACGGAGAGCAGGAGCGCGAACGCAAGCGTTTCGCCAAAGGCGAGTAGGCGGTTTCGCCAAACCCTCCTAGCGGCAGGGCCCGCGAACCGTCGAGTTCCGGCGTCCTCGGTCGCTCGCGTGCGGAGCACGCGTCGCTCCCTGCGTCCTTGGACTTCTCGGTTTTCGGGCTCTGCCCTCACCTCGCCGCCGGAGCCCGCCCGCGTCCGGCCCGAAGGCGCGGCGACCGCCTCGCCGCCTACTGGATCAGGCCGTTGCGGATCGCTATCGCGACCGCCTGGGTGCGGGTGTCCGCGTGCAGCTTGGCGAGGATGCGCTTGGTGTGGGTCCGCACCGTCTCGGTGGAGAGCCCGAGCTGCCTCGCGACGGCGTCCGTCTGGAGCCCGTCGGCCAGCATCTGGAGGATCTCGCGCTGGCGCACGGTCAGCGTGCGGTCGCCCTCCTCGAGGACGATCGTCGAGGACAGCGCCGGGTCGACGTAGAACTCGCCGCTGTGGGCGGCCCGGATCGCCCGGACGAGGTCCTCGGGGGGCGAGTCCTTCCGCACGTACCCCTTCACGCCGGCCTTGAGGGCGTCGGCCAGCAGGCGCGGGCCGCCGTTGCCGGTGAAGACGACGATCGCCGAGTCGAGCGAGCGGCGCAGGTCGGCGACGAGCTCCTCGACGCTGACGCCGGAGTGCGAGGGGTCGACCACCACGACGTCCGGCTTCGCGTCGGGCGAGGCCTGGAGGGCGGCCTCCGCGGTGGGGGCGTCGAGCACCTGGGCGCCGGGCAGCTCGCGCTCCAGGAGCACCCGTATCCCCTGTCTTACGACCGGGTGCTCGTCCACGATCAGGCAGCGGAGGACGTCCGCGCGAGTCACGTGAACGAGCCTACCTGAAAAGTGCCACTTGTCACCAGTGTGTGGGCGCGGAGCCCACGCGCGCGGGGACGAGGGAGGTGCCCCTCAGCGGCGCACCGCCACCCAGTCGGCGACCGCGATCAGGGACGGGGCAGGCGCCGCAGCACGCCGGCGGCGACCTTGAGCCCGGCGCCGGCGACCGTGGTGGCCACGCGCACGGCCTGACCGATCGGATCCGGGGCCCCGCCGGACTCGGGCCGCGGCGGCGCCGAGGCGGGTCGTCCGCGGGAGGCTGAGCCGCTCGCGCCCCTCGTCCCGGACCCGGCGCCCGCCCGGGACCTGGAGCCGCCGGCCGGCGCCGAACGCGCCGCGGACCCGCTCGAACGCGCCGAGGAGCCGCTCGAACGCGCCGCGGAGCCGGCCGAGCCGCCCGAACGCGCCGTCCGACCGCCCCCCGCGCGGCTCCCCGCGCGAGCCTTGGGCGAGCCGCCGCCCTTCCCCGCCGCGGGCTTGGTGCGGCCGCCGCCGCGCGAGCCGCCGGCGCTTCGGGAGCCGCCGCTTCGCGATGAGCCGCCCGTGCCGCCGCCGCGTGAGCCGCCGGCGCCGCCGCGCGAGCCGCCGGCGCTCGCCCCGCCGCTTCGGGAGCCGCCGCCTGCGCCGCCGCGCGCGCCGTCCTCGGCCCCGCGCTTCTCGCTCCGCCGGCCCGGCCGCGAGCGCGGCAGGTTCCCCATCACCGAGTCGTCGCTCACGGCCCTCCGATCGTCCGGTCCCGATCCCCCACGACCACGCCGCCAAGATACCCGGAACCGCCTCCGGACGGGCACCGCGGCCCGCCCCGACCGGCGGCCCGCGACGCCGGTGATCCTTACCCCAGGCTTAACACCGCCGCCCGCAGCGGCGGCCCTGCCCGATGTTTCGAGTATCAAAGCGGCGATCAGGGGGTATATCCCGGTCCGCTGGGGGCATGTCCGCCGCTCACTGGGAGGGTGGGGGCACCGCGGCGGTTGACCGTACGAAATCAAGCTCATAGACTCGACGCGACTGCTTCGATGGGGAGTGCGCGGGTCGCATGGCAGAGATTGGAAGGGAATGTCGGTAGCTGAACTCCAGGAACTCGAGGAGATCAAGCTCCTCGTCATGAAGGGCACGCAGACCGGCGTCCTCACGTTCGGCGAGGTCGCGACCGCGCTGTCCGAGGTCGACCTCGACGAGGGTGACGTCGAGGACCTCCACGCGTTCCTCGAGAAGTCCGAGATCGAGCTGGTTGAGGACGACCCCGCGATCCAGCAGGCGGCGCAGGAGGAGCGCGCCGTCGACACGAAGGGCCGCCGCCGTCAGAAGAAGGCTCAGATCGACCTGAAGCCGGACATGACGACGGACTCGCTCCAGCTGTTCCTGAAGGACATCGGCAAGGTCCGGCTGCTCACCGCCCAGGAGGAGGTCGACCTCGCCAAGCGCATCGAGCGCGGCGACCTCGACGCGAAGCAGAAGATGGTCGAGTCGAACCTCCGGCTCGTCGTCTCGATCGCCAAGAACTACCGCAACCAGGGCCTGCCGTTCCTCGACCTGATCCAGGAGGGCACGCTCGGGCTCGTCCGCGCCGCGGAGAAGTTCGACTACCGCAAGGGCTTCAAGTTCTCCACCTACGCCACCTGGTGGATTCGACAGGCGATCGCTCGCGCGCTTGCCGACAAGGCGCGCACGATCCGCATTCCGGTCCACGTGGTCGAGAAGCTCAACAAGATCGGCCGCGCCGAGCGCAAGCTCGTCACCGAGCTCGGCCGCGAGCCGACGCCGGAGGAGATCGCCGAGGTCACCGGCATCGATCCCGAGGAGGTCGACTCGATCAAGCGATCCGCGCAGGCGCCGGTCTCGCTCGAGAAGCCGGTCGGTGACGAGGAGGAGTCGGAGTTCGGCCAGTTCATCGCCGACGAGCGCGCCGAGTCGCCGTACGACCGCGCCGCCGAGATCCTCACGAAGGAGGCGCTCCGCGAGGCGCTCGAGAACCTCTCCTACCGCGAGCGGCGAGTGCTCGAGCTTCGCTACGGCCTCGGCGGGGAGCACCCGCGCACGCTCGACGAGGTGGGTCGTACCTTCAACGTCACCCGCGAGCGGATCCGCCAGATCGAGAACCAGTCGCTCAAGAAGCTGCAGTCGCTCGCGGAGGCCCAGAAGCTCCGCGACGTCGCCTAGCAGCCGGCGCACAACCGCTGAGAAGGGGGCGTCCAGGCGGCGCCCCCTTTTTTTGGTCCGAGGGTCAAGCCGGCCGGCGGATCGGCC
>DASVQB010000040.1:0-12654 GCA_036389295.1 Thermoleophilaceae bacterium | reverse complement strand
GGCGCTGCAAGGACCCGAGCCGCCGCCCGGCGTCCTCACGCTGCCGCGCATCCTGTCCACCGTCGTCGATTCGTACGGAGTCGAGGAGGTCGCCGACGACCACCTCATCGTGCGGCTGGAGAAGCTCGTACGGGGACAGTGAGCTCCGTGGATCACGCACTCGACGATCGCGAGCTGCTGCGGCGCTACCACGTCGACGGCGACGCGAGCGCGCGCGAGGCGCTCGTGAACCGCCACCTGCCGCTGGTGCGCTCGCTCGCGCGCCGCTACGCCGGCCGCGGCGAGTCGCTCGAGGACATCGAGCAGGTCGGCGCGATCGGCCTGATCAAGGCGATCGACCGTTACGAGCTCTCGCGCGAGGTCGCGCTGACCACCTACGCCACGCCCAACGTCGTCGGCGAGATCAAGCGCCACTTCCGCGACAAGGGGTGGGCGATCCGCGTGCCGCGCGCGCTCCAGGAGCTGAACGGCAAGATGGGCCCGACGATCGAGCGGCTCACCTCCAAGCTCGGCCGCTCGCCGAGCATCGCCGAGATCGCGGCGGAGTTCGAGACCTCCACCGAGCAGGTGCTCGAGGCGCTCGAGGCCGGGTCGGCCTACGCGCCGCTCTCGCTCTCCGCCGGCCCCTCGGGCGACGAGGAGCTCGACCCGATGGAGACGATCGGGACCGAGGACGAGGGCTTCGACCGCACCGACGACCGGGCGTCGCTCGAGCCGGCGCTCGCCGCGCTGCCCGAGCGCGAGCGCGAGATCCTGCGCATGCGGTTCGAGGAGGGGCTCACCCAGACGCAGATCGCGGAGCGGATCGGGATCTCCCAGATGCACGTCTCGCGCCTGATCCGCCGCTCGCTCGAGCGGATGCGCACGCAGCTCACCTAGCGCGCCGCGCGCCGCCGCACGCAGGCCCCGGCCGCCGATCGGCGAACATCTCCGGGTCGTGACCACCGGAGTCCCGGAAGTCCTGCACGACCCGGAGGGCGCGGGAGCCCCCACCACCGCGGACGTCACCGCGCCCGACATAGCGGCGCGCTCGCCGTTCCAGCTCTTCTGGCGGCGGCTGCGGCGGGACCGGCTGGCGCTCGTCGCGCTCGGCTTCATCCTCGTGCTCGTGGCGATGGCCGTCCTGGCCCCGGTGATCGTCGACCTCGCCGGCGCGCGCCCGCCCAACCAGCCGGGCAAGAAGTACCTCGACCCGGGGTTCGGGACCCCCACCGGCCCGAGCGGCGACAACCTGTTCGGCGTCGACCCGCTCGGGCGCGACCTGTTCAGCCGCGTGATCTACGGGGCGCGGGTGTCGCTCGAGATCGCGCTGATCGCCACGGCGCTGTCGGTCCTCATCGGGCTCGTCGTCGGGATGGTCGCGGGCTACTACCGCGGCTGGGTCGACGCCGTGCTGTCGCGGCTGATCGACGTCCTGCTCGCGTTCCCGATCCTGCTGCTCGCGCTCGGCGTCGCCTCGGCCTGCTCGCTCGGCGACGGCTGCCTGCGCGGCGCCGTCAAGCCGGGCCTCGGCGTCGTCGTGTTCGTGATCGCGTTCGTCAACTGGACCTACATCGCGCGGATCATCCGCGGCCAGGTGCTGTCGCTCCGCGAGCGCGAGTTCGTCGAGGCGGCGCGGTCGCTCGGGGCCTCCAACCGGCGCATCCTGTTCCGCGAGATCCTCCCGAACCTGACCGCGCCGCTGATCGTGTACGCGACGCTCGTGATCCCGCAGAACATCCTGTTCGAGGCCGCGCTCTCGTTCCTCGGCGTCGGCGTCCAGCCGCCGGACGCGAGCTGGGGGAAGATGCTCGCGGACGCGACCGAGGTGTTCGACACGGCCTGGTGGTACATGCTCTTCCCCGGCACCGCACTGCTCCTGACCGTGCTTTCGTTCAACATCCTGGGCGACGGCCTCCAGGACGCACTCGACCCGAGGTCGGCAAAGTCGTGACAGATCCGCGCAACAGGGCGCCCCGAAACCGCCGCAAGGCGCGTGCGGGGGGTTTTGCGGGGGATTTCGAGAGGAACCGGGCGAGCATGGGCGAACCTCGCCCGGGACCACCGAGGAGGGTGAACTTGATGCGAAGGCTCCTGACGATCCTGGTCGGAGCGGCGCTGCTGGCGCTCGTGGGCTGTGGAAGCGACGACGAGGCGAAGAAGGGCGGGACCCTGACGGTCCTCTCCGAGGGCGACGTGGACAGCCTCGACCCGGGCTACATGTACTACCAGTACGACTACCAGGTGGTGTCGCAGCCGGGTCACCGCGCCCTCTACGGCTGGAAGGGCGGCGAGACGAAGCCCGTGCCGGACTTCGCGCAGGGCGCGCCGCAGGTCACCGACGGCGGCAAGACCGTGACGATCAAGCTCCGTCGGGGCGTCAAGTTCAGCCCGCCGGTCAACCGCGAGGCCAACTCCTCCGACGTGAAGTACGCGCTCGAGCGCATCTTCCTGCCGCAGGTCGGCAACGGGTACGCGTCCGTGTACTTCGGGAACCTCGTCGGCGTCGACGAGTACACCGACGGCAAGGCGAAGGAGATCAAGGGAATCGAGACGCCCGACCCGCAGACGCTCGTGCTCAAGTTCTCGAAGCCGTCCGGCGTGGTGGCGACGGCCGAGGCGCTCACCCTGCCGGGCACCGCGCCGGTCCCGAAGGACTACGCGGAGAAGTACGACAAGGGCGAGACCTCGACGTACGGCCAGCACGCGGTCTACACCGGCCCGTACATGATCCCGAGCGACAAGTCCGGGAAGGCGACGGGGTACAAGCCGGGCAAGCGGATCGAGCTCGTGCGCAACCCGAACTGGGACGCGAAGACGGACTTCCGCCCGGCGCACGTGGACAAGATCCTCGCGCTCGGGGGCAACGACGCGACGATCGCGAGCCGCAAGATCCTCAACGGCAAGAGCTTCGTCAGCGGCGACTTCGCCGCCCCGCCGACGCCGGTGCTGAAGCAGGCGCTGTCGTCGAAGAAGGACCAGCTCGACATCGTCCCGAGCGGCGGCAACCGCTTCATCGCGCTGAACACGAAGGTGAAGCCGCTCGACGACGTGAACGTGCGAAAGGCCATCGTCGCGGTCACCGACCGCAACGAGCTCCGGCTCACCCGCGGCGGCCCGACGCTCGGCACGGTCGCCACCCACTGGATCCCGCCGGGGATCCCGGGCTTCGAGGAGGCGGGCGGCGAGGCCGGGACCGGCGTCGACTTCCTGAAGAACCCGAACGGGGACCTCGCGCTCGCGCAGGAGTACCTGAGGAAGGCCGGGTTCGCGAGCGGGAAGTACTCGGGCAAGCCGCTCCTGATGGTCGGCGACGACGAGGCGCCCGCGAACAAGACGGGCGAGGCGTTCCAGGCCCAGCTCGAGAAGCTCGGCTTCAAGCTGACCTACCGGCAGGTCCCGCACGCGACGATGCTGTCGAAGTTCTGCGGCGTGCCGAAGGCCGCCGTCGCCCTCTGCCCGAACCTGGGCTGGGGCAAGGACTTCTACGACTCGCAGAGCATGGTCGACCCGGTGTTCAACGGCAAGAACATCGTCGAGACGGGCAACGCCAACTACGCCCAGCTCGACGACCCGGAGCTGAACGCCGCGATGGACAAGGCGGAGACGCTCACGGAGGTCACGGCCCGGGCCAAGGCCTGGGGGGAGATCGACAAGCGGGTCACCGAGCTCGCGCCGGTCGTGCCGTGGCTCTGGGACAACCAGGTGAACATCCGGTCGTCGAACGTGAAGGGCGTGGTGAACGCGTTCAACTCGTCCTACGACCTCACGTTCTCCTCGCTGGAGTAGGACGGGGAGGACGACCACGACCGGTCGGGAGGCGGCGCGGCGATGACGCGGTACATCGTCCGCCGCCTTCTGTGGGTGGTCGCGCTGCTGTTCCTGGTCAGCGCGATCACCTTCGTCATCTTCTACCTGTTCCCGTCGGCGGACCCGGCGCAGCTGCGGGCGGGCAAGCACCCGAACCCGGAGCTGGTCGAGCGCATCCGCCACTCGCTCGAGCTCGACCGCCCGTGGTACGTGCAGTACGCGCACTACATGGAGCGGCTCGTGCTCCACTTCGACCTCGGCACGAGCTACCAGAACGAGATCGGGGTCAAGGAGCAGATCGCCGACCGCGCGCCCGCGACGATCTCGCTCGCGCTGGGCGCGGCCGTGGTGTGGCTCGCGATCGGGATCGTCGTCGGCACGCTGTCGGCCGTCAGGCGGCGGACGATGGTCGACCGCCTGGCGATGGGCGGCGCGCTCGTCGGGATCTCGGCGCCGGTCTACTGGCTCGGCCTCGTCTCGCTGTACCTGTTCGCCAAGGACATCGGGAGGGTCCACCTGTTCGAGGGCGCCGGCAGCTACGTGCCGCTGAGCGAGGACCCGGCGCAGTGGCTCCAGTCGCTGATCCTGCCGTGGTTCGTGCTGGCGGCCGCGTTCGCGGCGTTCTACGCGCGGCTGCTGCGGGCGAACATGATCGAGGCGATGTCCGAGGACTACGTCCGGACCGCGCGCGCGAAGGGGCTGCGCGAGCGGGCGGTCGTGCTGCGGCACGCGCTGCGGTCCGCGATCACGCCGCTCGTCACCGCGGCCGGCCTCGACATCGGGATCCTGCTCGGCGGCGCGATCCTCACCGAGGCGGTGTTCAACATCCCGGGGATCGGGCTCCTCGCGTACGAGTCGATCCTGAACGCCGACCTCCCGATGATCCAGGGCACCGTCCTGCTCGGCGCGTTCTTCATCGTGTTCGCGAACCTCGTCGTGGATGTCGCGTACGCGTTCCTCGACCCCCGCGTCAGGTACGCGTGAGGCGGGCGTGAGCCCGCTGCTCGAGGTCCGCGACCTCCGCGTCCGGTTCGGCACCGAGGCGGGGGAGCTGCGGGCGGTGGACGGCGTCTCGTACACGGTCGACGCGGGGCGGGCGCTCGGGATCGTCGGCGAGTCCGGCTCCGGCAAGACGGTCTCGAGCCTGACGGTGATGGGGCTCGTGCGGTTCTCGAACGCCGAGGTTTCGGGCGAGGTGCTTTTCGAGGGCCGCGACCTCCTGACGATGCCCGACGACGAGCTGCGCCGGCTGCGCGGCAGCGAGATCGCGATGATCTTCCAGGACCCGCTGTCGTCGCTGCACCCGTTCATGCGGGTCGGCAGGCAGCTCGGCGAGGCGGTTCGCGCGCACAGCCGGGTCAGCCGCGCCGCCGCGCGCGCCAGGGCGATCGAGCTGCTCGCGATGGTCGAGCTGCCCGACCCGCGGCGCCGGGTCGACGCCTACCCGCACGAGCTCTCCGGCGGCATGCGGCAGCGGACGATGATCGCGATGGCGCTGGCGAACGAGCCCAAGCTGCTGATCGCCGACGAGCCGACCACCGCGCTCGACGTGACGGTGCAGGCGCAGATCCTGGGGCTGATCAGGCGGCTACAGCACGACCTCGGGATGGCGGTCGTGATCGTGACGCACGACCTCGGCGTGATCGCCGAGACGGCCGACGAGGTGGCGGTCGTGTACGCGGGCCGGATCGTCGAGCGGGCCGCGACCCGGACGGTCTTCGCCCGGCCGGAGCACCCCTACACGTGGGGGCTGATCCGGTCGATCCCGCGGCTCGACGTGCCGCGCACGATGCCGCTCGTCCCGATCGAGGGTCGGCCGCCGAGCCTGGTCGACCGGCCGTCCGGCTGCAGCTTCCACCCGCGCTGCCCGTACGTGCTCGACCGCCACCGGCGCGTGGACCCCGCGCTCGAGCCGGTGCCCGGCGACGCCGGCCACGACGTGGCCTGCCTGCTGCCGGCCGAGACGCGCCGGGCGCTGTGGGCCCGGCTGCGGACGGGCAGCGTTCCGGCGGACGCGCGGGCGGCCGTGATGGGCGGCGAGCCGGCCCGGTCCGCGCCCGCCTCCGCGGCCGGGGGCGACGCCCCGTGACCGAGCCGCTCGTCGAGGTCCGCGACCTCGTCAAGCACTTCCCGGTCGGCCGCGGCGTCCTCCTCCGGCGCGAGCTCGGCACGGTGCGCGCGGTCGACGGCGTGTCGTTCGACGTCCTGCGCGGCGAGACGCTCGGGCTGGTCGGCGAGACCGGCTGCGGCAAGAGCACGACGGCCCGCCTCGTCAGCCGGCTGCTCGAGCCGACGTCGGGCTCGATCCGGTTCGAGGGCCGCGAGCTGGCCGCGCTGTCGCGGCGCGATCTGAAGCCGCTGCGGCGCGAGGTCCAGATGGTCTTCCAGGACCCGTACTCGTCGCTGAACCCGCGCAAGACGGTCGGGACGATCGTGGCGGAGCCGTTCGCGATCCACGGCCTCCACGGCGGCCGCGGGGAGCGCCGCCGCGCCGTGCAGGAGCTCATGGAGCAGGTCGGCCTGAACCCCGAGCACTACAACCGCTTCCCGCACGAGTTCTCGGGCGGGCAGCGCCAGCGGATCGGCGTGGCCCGGGCGCTCGCGCTGCGGCCGAAGCTGATCCTCGCCGACGAGCCCGTCTCCGCGCTGGACGTCTCGATCCAGGCGCAGGTGCTGAACCTGCTGCGCGACCTGCAGCGCGACCTCGGGATCACGCTGGTCCTGATCGCGCACGACCTCTCGGTGGTCAGGCACATGTGCGACCGGATCGCGGTCATGTACCTCGGCAAGATCGTCGAGCTGGCGGACTCCGACGACCTCTTCGCCCATCCCCGCCACCCGTACACCGGAGCCCTGCTCTCGGCGGTCCCGATCCCCGATCCGGAGGTGGCGGCCAACCGCCGCCGCGAGCCCCTCCGCGGCGACGTCCCGAGCCCGGCGAACCCGCCCGAGGCCTGCCGCTTCCACACCCGCTGCCCGAAGCGCCAGGAGACGTGCACCGTGGTCGAGCCGCCGCTCGAGCCGAAGCCTGCGGGGGCGGGCAGCCTGGCGGCCTGCCACTTCCCACTGACGACTGAGGAAGTGGAGCGCCTCGTGCCGACCCCGGCGACCAGGAGCTAGAGCCGCGCGCCGCCGACGCTCCACCGGCGGGTGGCGCGCGGAGCCGTCCCGGACGCGGCGGCTGCTGCCGCCGCGGGCCGGGATGGCGAAGCGGCGACAGGACCCGCCGCCATGAGCGCCGGGGGACGAGGCTGGACGAACGTTCGACCCTCGGACGTAGAGAGGGGGGGTGCGCAGTTTGAGGGGCAAACCCGCTCAAACAGGGGGATCCCCCACCGATGTTGTGCCTTTGCACGGTCTTTTTCACTCAAATGGGGGTGTTGACAGCGCGGAACCTGTGCGCTTACGGTGGACATCGCATAGGAACGGCCCGGCCACCCCGTCCGGTATCTGGGGGCGGTGTCCGGGATGGCCATTCGGACGCAAGGGGAGTCCCTCATGTCGATCGGAAGGCGCTAGCCATTCGGGTCGGGGGGCGAGGTCGCAGTCTCGCCCCCCGGCTCTAGCACCGTTCCGGAGCAGGGACATCACGGAGTCACGGATGAACGCCACGCGCAACCTTCTCAGGCGGGAGCCGCGAGCCCGCGTCTTCTTCGCCGCGTACGCCCAGTCGGCCCTCGGCAACGGGGCCGGCTACGTCGCTCTCGTGGTCGTCGCCTACGAGCGCTGGGCCTCGCCGTGGGCGATCGCCCTCGTCCTGATGGCCGACTTCGTCCCGGCGATGCTCCTCGGCCCCGTCTTCGGCGCCGCCGCCGACCGCTGGTCGCGCCGGCGCGTCGCGATCGCCGCCGACCTGATCCGCGCGGTCGCCTTCGTCGGGGTCGCCCTGGTCGGCGGCTTCGCCGCCACCGTCGCCTTCGCCCTGCTCGCCGGCGCCGGCGCCGCCACCTTCACCCCCGCCATCCTCGCCTCGCTGCCCAGCCTGGTCGAGGAGAAGCGCCTCCCCGCCGCCACCTCGCTCTACGGCGCGCTGACCGACGCCGGCCGCACGCTCGGCCCGGCCGTGGTGGCGCTCGCGCTGGCGTTTGCCGGCGCGGAGCTCCTCGCCGTGGCGAACGGCCTCAGCTTCCTGATCTCGGCCGCCGTCCTCGCGGCGCTCCGCTTCGGCGACGTGCGCGAGCCGGCCGGCGACGACGCCGCGCCGCGCCCCGGCCTGCTGCGCGAGGCGACCGAGGGCGTCCGGGCCACCGTCGGGCTGACCGGCATCCGCGTGCTGGTGCTCGCCTCGAGCGGCCTCCTGATGTTCGCCGCGATGCTCAACATCGCCGAGCTGCTCGTGGCGGAGGACCTCGGCTCCGGCGAGACCGGCTACTCGATCCTCGTCGGCGCCGCCGGCCTCGGGTTCGTCGCCGGCTCGCTCTCCGGCGCCGCCGGCGCCGAGGTGAGCGAGCTGAAGCGCCGCTACCTGAGCGGCATCTGCGTGACCGCGCTCGGCGTGCTCCTGTTCGGCCTCGCGCCGGCCTTCGTGCTCGCGATCCCGGCGCTCGCGCTCACCGGGGTCGGCAACGGCATGATGCTCGTGAACGAGCGGCTGATCTTCCAGCGCGTCGTCCCGGACGGCCTGATGGCCCGGGCGTTCGCGCTCGCGGACGCGGCCGGCTCCTGGGCCCTCGCGATCGCGTTCGTGGTGGGCGGCGTCCTCGTCGCCACGCTCGGGACCCAGATGATGCTGCTCGCGGCCGGCGTGGGCGTCGTCGGCGTCTGGGCCCTCGCCGCGTGGATGCTGCGCGGCACCTGGACCGCGCCCGCGCCGTACGTGCCGGAGCGCGCTCCGGCCGCGGTCGAGCCCGCCTAGGCCGTCGACTCGGCGGCGGTCAGGCCGGACAGGTCGACCGCCTGCGGCGAGGACGCGCTCGTCCGCCCGGTGAGGAGCGCGCGCAGCGCCTCCTCGTAGCGGTCGTTCTCGGCGCCCACGGCGTCGGCGCGGATGACGGCCTCGAGCGCCTCGATCACGCGCGGCTCGAACTGGGAGCCGGAGTTGCGGCGAAGCTCGGCGAGCGCGTCGTCGTTGCTCATGGCGCGCCGGTACGGCCGGTCGGTGGTCATGGCGCTCCACGCGTCGCAGGCGAAGACGATCCGGGCGGCGATCGGGATCTGCTCGCCGGCCAGGCCGTCCGGATAGCCGCGGCCGTCCCAGCGCTCGTGGCACGAGCGCACGATCGCGCCGACCTTGGCGAGCCGGCCGCCCACGCGGTCGAGGAGCGCCTGGCCCTCGAGCGTGTGCGTCTTCATCAGCTCGAACTCCTCGTCGGTGAGCTTCGCGGGCTTGTTGAGGATCTCGTTCGGGATCGCGATCTTGCCGACGTCGTGGAGCAGCGCGGCGATCTCGAGCTCCTGCTGCATGTCGGAGTCGAGGCGCAGCTCGCGCGCGACGGCGGCCGCCAGCTCGACGACCGAGCGGCAGTGGCTCGCGGTGTAGTCGTCCTCGGCCTCGACGACGTCGGACAGCACCATCACGGTGCCGCGGTAGGCCTGGTTGAGCTCGAGCGCGGCGGCGTAGCGCTCGCGGCGCTCGTCGGAGAAGACCCTGAACAGCCACAGCAGCGGAGCGACGCCGGCGAGCGCGACCGGCTCGGCCTCGGCCGTCGCGGCGAGCATCAGCGCGACCGGGGTGAGGACGGCGTCGATCCGGAACGCGGGGGAGGTGACCATCGCGGCGACGTCGCGGCGCGACATGCCGTGGACGAGCGCGTCGTTGAGGGTCACGACGAGCACGGCCGCGCCCATCTGCGCCACGACGGCGAGGACGTAGGCGTCGAAGTGCTCCATGGCGACGTGGCCGGGCGCGAGCGTGGAGACGACCGCGACGACGGCGACCGAGGGGAGCGCGTCGCCGGCGCAGTGGAGCCAGCGGTCGGGGTGCATCCGGCCGCGCACGAAGTCGGGAAGCCCGGCGACGACGAAGGCCGCCGCGGTGAGGACCGGGACGAGCGGGAGCGGCGCCAGGAAGAGGAGCGGGACGAACGCGAGCTGGTCCGGACAGGCCACGCTCGTGCCGATCTCGAACCGGACGCGGCGCCCGGCGGCCAGCAGGGCCACGAGGCCGACGACGAGGAGGGGATCGAACTCGCGGTTGGCGGGGACGACGACCGAGACGCACAGGGCGGCGACGCCGAAGGCGACGGCCATGCAGCCGGAGACGAGCCGCTCGCGCGGCGGCATAGGCTGGGTCTCGCGCTCGCGCGCCTCCCCAACCAGCTCCGCTACGTCCACGTCGCGGGCCTTTCTCGGGCTACGTCCATGCCGCGGACCTTTCTCGGCGCGTACGCGCGCGTGCACGAGGGGGTGCCGAAAATGCAGACCTTTGCCCCCCGAAGCTCGTGCCCCCATCGGCGGCTTTATGCCGCCCGGTTGGGGGGTTGCGCGGTCCGGGCGCGCGGATTTCCGAGGTTACACTGGCCGCGTGACGGCGGCCGAGATCAGGGAGGCGTACCTCTCGTTCTTCGAGGCCCGCGACCACCGCAGGATGCCGTCCGCGTCGCTCGTCCCGCCGACCTACGACCCGTCCGTCCTCCTGACCACGGCCGGGATGCAGCCGTTCAAGCCGTTCTTCCGCGGCGAGGAGAGGGCGCCGCACCCGCGGCTCACCTCGTGCCAGAAGTGCTTCCGCACGACCGACATCGAGAACGTCGGGCTCACGGCGCGGCACCTGACGTTCTTCGAGATGCTCGGGAACTTCTCCTTCGGCGACTACTTCAAGGAGGGCGCGGTCGAGCACGCCTGGGAGCTGTCGACCGAGGGCTTCCGGTTCGATCCCGGTCGGATCTGGGTGACGGTCTTCGGCGGCGACGACGAGCTCGGCCTCGGCCCGGACGAGGAGGCGATCGAGTGCTGGCGCTCGGTGGGGGTGCCGGACGAGCGCATCGTCCACCTCGGCCGCGAGGACAACTTCTGGCAGGCGGGGCCGACCGGGCCGTGCGGTCCATGCTCCGAGCTCTACTACGACCGCGGCCCCGACTTCGGCCCCGACGAGGACCGCCCCGGCGACGACACCGAGCGGGTGCTCGAGTACTGGAACCTCGTCTTCATGCAGTACGAGCTGGGGGGCGACGGGTCGCTCACGCCGCTCCCGAGCACGGGCATCGACACCGGCCTCGGCCTCGACCGGATGGCCGCGATCCTCCAGGACGTCCCGTCGGTCTTCGAGAACGACCTGTTCCGGCCGCTCGTGGCCCTCGGCGAGGAGCTGTCCGGCCGCCGCTACGGCGAGGACGACGCCGTCACCCGCGCGCTGCGGATCCTGGCCGACCACGGCCGCGGGATGACGTTCCTGCTCGCCGACGGCGTGGTCCCGTCGAACGAGGACCGCGGCTACATCCTGCGCCGGATCATGCGGCGCGCGATCCAGCAGGGCCGCGTCCTGGGGCTCGACGAGCCGTTCCTGGCGCGGCTCTGCGACCGCGCGATCGAGACGATGGGCGACGCGTACCCGGAGCTCCGCGCCGAGCGGGACACGATCCGCCGCTGGGCCGCCGCCGAGGACGAGGGGTTCCGGCGGACGCTCGCCCAGGGCGAGCGCATGCTGCGCCAGCTCGTGGAGCGGGCGAGGGAGGACGGGACCTCGTGGGTCTCCGCGGACGACGCCTTCAAGCTGCACGACACGTTCGGCTTCCCCTACGAGCTGACGCGGGAGCTGCTGGCCGACGAGGGGCTGGCCGTCGACGACCAGGGCTTCGAGGAGCTGATGGAGCGGGCGCGCGAGGTGGCCCGCGGCGGCGCGGCGCGCGCGGACGGCGCGGACGGCCGCCACGAGCACGTGCTCGCGTTCAGCCGGGCGGCGGACTTCGAGACCCGCTTCGTCGGGTACGAGGCGACGGAGTGGGAGACCGTGATCGGCGCGGTCGAGGCGGACGACGGCCGCGTCCTCGCCAAGCTCGCCGAGAGCCCGTTCTACGCCGAGGGCGGCGGTCAGGTGTCGGACACGGGCGTGGTCGAGACGCCGTCGGGCGTCGCGCGCGTGGCCGCGGTGTATCGCGTCGGCGACGACCAGGTCGTCGCGCTGGAGGAGGGGGGAGGCCTCGCCGCCGGCGAGCGTGCCCGCGCGCTGGTCGACCGCGAGCGGCGCCTCGCGACGATGTGCAACCACACCGCCACGCACCTCCTGCACGCGGCGCTCCGCGAGGAGCTCGGCACGCACGTCCGCCAGGCCGGCTCGTACGTCGGCCCCGACAAGCTGCGCTTCGACTTCACCCACGGCCACCCGCTGTCCGCGGAGGAGCTGCACGACATCGAGCGGCAGGTCAACGACTGGATCCTCGCCAACCATCCCGTGCGCGCGCTCACGACGACGCTCGTGGAGGCCAAGGCGCTCGGCGCGACCGCGCTCTTCGGCGAGAAGTACGGCGACGTCGTGCGCATGGTCGAGGTGGGGGACGGGACGTGGTCGCGCGAGCTGTGCGGCGGGACGCACGTGCGCTCGACCGCCGAGATCGGGCTGTTCAAGGTGACGACCGAGACCTCGAGCGCCGCGAACGTGCGGCGCATCGAGGCGATCACGGGGCCCGTCGCGGTCAAGCTCCTGCGTCACCACGACGAGGTGCTGAGCGAGGCCGCCGCCATCCTGCGCACGTCGCCCGACAACGTCGCGGCGGCGGTGGCGGACCGCGAGGCCAGGCGGCGCGAGCTCGAGAAGCAGCGCAAGGCGGGGGCGACCGAGCGGGTGCCGGTCTCCCCGGACGCCGCGGTCGACGTCGACGGCGTGCGCGTGCTGGTCGCCCAGGCGGACTTCGAGGATCCCAAGGCGATGCCGGATGCGGCCGACAAGCTCCGCGGCCGGCTCGGCGACGCGGGCGTGGTCGTGCTCGG
>DASVQB010000039.1:0-86796 GCA_036389295.1 Thermoleophilaceae bacterium | reverse complement strand
TCAAGGGGCTCGTCTCCCAGCAGCGCGAGGAGCGTGAGCGCTACGTGCACAAGGCCGGCGCGTACCTGCGCAAGGAGCTCGAGGCGCTGGGGATCGAGGCGGAGATCGTCGGCCGGGCCAAGCACTTCTACTCGATCTACTCGAAGATGACCAAGAAGGGCCGGGAGTTCAACGAGATCTACGACCTGACGGCCATGCGCGTCGTCGTCGGCTCGGTCAAGGACTGCTACGGCGCGGTGGGCGTCATCCACTCGCTGTGGAAGCCGCTGCCCGGGCGGTTCAAGGACATGGTCGCCATGCCCAAGTTCAACATGTACCAGGCCCTGCACACCACGGTGATCGGGCCCGAGGGCAGGCCGCTCGAGATCCAGATCCGCACCCGCGAGATGCACGACACCGCGGAGTACGGCATCGCAGCCCACTGGATGTACAAGGTCGACGACGGCCGCGCCGGCGACGCCCGCCGGCCGGGCGAGGTGAAGGACCGGATCCAGTGGATCGAGCAGCTGCTCGACTGGCAGAAGGACCTGAAGGACCCGCAGGACTTCGTCGAGGGCCTGAAGGTCGACCTGTTCGAGGACGAGGTCTTCGTCTTCACGCCGAAGGGCGAGCTCAAGTCGCTGCCCGCCGGCTCGACGCCGCTCGACTTCGCCTACGAGATCCACACGGACGTCGGCCATCGCTGCGTCGGCGCCAAGGTGAACGGCAAGATCGTGCCGCTCCACTACGAGCTCCGCTCGGGCGACATCGTCGAGGTGCTCACCTCGAAGAAGGAGCGCGGGCCGTCCCGCGACTGGCTCTCGCTCGCGAAGACCACCCGCGCGCAGTCGAAGATCCGCGCCTGGTTCAAGCGCGAGCGCCGCGAGGACGCCGAGCGCAGCGGCCGCGAGATCCTGCACGACCACCTCAAGCGCGCCGGCCTGCCGGCCCAGAAGATGGCCGGCTCGCCGCTGCTCGCGGACGTGATCCGCGAGATGGGCTTCAGGAAGGGCGAGGACTTCTACATCGCGGTCGGCCAGGCGAAGGTGTCGGCCAAGGTCGTGGTCAACAAGCTGATGCAGCGGCTGAAGCAGGGCGAGGCGGCGGTCGAGGCCGGCCCCGGCGAGGAGCTGATCGCCCACCGCCGCAAGGAGGTCGCGAAGCCGACCAGCTCGTCGTCGAGCTACGGCATCCGGGTGAAGGGCGAGATCGACGTGCCGCTTCGGCTCGCCAAGTGCTGCCGGCCGGTGCCGGCGGACCGGATCCTCGGCTACATCTCGCTCGGCAAGGGCATCACGATCCACCGCGAGGACTGCCCGAACGTCAGGGCGCTGATGCGCAACCCCGACCGGTTCACGCCCGTGGAGTGGGAGGGGGACGCCGCCGTCTCGTTCCGGGTCGAGCTCCAGGTCGACGCCTGGGACCGCACCCGCCTCCTGGAGGACCTGTCGCGGACGTTCGCGGAGAGCGGCATGAACATCCTCGAGGCCCGCTGCACGGTCGACCACCCGATGGTCAAGAACCGGTTCGTGGTGGAGGCGGGCGACACGCAGGCGCTGAAGACCTGCATCCAGCGGCTCAGGAACGTCGACTCGGTGTTCGACGCCTACCGCGTCACGCCGGCGGCCTGAGCCGGCGCCCGCCGGCCTACGACACGACCGGCAGCGCCAGGGGGCGCACGCCGAGGTCGATCTCGGCGAAGTCGCCGACGTGGTCGCCGTCGAGCTGGAGCGGGAAGCGGCGGTCGTCGGTCGAGGCGATCCGCAGCTCGCGGAGGCCCTCGAGCGGCTCGACCTGCCGGTGGTTCGCCACCGACTCGGGCCCGCCGCCGAAGATGCGGGCGATCAGCGTGGGCGCCTCGAACGGGGTCGCCCGCTTCAGGACCGCGGCCGAGAGGGTGCCGTTGCGGCTGTCGGCGCCGGTGCAGACCCTGATCGGGTGGGTCGCGAAGAACGTGTAGGGGTCCGAGTTCTGGACGATCGCGGTGATCCCCTCGAGCGTGCGGTCGCCGGCCTCGACCCGGACGCGCGGCGCCCTGATCGCGTAGCGCTGGGCGAACGTGGTCAGCGCCGTCGCGGTGAAGTACCACTCGCCGGCGCGCGCCTTGAGCGAGGGGTGCCGGTCGACCCGCTCGACCACGCTGGCGTCGAGCCCCACGCCGGCGGCGAACGTGAAGTAGCGCTCGCCGGCGCGGCCGAGGTCGATCCGCGACGGCTGGAACCGGTCGGCCATCCCGAGCAGGTGCTCGGTGGCGTCGACCACGTCGTTCGGCACGCCCAGCGTCCGGCAGAAGACGTTGGTGGAGCCGCCCGGCAGGGCCGTCAGCGGGGTGTCGGAGCCGGCCAGCCCGTTGGCGGCCTCGTTCACCGTCCCGTCGCCGCCGAAGGCCACCACCACGTCGTAGCCCTCGGACGCGGCCTCGCGGCACAGCTCGGTGGCGTGGGCCTTGGCCTCGGTGTCGATCGCGTCGACCTCGTAGCGGCCCTGGAGCGCGTAGACCACGAGGTTCTTGAGCCGGTCGGAGACCGTGCTCGCGTACGGGTTCACGATCACGAGCATCCGGCGCTTGGCCGTCCGGGCGCCGACCACGCGCTCGGCGAGCTCCTCGGCCCGCTCGAGGGCCGTCTCGGGGGGCGGCATGGGTGTCACAACCCCGGCGCGGGGGATCCGTTACTCGAACCGGCGGAGCCCGGCCGGCGGGGCCGCCGCGGGGCGGCGCCCTCCCGGCTCAGACCCGCGCCGCCCGCGAGCTCTCGGTCAGCGACCGCTGGAGCTCCTCGAGCACCCGGACGACGCGCACGCCGGCGCGGCCGTCCGACCGCGGCGCCGCGCCGTCCCGGACGCGCTCGGCGAAGTGGCGGCACTCGATCGCCAGCGGCTCCGCGTTCGAGATCTTCGGGCTCCAGACGTCGCCCGAGCGGGCGATGTACTCGCCGTAGGACTCGAAGTCCTGGTCGAAGCCCTTGTCGTAGACGGTGAGCTTGCGCTCGATCTCCATGTCGTCGAAGGTGGCCATCTTGCGCGAGCCGACGACCGTGAAGCGCCGCTCCTTGTGCGGGTCGAGCCACGACAGGTGCAGGTGCGCGGCGAGCCCCGAGGGGAACCGCAGGTAGCAGAAGACCACGTCCTCGACCCCCTCGCGCATGTAGCTCTCGCCCACCGCGCGGACCTCGACCGGCTCCTCGCGGGCCAGCCGCAGCACGACCGAGACGTCGTGGGCGCCGAGCGACCAGAGGGCGTTCTCGTCGGCGCGGAGCTTCCCGAGGTTCAGCCGGTTCGAGTAGATGTAGTGGATGTCGCCGAGCTCGCCCGCGTCGGCGATCTCCTTCAGCTTCTCGAGCCCCGGGTGGTACTCGAGCAGGTGGCCCACCATCAGGGTGACGCCGGCCTCCTCGGCGGCGCGCGCGACCTCCTCGGCGTCGTCGAGCGACTGGGCGAGCGGCTTCTCGACGAAGCAGTGCTTGCCGGCCCGGATTACCCGCAGCGCCAGCTCGGCGTGGGTGGGCACCGGCGTGGTGACGGCCACGGCCTCGAGCTCGGGGTCGGCGAGCAGCTCGTCCACGTCCGCGGCCACCCGCGCGTCGGGGAACTGGGCCGCGTGGCGCGCCCGCGACTCCTCGCGGCCGTCGCAGATCCAGCGGAGGTCGGCCACGGGCAGCCGGTCGAAGTTGCGGGCGAGGTTCGGGCCCCAGTAGCCGAGGCCGACGACGCCGATCCGCACGGGATCGGCCGTGGGGGCGCGCTGGGAGCCGGAATCGGCCGTCGGGGAGCCAGGGCCGTCCGAGGTCACGGGGCGCCAGTGTAGGACGCCCGCCGGGGCTGGCGGGAGGGCGGCGGCCCCTCTACCCTAGGTCTCACCTGCCGGATCGGCGTCCCGACCCCCTCAGGAGCCGGACCGGCCCCCCGACCCCCCTCAGGAGCTCATGAAGATAGGAATCATCGGTATGGGCTACGTCGGCCTTCCGCTGGGCGTGGCCTTCGCCGAGGCCGGGCACGAGGTCGTCGGCCTCGACACCGACCCGCGACGGATCGCGGCCCTGAACCAGGGCGACAGCTACATCGAGGACATCACCTCCGAGCGCCTCGCGGCGGTCGGCGACCGCCTGCGCGGGACCGCCCGCTACGCGGACCTCTCCAAGGCCGAGGCGGTCGTGATCGCGGTCCCCACGCCGCTCACCCGCAACCGCGAGCCGGACCTCGGCGCGCTCGTCTCCTCCGGCACGTCCCTGGCCGGCGTGCTCCAGGAGGGCCAGCTCGTGGTGCTCGAGTCCACGACCTACCCGGGGACCACCCGCGAGCGGCTCGTGCCGCTCCTGGAGGAGTCCGGGCTCGCCGCCGGGCGCGACTTCCACGTCGCGTTCTCCCCCGAGCGCGTGGACCCCGGCAGGACCGACTACACCCTCCGCACCACGCCGAAGGTCGTCGGCGCCCTCACCCCCGAGTGCCTGGCGCGGGCGGTCGCGCTCTACGGCGAGGTCTGCGACAGCGTGGTGGAGGTCTCCACGCTCGAGGCGGCCGAGCTGACCAAGCTGCTCGAGAACGTGTTCCGCTCGGTGAACATCGCGATGGTCAACGAGCTCGCGATGCTCTGCGACCGTATGGGCATCGACGTCTGGGAGGTCGTCGACGCCGCCGACACCAAGCCGTACGGGTTCATGCGGTTCGACCCGGGCCCGGGGATGGGCGGCCACTGCCTGCCGGTCGACCCGTTCTACCTCGCCTGGAAGGCCCGCGAGTACGACACGCCGACCGAGTTCATCGAGCTCGCCGGCGAGGTCAACCAGAACATGCCGTACTTCTGCGTGGAGAAGATCTCCCGCGGGCTGAACGAGCACGCCAAGCCGGTCCGCGGCTCGCGGATCGCGATCGTCGGCGTCTCGTACAAGGCCGGCGTGGGCGACCTGCGGGAGTCCCCGGCGCTGAAGATCATGCGGCTGCTGCGAGAGCGGGGGGCCGAGCTCGTCTATCACGACGACTTCGTGCCCGAGCTGCCCGACTTCGGCCTGTCCGCGGAGTCGCTCGACCGCGCGCTCTCCGACTGCGACGCGGCCGTGATCGTCACGGCGCACCCCGGGCTGGACGTCCGGCGGGTCGTCGAGGTGGCGCCGCTCGTCGTTGACTTCCGCGGCGTCACGCGGGGGATCGCGGCGCAGAACCTGGTCCGGCTCTGATCGACCTCCACTGCCACGTCCTGCCGGGCCTCGACGACGGCCCGGCGGACCTGGCCGGGTCGCTCGCGATGGCGCGGGCCGCGGAGGCCGCCGGCGTCGAGACGATCGTCGCGACCCCCCACATCCGCGACGACCACCCGTTCGACCTCGCCGAGATACCCGCGCGCGCCGCCGCCGTGAACCGGGCGCTCGAGGGAGAGGGCCTCGCGCTGCGCGTGGTCGAGGGCGGCGAGCTGTCGCTGGCGAAGTCGACCGAGCTGGACGAGGACGCGCTCCGCCGCGTGTCGCTCGGCGGCGGCCCGTACCTGCTGGTCGAGAGCCCCTACACCGCGGCGAGCGACCTGCTCGAGCGCGACCTCTTCGCGCTCCAGGTGCGCGGCTTCCGGCCCGTCCTGGCCCACCCGGAGCGCTCGCCGTCGTTCCTGGCGGACGTCGACCGGCTCGAGGCGATCGTGGAGCGGGGCGTGCTCTGCTCGATCACGTCCGGGTCGATGGCGGGGCGGTTCGGCCGGACGGTCGCCCGCCTCACGTCCGAGCTGTTCCGGCGCGGCCTGGTCCACGACGTGGCGTCGGACGCGCACGACCCGGTCAGGCGCTCGCCGGACCTCCTGGCGGGCTTCACGGCGCTGGGCGACGAGCTGCCGGGCCTGCGCGTCCAGGCGGCCTGGTTCACGCACGAGGCGCCGCGGGCGATCCTGGCGGGCGAGGACCTGCCGCCGCGGCCCGAGCCGCCGCGCCGGCGGCGGTCGCTGCGGCGGCTCGTCCGCCGCTAGCGCCTCCGAGGCGTCAGTCCCGGCGGCCGCCGAGGATGCCGCCGAGGATGCCGCCGCGGCGGCGGGGGGCCGGCGGGACCGGGCGCGGCGGTCGCTGAGGGCGGGCCGGCGGCGGGCCGTTCGCCTCGGCGCGCGCGCCGCTCGCGCCCGCCTCCGCGGGCGCGGGGATCTCCACGTCGCGGTCCGAGTGGCCGTTCTGCGCCTCGGTGACCGGGGTCGGCGGCGGGAGCACCGAGGTGTCGTCGCCCTTCTTGCGCTTCTCGTCGATCGGGCCGTACCCGTACCCGTAGCCGTAGTGGTGGTAGCCGCGGCCGCGGCCGGCCGAGTTGATGACCACGCCGAGCGTGTTCGCCTCGAGGTTCGCGAGCTGGTTGCGGAGGTGGTAGGCCGACTCGCGGGTGGTCTTGGCGAGGCGGCAGACCACGATCACGCCGCTGACCTGCTTCACGAGCGGGATGGCGTCCGAGACGACCGAGGTCGGCGGCGTGTCGACGACCACGAGGTCGTACTCGCGCGAGGCCTCCTGCATGACCTCGTGCATCCGCTCCGACTCGATCAGGTCGGTCGGGTTCGGCGGGATCGGGCCGGAGACGACCACGTCCATCGTCCGGAAGTCGGGGTCGCCGCGGCGGCGGCCCGCCACCGGCACCGAGTGGGCCGCGTCCCGCAGCGTGCCGATCTCGCCGGCGAGGAGCTGGCTGAGGCCGCGCTCGGGCGGCAGGCCGACCCGCCGCGCGAGCGTCGGATGGCGCAGGTCGGCCTCGATCAGCGCGACGCGCGAGCCGGCGGCCGCGCCGGCGGAGGCGAGGTGCATCGCGACCGTCGACTTGCCGTCGCCGGGCGACGAGGAGGTGATCAGGACCGACCTGACCTCGCTGTCGACGTTGAAGTAGCGCAGGTTGGCGCGGAGCATCCGGAACGCCTCGGCCTCGCCCGGGGCGAGGCGCTTCGCGTCCTGGTCGGCGGTGGCGATCGCGCGGCTCTCGGGGATCGCGCCCAGGATCGGCCGGTCGAAGGCGTCGGCGATCTCCTTCGGGTCCTTCAGGCGGCGGTCGAGCCGCTCGAGGAGGATCGCGAGGCCGAGGCCGAGGAGGACGCCGAGGCCGAGGCCTAGGACCGTGTTGCGCACCGGGTTCGGCGAGGAGGCGGCCGTGGGCGGGCTGGCGGTCTGCACGAGCTCGGCGTTGCCGGTCTGGAGCGAGGCGAGGATCTGGAGCTGCTCGGCGCGCTCGCGCAGCGAGCGGCCGCGCTCGCCGGTCCGCTGGGGCTCGGGCAGGCGGCCGATCTGGCGCTCGATGAGCTGCTGCGCGGAGTAGATCTTGGAGCGGTCGGCGTCGCGCCTGAAGGCGATGTACTGCTCGGCGAACAGGTTCGACAGCCGCGCCGCGAACCGCGGGTCGTGGTCCGTCGCCGTGATCGACACCACGTCCGACTTGCCCTCGGGCTGGACGGTGACCTTGCTCTGGACGTCGCCCTTCGTGAGCCGCCGTCCGGTCAGCGCCCGCGCCGTGCGGTCGGCCACCACGTCGAGCGAGACCAGCTTCACGTTGGTCTCGGCCTCGCGGGCCGGGTCGCGGATCGGCTCGAACACGGTCGAGCCGAACAGCTTCTGGTCGAACTGGGGGTCGCGGAAGAGCAGCGAGGACGACGCGGAGTACTGCTTCTCCTGGGCGAGCGAGAAGGCGAGCGCCGCGCCCGGGAGGAGCAGGGCGCAGGCGAGCACGACGCCGATCCGGCGCCTCAGGATGTGCAGCAGCGCAAGTGCGCCGCCCTGCTCGTCACGTTGATGGGTCGTCACGGTCCGTTCGCTTCCATGCCAGGGGCCGGGCGGTCGGGGTCGTGCTGCGCGGGCCCAGCCGATGCCCCTGTCACAGCCCACGCGACGCGTGGACTCGATTCACCATAGCCATCAAATTCGGGATTGGCAAGATGGCCGCCGGACGCTGGCGGGAAGGCCCGGGCCGCCCCTAAACTGGCCTCCGCCCCCGCAGCGCGCGGCCCCGACGGCACGCGGGCCGCGGCCCCTCGTACCGTCAGGATGACGCTCCCTGCCCCAAGCACCGATCTGGCCCCTGCCCGCACGCGCGCGGCGGGCCGTCCCGGCTCGCTCACGATGCTCGTGCACGCCCGCTACCCGGTCGGGGAGCCGCGCGTGGAGCGGGAGGCCAAGGCCGCTCGCGACGCGGGCCGCGACGTGGAGGTCGTCTGCCTGCGCGAGCCGGGCGAGCCGCGCCGCGAGGTGGTCGACGGGATACGGGTGCGGCGGCTGCCGGTGCGCCACAGGCGCGGCGTCGGGTTCGCCCTGACCCTGCTCGAGTACGTCTGGTTCGCTGCCCTCGCCACGGTCGCGCTCGGGGCCCGGCGGCGGGCGCCCGCGGTCGTGCACGTCCACACGCCGCCGGACTTCCTGGCCGTCGCCGCCCTGCCGCTCAGGCTCCGCGGGGCGACGGTCCTGCTCGACGTGCACGACCTCTCGCCTCACATGTACGAGGCGCGCTTCCGCCCCGGCCCGGCGATGCGGGCGGTCGTGGGCGCGCTGCGGGCGATCGAGCGGGCCGCCTGCGCCGTCGCCGACCGGGTGATCACCGTCCACGAGCCGTACCGGCGCGAGCTGGTGGCCGACGGCGTCGACCCCGACAAGGTGACGGTCGTCATGAACTCCGCCGACGAGCGGCTGATCGAGCGCGTGCGCCAGGCGGTGGACCGCGACGGCGAGCGGCCGGCCGAGCAGGGCTTCGTGGCCGCCTACCACGGCACGATCACCCACTGGTACGGCGTGGACCTGCTGGTCGACGCGATCGCGCGCGCGTCCGAGCGCGTGCCGGGACTGCGCGGCGTCGTGCTGGGGGACGGGGACGCCCTGGACGCCGCCCGGGCGCGCGCCGCCGAGCTTCGGGTGGACGACCGGGTCTGGTTCTCCGGCGCCTACGCGCCGATCGAGGAGACGCTCCGCCGGGTGGCCGCCGCCGGCTGCGGCGTCGTGCCGAACCGCGCCTCGACGCTCAACCGCTTCGCGCTGTCCTCGAAGCTGTTCGAGTACGTGGCGCTGGGGGTGCCGGCCGCCGTGGCGCGGCTCGACACGCTGGCGGCCCACTTCTCGGACGACGAGGTCACGTTCTTCGAGCCGGACGACGCCGACTCGCTGGCGGAGGCGATCGCCTGGATCGCCTCGAACCCGGAGGCCGCGCGGGAGAAGGCGGCGCGAGCGCGCGAGCGCGCGCGGGAGTACTCCTGGCGGCAGAACGCCGACCGCTACGTGCGGCTGCTCGACGGAGGCCCGCCGTGTGCGGGATAGCCGGGCTCCACTCGCCGGGCGAGCGGGTCGACGAGGAGGTCGTGCGGGCGATGGCCGCGCAGCTCGTCCACCGCGGCCCGGACGGCGAGGGCGCTCACGTCGAGGAGGACGTGGGGCTCGGGATGCGGCGGCTGGCGATCATCGACCCGGCCCACGGCCACCAGCCGCTCTACAACGAGTCGCGCGACGTGGTGGCGGTCTTCAACGGCGAGCTGTACGACCACCGCGAGGTCCGCCGCTGGCTCGAGGGTCGCGGCCACCGCTTCGACTCGGGCAGCGACGGCGAGGTGCTGCCGCACCTCTACGAGGAGCTGGGCGACCGCTTCGTCGACCGGCTGAACGGGATCTTCGCCGTGGCGCTCTGGGACCGCCGGACGCGGACGCTGCACCTGGCCCGCGACAAGTTCGGCGTCAAGCCGCTCTACTACAGCCGCCGGGGCGCGGGCGTCGCGTTCGCCTCGGAGCTGCGGGCGCTGCTCGCCGACGGCCGCGTCTCGCGCGAGCTCGACCACCAGGCGATCGACCACTTCCTGACGTTCCGGTTCACGCCCGCCCCGAGCACCCTGCTGGCGGACGTCCGGAAGCTCCCGCCGGCGAGCGTCCTCTCCGTGGGGCCGGACGGCGCGCGGGAGCGCGTCTACTGGCGCGGCGAGATGACCAACCGACGCCGCGACCGCCGCCATCTCGTGGAGGAGTACCGGGAGGCCTTCGAGCGGGCGGTGGTGCGCCAGATGATGAGCGACCGGCCGATCGCGCTGATGCTGAGCGGGGGCGTCGACTCGGGCGCGATCGCCGCGGTCATGGCCGAGCACTCGTCGCGGGTGCACACGTTCACGGTCGGGTTCGGCGAGGGCGGCGACGCCGACGAGACCGCGCTCGCCGAGGCGACCGCGCGCCGGTTCGGGACCGATCACGAGTCCGCGATCGTCGGCCCGGGCGAGTACCTGGCGCGCATCCCGGACTCCCTGCGCCTGCTGGAGGAGCCCGTCGGGTCGACCAGCGCGCTGGCCGTCAACTTCGTGGCCGAGCTGATCCGCCCGCACGCGCCGGTGGCGCTCTCGGGCCAGGGCGCCGACGAGCCGCTGGGCGGCTACTGGCGCCACCTCGGCACGAAGATCTCGCAGGTCGCCCGGCCCCTCGGGCCGCTGGCCGCGGCCGCCGGGCCGCTGGTCGGCCGGCTCCCCGGCGAGCGGGTCCGCCGCGGCGTGGGGGCCATGCAGTCGAGCGACCTCGATCTCCTGATGGCCACCTACCGGGTCCTCTCGGACGAGGACAAGGACCGGCTGTACGCGCCCGCGCTGCGCGAGCGGCGGAACGGGAGCCGCCCGGCCGGCGAGGTCGAGGCGCTCCGGCGCGAGGTCGCCCACCTCGAGCCGCTGGCGCAGATGCTCTACGTGGACACGCGCTTCTGGCTACCGCACGAGCTGCTTCTGATCGCCGACAAGATGACGATGGCCGCCTCGGTCGAGCTGCGGGTCCCGTTCCTCGACCAGGACCTCGTCGCGCTGGTGGAGACGATGCACAGCTCGCAGAAGGTCCGCGGGCTCTCGCGCAAGTCGCTCCACAAGCGGGCGATGCTGAGGTGGCTGCCGCGCGAGGTCGTCTACCGCAAGGAGCGCGGCTGGGCCACGCCGATGTCCGCCTGGCTGCGAGCCGAGCTGCGGCCCCTCCTCGAGGAGGTGCTGCTCGGCGAGGGCGAGCTGGCGCGGGAGCTGTTCGACGAGCGCGAGACGCGGCGGCTGATCGAGGCGCACGCCTCCGGGCGCGCCGACCAGACCCGGCACCTGTTCTGCCTGCTGAGCCTCGGGCTCTGGTACCGCGAGTTCGGGACGGGCGGGCCCGCGCCCGGCGGGAGCGGCCGGCCGGCGCCGGTCGCGGCCGCCTAGCCCGAGGTCGGCGGCAGCCTCGGCGTCGCCGGCGACGGCGCCTCGTCCGCCAGCGGCTCGAGCGACTCGAACCCGCGGACGAGCGCGAACACCTCGCGGTACGGCCGCGAGGCGAGGTAGTCGAGCGTGGCCTGGGCCAGCGCGTGGGGGATCGCGTACGCGGCGGGGGCGGCCTCGCCCGCCGCGGCCCCGGTCGGGCCGTCCTGCTCGGCCGCCGCGGGCGCCTCGGCCGCGGCGCCCTCGCGGTCCTCGGCCCGGTCCGGAGCGCTCATCCGGTGGTGGAGTCTGACACGAGCCCGAGCCTGGCGAGGGCCGTCAGGAGGCTCGCGAGCGCGTCGTTGCCCTTGCGCGAGCCCGAGACCGCCGGCCTCGCCACCGGCGTCGCGCCGAAGAAGCCGATGCCGGTCGCGTTCAGCTTCAGCCGCTCGGTCATCGAGTTCCCCGCGACCACCGACAGGCTCAGCGAGCCGTTGCGGGGCTGGGACGTCGAGTCGAAGGTAGAGGTGATCGTGGCGTAGCGGGCGTTGGCGTCGTCGAACTCGAGCTGGGCGCCGGTCCCCTGGGAGTTCGAGAGCGCCAGGTTGCGGGCCACGCCGCTCGCGGGCATCTCGGCCTGGAGCCGGACCGCGAACGGGCTGCCGGTGCCGAGCGCGAGCGTCCCGTCGGTCCGCAGCGACGCGCGGACGGCGCTTCCGTCGGTCACGCGGAGGGCCTGGAACGGCGCGGCCGAGCCGCCCGAGCCGAGCACGTTGATCGCCGCCTCGCCGGCACGCGGCGCCGCGTACTTGCCGATCTTGATCGACGACGCCGTCGACCAGTCGTCGACCAGCAGGCCGCCGCCGGTGCCCTGGGGCTCGCCGCGCGCGTTCGGCTGGATCCCGAAGTAGGCGGAGTAGGAGTTGCCCCAGTGCAGGACGTCGATCGCCACCACGTCGGAGTTCGTCGGCATGGTCTGGATCTTCAGGCCGCGCATGCCGGTGCGGTCGTTCGGCACGGTCCCGCCGCTGCGGCCGTCGCCCGGGGCGTCGAGGTAGTACGGGACCAGCACGTTCAGGCCGGCGTTGCCGCCCGTCTGGTCGGTGAAGCCCGGCGGGCGCCCGCCCATGTGCGCCACGAACAGCGCGTCGCCGGCCGACTTGTGGAACAGGTCCACGAGGTCGAACGTGGCGCCGCCGTGGTCGACCGTGTGCCGGCCGACGAACGCCTGGTGCGAGGCGTCGACGTTCACCGCGGCGCCGTCGTCGGAGCGGACCACGTGGAGCGGGTAGAGCGGCGAGCGGCCGACCCCGAGCCGCGCCGCGACCGTCTGGTCCTCGGTGAACGTGTTCGGCGAGTCGGTGTAGGCCGGGCTGGTGCCGGCCGCGCCCGCGCTGGCGGCGCCCACGACCGGCGCGGCTGCGCTCACGCCGAGGGCGGCGAGGCCGGCGCGCCTCACGAAGGACCGCCTGGGGGAGGCGCCGCCGCCGGCGGCGTCCGGCGCAGGGGTCAGGGTCGGGCCACGACTCGCGTCCGTGCTCATCGCTTCGAGCGTAACGAAGAATCGGCGGTTTGGCGACCCCGCCACCGGCGCCTTCGCCGGCCGTCGGCCAGCGCGAACGCGGCCTTCTGCGCCACGGCCAGGGCGACGTTCGCCGGCCGGTCGTACGAGGCCCAGCGCCGCGCCGCCTCGTCCAGCTCGGAGCCGCCCCCGAGGCGGGCCAGAGCGGTCATCTGGTCGGCGTGGAGGCGGTGGTAGAACGGCTTCGCGAGGTCCGGAAGCGCGTGCGGGTAGAGGCTGTAGAGGGTCCAGCGGCCGGTGTCGTAGGCCGGCAGGTGGGCGCGCAGGCACCGGACGCCGTCGTCGAAGGCGGCCCGCGCCCGGCCGTGGTCGAGGCCGGTGCCCAGGTCCCAGAGCCCCCAGAGCGCGAAGACCCACCCGTTCAGGACGTGGCTCGGTGGCTCGCTCGGGGCCTCCTCGAGGATCGGGCCGGAGCCGGTGCGCGTCACGAGGTCGCTCCCGCCGTCGGCGAGCAGCGGCTCGGCCGCCGCGGCGGCCAGCTCGCCGAACCGCGCCTCGCCGGTCGCGAGCCGGGCGCGGGCGAACATCGACGCCGCCTGGCCCTGGACGAGCGCCGAGCACCAGCCCGGGGCGAGCCGGTACTTGGGCACGGCGGCGCCGATCGGCCAGCGCAGCTCGCCGCCGGCCGGCTCGCCGCGCCGCTCGACGCCCGCGCACAGGTCGAGGAAGCGCTCGAGCGCGCCGTCCTCGCCGGCGACGTGGCGCTCCCACCAGCCGAGGGCGAGCTGGACGTGCGCGGCCGGCAGCAGCCGCGCCGGGTCGCTCGTGGCCGGCGACGTGGTCTTCGCGCGGAAGTCGAGGTAGTAGCCGGACACCGTGCGCCCGTCGAAGGCGGTCCCGAGCGGCAGCGGCTCGTAGCCCGGCCCGCGGGTCAGCGCCGCGTTCAGCGCGCGCTCGACCGGGGCCGGGACGAGGCGGCTCGTCCGCAGCTCGTGGAGCGGGGTCTCGCTCACCGGCCCGCCGCGAGCGCCGGGGCGCCTCCGCCGGCGAGCGACTCGAGCAGGTCGCGCAGCTCGGCCGTGAGGCGCCGCTCGTCGAGCCGCTCGGAGACCTCCCGGCCGTTGCTGCGCCCGGCCTCCAGGCACGCCGCCAGCGCCTCGCCGAGCGCCTCGCCGCTCGCCTCGCAGACGAACGACGGCGTGACCGGGTCCAGCACCTCGCGGACGTCGCCGGCGTCCGTGGCCACGACGGGGAGGTTGCACATCACGGCCTCCTTCACCACGTTCGGCGAGCCCTCGACCTTCGATGGGAGCAGCAGGCAGTCGGCCGCGCTCATGACCACCGGCATCCGGTCGGGCGCCACCGACGCGGCCACGTGCAGGCGGACCGGGAAGCCGCGCCGGCGGGCCTCCTCGCAGGCCGCCTCGGCCAGCGCGTAGCGCTTGCGCGGGAGCTCCGGGTCCGCCGCGAACAGGGCGACCGGCCCGGTGTCGTCCCAGCCGAGGTCGCGCCGCGCCTCGTCGCGGTCGATCGGGCGGAAGAGGTCGCGGTTCACGCCGCTCGGCATCACGACGTTGCGGCGCCGGACCGGGCCGGGGAGCGTGTCCTCCATCTGCCGCGACTGGGTGATCGTGGCCGTGCAGAGCCGCGCCAGGTTCCGCAGCGCGACCCGCTTGACCCGCGAGACGAGCGTGAGCGACCCGTCCGGCCGCGGCGTGCCCATCAGGTCGTCGCCGTAGAACGAGACGACCCGGCGGCCGCGGACGTGGAGCACGCACGGGACCACGGTCTCCCCGCCGTGGCCGTGGACGAGCCGGTAGCGGGGCCGCCGGGCGAGGCCCAGTCGCAGCAGGCGGAGCGCGGCCGCCGCGTAGGCGAGCGGCGACTCGAAGCCCCGCACGAAGAGCACGTCGCAGCGCACCCCGGCGTCGATCAGGGCGTCCACCTTGCGCTGCACGAAGATCCCGTAGCGCGGCTCGCGCTCATGGGGCCAGGAGTTGGTCACGACGAGCACGTCGGCCGCCGGGTCGCTGCGCTCGACCGTCAGGAGGCGGCTCACGGAGCGGGCCATTCTAGGATGGCCGCCGTTCACGGATGAGCCTCTCGGATCGCGACATCGTCTGCCTCTCGAACCACTTCTGGGACGAGCGGCGCTTCCGCAAGCAGGAGTTCATGGCCCGCTTCGCGCGGCGCAACCGCGTGCTCTACGTCGAGCCCTCCTACAGCATGGCCCGGCCCCCCGAGGCCCACCTGCGCGAGGTCGCTACCAACCGCCACCTGGTCCCGCGGATCGAGGAGCGCGAGGAGGGCGTCCACATCCTGAAGCCGCCCCGCGCGCTCCCGAAGTGGAACCACCCGCGCGTCGACCGGCTCACCTACTCCTGGTACGGGCGGGTGGTCGAGAGGGCGGCGCGGAGGCTCGGGTTCCGGGACCCGATCGTCTGGGTCTACTGGCCGAGCTGGTACGCGGGCATCGGCGCGATCGAGCACGGCGAGCTGGTCCTCGACCTCACCGACGACCTCGGCGGCTTCAGCGGCGACTGGCGGGCGCGGACCGAGTACGTGGACGGCTGCGTGAGGGGGCTGATCCGCGACAGCGACCTGCTGGTGGTGACCGCGAAGACGCTGCTCGACAAGTACGGGTCGCTCGCCCGGCGCGCCGTCCACGTCCCGAACGGGTTCGACCCGGGCCTGTTCTCGCCCGAGCTCCTCGACGGCGGCCCGCCGGCGCCGCTCCGGGACGTCCCGCGGCCGATCCTCGGCTTCACCGGGACGCTGTTCAGCTTCCTCGACTACGACCTGCTCACGCGCGTGGCCGAGGTCCACGCCGACAAGTCGCTCGTGCTGGTGGGGCCGATCGAGGCGAACATGCGCGAGACGGTCGAGCGGCTCGTCCGGCTGCCGAACGTCTTCCACGTCGAGCGCCAGCCGCAGCCGGCGATGCCCGCCTACGTGGCCGAGTTCGACGTCTGCCTCAACCCGTTCCGGGTCGACCGCGTCTCGCACAACGTGAACCCGCTCAAGGTCTACGAGTACCTGGCGATGGGGCGGCCGGTGGTCTCGACGCCGATGGAGGCGCTCCGGGTGGAGGAGCTGGGGGGCGAGATCGCGTTCGCCGACGGTCCGGAGGCGTTCTGCGCCGAGATCGACCGCGCCCTCGGCGACGAGGTCCAGTCGGGCGCGGACCGCCGCCGCGCGGCCGTGGCGCAGTACTCGTGGGACCGCCTGTTCGAGCGGATCGACGAGGCCTGCGGGGCGGCGCTGAACGGCCGGGCCGCCGCCGCCGCGCGCGCGGAGAGCTAGGCCGCGACGGCCGCGCGCGGACCTATGCCGCTACGGCCGCGCCGACCACGTCCTCGATCGGCTCGCCCTCGATCCAGTGGCGGTGCCAGAGCCCGAAGTTGAGGACCGGCCACAGGATCTGACCGCTCTCCCACGAGGTCGGGTCGGCCGAGTCGAGCAGCCGGCGGAGCTGGTCGACGTCGAAGTAGGCGCGCAGGGCGTCCCGGCCCATCAGGTCCTTGAGGAGGCCGCCGTGGCGCTCGGCGAACCAGCGCGAGGTGGGGGCGGAGAAGCCCTGCTTGCGGCGGCCCGACACCCGCTCGGGCACCACGTCGGCCACCGCCCGCTTGAGCACGTGCTTGGTGACGCCGTCGCGGACCTTGTGATGGAGCGGCAGGCGGTACACGTAGTCGACCAGCGCCGGGTCGAGGAACGGGACCCGCGCCTCGACGCCGTTCGCCATCGAGAAGCGGTCGATCCGCATGAGCAGCAGCTCCGGGAGGCGGACCTCGAACTCGAACTCCTGCGTGTCGAAGGCGAGCGTGGTGAGCGGGTCCTCGCCGCCGGCGTCCTCGGTCGGCGACCAGCCGGCGCCGTTCCGCTCGCCGAGCAGGACGTGGCCGCGCTGGTGGCCGGTCATCCCGAACGGCATGTGGATCGGCCGCATGCGCCCCGCGGCGATGCCGTCGAGCTGCTCGCGGCGGCGGGGGGCGCGGGTGGGCGACGTCGCGGCCGCGGCCAGCCGCCGGACCAGCCGCGGAAGCCGCAGCATCGCGCTGTAGCGCGGCCAGCGCTCGACCACCCCGCGGTAGCCGTCGTAGCCCCAGAACAGCTCGTCGGCGCCCTCGCCGGCCAGGACGACCGGCACGCCGTTCGCGCGCGCCAGCCGGCAGACGGCGTGGAGCGGGATGCAGACGGGGTCGGCGAGCGGCTCGTCCGCGTGGTGCACCAGCGTGCCGAGCGACCCGAGCGCGTCCTCCTCGGTCAGGACGACCTCGTGGTGGTCGGTGCCGAACCGGTCGGCGACGAACCTGGCCTCCTCGCGCTCGTCGTGGCTCTCGTAGCCGGGGAAGCCGACCGTGAAGCTCGCCATGTCGCGCGCCTGCTCCTGGAGCAGGGCGACGATCGTGGTCGAGTCCATGCCGCCGCTCAGGAGCACGCCCACCGGCACGTCGCTCATCAGCCGCGCCCGGACGGACGAGTCGAGCAGCTCGCGGACGCGCGCCGCCGGGTCGCCCCCGCCGCCGTCGAAGCGCCGCGGCTGGGCCGGCGACCAGTAGCGCCGGACCCGTACGCCGTCCGAGTCGCACCAGCCCATCGACCCCGCCGGCAGCTTCTGGATCCCGCGGTAGAGCGTGGCGGGGGCGGGGGAGACGAGGTTCGCGAGGTACGGCCCGACGGCCTCCTCGTTGACGGCCCGCGGCACCGACGGGTGCTCCAGCAGCGCCTTGACCTCGGAGCCGAGCACGAGGGCGCCGTCGTGGTCGGCCCAGTAGAGCGGCTTCTCGCCGATCGGGTCGCGGGCGAACAGCAGGCGCTCGCGCCGCGGGTCCCAGAGGGCGAACGCGAACATCCCGACGAGGCGCTCCACGACGCCGTCGCCGTGCCGCTCGTAGAGGTGGAGGATCACCTCGGTGTCGCAGTCGGTCCGGAAGCGGGCCCCGTCGGCCTCGAGCTCGCGGCGGAGCTGCGGGTAGTTGTAGATCTCGCCGTTGAAGACGAGGCAGGTGCCGCCCTCGCCGTGCATCGGCTGGGCCCCGCCGGCGAGGTCGACGATCGAGAGCCGCCGGTGCGCGAGCCCCAGGCGGCCGTCGGGGCTCACGAACAGGCCCTCGCCGTCCGGCCCGCGATGGGCCAGGGTCCGCCGCATCCGGACGAGCAGATCCTCCGAGACCCCGCCTCGGGTCCGGCCGTGCTCGAACACGCCTGCTATGCCGCACATGGGGTCGCCAGGTCCTCCTGCGACCAAGACTAGGGGCCGCCGATCCGACCCCGCAAGCGGCGGCGCGGGCCGCCCGCAGGCGGCGCTGCGGCCCCAGGACGGAGCGCCGGATCCGGGTTACCATGGAGCGGAAGCCGGATCGGCGCGACGGATCGCGCCGGCCGGCGGGTCGGCGCGCCCACGGCCGGCGGCCGCCCGACTCGCAGCCCCCCAAGCGATGAGAAACCCGCTCCGCGCCAGCTTCGTCCGCGACGTCGCGCTCACCGGCGGCACCCAGGCGATCCAGGCCGTCTGCGCGATGGTCGGCGGCATCCTCGTCGCCCGCTACCTGGGCACGGAGGACAAGGGCGAGCTGTCCGTGCTCGTGGCGCTCGGCACGCTGTCCGTGCTGCTCGCGTCCTTCGGCGTCCACCAGTCCGCGATCTACTTCATGGGGCGCCACAAGGCGGAGCGCGACTCGGTCGTGGCGAACAACCTCACGTTCGCGGTGGCCGGCGGCGCGATCACGGCGCTCGTGCTGGCCGGCGCGGTGCTGGCGTTCCGGCGCCAGCTCCTCCACGAGATCCCGATCGGGCTCTTCCTCCTCTACCTCGGCGGCGTCCCGTTCCTCTACTTCAACGAGTTCGCCCGCCGGATCGGCCTCGGCGCCGGGCGCGTCGGGATCTACAACGTGCCGGACCTGATCACGGGCGCCGGCCTCCTGTTCGGCACCGCGGCCGCGATCGCGGCCTTCGGCGACGACCTCGTGCCGCTGGTGGTGCTGCGCGCGGCGGCCGAGGTGGTCGTCACCGTGGTCCTGTTCCTGCTCCTGCGGCGGGTGGTCAGGCTGCGGATCCGGCCCTCCCGGGAGGTGCTGCGGCGCCAGCTCGGGTACGGCGTGAAGAACTACGCGGCCTCGCTCATGTGGCTGTTCCTCCTCCAGAGCGACCTGATCCTGTGCAACGCCTTCCTCGGCAACGGGGAGACCGGCGTGTACTCGGTCGCGGTGTCGCTCGGGATCCCGGTCACGATCCTGGCCGGGGTCGTCGGGACGCTCACGTTCCAGCGGGTCTCCTCCGACGAGAGCCGCCCGAGCCGGATCGCCAACACCAACCGGGTGCTCCGGCTGCTCCTGCCGCTCGTGGCGGTCCCGGTCGTCGTGCTGGGCGCGTCGGCGGGCTGGCTCGTGCCGTTCGTCTACGGCGAGGACTTCGCGGGCGGCGGCGCGGCGCTGCGGCTGCTCCTGCCCGGCCTGCTCGCGCTCACGCTCGAGCTGGTCGTCATGAACTTCCTGGCGGGCGAGGGGAGCCCGTCGATCGTCTGGCGCGCGCCCGTCGTGGGCCTGTTCGTGAACGTGGCCGCCAACCTGTGGGCGATCCCCCAGTTCGGGATCGACGGCGCCGCCGCGACGTCCTCGGTCGCCTACACGCTCGTGTTCGTCCTGGTCATGCGGCACTACCTCGCCTCGACCGGCTCGTCGCTCCGCGACGCCCTGGTCCTCCGGGGGGCCGACGTCAGGGCGCTGCTCGGGCGCGGGCGGGCGCCGGGCCAGGGCGCTCCCGCGGGGGCGGGGGCCGCATGACCCTCCGCGCCCCGATCGGCCCGCTCGCCGCGGTGCTCGGCGCCGCGCTCACCAGCGTCCTGGCGGGGCTCCTGATCAGCACCGACCGGCTGTTCGTCCCGGTCGCGCTCGCCCTGCTCGTCGCGTTCCTCGTCGTGGCGGCGGTGAACGAGTCGCTGCTCCTGTCGCTGCTCGTCGTGAGCGCGCTGCTCCAGCCGCCGCTCGGCTCGATCGGCCCGTTCCCCGAGCTGAAGCTCGCCGAGATACTCGTGCCGTCGCTCCTGCTGCTCGTCCTGATCAGGCAGTCGGCCGCCCCGGACGCCGCGGGGGCGCGGCTCGACCCGCCGCCGCGCGAGGTGCGGGTCGTGCACGTGGCCGTCGCCGCGTACGCCGCCGTCCTGGCGCTGAACCTGCTCCGCAGCAAGTACCTGATGGTCACCGACCAGGGCGCGGGCGTGGACCGCGCGTTCTACGACTACTTCGTCGCGATCGGGGTCTACCCGCTCGTCTACGGCGCGCTGCGCTCCGGGCGGCTCTCGACGCGCTCGCTGTTCCGGCTCTGCTACGCGGTGGCGCTCGTCGTGTCGGTCGCGGGGGTGGCGGCGGTCGTGCTGGGGCTGCCGCTGAACTTCGGCGGGCTCCGGTACTCCGTCTACGACTACGCGGCCGGCGGCGTCCGGGTGGGGTTCCTCGAGACCGTCGGGATCGTCGGCCTCGCGGTCGTGGCCGTCCGGGCGGCGGGCCACCCCGCGACCGCGGTCGTCTTCGCCGCGGCGGTGTTCGCGAGCGGCGGCCGGGCGGCGGCCGTCGGCGCGGTCGTGGCCGTCGCCGCGTACCTGTTCGTCACGCGGCGCAGCGCCTACCTCGTGGTCGCGGCGATCGTGGCGGCCCTGGCGGTCCAGGCGTTCCCGCCGCTCCAGCAGAACGCGCAGGTCCAGCGGCTGTCCAACATCGGCGGCCAGGAGTTCGAGGCCGACGGCCGCGCGTACATCTACCGCGAGTCGCTGCGCGCCTACGCGGCCAACCCGGTCTTCGGCACCGGCATCGGGGTCCCGACCGTCACCTACGACCCGAACCCCGAGATCGCCGAGTTCTACGAGGCGCAGCTCGAGATCGGCGGCCACGCGACCTACGTCTCGCTGCTGAAGAACCTCGGCCCGCTGGGGCTCGTGCCGTTCCTCGTGGCGCTGCTCGCCACCGCGTGGGGCCTCGGGAGGGCGGCGCGCGGGAGCCGCGCGGCAGGGTTCTTCTTCGTCGTGCTCGTCGCCCAGATGGTGAGCATGGTCGCCGGCGGCAACGGCTCGGACCCGTTCCTCTTCCTCGCGCTCGGCGGCGGGGCGGCGGTGCTGGCGTCCCCGCGGCTCGGTCAGCCCGAGCGCGGGCGCGCCGAGATCCAGACGTAGCCGCGCAGGTCGGGCCAGCGGCGGCGGAGAGCGGGCTGGACCACGTCGTAGAGGACGCGCGCCCGGAGGGCGTCGGAGCCGCGCGTCTCCTCGAGGTCGAGCATCCTGACCTCGGCGGGCTCGAACCCCGCCCAGTCGAGCACGGCGAGCAGCTCGCGGCGGCTGTAGCAGCGCTTGTGGCCGGGGAACGGCACGTCGCTGCGGTACAGCTCCCCGACGTCCGACCAGACGCCCTCGCCGTGGAGCGCGAAGCCGACGCGGGTCCCCAGCGAGCCCGCGTTCGGGGTGTCCAGGATCAGCAGCCCGTCCGGGCGCAGGATCCGGCGCGCCTCGTCGAGCGCGAGCCGCGGGGTGTGCGGGAAGTGCTCGATGACCGCTAGGAACGTGACGAGGTCGAAGCTCCCGTCCTCGAACGGGAGCCGGAGGTCAGGGCTCTGGAGGTCGAGGTCGTGGACGGTCAGGCCGCTCCGCTCCCACCACCCCCGCAGGTCGGCGTGCCCGGTGTCCGCGAGCAGCGGGCCGTAGTCGTCGACCACCTCGCCGGCGTAGCCGAGGCGGCCGATCGCGGCCGTGACGATCCCGTAGTAGCCGCCGAGGTCGCAGACGCGGAGCCGCCGCCCGCCGCGGCCCCGCGCGTGCTCCGCGGCGGCGCGCAGCGTGAGCAGGTAGCGCGGCATCTCGGGCGTGTCCGGCCGCAGCAGGCCGAACACGTCCGGGATCGAGCGGACGTCGCCCCTGAAGCTCTCGAGCGCCTCGCGGTAGACGTCCCGCGGGTCGAGCGGGGCGCTCACCCGGCCGCCTCCGCGAGCGCCGCCTCCCAGCGCTCCACGACCCGCGCCCAGCCGAGCCGCTCGACGGCGTGGGCGCGGCAGCGCTCGCGCAGCTCGGGCCCGGCCATCGCGAGCGCGTCGCGGACGCCGTCGGCGAGCGCCTCCGGGCCGGTCCCGGCCGTGACGAGCCGCGGTTCGAGCGGCTCGAGCAGCTCGGGCGTCGCGCCCACCGGGGTCCCGACGACGGGCGTCCCGCTCGCCAGCGCCTCGGCGGTCGCGATCCCGAAGCCCTCGTAGGCGACGGTTGGCAGCACGAACGCGTCCGCGGCCCGGTACCAGTCGCGCAGCTCGCCGTCGGGGACCGCGCCGAGGAAGCGCACCCGGTCGGCCACGCCGAGCTCTCCCGCCGCGCGCCGCAGGGCCGGCTCGAGGAAGCCCGTGCCCGCCACGGCGAGCGTGACGTCGCCGTCGAGGCGCGCCATCGCGGCGATCAGGTCCTCGAGCCCCATCCGGAGGTCGAGCCGCCGAACGGTGAACAGAAGGCGGGCGCCGGGGTCGACGCCCAGCCGCTCGCGGGCCGCGGCCGGGCCGTCGCCCGGCTCGAAGTCGTCGGTGTCCACGCCGCCCCAGACGTTCACGACCCGCGGCAGCGCCGCGGGGTGGTCCTCGGCGAGCAGCGTGCGGGTGTACTCGCTGAGCACCAGGATCCGCGCGGCGCTCCGGAGCGCGACGCGCTCGCTGCCCGAGAGCAGGGGCCCGAGCGCGTACGTGGCGGCCCGCCCGCCGCCCGCCGGCAGCCGCTCGCGCAGGTAGCGGTTCTCGCGCGGCACCGACGCGTGGTAGGCCAGCGCCAGCGGCACGCCGAGCCGGGCCATCGCGAGGCCGGCGCCGGTGGTCGGCTGGTGGGCGAGGGCCACGTCGAAGCCGCGCCCGGCGCGGCGGGCGGCCAGCGCGGTGGCCGGGACGTCGGTGGCCGTGTTCGGCAGGGGGGTCTTCGGCAGGCCGCCGACGACCCGCAGCCCGTTCGACGAGGCGCCCTCCGGCGGCTCGGCCCCTGCCGGGCCGAGCACGGTCACCTCGTGCCCGCGGCGGGCGAGGTGGCGGGCGGTCTCGGTGGCCACCCGCGCCACGCCGCCCATCGAGTCGGGGAACCACACGGCGGTGGCCACCAGGATCCTCATGGCGCCCGCCTCAGCCGCGCGCGGCGGCCCGGGTGCGCTCGAGCACGTCCGCCACCCGGCCGGCCGCCGCGCCGTCCCAGAGCGGGGGCGGTCCAGCGGGCGGGGCGGGGGGTCCCGCGAGCGCCGGCAGCACCGCGTCGATGCGGGCGGGGTCGAGGCCCAGCAGCGTGTTGGTGCCGGCCCTGATCGTGACCGGCCGCTCGGTGTTGTCGCGCAGCGTGAAGCACCGTACGCCGAGAAACGTAGTCTCCTCCTGGATCCCGCCCGAGTCGGTGAGCACGGCGGCGGCGTCGGCCTCGAGCGACAGGAAGTCGAGGTAGCCGACCGGGTCCACCAGGAGCAGCCCGGGCGGCGGCTCGAACCCGGCCCCGAGCCGCACGCGCGTCCGCGGGTGGACCGGGAAGACGACCGGCAGCTCGCGGGCGAGGGCGCCGAGCCGGGCCATGGCGTCGTGGATCAGGTCGCCGTCCACGAGCGCCGGCCTGTGCAGCGTCACCAGCAGGTAGCCGCCCGGCCGGACCCCGAGCCGCTCGGCGGCGCCGGCGTCGCGCCAGCGGCCCTCCAGCGCCACCAGGCTGTCGATCATCGTGTTGCCGACGAAGTGGACGCGGTCGTCCTCGATGCCCTCGCGGCGCAGGTTCGCCACGGCCTCGTCCGAGTGGACGAGGAGGTCCTGCGAGAGCTCGTCGGCCACGACCCGGTTGATCTCCTCGGGCATCGTCCGGTCGAAGCTGCGGAGCCCCGACTCGAGGTGGGCCAGCCGGTGGCCCGCCTTCGCGGCGACGAGCGCCACGGCCAGGGTGGAGTTCACGTCCCCCGGCACCAGCACGAGGTCCGGCCGCTCCTCCTCGAGCACCGGCTCGATCCGCTCCATCACGCGCGCGGTCTGCACGGCGTGGGACCCGGACCCGACGCCGAGCATGTAGTCGGGCCGCCCGACGCCCAGCTCGGCCAGGAAGACGTCCGACATCATCTGGTCGTAGTGCTGGCCGGTGTGGACCAGCACGTGGCGGTCGTCGGGGAGCCGGCGGCGCATCTCGGCCACCACGGGCGCCGTCTTGACGAAGTTCGGCCGCGCCCCGACGACGTAGACGAACGTCGCCGCGCCGGCCCGCGTCCCGACCCGGGCCCGCTGCTCGATCGCGCTCACCGGCGGCCTAGTTCGCGCCCCGCCGGGCCAGCACGACCGGGAGGGTCCGCAGGATCAGGCGGATGTCGGTCCAGAGCGACCAGTTGGCCACGTAGAGGTAGTCGAGCTTGACCATCTCCTCGAACGGGATGCTCGTGCGGCCGAGCACCTGCCAGGAGCCGGTCAGGCCGGGCGTGAGGCGCAGCCGGCTGCGGCCCCAGCCGTCGATCAGCCGGTCCTCGGACTCGATCAGCGGGCGCGGCCCGACCAGGCTCATCTCGCCCTTCAGCACGTTCCAGAGCTGCGGCAGCTCGTCGAGGCTCGTGTGGCGCAGCAGGCGCCCGATGCGGGTGATCCGCGGGTCGTGCTCGAGGTGGAGCCAGTCCGGGTCCTTGCTGAGCGCCCGCAGCTCGGCCGTCCTCTCCTCGGCGTCCACGACCATCGTCCGGAACTTCCGCAGCCGGAACCGCCGGCCGTCCTTGCCGATCCGCTCCTGGACGAAGTAGACCGGGCCGCTCGAGTCGAGCTTGATCGCGGCCGCCACGACCGCCATCAGGGGGCCGGTGAGGACCAGCAGCGCCGCCGACCCGACGACGTCCACGAGCCGCTTCAGGAACCGCGACGAGCGCGACAGGACCGGGGGGTGGAGGCCGAGCAGCGTGACGCCCTCGACGTCGTCGACCTCGACCGAGGGGCCCATCGTCTCGAACAGCTGGGGCAGGACGCTGACCTTCAGCGACAGGTCGCGGCAGCGCCGCAGCAGCTCGAGCTGGGCGGCCTCGCCGACCGCCGGCCGCGATACCACGATCCGGTCGATCTCGTGGTCGACGACCACCCGCTGGAGGTCGGCGACGCTCCCGAGCGACGGCACCGAGACCGACCCGTTGCGCTCGCGCGCGTGGCGGATCACGCCGACCGGGTTCAGCCCGTACTCGGGGTGCTGGCGCATCTTGCGGACGAGCACGTCGGTCATGCCCTCCGCGCCGACCAGCAGCACGCGCTCGGGGTCGAGCCGCCGGGCCGTCGCCGAGCGCACCGTCGAGCGGAACGCCAGGACGGCGGTCATCCCAACGGCTCCGAACACGAGGCTCTCGGCGAGGATCAGCCGCGGGATCGGCAGGATCGAGAACCAGAGCCACATCAGGATCCCGCCGACGAGCAGGGCGTGGAACACCCACGGCACGTCGTCGACGGTGGTGTGGCTTACGCGCTTCCCGTCGCGGTCGTAGAGCTGGTAGAGCTTGAAGATCACGACCCAGGCGGGCAGGGTCAGGGCGCCCCAGAGCAGGTGCTCGTCGAGCGCGGACCGGTGCGCGACCAGCGCGCTGACGGCCAGCGTGACCAGGATCGCCAGGCAGTCGCCGAGCGCCAGCAGGCGCCGGACGAGCGCCTCGCGGCGCCCGAGGCGCGTTGCCACGACGCTCGGGGCGCGGCCCGGCCGGCGCGGCGCGTCGCTTTCCGGCTCGCGAGGCGGGGCGACGGCGCGGGGCGCCTCGCCGATCGCTCCGTGAGCTCCGCTCATGCGGCCGAGACGCTCATCGCGGAGGTGACCGCGATCGGCGCTCCGCGCTCGTCCAGCGACGCCTCGGCGGCCTCGATCAGGGCCACGACGTCGCGCGCCAGCTGGGCGTTGCCGTTCGAGCTGCGCCCGCTGCGCAGGTCGTCGACGAACTGGCCGAGCTCGTTCGCCAGCGGCTCGTGCGTCTCGAGCTTGGGGCTCAGGATGTCGCCGGTGCGGTAGGAGAGCTGGTACTGGCCGAAGCTCTCCGGGTCCTCGTAGGTCACGCCGACGCCCGAGTCGAAGACGCGGATCGGCTCCGGGCTCGTGTCGTCGTAGACCACCATCTTCTCGCTGCCGACCACCACGGTGCGGCGCAGCTTGCTCGGCGCGAGCCAGCTCATCTCGACGTGGGCGATCGTGCCCGAGGCGTACGAGAGGTCCACGAACGCCACGTCGGGGATCCGCGGGACGATCGAGGCGCGGCCCACGGCTCCGACCCACTCGGGCAGCTCGTCGAGCCAGTACAGGAGGATCGAGAAGTCGTGCGGGCCGAGGTCCCAGATGACGCTCACGTCGCGCTGGTGCAGGCCCAGGTTCACGCGGCTCGAGGAGATGAAGTAGATGTCGCCGAGGTCGCCGGCGTCGATCATCCGCTTCACGGCCTGGACCGGCGGGCTGTAGATGAAGGTGTGGCCGCACATCAGCAGGCGGTCGCGCTGGTCGGCCAGCTCGATCAGCTCCTCGGCCTCCGCGCTGGACGCCGCCAGCGGCTTCTCCACGAACGTGTGCTTGCCGGCGTTCAGGCTGCGCGAGGCGAGGTCGAAGTGCGTGAACACCGGCGTCGCGATGATCACCGCGTCGACGTCCGGGTCCCTGAGCACGCGCTCGAAGTTGGTCGTCGGCTCGACGCTCGGGTAGCGGCTCGCGCTCTTGGCGAGCCGGTCCGGGTCGAGGTCGCAGACGTACTTCACCTCCACGTCCGGCAGCTCGAACAGGACGCGCAGCAGGTTCGGGCCCCAGTACCCCAGGCCGACGACCGCGACCCGGGTCAGCCCGGGAACGGCCGACCCGGCGGCGCCTAGCGCGTCGCCGTCCGTGCGAAACCGACGTGTAGAGCTCAACCCTCTCTCCGATCCATCTTCGAGGTAGGTCTATGTCTGCGGCGATCCGACCCCTCGGGCCGCGAATTCCTGCCGAGCCTCGCCCCCAAACGGGGGGTTTCGCCTACTCTAGCTCGGCTCCACCCGACTTCGCAAGGGGTCCACATCCTGGGGTACTGCGACCGCGCCAGGCTCACGCGGCGATGCGCGCCAGGGCGGTCCGGCACGCCTCCGCGACGCGCTCGACCTCGGGGTCCGTCAGGTGCTCGAACATCGGCAGGGACAGCTCCTCCGCTCCCCAGGCCGACGCGACCGGGAACGGGTCGCGGGCCGGGACCTGCGCGGCCGCGAACGGCGGCTGGCGGTGGCAGGCGGGGGAGTAGTGCACGCCGGTCTCCACTCCGGCCGACTGTAGGGACTCGGCCAGCCTCTGTCGACCCGCGTGGCGGACCGGGAACAGATGGTGGACGGAGGGGCTCTCGGGCCGCTCCTCGACAGGGCGGAGCTCGGCCGGGAGGAGCTCGCGGTAGAGGGCCGCGCGGGCCCTGCGGGCCTCGTTCCAGGCGTCGAGATGGGGCAACTTGGCGCGCAGGAACGCGGCCTGGAGGCCGTCGAGGCGCTCGTTGTAGCCGGTGAGGTCGTGCTCGCCCTTGCGGAGCTGCCCCAGGTGGCGCAGGGCGCGGACGCGCTCCGCGATCCCGGCGTCGCCCGTGCACACCGCCCCGCCGTCGCCGAGGGCGCCGAGGTTCTTGCTCGGGTAGAAGCTGAACGCCGCCGCGGTGCCCAGCGAGCCGGCGGGGCGACCGCGCCAGGCGGCGCCGTGGGCCTGGGCGGCGTCCTCGAAGAGGGCCAGGCCGCGGCGGGCCGCGACGGCGGCGAGCGCGTCCACGTCGGCGACCTGCCCGTAGAGGTGGACGGCCACGATCGCGGCGGTCCGCTCGGTCACGGCGGCCTCCGCCGCGGCCGGGTCGATCAGGCCGGTGCCGTCCTCGACCTCGCAGAAGACCGGCGTGGCCCCCGCGTGGACCACCCCGAGCGCCGACGCGACGAACGTGTGGGCGGGGACCACGACCTCGTCGCCGGGGCCGACCCCGGCTGCCACGAGCATCAGCGTCAGCGCGGCGGTGCCGGACGCGACCCCGACGCAGTGCTCGGCGCGGCAGTGGGCGGCGAACTCGCGCTCGAACGCCTCGACCTCCCGGCCGAGGACGAACGCGCTCCCGTCGACCACCCGCTCGAAGGCGGCGCGGAGCTCGGCCCGGATCGGAGCGTGCTGGCGATCCAGGGCCACGAAGGGGACGCGGTCCATCGCGGGCAAACCTAGAGCAGCGATGACGCCCGGGTCACCCGAGCTCCTGGCGGAGCTTCCGCAGGGCCCGGTAGACCCGTCCCTCGACGGTGGTCAGCTTCTCGCCGGTCAGCTCCGCGATCTCCGGCACGGTCAGGTCGGCGCCGTAGCGGAGCGCGATCGACTCGCGCTCCTCGTCGCTCAGGGCCTCCATCGCGCGGCCGAGGCTGTCGCGGTCCTCGACCGCCTCGAACGGGCCGCCGGCGTCCCCCGCGGGGACCGGGACGGCCCGCTCCAGCGCCCGGGCCTCGGCGGTCGCGCGGCGCGCGTTGTCGCGAAGGCAGTTGAGGGCGATCGAGTACAGCCAGGTCTTCTCGCTCGCCTTGCGCGGGTCGAAGCGCCGCCGCGCCCGGAATACCCGCTCGAAGGTGTCGGCGAGCACGTCCTCGGCCAGCGGCCGGCTCCCCGTGCGGTACACGAGGAACGCGAGGAGCGGCTGCGCGTGCTCCTCGTAGAGGCGCTCGAAGCGATCGACGCGCATCGTCCCATGATGGCCGGATCCGTCAACGGCGCAACCCCGCCGGCGCGGCGGGGGCCGCCGGGTGCCGGTCGAACAGCGCCACGAGGACCAGCGGGGCGAACCAGACGACGTACAGGTAGAACCAGTGGACGGTGGCGAGCTGGAGCGCGATCAGGACCGCCGCCGCCAGCGCCGCGACCTGGGCGGGCGTCTTCCGCGCCGGCACCACCAGCAGGACCGCCGCCAGGTTCACCGCGGCGAGCTTCACCACGGTGTGCAGCCAGTCGAGCGAGGGCGCCTGCCCCCAGACGCTGAACGGCGACTCGCGGCCGAGCTGGAACCCGAGGGTGCGGTCGTAGACCTCCTCGAGGCCGCCCGGCGGGACGAACGGGAGGACCGTGGCCGCCAGCACCGCCGCGAGCGCCGCGGCGAAGGCGAGCGGCCTCCTGACGCCGCGCTCGCCGGACGGGTTCAGGAACAGCGGCGCGAGCGCCAGCGGGGCCAGCTTGGCGGCAGCGCCGAGGCCCACCAGCGCGCCGCGGGCCGGCGCCGACGCGAGCGCGAGGAGCGCCAGGACGGCCAGCGCCGCGACCAGCGCGTCGTTCGAGTTCGTCGAGAGCGCGAACAGCGAGTACGGGTAGGCGGTCCAGGCGAAGGCGAGCGCCGCTCCGAGGGCGGTGCCGGCCGGCCCCGCGCGGAGGCGGCGCCCGAGCAGGAAGAGGGCCGCGACCGTGAGCAGGTCGAACGCGATCGCGGCGCCGTGCGCGGCCGGGACGTCGTCCCAGCGGCCGCTCCAGCCGAGGAGCCGCTCGAAGGGGACGTACGCGAGGTACGTCGCCGGGCCGTAGGTGTCGCCGGCCGGCGGGTCGGCGGCGAACCGCCCGTCATACAGCTCGTCGCCGTTCGCCACGTGGTTGGCGCCGATCACGCCGGCGTAGCCCACGTCGATCACGTTCGAGTCCACCACGTTCAGGGCGATCCGGGCGCCGAGCAGCGCGACCGTGCCGGCGACGAGCCAGGTCGCGGGCACGAGCGGGACGAGCGGCCCGCACGCCGGCCGGGGGCGGAAGCCGAGGACGAGCGCGCGGACGAGCAGGTAGCCGAGGACCGGGTAGACGAGCGGGACCGAGAGGCCGATCCGGCCCTCGTTGAACAGCACGTGCGAGACGCCGAACGCGAGCAGGGCCGCGAGGTCGAGGTGGAGGAGGCGGAGCGGCCGGCGCGGGTCGACGAACGGCGCCAGGAACAGCAGGCCTAGCGGGACCAGCACCCACGGCGAGTTGAAGCTGCGGCCGAAGTCGCCCTCGTAGCCGCGGGCCATCTCCCAGGCGGCCTGCCAGCCCGACCACTGCTCGAGGACGCGGCCGCTCGTGAGGTCGACCTTCGCCACGGCCCGCACGTCCCCGCGCGACGAGAACCAGACCGTCATGCAGCAGCGTCCCTCGCGGGCGAACGACTCCGATCGCAGGCCGGGGCGGCGCCGCCGCTGGCCGCGGACCGACTCGGTGCGCTCGGCGATCGCGATCGCGCGGCGCCAGTCGCGCCGGTCGGCGGGCGAGACGTCCTTCAGGGCCGACCGCGGCGGGCCGAGCTCGGCGCCGGCGCGGCCCTCGGCGCGGGCCGGGGGCGCGCCGGGCCACGCCTGGAGCGCGACGGCGGTCGCGATCGCGAGGGCGGCTGCGAGCCTCATGGCGCTACGGAAGCACAGCGGTCGCGAGCCTGGCGCGTCCGCGCCTGTCAGGAACCGGCCGGCTCGCTCGTACAAGGGTGTGAATGACGAACGAAGGAGACTCGATGAGCCAGTTCGACGAGGGCCTGCCGGGCGAGCTCCACGAGGTCGCCGAGCGGCTGCGCGCAGAGCGCGCCGAGGCATCGGGTCTGGAGCTCGACAGGATCAAGACGAGGGCGATGGCGAAGGCCGGGTCCTCTCGACCGAAGGGAATCGCGTTGAGATCACGCACCATGGCCGCGTTCCTCACCGTCGCCCTGATGGCCGCCGGCACCGGCGGCGTCCTGGCCGGTGGGAGCGGCGGCGGCACCGGCAGCGCCGGCAACTCGCAGTACAAGCCCGGCTGCGGTCCGAAGAAGACCGACGGCGTCAACCCGAGCGGGACGCACACGGGCCCGCCCGGCAAGGGCGACACGAACCGCGAGAGCTGCCCCAAGTAGGCGCAGCCTCCAAGGAAGCTCGGAAGGGGCCGGCAGCCGCCGGCCCCTTCTGCGTTCCGGCTCGGCGCGGACCGGCCGCCGAGTCGCTTTTCCATCGCATAGCGATGGCTAGTTGACACGGTGACGGCGTTCCCACGGGCGAAGCGCGCCGCGGACCGCGGCTACCCTGCCGCCGATGCGCCGGGCGCTCGTCCTCGTGCCGCTGCTCGCGGCCGGCCTCGCCGGCACGGCCGTGACGCTCGCCAACCGCGAGGTCGACCCGTCGTACGCGTTCCGCGAGCGTCATCCGCTGCGGATCGACGCCGACCAGGTCCAGCGCGCGGTGTCCACGGCCCCCGAGCCCGTGCCGGGCCGGCGCACGGCGGCCCGCTCCGCCCGCTGCCGCCCCGGCGGCGGGGGGGACATCCGCAACCCGTGGACCTGCACGGTCGCCTACGGGTCGGGCAGCCGGTTCACGTACTCGGTGCAGATCGAGGCGGACGGCTCGTTCCGCGGGGAGAACCGGATCGGCAACCGGATCGTCTACGGCTGCTGCGTGAAGCCGCCGGGCGCCGAGTGAGCCGGCGAGCGGGTCAGGGCAGCGACAGGAGGCCGCTCTCGTAGATCTCGCGCCGCGCGGCCTCGGCCGCGGCCGGCCAGCTCCGCGCGCCGGCCCGCTCGAACCGGCGGGCCGCGCTCCGGACGATCGGCTCGCGCGGGTTGAGCGCGAGCGCGCGGCGGGACTCGGGCCGCGGGTCCAGCCCGGCCGCACCGCGCGCCACCGCCAGCCCGTAGCGGTACTCCCAGTTGCCGGGGTCGCGGTCGACGGCCTTCTCCATCGCCCGGACGCCCTGCTGGCCGAAGCCGCGGCGGACCTGGCAGTAGCCGACGATCGCGTACGGCTCCGGCCGCACGGCGAGCACCGACGAGGTGTCGAGGGCGCGGTCGACGGCGCGCGGGCAGTCGCCGGCCACGAACGCCCGCGAGGCGTCGCGCAGCCGGTTCTGCGAGATCGCCAGCAGCACCGGGGTGACCGCGACCGCGACGAGCGCGACGGCGATCGGCGCACGCCACGACCCGTCCATGGGGGGAGCGGCCCCCGCGGCCGCGGGGGGAGCGGCCTCGCCGTCCGTGCCGGCGGGGGCCTCCGCGCGGGGCGCCCCCAGCGCCGCGGCCCCCGCCGCGAAGAGCCACAGCGTCGCCGCGGGCATCTCCCAGTCCCAGTCGATCCCGGCGTGGACCGCCCACGCGAGCCCGGCGGCGAACAGCGCCGCGTACAGCGGCCGCGACTCCCCGCGCGCTCGCCTCGCGAGGCCGGCGAGGATCGTCAGGATCGCGCCGACCAGCAGGAGCAGCCCGACGACCCCGAGCTCGCCGGCGACCTCGAAGTAGAGGCCGTGCGCGTCGCTCACCGCGAATATCAGGCTGCGGTGCCGCTCCCAGAGCAGCTGGTAGGTGCCGGCGCCCGACCCGTGCAGCCGGTCCTCGGCGAACCCGCGGCGGGCCGCCCGCCAGTGGTCGATCCGACCGTTGTTGCCGAAGTCGGTCAGCCGCTCGCGCAGGTCCGTGTTCGGCGTGGCGCCCGACCCCTCGGCGAACCGGTCGTACTCGTCGCCCACCCAGCCGGGGCCGCCGGCGGCCAGGAAGGCGACCGCGGCCAGGATCGCGGCGCCGCGGCTCGCCCGGCGCGCGAGCCGCGGCTCGACGAGCCACTGCCGCCGGGCGAGGCGGTCGTCCAAGCGCAGCATCGCCCACCGGATCCCGCCGGCCGCCAGGACGCACAGCAGGAGCACGGCCGCGACGCCCTTCCCCTGGTCGATCCCCTCGGCCGAGGTCGGGTCCTGCGTGGCGAGCGCGTCGGCGCGGTAGGCGAAGACCAGCGCGACGGCGGTGGCCGGCCCGGTCGCGACCAGCGCGGCGAGCAGCCCCCGCGGCCTGGCGAGCGCCACGAACGCGAGGACCCCGAGGATCGTGGCCGCGATCGCGCCGCGGGAGAACGTGAAGAACAGCGTGCAGGCGAGCGGCGGCACGGCGGCCGCGCCCAGGATCCGCGGCAGCCGGGCCCCCCGCGCGCGGCTCGCGAGGTGCGAGCAGAGGACGATCGCGACGCCGGCCATGATCCCGAGCGCGTTCCAGTAGGTCACCGGGTAGCTGAGCCGGTTGTTGGCGATGTTCGGCTCGGTCGGCCAGACGTCCGGCAGGATGCGGCTGACGAGCCCCGGCAGGCAGACCGCGCACAGCCCGGCGGCCACGCCCCACGCCAGCAGGCGCACGCGCCGGCGGTCGGCCCCGATCGAGCCGAACAGCACGACGGCCGTGAGGTAGAGCAGCACCCGGTCGAACTCGATCAGCGCGCGCGACGGGGCGTCGGACCAGAGCGCCGACGCGAGGGTCCAGGCCGCGTACAGCCCGAGCAGGGTCGCCACGACGGCGACGGCCGGGGTCATGCCGGCGAACGGGCGGTCCGCGACGATCACCCGCAGGATCAGGACCTGGATCAGCACGAGCGCGACGAACGCCGGCGTCCCGGGGAAGAACCCGCCGGCGTTGAAGCCCAGGTAGACGGTCGCCGCCCCGGGCAGCAGCATCGTCGCCGGGGCCGCGATGCGTGCCGAGGTCCCCATGAGCCCGGCGATGATAGGGACGCCGCCCGTGCCGCCCGCGGCGCCGCTACGGTTGCCGAGTGGGCACCGCCCCGGCCAACGAGGCGCCGTACCGGCTGATCGACGGCGTCGAGTTCGGCGACGACGTGACGGTGTTCTCGTTCGTGAACCTGTACGGCTGCCGGATCGGGTCGCGCACCCGGATCGGCCCGTTCGTGGAGGTCCAGCGCGGGGCCGAGATCGGCGCCGACTGCCGCATCCAGAGCCACGCGTTCGTCTGCGACGGGGTGACGATCGGCGACGGCGTGTTCGTCGGCCACGGGACGGTGTTCGTCAACGACAAGACCCCGCGCGTGCTGAACGAGCGCGGCCAGCCGCAGTCGGCCGCGGACTGGGAGCTGCTCCCGATCGTCGTCCGCGACGGCGCCTCGATCGGGTCCGGCGCCGTGGTGCTCGGCGGGGTCACGATCGGGTCGCGCGCGCTGATCGGCGCCGGCGCGGTCGTGACCGGCGACGTCCGCGCCGGAGCGGTGGTCGCCGGGGTGCCGGCGCGCGAGCGGGCCGCCGCGAGCCGCGGCTAGACGGCCTCGAAGCGAACGACGTCGTCCTCCGCGACCTCCCGGACCAGGCCGTCGTTCACGAGGATGTCGGTGTGGCCGAGGACCTCCGACAGCGTGAGGAAGGCCTGGGTCACGGCGATGTTGCCCCACAGCGCCTGGGCGATCTCGTGCGCCGTCCGCGGCCGCCCGGCGATCAGCTCGTGGATGCCCTCGGCGCGCCTGCGGTGCAGCTCGAACCGCTCGTCGATCAGCGTGCGGTGGTCGGTGATCGGGTCGCCGTGCCCCGGCAGGGCGAGGTCCACGTCCATCGCTCGGGTCTCGGCGAGCGAGGCGAGGTAGCGCACCAGGGCCTGCGGCCGCTCCGAGCCGTCGCCCGGGGGGGTGAGCAGCGGGTTCGAGGAGATGTGCGCGAGCAGGTGGTCGGCCACGAGCAGGATCCGCCGGTCGAGGTCGTTGAAGACCGTGTCGGTGGGGCTGTGGCCCGGCCGGAACGCGACCTCGAGCGTGCGGTCGCGCAGCTCGATCGACTCGCCGTCGTGCAGCACGCGGGTGACCTTCGCGGCGGCGCCCCACGCGCGGAAGGCGAGCGAGACCGACCGCAGCGCCTCGACGACGTCCGGCGCGATCCCGTGACGCAGCATGAGGTGGGTCGCGAACTCGTCCTGCTCCGACGCCGCGTCGCGGTAGTTCTCGACGAACGGGACCAGCTCGTCGATCGCGGCGACCTCGGCGCCCGACCGGGTCGCGACGATGTTGACCAGCCCGATGTGGTCGATGTGCTGGTGGGTGATGAGGATCAGGCCGACGTCCTCGAGCCGGTGGCCGATCCCTGCGAGCTGCGTCTCGAGCGAGTCGAGCGAGGTGCCCGAGTTCGGGCCGGCGTCGACCAGGGTGAGCGGGTCGTCCTCGATCACGTAGACGTTGACGCGGCCGACCGCGAACGGCGTCGGGATCGCGAGCCGCCTGATGCCGGCTTCGGCGGCTGGCGCAAACGGATCGCTCACCGGGGCGCACCCTACCGGCGCCGTCCCGCGGCGGCCGCCGGGCGCCGGCCTTGCGATGCGGCCCCGCCGGGCTTACCATGGGCTCGCGGAGCAGGGGACCGCCTCATCGGATGACGGATCATCGATCGAAGCGAGGAGCCCGCGCGTCCACCGGCGCAGCGGGCCGCAACGGCAAGCAGTCGAGCGCCGTCGCCGAGCGGCGCGCGATCGAGCTCGCCCGGCACGAGCGCGCGCTGCGCGCCGAGGCGCGGAAGGCGCTCGGCGAGGCTCGCGACGAGCTGACCCGGACCGAGGAGCAGCTCGCCGCGGTGCGGGCCGAGCTGGAGGCCGCCCGGCGCGAGGCCGCGGACCGGACGGCCGAGACCGCCGCCGCCGAGCGCGCGCTGCGGGCCGCTCGCGAGGACGTGGAGCGCGAGGTGCGCTCGCGGCACGACGCCGAGCAGGCGCTGGAGCGCTCGAACGCGGACGTGGAGAGGCGCAAGCAGGAGGTCGCCGAGGCGAAGCGCCGGCTGGCCGACGCGCGCAAGGAGCGCAAGCCGCGCACGACGCGCGAGCTCGCCGAGCTGAGGGCCGAGGTCAAGCAGGCGCGGGCCGCGGTGGAGGCCGAGGCCGCGCGGCGCGAGGACCGCGAGCGCCAGCTCGAGACCGTGACCGCGGCCGAGCGCGAGGCGCGCGAGGCCCTGGCAGCGGCCCGAGCGGAGCTCGACGCCGCGCGCGGCGAGCACGCCGAGGCCCTGGCCGCCGCCCGAGCGGAGCTCGACGCAGCCCGCGGCGAGCACGCCGAGGCCCTGGCCGCCGCCCGCGCCGAGCTCGACGAGGTGCGCGGCGAGCGCGAGCGTCAGACGCTCGAGCTGACCGTGGCCCGCGGCGCCCTCCAAGGGGCGACGTCCGACCTCGAGGCGGAGCGCGCCCGCGTCGCGGCCGTCGAGGAGCGGCTCGCGGAGGCCGAGGCGCGCGTGGAGGCCCTGCGCGACGAGCGCGGCGACCTCGAGCGGCGCCTCGCCGTGGCCGAGACCGAGCGCTCCGAGCTCCAGTGGCTGAAGCCGCGGGTCGACTCGATCGAGGAGGTCCTGAGCTCGGCGTGGGCGAACCGCGAGGCCGAGGCCCGCAGGGAGCTCGAGCGCAGGGTGGCGACGGCGGAGGTCGAGGCGGCCGCCGCCCGCAGGGAGCTGGAGGAGGCTCGCGGGCGGGCGCTCCCGTCGCGCTCCGAGCCGGCGGCGATCGAGCCCGGCCGGGCGGAGCCGGCGGCTGCGGGCCCGGCCCCGGTCGACGCGCCGGCCGCGGTGAACGGGACCGGGAGCCTCGACGCGGCCGAGCCGGCGCCGATCGCGGACGAGCCGGTGGCCGCCGCGCCGTTCCCGGACCGGCGAGCCGCGACCGAGCCTCCGGAGCCCCGCTCCGAGCAGCCCGACGCGTACGCGGACGCCGGCGACGACGACTCGATCCAGGACGCGGTGGTGGACGACGAGGAGCCGGCCGCCGCCGGCCACAAGCACGCGCACGTGGTCGGCGCGATGGCCGACGAGCTCGGGGCGGTCGGGCGGCGGGTCGCCCGCGTCGCGGTCTCGCGCGTGCCCGCGAACCTGGAGCCCGGGGAGCTGCCCACCGCGGCGGCGCTCGGCACCTGCGACGGGACCCGCTCGCTCGTGGTCCTCACCGACCGCCGCCTCCTGGTGCTCGCCCTCCGCGACGGCGACGCCCGCTCGGTCGGCTACGGCGAGCTGTCGGCGGCGGACATCTACCGCGGCCGCTTCGGCCGCCTGTCGCTGAACGTCCCGACCGGCATCGGCGAGATTTCCGTCACCGGCGCGGCCGGCCGGCTCGAGCTGCTCCGCTACACGGTGCTGGAGCGGATCTGGGCGGCGAGCTCCACCGCCGCGGCGGTCCAGTAGTAGGCCTCCGCGCGGCCCCGGTCCCGGCGCCGGCCGGCCGGCCGGGCGCCTACGCGCGGATCAGCGCCAGCACCTCGTCGCGGCGCTCGGCCATGTGCTCGGGCGAGACCAGCGACTCGAGGTTGAGCCGCAGGAGCGGCTCGGTGTTCGAGGGCCGGACGTTGAAGTGCCAGTCGTCGTAGTCCACGGACACGCCGTCGAGCCAGCTCACCTCGCCGTCCGACCAGCGCTCGGCGATCTCGCGCATCTTGGCGTCCTGGTCGGCGACCTCCGAGTTGATCTCGCCCGAGATGAAGTAGCTCGAGCGCAGCGGCGCCAGCAGCTCGCTCATCCGCCTCCCCTCGAGCGACAGCAGCTCGAGGATCAGCAGCGCGGGGATCGTGCCGGAGTCGGCGCAGTAGAAGTCGCGGAAGTAGTAGTGGCCCGACACCTCGCCGCCGAACGCGGCGCCCTCCGACCGCATCCGCGCCTTGAAGAACGCGTGCCCCACGCGGTTCACGTGGGCGGTCCCGCCCGCCTCGGCCACGACGTCCGCCACGGCCCGGCTCGCGCGCACGTCGTAGAGGATCGCGGCGCCCGGCTCCTTCGCGAGGATCGACCTGGCGAGCAGGGCGGTGAGGAAGTCGCCGTCCACGAACTGGCCGGTGTCGTCGATGAAGAAGCAGCGGTCGGCGTCGCCGTCCCAGGCGATCCCGAGCTCGGCCCCCTCCGAGAGCACCTTGCGCTCGACGAACGCCCGGTTCTCCGGCAGCAGCGGGTTGGGCTCGTGGTCCGGGAACTCGCCGTCCGGCGACCAGTAGGTCGGTACCTGCTCGATCGCGAGCGAGTCGAGGACCGGGCCCACCATCGGACCGGCCATCCCGTTCCCGCCGTCGAGCACGACCTTCATCCGGGCGACGGCCGACGGGTCCACGAACCGGACGGCGGCGGCGCGGAACTCGTCGCCCACGTCGACCCGCTCGAGCTCGCCGCGCGGCTCGGCCGCCGGGCCCGGCTCGCCGGCCGTGGCGATCCGCCGCAGCTCGGCGATCCCGGCGTCGCCCGACAGCGCAATCGCCCCGCGCTTCACGAGCTTCGCGCCCGTGTACGCCTTCGGGTTGTGCGAGGCGGTGCACATCAGGCCGCCATCGAGCCCCCGCGAGCCGACCGCGAAGTAGAGCATCTCGGTCCCCACCTCGCCGACGTCCACCACGCGCGCGCCCTCGTCGCGCAGGCCGTCGGCGTAGCGGGCGGACAGGGCCGGCGCGCTCAGCCGCATGTCGCGGCCGAGTCCGACGGTCAGCGAGGCCGCCGGGCGGCCCTCCTCGCCCGCGAGCACCTGGGCGAACGCGCGGCCGAGCCGGTAGGCCACGTCCTCGTCGATCTGCTCCGGGTGCAGGCCGCGGACGTCGTAGGCCTTGAAGATCGCCGGGTCGATCACTCGGCGGCGGCGAAGGCCCGGGTGAGCTGCTCCCAGGAGTCGTCGAGGCTCTGCGGCAGGACCCGCGTGTCGGCTATCACCGGCATGAAGTTCGTGTCCGCGCCCCAGCGCGGCACCACGTGCAGGTGGACGTGGTGCTCGACCCCGGCCCCGGCGATCTTGCCCTGGTTGATGCCGAGGTTGAACCCCTCGGGGGCGTAGGCCTCGCGCAGCGCGGCGAGCGCGGTCTGCGACATCGTCATCAGCTCGAGCAGCGCGGGCTGGTCGAGCGCCTCGATCGAGGGGACGTGCGCGTACGGCGACACCATCAGGTGGCCGTTGTTGTACGGGAACGCGTTCAGGATGGCGAAGCAGTGCTCGCCGCGGTGGACGATGTGAGAGGCGCGGTCGTCGCCCGACGCCGGCTGGGCGCAGAAGATGCACTCGTCGGGCTTGGGGCCCTTGATGTAGTCGAGGCGCCAGGGCGCCCACAGCCGCTCCTCGGGCATCGGCGTGACTCTAGCCGGGGCGCGGGGGCCGAGGCCGGCGCGCCACGACCGCCATCCGGTCGCGGAAGTCGGGGGCCCAGATCCGGTCGGCGACGCCCGCCGCCTCCGCCCCGGCGACGAGCGCGTCCGCCGCGGGGCGCGAGTAGCCGCCGATCCGGTCGAGGTAGTAGCGGACGGTGAACGCCTTCGGCGCGGTGCCGGCCCAGAGCGGCTCGAAGCCGCGGCGGCGGAGCAGCGTGAGCAGGCTCGCGCGCGTGAAGTACTGGACGTGGGTCGGGATGACCGACCACCAGCGCGGGCCCATGCGGCGGGCCAGGCGGCTGCCGGCGTCCGGCAGGGCGAGGTGGAGGACGCCGCCGGGGGCGAGCAGGTCCGCGACCCGGTCGAGCGCGTCGGCGGGGCGGGGGAGGTGCTCGATCACGTCGCCCATGACGGCGGCGTCGAAGCGCCCGCTCGGGAGGTCCGCCTCGAACAGGCCGGCCCGGACCACCTCCACGCCGAGCCGCTCGCGCGCGTAGCGGCTCGCGAACTCGCTCGGCTCGACCCCGAGAGCGTCCCAGCCGCGGTCGCGCGCCTCGGCCGGCAGGAACCCGACCCAGCAGCCCAGGTCCACCAGCGACCCGCGGCGGACGTATCGCTCGACGCGGTCGAGCGCGACCCGCGCGGTGGCCCGCTGGCCGGCCTCCTCCTCGACGTAGTCCTCCGACTCCGCCTCGCCGTAGGCCTCGCTCAGCTCGGCCTCGTCGGGGAAGCGGTCGAGCTGCATGTGGCTGCAGGCGAGGCAGCGCACGACGTCGCCGAGCGCGGAGCCGAAGCGGTCGGTGGTGGGGACGAGGTCGGTCGCGCCGGCGCGCGCGACGGTCATGTGCGGCACGAGGACCGGAGAGGCGCAGGCGGCGCAGGCGGGCACGGCGGGCATCGTAGGCGGCGAGTCCGGCTGCGGGCGGACTTATGCTCTCCGCGAGTCGATGGCCGCGCGCGACCTACCACCCGCCGGGAGCAGCGAGCCGCGCCGCGGGCGCATCGGGCTCGTGAGCGTGGTGGCCCCGATGTTCGACGAGGAGGAGACCGTCGAGGTCTTCTACGAGCGCGTGCGGACGGCGCTCGAGGGCCTGCGCTTCGAGCTGGTCCTCGTCGACGACGCGAGCCGCGACCGCACCCCCGACCTGCTCGACCGCCTCGCCGAGTCCGACCCGCGCGTGCGGGTGCTCCACCTCTCGCGCAACTTCGGCCACCAGGCCGCGCTGACCGCGGGCCTCGAGCACGCCCGGGGGGACGCGGTCGTGATGCTCGACGGGGACCTCCAGGACCCGCCCGAGGTGATCCGCGCGATGCTCGAGCACTGGCGCCGCGGCGCCGACGTCGTCTACGGCGTGCGCGAGACGCGCGCGGGGGAGAGCCGCTTCAAGCTCGTCACGGCCGGCTGGTTCTACCGGCTGTTCGCCCGGCTCTCGAACCTCGAGCTGCGGGAGAACTCGGGCGACTTCCGGCTGCTCGACCGCCGGGCGCTCGACGTGCTGCTCTCGATGCGCGAGCGGAACCGGTTCCTCCGCGGGATGACCGTCTGGGTGGGCTTCACGCAGACCGCGGTCCCGTACCGGCGCGACGCGCGCTACGCGGGCGAGACGAAGTACACCCTGCGGCGCATGGTGCGGTTCTCGCTCGACGCGATCTCGTCGTTCTCCGCGTTCCCGCTCCAGATCGCCACGCTGCTCGGCTTCCTGTTCTCCGCGATCGCCTTCCTGAGCCTGCCGCTCGTGGTCCTCGCCCGGATCCTCGACGTCTACGTGCCCGGCGTCAGCTCGGTCCTGTTCGCGATCCTGCTGCTCGGCGGGATCCAGCTCATCACCGTCGGGATCATCGGCGAGTACGTGGGCCGGATCTACGACGAGGTGAAGGGCCGGCCGCTGTACGTGGTCCGCGAGGCGCGCAACCTGATCGCCGAGCCGCCGGGCGAAGCCCCGTCCGAGCCGCAGCGGGTCGCCGCCCCCTAGTGCGGGTCGCCGTGATCGGCGCCGGGGTAACCGGCCTCGTCGCCGCGTACCGGCTCGCCCAGCGCGGGCACGAGTGCGACGTGTACGAGCGCTGGCCGGGCCTCGGCGGGCAGGCGGCGACGCTCGACGTGGGCGGCGGCCACCTGCTCGAGCGCTACTACCACCACCTGTTCACGACCGACCGCCACATCGCCTCGCTCTGCGAGGAGCTGGGGCTCGACGACGAGATCGAGTGGCGGCCCTCGAGCGTGGGGGTCTTCGCGGACGGCGCGGCCCACCCGTTCACGACGCCGCTCGACCTCCTGCGGTTCAGCCCGCTGTCGGTGCGCGGACGGCTGCGGATGGGGCTCGCGGCGGTGTGGATCCAGCGGCGGCACCGGTCGGTCGAGCCGTTCCACGACGTGACCGCCCGCGAGTGGATCCGGCGGTCGATGGGCCGCGAGGCGTGGGACAAGGTGTGGGGACCGCTCCTGCGCGGGAAGTTCGGCGAGCGCGGGGACGAGATCGCGATGGCGTGGCTGTGGAGCAAGCTGACGCTGCGGCGCCAGATCCGCGGGGAGGAGGCGCGGCAGGAGCTGCTCGGCTACCCGCGGCGGAGCTTCGAGCCGCTGTACGCGCGGCTGCGGGAGGAGGTCGAGCGCCCCGGCGGGCGGGTGCTGATCGACCGGCCCGCGGCGCGGCTGGCCCACGACGGCGACGGCTTCCTGGTCACGCCGGGGGCCGCCGACTCGTTCCGCCGCGGCCTCGACCCGCGCGGGTTCGAGCCCGCCGCCGGCGAGCCCGAGCGCTACGACGCGGTCGTCGCGACCGTCCCGGGCGACGTCTTCGAGCGCCTGCTCGACCCGGGGCTGGCGGAGGCGCTCGGCGAGCCGTACCTCGAGCGCGTGCGGGCGATCGAGTACCAGACCGCGCTCTGCCTGCTGCTCGAGCTCGACCGCCCGCTCGGCCGCTTCTACTGGACGAACGTGGCCGACCGCGAGCTGCCGTTCATCGGGGTGATCGAGCACACGAACTTCGTCGAGCCGGAGCGCTACGGCGGCCGCCGGTTCGTCTACGTGGCCAACTACCTGGCGCCGGGCGACCCGCTTCTGTCGCTCGGCCCCGACGAGCTGATCGCGGAGTACGAGCCGGGCCTGCGCCGCATCAACCCCGGCTTCTCGCGCGACTGGGTCGTGGAGCGCTGGCTCCACCGCGAGCCGGCCGCCCAGCCCGTGGTCACCACCGGCTACGTCCGCCGGATCCCGCCGCTCGACACCGGCGTTCCCGGCCTGGTGCTGGCGAACACGACCCAGATCTACCCCGAGGACCGGGGGACGAACTACAGCGTGCGGCTGGGCGCCGACGCGGTCGAGGCGCTGCTGGGGCAGCGCGGCGGCTAGCGCGGGCGGTGCCCGCCGCCGGCCGGGCCCGGCCGGGGCGCGACCGCGCGCACGCCGATCAGCACCTCGAAGTCGGGGTCGTGCGCGTCCAGCTCGGCCGGGTCGAGCTCGCTCGCCGCGATGCCGTGGAGCTGCGCGGTGGCGGCCAGCACGTTGCCGTGGGTCTCGACCTCGACCGCGGCCGGGTCGAACGCCTCCTCGAACAGGCGGCGCGCGGACATGCTCGTGAAGCGCCAGAAGTCGCCCCACTCCTCGGCCTCCGCGCGGCAGATCCGGCTGACGCCGGGCAGCGTCACGAGCGCGGTGCCGCCGGGGCGCAGGATGCGGGCGATCGTGGCCACGGCCGCGCGCACGTCGTAGACCAGCAGGAGCGTCTGGGTGCAGATGACGCAGTCGTAGGAGCCGTCAGCGATCTGGGGGGCGTCGGTCAGGTCGGCGACGATCGTCGCCTGGGGGTTCCCCTCGCCCGCGTGGAGCACGTCGATCGCCTCGACGGCGTCGCCGCCGAAGCGGCGCGCGTACTCGTCGTCGCCGATCTCGAGCACGCGGCCACGGACGTCCGCGGCGCGGCGGTCCAGGAACCGCTCGACGTAGTGGCGGTCGACCGGGGTGCCGCGCTCGAAGCCGAACCCGCGGCTGACCGGGCGCGTGGTGCGGAGGTCGCCCATGTCGATCCCCCCGACGCGGGGCCGGGCGGCGGCCCGGCGGGCGGCGCGGCCGGCTCGCTCGCCCAGGACGGCGCGGCGGGCGTCGGTGGCCGGCCGGCCGGTCTCGCTCCCCGCCGGGAGCGCCCGCGAGAGCGCGCCCGCCACGAGCCAGGCGAGGCGGCCGGCCGAGTCGAAGGGCGCCTCGACGCGCCCGAGCAGGAGCGGGTCGCTCGCGGGGGTGACCGCGGCCGGCGCCGCCGTGAACCCGGTCGCGAACCCGGCGGCGCGCGCCGCGGCCGCCACCCGGGCGTCGGCGCGGCCGTGCGGGTAGGCGATCGAGTCGATCGGGCGGCCGGCGAGCGCCTCCAGCTCGGCGCGGCCGGCGGTCAGCGCGCGGTCGAGGTCCGCGGCGTCGAGCTGGGTCGGCGGGTGGTGGTCGCGGGTGTGGAAGCCGATCTCGTGCCCGGCGTCGCGGATCCGCCGGACGTCGGCGGCGCGCATGCCGGCGCTCGGCGGGTCGGGGCCGACGAGCTCCGCCAGGCGGCCGGCGAACCGGTCGCGGTCGGCCGGCGCTAGCTGCTCGACGGCGGCGACCGCGGCGCGGGCCGGCATGCCGGCCGTGACCGGCGCGGGCGGCTCGACGCCGCGGTCGATCGCGGCCTGGAGCCAGTCCCACCAGAAGGCGTGCGGACCGTCGAGCGAGGCGCCGCAGAGGAAGAACGCGGCCGGGGCCCCGGCGCGCTCGAGGGCGGGCAGCGCCTCGGCGGCGTGCGAGGCGAGGTCGTCGTCGAAGGTGACGGCCAGCGGGAAGCGCTCCCCGCGGCGCCGCCGGCGGGCGGCGGCGGCGAGACGCGAGGCCGGGACCAGCTCGTAGCGGTCGGCGAGGTGGCGGAGCTGAGCCGCGAACAGCTCGGAGTCGAGGGCGGGCGCGATCTCGCGCTCCGGGTCGCCGCCCGGAGTCCCGATGCGGTGGAAGACGACCGCGACGCCTGCCCGAAGCGCGGTGCGCCGGAGCGAGGCCTCGAGCGCGGCGGCCGCGCGGTCGCCGCCGGTGCGGAGGAGGGCGGCCTTCGCGCGGCGGGCGGCCGGACGGGCGCCGCGGCCCGCCGCGGGGCCCGCGCCGCGCCCGGGCCCCCGACGCTCGCGCTCACCCATCGCGCTCGAGCCTCCGCAGCTCCTCCGCCAGCGCCACCGGCGCGGCCGCCGCCAGGGCGTGCGCCTCGGCCTGCGCGTCGCCCGCCAGGAACCGGTCGCGGGTGCGGCGCGCCCAGCGCTCGCCGAGCGGCTCGACGACGAGCGGCGAGGCGAGCACGCCGTCGACCACCCACTCGCGGAACCGCGCGCGCTCGTCCCAGCGGCCGGCGAGCGCGGACGGCTCCGCCCGTCGCATGCGACCGAGGCCGGGCAGCCTTCCCGCCGCTCGCCGGAGCCCGCCCGGCCGCCCGGCCCGCGACGGCTCGGCGGGCGGAGCCAGGTCCGGCGCCCGTGACTCCAGGAAGCCGCGGTGGAAGCCGTCGGACAGGCGGTCCGCGAGCGGGAGCGAGACCAGCCCGCGGGCCACCTCCGGGGTGGCGAACGCGGGCACCATCGGGGCCGACAGGCGCGGCAGCATCCCGCGCAGCCAGCGCCGCAGCCGCTGCTCGCCGTACACCACGTCGAGCGCCCGCCACCCGCTGTGCCCGGCCGCGAGCGCCGCGTCGACCCACGACCGCGCGCTGCCCGCGAGCGCGTCCCGCGCCTCCCGCCGCGCGCCCGCGATCCGCGGCTCGAGCAGCCGCGCGAGCGCGCCGGCCAGCTCCTCGCCGGACGCGTCCTCGCCGTCCGGCGCGCGGTCGCGGTAGTAGAACGCGCGCCCCAGCTCGCCCCCCGCGCCCGTCACGAACGCGGGCATCCCCTCCGGCCAGGCGAGCCGCGCGAACCCCACGTGCACTGCGCCCTCCGACCAGCGCGCCTCGCGGCGGGCGGCGTCGAGGGCCTCGTCGTCGCCGAGCCACTCGTACTCGACGGCCGTGTGGTCGAGCCCGAGCGCGGCCGCGACATCGGCGCCGCCGCGCACGTCGCCGTCGCCGGGCTGGCCCCACGCGAACGTGCACGGCCGCAGCCCCAGCTCGCGCAGCGCGACCGCCACCACGCGGCTGTCGAGCCCGGCGGTGAGGCTGGCGTACGGCTCGCCGGCCGCGCCGGCCCGCCGCTCGAGCGTCCTCAGCAGGTGCTCCTCCACGTGAGCGGCGGCGGCGTCCTCGTCGACCGCTCGCCACCGCTCCCCGAGCGGCCAGAAGTCGAGCAGCTCGGCGCCGTCGTCGGTCACCGCGATCCGGACCGCCTGGGGCAGCGCGCGGACGCCCTCGACGAGGCACCGCTCGCCGCCGACGAACTCCGCGGCGAGCTGCTCGGGCAGCGCGGCCGAGTCCACGCGCGCGCGGCCGAGCGCCAGCCACGACGCGGCGACGGCGTGCGTGCTCCAGGCGTCGATCGGCCCGGACGTCGCGGCGTAGAGCGTGCCCGGCGCGCACGCCCCGGCGGCGATGCAGGCGCGCTCGCCGCCGACCGCGAGCGCCGCCACGGTCCCCTCCAGGGCTCGCAGCTCGCCCGCGGAGGCGTCGAGCAGGGCCTCGACGCCCGCGAGCGCGGGCGGCAGCGGCTCGCCGAACGCGAGCGGGGCGTCCAGCGTCTCCTCGGCCCCGTCGGGCCGCACCGCGCCGGCGGCCGCGAGCCGGCCCACGAACCGCCACGACGCGGTCCCGCCGTGGAAGGCGGCGAGCCGCTCGATCCTCCGCTCGAGCTCGGCCCGGCCGTCCTCGCGGGCGGTCCGCGCCAGGAACAGGCAGCGGTCGAGGGACAAGGTCAGGCCCGCGTGTGCGCGGCCACGCGGGCCGGCAGGGGCGCGGTCTCGCGCGGGTGGCGCGGGCCGAGCCTGCCCGCGCGGAAGTCGCGCCAGCCGTCGATCACCGCGCGGAGGTTGCGGAGCGGGCTCGGCGCCAGGCGGGCGTGCAGCAGGTGGACGACCAGCATCCCGAGCTCGCGCCGCGGCCCGGCCAGCCCGCGGAGCGGGGCGTGCCGCGCGCACACCTCGAGCGTGTTCCGCATCTCGTAGTAGGCCGTCGCGGTCGCGCGCTCGCCGCCGCTCGCCACCGACACGTGGTGCCAGACCTTCCCGGCCGGCACGAACAGGATCCGGTACCCGGCCGCGCGCATCCGGAGCGACCACTCCACGTCCTCCACCTGGAGGAACAGCCGGCCGTCGAGGTAGCCGACCCGCTCGATCGCCTCCCGGGAGACGAGCATGGCGGCGCCGGTCGCCCGGCCGATCTCGCGCACGGCGCCGTACTGCCCGCGGTCGCGCTCGCCGTAGCCGGTGTGGCGCCCGTTGTGGATCGCGCGGGGGTCGAAGCGGGCGCCCGCGTACCAGATCCGGTCCGGCGGGTCGACGTAGTAGATCATCGGGCAGAGCGCCGCCGCGTCCGGCCGGCGCCTCGCCTCCGCGACCAGCTCCTCGACGAGCCGCTCGTCCGCGACGGTGTCGTTGTTGAGGATCAGCACGTAGTCGGCCCCGGCCGCGAGCGCCGCGCGCAGCCCTACGTTGTTGCCCTCGGCGAAGCCGAGGTTCTCCTCGCTGCGGATCAGCTCGACCTCGGGGAAGCGGCTCCCTACCGCCTCGAGCGTTCCGTCGGTCGACCCGTTGTCGACGAGGATCGGCGACAGGCGGTCCCAGCGCACGCGCCGGAGGGAGTCGAGGCAGGCGAGCGTGTCGTCGCAGCGGTTCCAGGAGAGGACGACGACGGCGACGTGCGGCTGCGAGTCGGGCATCGCGGGGGCAGGCTACCTGAGCCGGCGCCGGCCGCGAATAACCTCTGGCGCCGATGCCCGGGCCGCCGGACATCACCGTGGTGATCCCGACCCGCGACCGCTGGCAGGTGCTCGGCCGGACGCTCGACGCGCTGGCGGAGCAGGACCTGGGCGGGACCCGCGCGGAGGTGGTCGTGGTGGACAACGGCTCGCGGGACGGCTCGTTCGAGCGGCTCCGCGAGCGCGCGGCGACCGAGCCCGGCGGGTGGCTGCGGGCCCTCCGAGAGGAGGCGCCGGGCGCCGCCGCCGCGCGCAACCGCGGGATCGCGGAGGCGCGCGCCCCGCTCTTGCTGTTCCTCGGCGACGACTGCGTGCCGGCCGGGCCCGGGCTCGTGAGCGGCCACCTCGCCGCCCACTCGGACGAGGACGGCCCGCCGCGCGCCGTCGTCGGGCGGATCGAGTGGGGCGCGCCGCGCACGCCGGTCATGGACTGGCTCGAGCGGGCCGGGCACATGGTGGACCTCGCGCGCCTCGAGCGCGAGCCGCCGGGGCCGGCGACCTTCTACACGGGGAACGTGTCCGTCCCGCGGCGGGCGCTGCTCGAGGTCGCCGGCTTCGACCAGCGGTTCGTCGAGTACGGGTTCGAGGACCTCGACCTGGGGCTGCGGCTGGCCGACCGCGGGCTGCGGTTCGAGCACCGGCCGGGGCTCGTCGTGCATCACGCGCACGCGTACGGGATGGCCGAGTCGCTCGGGCGGATGGAGGCGGTGGGGAGGGGCGCACGGCTGCTGCACGCGCTCCACGACCACCGGAGGCCGCTGCCCGGGCCGCCGGCGGGGCGGGCGCGGCTGGCCGCGGGGCGCGCGCTCGCGGCCGTGGACGGGCTGCGGCGCGAGCCGCCCCCGCGCGCGCCGCGGGCGGTGCGCGACGCGTGGCTCCGCGCCGCCCACCTCGGCGCGTTCGCCCGCGGCTACGCGGGGCCGCCGGTCCTGGACGAGCACCCGGCCCGGCGCGGCTACGGGGCGGTGCCGCCCGCCGGCGACCGGCCGCGGCCCGCCGTGAGCGTGGTGGTGCCGTTCCTCGGCGGGGCGGACGACGCGCGGGCGCTGCTCGAGGCGCTCGGCGGACTGACGCTCGGGCCGGGCGACGAGGTCGTGGTCGTGGACAACGGGTCGCCGCCCGCCGGCGCTCCGACCCTCGCCGGCGTGCCCGTCCCGGAGTACGCGCGCGTCGTGGCCGCCACCGCCGAGCGCTCGTCCTACCACGCGCGCAACGTCGGCGCCGACGCCACCTCCCGCGACTGGATCCTCTTCCTCGACGCCGACTGCCGACCGCTGCCGGGGCTCCTCGACGACCTGTTCCGCGAGCCGATCGAGGACCGCTGCGGCGCGGTGGCCGGAGGGATCGTCGCGGACCCGGGGCGGTCCGCGCTCGTCGCCCGCTACGCCGCGTCCCGGCGCCACCTCAGCCAGGCGGCGCACATGCGCGACGTCCACCGGCCGTACGGCATCACGGCCAACCTCCTGGTGCGGCGGGCGGTGTTGGACGAGGTCGGCGGGTTCCTCGAGGGCCTGCGGTCGGGCGGCGACCAGGACCTCTGCTGGCGGCTCCAGGACGCCGGCTGGACGCTGGCCTACCGCGAGCCGGCGGCCGCCGAGCACCGCCACCGCGAGCGGGTCGCGCCGCTGCTCCGCCAGATGGCCCGCTACTCGGCCGCGATCGCGTGGATGGACCGCCGCGCTCCCGGCTCGTCCCCGCGGCCGCGCGTGGCGCGCCGGCTCGCCCGCAGCGCGGCGGGCACGGCGGCCTGGCTCGCGACCGGCAGCCGCGAGCGGGCCGCGTTCAAGGCGCTGGACGGCCTGGTGGCGCTGGCGGAGGGAGCCGGCTGGCTGATGAGCAACGACGCGCCGGCGGCCCGGCCGGCCGCGCCGCCGCGCCCCCTCGGGGCCGCCCGCGCCCTCGTGGCCGGCGAGTTCCCGACGACGGCGGCGGCGGAGGCCGCCCGCGCGCTGGCGGCGGAGCCGGGCATCGCCGTGGTCGAGGCCGCCCGCCGGCCGGAGCGTCCCGACCGCGCCGCGGCGCACGGGCTCCGCGCCCGCTACGCCGAGGACGACGGGCACGCCCGCCGCGCGCTGGCCGTCGCCCGGCTGGCCGCCCGGCACCCGCTCCGGACCTCGCGCGCGCTCGCGGCCGCCCGCCGCCCGGCGGCGGGGCGAGCATCCGCCGCGCCGACGGGCGAGAGCCCGTGGCACACGGCCGCCCCCGCGCTCCGGCTGCGCCGCGCCGGCGTCCGCGAGCTCCGCGCGGCCGGTGACCCCCGCTCGCTCGCGCTCGCCCGCGCACTCGCCGCCCGCGCCGGCCTGCCCGCGGTCACCGGCACGGCGGCGGCCGACCGCCCGTCGACCGCCGCTCCGGCGAGGGTCGACGGATGACGACCGGTCGAAGCTAGTCGAACAGGGGGGTGGCGGCCGGATGCTGGGCCGCGGTCTCCGACTCGCCCGCGGTCGACCGAGCCTGCTCGACGAAGTGCTTGCTGAGCATCGTCTCCTGCCCCTGGTAGTTCGAGCCCGCGGCGTCGCCGTAGAGCTTGTCGGGCGGCTCCAGCATTCGCTCGAAGGCGAGCTTGCATATGGGCTGGCCGTGCTCGACCATGAACGCGACGTCGCGCGCGCGCACCTCCAGGGCGGCCCGGGAGCCGAACCGCCCGCCGGTCTCGGCGTAACCGAAGCCGGGGTCGAAGAACCCGGCGTAGTGGGTGCGCAGCTCCCCGGCCGTGGGGTCGTAGGCCATCATCTCGGCCGCGTAGTCCGGAGGGACGCAGACGCGCTCCGACGAGAGCAGCAGGTAGAAGATCTCCGGCTCCAGCACGACGCGCCCCCCGCGCTCCGGGTAGACGGGCTCCCAGTAGTCGCGCCAGTCGTAGGCCCGGATCCTCGCGAGGTCGAGCCGGTGGCTGTTCTTCTTCGCCCGGTAGCCGACGATCCGGCTGGGCGGTCCGCTGAGGTCGACGCTCAGGAAGAGCCCGTCGGAGATCGCGAGGTCCTCGGTGGGGATCCTGCGCTCGCCGAGGTAGAGGAGCGGGAACTCCTCGTGAGCCTGGCGCAGCTCGTCGTCCCCCATGCGCGGGTTGCCGACGGCGAGGCGCAGCTGGTTCAGGCTCAGGAGCTCCTCGACCTTGACCGCGAACGACCGGGGGACGACCTCCAGGAACAGCTTGCCCCGGTAGCCGGGGCGGATCTCGTCGAAGCGGTGGTTCCCGTCGGTTATCACCCGCGTGAAGACGTCCAGGCGGCCGGTCGAGCTCTTCGGGTTGGCCTTTCCGCGAACCTCGTCGGGAAGCCGGAGCTCCTCGACCAGCGGGATCAGGTAGGCGCGGTCGCGCTCGAGGGTGGTGCCCGCCCCGATGGGGATCTCCTCGAACGCCAGGTCCTGGACCCTCGACATGACGCTCGAGTTGACGTCGGGCAGGAAGCTGCACCGCAGCGACCACGCGCGCCGGCCGAGGCGCAGGTCGAGGCTCGCGGGCTGGATGCTGCCCGGCCGGATGGCGTAGTCGCCGGCCGAGATCCATCCCTTGTCGATGGCCCCCTCCAGGCCCTGCGCCGGGAGGACGCCGCGGGGCTCGCCCTCCTGCTCCTCGCGCTCAGCTCCGCGAGGGCTTCGAAGCTCCTGCACGCTCACCCTCGGCGCTCGCCTCGCGCATCCGCCGGCTCTTCTCCTCGGCGACCATCCTCGCGCCAGTTTAGGAAGCGACCGCCGCGCATGGAGACGAGCATCGCACGATGCTCACGATTCCGCCGGACGGACCGGCAACTAGACGACCAGGGTGCGGTAGCGGATCGCGCCGCGGAGCACCGCCGCCAGCTCGACCAGGTCGTACACGGCGTGGTAGGGCGCGTGAAGCGGTCCGCCGCCCTCGACCCGGCCCCGCTCCAGCAGGTGGCGGACGTACGGCGCCGCGAGCCAGAGGGCCAGCGGGCGGGCGCGGCGGGCCAGGGCGAGGCCGAGCAGCGCGCGGACCAGCAGGTAGTGCGACCCCTTCCAGAAGATCCCGTAGGTGAGGTGCTCGGCGCGCAGGGCGCGGTGGCGGGCGAACAGGCGGATCGAGGGCGTCCAGCGGGTCGCGAGCCGGAGCTTGCCGGCCGGGCCGAGCCGCACGACGGCGTGGTGCACCAGCGCGTCGGGGGCGAAGGCGATCCGGGCGCCCGCGGCGATCGCGCGCCACGCCAGGTCGGTGTCCTCGCCGACGTGCGGGAACGCCTCGGCGTCGAATCCGCCGAGGCGCTCGAGCAGCTCGCGCGGGTAGAGGATGTTGCAGGCCTGGTAGTACGGCCCCTGCGCCTCGACCCAGAGCGAGCGCGAGTACGGGCCGAGCCGCCTGGCCTCGCGGGGGTCGGGGAGCGTGCGGCCCTGGACGATCGCGCCCGGCTCCGAGTCGGCGGCCGCGAGCAGGGCGGCGAGCCAGCCCGGGGTGGCGACGCAGTCGTCGTCGACGAAGGCCACCAGTGGAGCCCGGGCGAGCGGCCAGCCGTCGTTGCGCGCGGCCGACGGCCCGCCGGCGCCGGGGCGGAGCACGGCCCGCACGTCGAGCCCTCCCTGCTCGCGCCCCAGCAGCTCGCGCACGCCGCCGCCGACCGAGCCGTCGTCGACGACCACCACCTCGAAGTCCCCGGCCGTCTGCCCCCGCAGCGACTCGAGCAGCGCCCGCAGCCGGCCCACACGGTCGCGGGTCGCGACGACGACGGTCGCGCGCGGGGCGCTCACGCCGCGCGCGACGCGTGGTGCACCACGTGCGGCACCCTCAGCCCGCCGGCGGCCCGCGCCGTGAACCGCGCCCGCTCCTCCACGCGGTCGAAGCCGGCGTACCGGAGCATCCGGCGCCAGGTCCGCCGGCTCGGCTCCCAGAACACCACGCCGGCGTCGCGCCCGCCGCGGAACCGGGCGACCCCGAACGGCAGCAGCCCGGTGAGCCGGTCGTACGGCTCGGCGGAGACGAACGTGCCGCGGCAGAGCGCGGCGATCCGCTCCAGCGCGAGCAGCGGGTCCCGGAGGTGGATCAGCACGGCGCCGCACAGGACGAGGTCGAACTCGCCGAGCTCGGACGGCGAGGCGTCGTACACGCTCGAGCTGACCCGCTCGACCGACGACCCGAGGATCTCGCGCGCGAGCGCGAACCCGGCTCCGCGCGGCTCGTCCGAGAACGTCGCCGGGCGCAGGCGCGGCGGCCAGTCGAGGTCCTCCTCGCGGTCGAGGTCGAGGGCGACCACGCGGGCGCCGCGGCGCTCCATCTCGAACGCCCAGAACCCGTCCCACGTCCCCACGTCGAGCGCCCGCATCCCGTCCATCCGCTCGGGCAGCCCGTACCGCGCGACGTGGGGGCGGAGGTCGAAGAAGCCCTCGACCACCTCGCCCGGCGCGAGCTCCAGCGTGTGGTACCAGTCCCGCGCCCGGGCCCTCTCGAGCAGCTCCACGGGCCACACGGTAACCCGGGCTTCCGCCATCATGGCGCCGCGATGAGCGACGAGCGCGCCCCGGAGATCGCCGTTGCCGTCCCCACCCGGGACCGGCCGCTGCGGCTGCGGTGGCTCCTGAACGCGCTCGAGGAGCAGACCCTGGACCGGGAGCGGTTCGAGGTCGTCGTGGCCCACGACTCGCGCGGCCCGGAGACCGCCGAGCTGCTTGCCGAGCACCCGCTGGCGGACGCCGGCACCCTGAGCGCGATCGAGTTCCCGCCCCACTGGGGCACGGCCGGCGCCAAGCGCAACGCGGCCTGGCGCGCGACCCGGGCGCCCACGGTGGTCTTCACCGACGACGACTGCCGCCCGCCCTCGTACTGGCTCGAGCGCGCGCTCGCCGCCGCGCGGCGGCACCCCGGCGCCGTCGTCCAGGGCCGCACCGAGCCGGACCCCGACGAGGTCCACCTCGAGCGCGCGGCGCCCCACGCCCACACGCGCCGGGTGCGCCCGCCCGAGCCGTGGGCCCAGTCGTGCAACATCGCCTACCCGCGCGAGCTGCTCGACCGCGTGGGCGGCTTCCCGGACGACCTCGACTCGGGCGAGGACACCGAGCTGGCCGCGAAGGCGCGCCGCGCCGGCGCCCCGTACGTGGCCGCGCCGGAGGTGCTCACCTACCACGCGGTGGTCCCGCAGACGCTTCGGGAGCAGCTCCGCGGGACCCGCCGCTGGGAGGACCTGCCGGCGATGGTCGAGCGCAACCCCGAGCTCCGCCGCGACCTGCCGCTGTGGGTCTTCTGGAAGCGGACGCACGTCTGGATCGGCCCGGCGGCCGCGGGCGCCGCGCTGGCCCGCCGCCGCGGCGCGCGCTGGGCGCTGCTCGCTCTGCCGTACCTGATCCACGCGCTGCCGCAGGAGTACGGAACCGGGCCGCGCGGTCGGGTGCGCGCGCTCGCCGAGCTGCCCGGCCGGACGGCGGTGGACGTCGCCGAGGTCGCCGCGCTCGTCCGCGGCAGCGTGCGCGCGCGGAACCTGCTCCTGTGACCGGCGCCGGCACGCCGCTGCGAGTCGCGATCCTGTCGCCCGCCTTCTGGCCCGAGGTCCGGCGAGGCGGCGAGCGCCTCGTGCGCGAGCTGGCGGACGGGCTGATCGCCCGCGGCCACCGGCCGCGCCTGTTGACGAGCCACCCCGGCCGGCCGGCGAGCACGGTCGAGGACGGCCTGCCGGTCGAGCGCGCGTGGCGCCCGCCCGACGGCCGCCTCCGCCGGCGCGCCTTCGAGGACCACCTCACACACGTGCCGTTCAGCTATCTGGGCCTCGTCCGCGGCGACGACGACCTCGCGCACGCCGTCCACGGCCCGGACGCCCTGGCGGCGGCCCGCTGGTCGCGGCGCACCGGCCGCCCGTCGGTCTTCACCTTCCTCGGCCTGCCGACGCGCACCGGCATCGCCCAGCGCCGGCTCCGGCCGGAGATCCTCTGGCGCGCCGCGCGCGAGGCCGCCGCCACGGTCGCGATCAGCCGCACCGCGGCGGACGGCTTCCGCCGCTGGCTCGGCGTCGAGGCGCGCGTGATCCACCCGGGCGTCGACCTCGACGCCTTCGCGCCGGGCGGCCGCCGCGCCGAGCAGCCGACGATCGTCTGCATGGCCGACGCCTCGGTCGAGGCCAAGCGCGTGCCGCTGCTGGTCGAGGCGTTCGCGGTCGTCCGCCGCGAGCGCCCGGGCGCGCGGCTCCTGCTCCAGGCCCCGCTCGACCCGCGTCTCGCGGCCGCCGACGGCGTCGAGCCGGTCGACCCGGGCGGCGACCGCGCCGCGCTCGCGGACCTCTACCGCAGCGCCTGGGTCTCCGCCCTGCCCTCGTGGGGGGAGGCGTTCGGGCTCGTCCTGGTCGAGGCGCTCGCGTGCGGCACGCCGGTGGTCGGCTCGGACCGGGGCGCGATCCCGGAGGTCGTGGACCGCGACTCGGTCGGCCGCCTGTTCGAGGGCGACGACCCGCGGGCCGTCGCGACGGCGCTCCTGGAGGCGCTCGAGCTGGCGACCGACCCGGCCACGCCCACGGCCTGCCGCGCCCGCGCGGCGGACTTCTCGACCGACCGGATGGCGGAGGAGTACCTGCGCCTCTACGGCGAGCTGGTCTGAGCCGGCCGCGGCCGCCCGAGGTCGAGCTCCAGCTCCACGCCCAGCGGAATCAGCCGCGGCAGCGCGTCGGCGATCGACTGGTGCGGTCCGACCGCGAAGTTCGACACCTGGTCGCGCGGGATCTCGACCATCCGCCCCTCGCTGTGGACGATGTGCGTCTTCTCGTCCCTCCGGCACGGGTGCTGGGGGTCGCCCTTCCGCTCGTCGCACTCGAACGCGATCCGCCCGAGCAGGATCCGGTCGTCGTTGCGGGCGACGTATATGCCCTCGACGGTCCGGCCACTCTTCAGCAGGACCGCGACCGGCTGGACCTGCGGGTCCTCGCGGTTGACCAGGAACGCGCCGACGCAGCAGAAGAGCGCGATCGCGGCGAGGGTCGGGAGCCCGATCGCGAGGAAGCTCCCGTCGGACGCCTCCACCGCCAGCGCGCTGAGGCTGCCCAGCGCGACCGCCGCCACCGCCGCGGCGACTAGGTTCGACCCGCGCGCGTCGAGCAGCCAGACCGCCAGGACCTCGATGCCCGCGATCGCGACCAGCGCGGCCCGCACGCGCGCGTGCCCGCTGTCGCGGCTGTCGATCAGGTAGAGCAGCGCGCTGACGATCAGCGCGAGCACGGTGAAGCCCGCGAGCGCCACGGCTCCGATGGTCACGAGCTCGAACTTCGGGATCGCGTAGACCGCCTGGTCGGCGGGCAGGCCGACCGCGTCGAACCGCGCCCAGGTGATCCCGCCGCCGACGAGCACGACGAACCCGAGCAGCCCGAGGCCGGCGCCCGCCGCCTTCACGAGCTCGACCGGGATGCCCAGCACCGTCTGCCCGCCCGGCGGGCGCTGCGCCGCCTCGTTCACCCGGTCAGAGCCAGCCGCGGTGCCTGAAGTAGCCGAGCATGCCGACGAGCAGCCCGACCATCGCGCCGACGACGATCCAGAACGCCGCGATGTCGCCCTCGCCGGGCACGCCGACGTTCATCCCCCACAGGCTCGCCAGCAGGGTCAGCGGCAGGACGATCACGCTGAACGCCGTGAGCACCCGGAGGATGTCGTTGACCCGGTGCGAGATCACCGACTCATTCGTGTCCTCGAGCGCCTCCACGATCTCCTTGTAGTTCTCGAGCATGTCCCAGATCCGCTCGGACGCGTCGACGACGTCGTCGAAGTAGATCTCGAAGTCCTCGGCGAGGAAGCGCTGCTTGGTCTTCTCGAGGTCGCGCAGGACCGGGCGCTGCGGGCGGACGATCTTGCGGAAGTTGATGATCTCCTGCTTGACGTTGGAGATGTCGCGAACGATCTCCTCGGAGCGCCCCTCGAAGATCTCCTCCTCGATCATGTCGAGCTTGTTCCCCATCTTGCGGAGCATCGGGAAGCAGTAGTCGAACGAGTCGTCGACGATCTTGTAGAGCAGGTACCCCGAGCCCTTCGAGAACAGCTGCTCGCGCGTCTCCTCGGAGGCGCGGCAGCGCTCGAACAGGTACTCCACGGGGTGGAGCGGGGTGTTCGGCAGCGTGATCAGGAAGTCCGGCCCGACGAAGATGTCGAGCTCGCCCGCGTTGAGCCGCCCGACCGACTTGTCGAACACCGGGAAGTGCAGGACGATGAAGAGGTAGTCGGGGTACTCGTCGAGCTTCGGCCGCTGGTTCCGCGAGGCGATGTCCTCGTAGTCGAGCGGGTGGAACTCGAAGTGCTCCTCGAGCCACGCGCGGTCGGTCGGGCCGGGGCGCTCGATGTTGATCCAGCGCAGGCCGCCGTGCTCGACGACCTCGACCCGCGGCTCAGGCGGCTGCTGCGCGGGCGCGTGGCCGTCGACCCGCGCGCGCGACCTGCTCCTCAGCCTCGGCTTGGGGAGGTTCGGCATGGCCCGGACTGAGGGGGTCGTCGGTCAGTACGGTCATCGCCCTTGATTCTACGACGGCAGGTGGAACCCTCGGGCAGAGCGCGGCTCGAGCGCGGCGAGCTCGCGGTGCTCGCCGCACTGGCGGCGTGGTCGCTCGTGCCGCTCGTCTCCGGCCTCGTGCACGTGTGGCGGTTCGGCGGCGTGCTCGGCGGCGGGGACGGGGTTGGGGTGCCGGACCACTACCAGTACCTCGCGTGGATCCGCGCGGCCGGCGAGCACGCGCTGGTCGAGAACCGCTTCGACGTGGCCGACGAGCCGGCCGTGTTCCTCCAGCCGATGTGGGTGGTGTCGGGGGCGCTCTGGCGGCTGGGCCTGCCCGTGCAGGCGGCGTTCCTCGCGTGGAAGCCGGTCGCGGTCGGGGTGCTGTTCGGGGGGTACCTGGCGTACGTGCGGCGGACCGTGTCCGGCGGGTCCCCGGCGCTCCGGCTCGCGGCCCTCGCGCTCGCGCTCCTCTACTTCGCGCCGCCGGGCCCGTTGACGGAGTGGCTCGACGCCGGGTCCGAGCTCGGCCGGCGGGCGAGCGACCAGTTCACGTTCGAGCTGTCCCCGGCGATGTCCACGTGGGGGTACTTCCACACCTCGCTCGCGCTCGGGCTGATGCCGGTGTACGTGCTGGCGGCCGAGCGCGTGGTCGCGGCGGGCGACCGCGGCGGGTGGGGGAGGCCCGCGCTCGCCGCGGGCGGGGCCGGCCTGCTGGTCTCGTGGCTCCATCCGTGGCAGGGGCTCGTGCTGCTGGCGGTGACGGCCGCGGTGGCGGCGTGGGGGCGGGGGGCGCGCGCGTACCGGCGGCTCGCCGCGCCGGCGGCGGCCGCGGCGGCGCCGCTCGTCTACTACTGGGCGCTCGCGCGGACCGACACCGCGTGGCGCGTCGGCCGCGAGGCGGTGGACGCGCCGCACCACCTCGGCTGGCTGCTGCTGGCGCTCGCGCCGCTCGCGGTGCCCGCGGCGGCGGCGCTCTGGCAGCGGCGCGGGGGCCCGCCCCTGGACCTCCAGGAGCGGGTGCTGGTCGCGTGGCCGGTCGCGACGGTCGCCGTATACCTGCTCCTCGACCGCTCGTTCTTCTTCCACGCCGTGGCCGGCGCGACGCTGCCGCTGGCCGTCCTGGCCGTGCGGGTGCGGCTGCCGCGGCGGCTCGGCCGGCCCGCGCTCGCGGCCGGGGCGGCCGCGCTGCTGGTGCTGCCGGGGATGGTCTACGAGGCGCGCAAGCTGCGCGACGCGCAGCGGAGCGACAACGCAGCCTACTACCTGCGCGAGGGCGAGGCCCGCGCGCTCGAGCACCTCGACTCGGCCCCGGGGGGCGAGGCGCCGGTGCTCGCGCGGTTCCGGCTCGCCGAGGCGGTGCCCGGGCACGCCGGCCGGGCGGTTTACGTGGGGCACCCGTCCTGGACGCCGTCGTTCGACCGCCGCTACGGGGAGGTCGAGCCGCTGTTCGACGGGCGGCTGTCCCCGGCCGATGCGAGGGCGCTCGTGCGCCGCTCGCGGGCGCGGCTCGCGGTGTCCGACTGCGACCGCCGGCGCGACCTGCGGCCGGTGCTCGGGTCGCTCGTCGTGCGCGTGCGGCGGTTCGGCTGCGCGACGGTGTACGAGCTGGGGCCCGCGTCGTGAGGCGGCTCGGCCTCGGCGAGGGCGCCCTGCTCGGCGTGCTCGCGGCGTGGTCGCTCGTCCCGCTCGCGGCGGGGCTCGTCCACCTGGCCGCGAACGGCGGCTCGCTCAGCGGCGTCGACGGGATCGGGGCGCTCGACCACCTCCAGTACATGGCGTGGATCCGCGACGCGGGGGAGCACGGCCTGGTCGCGAACCGCTTCGACCTCGCCCACGACGACGCCGTCTACCTCCAGCCGATGTGGCTCCTGTCGGGGCTCGCGTGGCGGGCCGGGGCGAGCGTGCAGCTCGCGTTCCTCCTGTGGAAGCCGATCTGCGTGGCGGTCCTGCTCGCCGGCTGCGCGGCCTACGTGCGGCGGTTCGTGGACGGGCGCGGCGCGCGCGTCGCGGCGCTCGCGCTCGCGCTGTTCTTCTTCCCGCCGTCGGCGCCGCTGATGGCGTGGACCGGCGTCGGGTCCGACACCGGCAAGTCGATCGGCGACCTGCTCGGCTACGAGCTCTCGCCCGCGACGTACCTGTGGGGCTACGTGCAGACGGCGATCGCGGTCGGCCTGATGCCGGTGTTCCTGCTGTGCGCGGAGCGGCTGGTGGAGCCCGCCGCCCGCCCCGCGCGCCTCTACGCGGCCGGCGCCGCGGCGGCGGGGCTCGCCGTGTCGTGGGTGCACCCGTGGCAGGGGCTCGTGCTGCTGGCGGTCGTGGGAGCGGTCGCCCTGCTCGACCTCGTGCGGCGGCCGGCCGGCGCCGGCGGCGAGCATTGGGGGCGCCGCCGGCTCGCGCTCGCCGTCCCGGTCCTCGCCACGGCCGCGCCGCTCGCCTACTTCGCCGTCCTCTCCCGGACCGACACCGCCTGGCGGGCCGGGCGCGAGGAGCTCGGGGTCCCGCACTACTGGGGCTGGCTCGCGCTCGCGCTGGCGCCGCTCGTGCTGCTCGCCGCGGCGGGTGCCTGGCGAGGCGCGCCGCGTTCGGCGGGCGAGCGCATGCTGCTCGCCTGGCCGGTGGCGACGCTGGTCGTCTACGCGCTGCTCGACCGGTCGTTCTTCTTCAACGTCCTGTCGGGGATGACGATCCCGCTGGCCGTGCTGGCGGTCCGCTCGGCCGAGCGGCTCCGCGCCGGCCTGCGCGGCCGAGCGTGGACGGGGCTCGCCGCGGCCGCGGTGCTGGCGCTCACCGTTCCCGGTCTCGCCCACGCGGTCGACGAGCTCCGCGAGGGGATCGACGGCGGCGGGGCGCCGCACTACCTGCGCGACGGCGAGGCCGACGCCCTCGCTTACCTCGACCGCTCGCCGCGCGGCGGACCGGTCCTCTCGCGCGTGTACCTCGGGGCGGCGGTGCCGGGGTTCACCGGGCGCCGGACGTACGTGGGGCACCAGTCCTGGACCCCCGACTTCGAGCGCCGGGTGGCGGAGACCGAGGCCCTCTTCGGGGCGCGGCTCGCGCCGGCGCGGGTCCGCGCGCTGGTGCGGTCCACGCGCGCCGCCTTCCTGCTCCAGGACTGCGAGGTGCGGCGGGACCTGCGCCCCGCGCTCGGGCCGCTGGTCGAGCGCGTGCGGCGGTTCGGCTGCGCGCGGGTCTACGAGCTGCGGACGCCGTCGTGACGGGGCCGGGCCGGCCCTCGCCCGCGTTCCTCCGCGCGCTTGCCGCGATCCTCGCCGGGGCGCTCGCCGTGCGACTGCTCTACACGATCGCGGTGGCCGGGAACGAGCTCAGCCCCGGCCCGGCCGGCGACTTCGTCTTCTACCACCAGCTCGCCAACCTGATCGCGGACGGGCACGGCTTCGTCTCGCCGTTCCGCCTCGAGCAGCTCGGCCGGACGGCGCCGACCGCCGAGCACCCGCCGCTGTGGCCGCTGCTGCTGGCCGGCGGGTCGAAGCTGGGCGGCAACGGCCTGCTGGCGCACCGGCTCGTGGGGGTGCCGGTCGGGGTGGCCGTCGTGGCGGTGCTCGCCCTGATCGGACGCCGCGTGGGCGGCGAGCGGGCGGGCCTCGCGGTGGCGGCGATCGCCGCGGCGCACCCGCTGCTGATCGCGGCCGACGGGTCGCTGATGAGCGAGACGCTGTTCGGCCTGTGGGTGGCGCTGGGGCTGCTGGCGGCGCTGCGGCTCCTCGAGCGCCCGGCGCCCGCCCGCGCGGCGTGGCTCGGGGCGGCGGTCGGCCTGGCGGCGCTGACCCGCGGCGAGGGGCTGCTGCTCGTGCCGCTGCTCGCGCTGCCAGCGGCCTGGGCGGCGGCGCGGCCGCCCGGCCGCCGCGGCCTCGCGGGCGGGGCCGCGGCCTCGGCGCCCGCCCGCCGCCGCGGCCTCGCGCTCGCGGTCGCCGCCGTCGCGGCGACCGTCCTCGTGCTCGCCCCGTGGCTCGTCCGCAACTGGACGACCTTCGACCGCCCGGTCCTGACGTCGACCAACGACGGCACCGTCCTCACCGGCGCCAACTGCGACCGCGCCTACCACGGCCGCGACCTCGGGTTCTGGCGGGTCGACTGCCGCTCGCCGCTGCGGGACCCGAACGAGGCGAGGCAGTCCGCGACCTGGCGCGACGAGGGCCTCGACCACGCCGGCGACCACGCCGGCCGCCTGGTGACGGTCGTGATCCCGGTCCGCCTCCTCCGGACCTGGGACCTGTGGCAGCCGGACCGCCAGGTCGACCTCGCCGAGGGCCGCGACCCGACGATGGAGCGCCTCGGGGCGGCGGTCTATTTCCTGCTGCTCCCGCTGGCGGTCGCCGGCGCGATCGCGCTCCGCCGCCGAGGCGGCCCGCTCTGGGTGCTGCTGACGCCGGTGGCGCTCGTGACGATCGTGAGCGTCACGGCATACGGCTACACCCGCTTCCGCCACCCGGCGGACCTGGCCCTGGTAGTCCTGGCGGGCCTGGCCCTGGCGCGGCTCAGCGGAGCTGCGAACGCCGCACGGGCCGGCGGCGGGTGTCGATCCGGCGCAGCAGGACGATCGACGAGACCGTGAGCGCGAGCCCGACCGCGAGGCCGGCGCCGCCCCCCGCTCCGGCGACGAAGTACCCGAGCGTCCCGATCCCGAGGATCAGGGCGACGAGCAGCACCGCGGTCGCCGGCCAGGCCAGTCGCGAAGGCGCCCGCCAGCCGCCGGGCGGATCCGGCACCGGGTCGTCCGGGCCGCCGCGCCGCGACCATCCGCTGTAGGGCCACGAGTCCCAGTCCACCCCGCAGGGCTCGCCGTCCTCGGGCTCGTCGTCGAGGCGAACCCGGACCCCGAGCTCGATGCCGGCCTCCCAGTCGGGCCCGTCCCACGACGCGACCGTCTCCACCTCGAACCGCCGACCGGAGGGCGTCACCACGCGGTCGACCCGGCTGCCGAGCAGGTCGAGCTCCTCCCACGACATGGCCTCGAGCGCGCTCAGCCGCGCGTCGATGACACGCCGCGCCTCCTCGGCCTCGCTCGCGGCGCCGCTCCCGACCGGCTCGTCAGTCAAGCCGCTCCGCCTCCATCCGCGCGACCGGGTGGTTCGCCATGGGCCTCCTCGGGCGAGGGCGCCCGCCCGGCTGGGCGGGCGCCGCCGCCGCGGTCAGTCGCGCTGGACGATCAGATAGTTGTTGCCGTCGGGGTCGCGGAAGAAGAACATCGGCGGCACGGGGTCGCCCATGCGCATGACCGCCTCGTCGACGTCGACGCCGCGGGCCCGCAGGTCGGCGTGGTCGGCGTCGACGTCGTCGCTCGTGAACCCCGTCCGACTCTGGATCCCGACGCTCTCGCCCTCGCGCGGGGGGACGAGCGCGATCGTCGTCGCCGCGCCGGGCGGCGCGACCTCGACCCAGCGGTCGCCGTCCCCGTAGGGGGTGTCGGTCCGCTTCTCGAACCCGAGCTTCTCGACGAAGAACTCGATCGCCCGGTCCTGGTCGCTGACCGGGACCATCACGGTCCCGACCTGCGTGATGCGCGTGCCTGTCTCGGTCTCGGCCATTCCGATCCTCCTGTTCGCGGGCTTGCACCGGCTACGACCGCGGCGGCCCGCGAGACTCATCGCTCGCCGCGATGTCTACAGCACGAGCTCCCGGTGGCGGAGGCCGCCGCGAACGAGGGCGGCCAGTCCGACCGCGTCGGCGGCCACCTCCACCGGCGCCACCACCGGAGCGCGGGCGCCGCTCTGGAGCGCCCGGCGCAGGATCGCCGCCGCGTAGGGGAGGGCCAGCGCGAGCGGGCGGCGCGAGCGGGCCGCCGCCGCCAGCGCGACCGAGGCGAGCGCCGCGTCGAACGCCGCCGTCCGCCCGCTCAGGAAGACGCGGCCCAGCAGCAGCTCGTCGCGCAGCTCCGGCACGCGCAGGACGAGCCACGGGAAGCCGGCCAGGCGGCGGCGCTCGGCGACGTACCCGCGCGGCCCCCGCGGGAGCACCGCGTGGCTCACGACGGCGTCGGGGGAGAACGCCGTCCGCGCCCCCTTCCGCCTGATCCGCCACCCGAGCCACACGTCCTCGCCGAACGCCCGGTCGAGCGCGTCGCCGTGCAGGTCAACGAACCCGCCCACGGCCTCGAACGCCTCCCGCCGCACGAACAGGTTGGCCGTCTGGTAGAGGCCGTCGTCCCGCGAGACCCACAGCGAGCGGTCGAACGCCCCCATCGGGACCGCCGGGTCGGGCCGGACCGCGCCCTGGACGAGGTCGAGGCCCCCGTCCAGCTCGCGCAGTCCCGCCGCCAGCCAGCCCGGCTCCGGCATGCAGTCGGCGTCCGTGAACGCCAGGACCGACCCCGAGGCGGCCGCCACGCCGTCGTTCCGCGCCTCCCCGGCCAGCCCGTGCCGCTCCCGCGTCACGACCCGCACCGGGCCGGCGGCGGCGGCCAGCACGCCGGCCGTCCCGTCGTCCGACCCGTTGTCCACCACCACGACCTCGTACGGCTCGTCGAGCCGCTGGGCGGCGAGCGCGGAGAGCGTCCGGCCGAGCGTCGCCGCGGCGTTCCAGGCCGGCACCACCACGCTCACCCGGACGGAGCTTGCCTCCGTCCGTACAGCCTGTATCCTGTCGCTCGACATAGCCGTTCGCATCTAGAGGGGTGGAGGGACATGGCCCTGCGAAGCCCCGGCAACCATCCGCTTACGCGGATACAGGTGCCAATTCCATCAGGCCGCCAAGGCAAACGGCCTGGGAGATGTGGCAGAGCGCTTTCCAGCTCCGTCACAGAGCAACGGCGGAGACCACGGGAAGCGAGGAGGCTACATGCCCGTAGAGGCTCTCAAGTGCAAGGAGTGTGGCGAGCGATACCCGCTCGAGGCCCTGTTCGTGTGCGACCGCTGCTTCGGGCCGCTGGAGGTCGCCTACGACCACTCGAGGCTCGACGCCGGCGAGGCCAAGCGCCGGATCCAGGCCGGCCCGCCGTCGATCTGGCGCTACGCGGACTTCCTGCCGTTCGAGCGGCCGCCCAGGACCGCGCTCGCGGCCGGCGTGACCCCGCTCGTCAGGGCGGACCGCCTCGCCGAGCACCTCGGCGTCCGCGAGGTCTGGGTCAAGAACGACGCCGCCAACCCGACGCACTCGTTCAAGGACCGCGTCGTCACGGTCGCGCTCGCGAAGGCGCGCGAGCTCGGCTACCGGGTCGTGGCCTGCGCCTCGACCGGCAACCTGGCGAACGCCGTCGCCGCCCACGCCGCGGCGGCCGGCCTCGAGTCGTACGTGTTCGTGCCCGCCGACCTCGAGGAGCAGAAGATCCTCGCCACCGGCGTCTACGGCACCAACCTGGTCGCCGTCAGGGGCTCGTACGACGACGTCAACCGGCTCTGCACCGAGCTGGCCGGCGAGCGCGACTGGGCGTTCGTGAACGTCAACGTGCGCCCGTACTACGCCGAGGGCTCCAAGACGCTCGGGTTCGAGATCGCCGAGCAGCTCGGGTTCGAGCTGCCGGACCGGATCGTCGTCCCGGTCGCCTCCGGGTCCCTGTTCACGCGGATCGCGCGCGGGCTGGAGGAGTGGACCGAGGTTGGCCTCCTCGACGGCCGGCTCCCCGCGTTCAACGGCGCCCAGGCGGAGGGCTGCTCGCCGGTCGCGGAGGCGTTCGCGAACGACCGCGACGTGGTCCGGCCGGTCCGGTTCCCGTCCACGATCGCCAAGTCGCTCGCGATCGGCGACCCCGCGGACGGGCCGTACGCGCTCGACCTCGCCCGGCGGACGGGCGGGCGGGTGGACTCGGTGACGGACGACGAGATCCGCGAGGGCATCCGGCTGCTCGCGGAGACGTCGGGCATCTTCACCGAGACCGCCGGCGGCGTCACGACGGCCGTCCTCCGCAAGCTCGCCGACCGCGGCGACCTCGGATCGGACGAGCGGATCGTCCTCGTGATCACCGGCGAGGGGCTGAAGACGCTCGACGCCGTGCGCGGCACGTTCGAGGTGAACGAGATCGAGCCGACGGCCGGCTCGTTCGGCGAGGCGTTCGCGCAGCCCGTCAGCTCCGCTGCATAAGATGGGCGCGCTATGAGCGTGACCGTGAAGATCCCGACCCAGCTGCGCAGCGTCACGGGCGGCGACTCCGAGGCCGCGGTCGACGAGGCCACCACGGTCGGCGAGGTCCTCGACGGGCTCTACGAGCGCTACGAGGGGCTGCGCGAGCGGATCGCCGAGGACGGCGACCTGCGCCGGTTCGTGAACGTCTACGTGGCGGGTGAGGACATCCGCTTCCTCGACGGCCTCGACACCACGGTCAAGGACGGCGACGAGGTCACGATCCTGCCGGCCGTCGCGGGTGGGTAGGGGCTCGCACGGCGCGGATGAAGGATTAGGGAGTCCATGGACTCCCTAATCCTGCACTCGTCGAGATTTCGGCCGCTCGCGACCGGGTAGGCGGCCTCGCCGCTAGGCGACTACCTCGCGGGGCTGGCCTTCGTCGCCGTCACGGCGGGGTCGGCGGTGGCGGCGGGCACGCTCGTGCAGGGGCGGCGGCTGCCGCACCTGACCGGCGTACCGCGGGTGCTCGCGGCGGCGACGCTGGCGACGGCGGCGCTACTCGCGGCGCACCTCGCGCCGGGGATGCTCGGGGTGCTGTCGCGCTGGACCGCCGCGGCGGCGGCGCTGGCGCTGCTCGGGGCCGCGGCGCGGGTGCCGCGGCTAAGCGCGGTCACCGGCCGCGAAGCCGGGCCGGGGTCCTCGCGCTCCGGTCGGGGAGCCGGTGGCGGAGCCGTGCCGGCCGATGGCGGAGCCGTTCCGGCGCGGGCCCCGGGCGACCGCGCGGCGAGGGACGCGACCGAGCCAGTTTCCGAAGGTCCCCTCTCGTGGCTGCTGGCCGGGGGCGCGGCGGGCGCCCTCGCCCTCTGGCTCGTCGCCAGCGCGTGGAACCGGACCGTCCTGCCGCCGGAGGGGATCGACACCCTCACCTTCCACCTGCCGAACGTCGGCGAGTGGATCCGATCCGGGACCGTCTGGCGCGTGGACCAGTTCAGCCCGCTCCTCACCAACGGCAACTACCCGCAGAACGGCGACCTCGCGTTCCTGGCGGTCGTGCTGCCGTGGCGAAGCGACTGGCTAGCCGGCGCGGTCAACCCGGTGTTCGTCGCGCTCGCGGCTGCGGCGGTCTACGCGCTCGCCGTCGAGATCGGCGCCACCCGGCCGGCGGCGATCCTCGGCGGCTCGCTGTTCGCCGCCCTGCCGGTCGTCGGCCTGGCCGCCAACGGCGAGGCGATGACCGACTCGCTCATGCTCGCGGCGCTCGGCGCCGGGGCCCTCTTCCTGCTCCGCCACGAGCGCGGCGCCCCGCGGTCGGAGCTGTGGCTGGCCGGGCTCGCCCTGGGGCTCGCGTTCGGGACGAAGTGGTACGCGGTGTGGGCGGTGGCGGCGATCGCGGCGGTCTGGGCCGGCGCGCGCGGCCGGGGCCGCGCCTCGCTCCTCCGCGACGGCGCCGCGCTCGCCGGCCTCGTGGCGCTGGCCGGCGGATTCTGGCTCCTCCGCAACCTCGTCGAGTCGGGGAACCCCGTGTTCCCGATCGAGGTCGGCGCCCTCGGCGCGACCATCTTCGACGCCCCCCGCGACGTGATCCGCGAGTGCTCCGGCTGGACGATCGCCCACTACCTGGGCGACGGCGGCGTCTGGTCCGCTCGCATCCTGCCGGCCTACCGGGAGACGTACGCCCTGCCCGGCGCCGCGATCGGGCTCGGCCTGGTCGGCGCGGCGGCCCTGGCGGTCCGCGGCGGAGCCCGCTCGCCGCGCGGCGCGGCCCGGGGCGGGCGCGGCGCGGTCGTCGCCGGCCTCGCGGCCACCGGGCTGCTCGCCGCCGGCTACGCGCTCACCCCGTACAGCGCGTTCGGCCCGGAGGGCGACCCGATCCTCGTCGGCGCGAACGCCCGCTACCTCATGCCGGCGCTGCTCGTGGCGGCGCCGCTCGCGGCCTGGGCGCTGAGCCGCGCCGGCCCGCTGCGGCTCCCGCTCGAGCTGGCGGCGGCGGCCGCCGTCGCCGAGGGGATCGACCGCGCCTTCGAGGTCCCGCTCCACGTGGTCGCGGCCGTGCTCGCGGCCCTGGCGGCGCTCGCGGGAGCGGCGTGGACGGTCGAGCGTCTCGCCGCCCGCGCGCCGCGCCGGGCAATCGTGCGCGCCGTCGCCGCGACCGCGCTGCTGGCGGCCGTCGCGGCTGCCGGCCACGCCCGCCAGCGCGAGTTCCACGAAGGCCGCTACGAGTCCGGCGACGCGGCGATCGCGTGGATCGCCCGCAACGCTCCCGGCGGGCACCGGGTCGGGCTCGCCGGGTCGTGGAGCGTGAACGGCCGCTCGCCGGTCTGGCCGGCCTTTGGCGAGCGGGTCGGCAACGAGGTCGACTACGTCGGGCCGACCGTCCGCCACCTGCTCCGCGAGCACCGCAGCCGCGCCGGCTGGGCCGCCGACGTGCGCCGGCGGCGGATCGACCTGCTGCTGGTCGGCCGCGGGGGCTACTCGCGCGAGTGCCCGGTGCCGGGCCAGCTCTCCGACGACGACCGCTGGGCGCGCGAGGAGGGGTTCCCGGTGCTCGCGCGCAGCGACCGCCTGACGCTGTACCGGGTCCGGCCCCGGCGGTTGACCGGACGGCGAGGAGCCGACGGCCGGCCCGACCGTCGCCGCGCGCCGCCCGCGCCCCTACGATGGCCGGGATGGGGCACCCCCGCGTCGCGACCCTGGCGACCCTGATCGCAGCGCTCGTCGCCTGCCTCCCGGCCGCGACGGCGACGGCCGCCAAGCGCACCGTCCCGCGCGGCTTCCACGGCGTCGACTACGACCGCGAGGTGAGCTGGGCGCCCCAGGACGTCCAGACGCGCATGTGGGCGGAGATGGCCCGCACCGGCGTCGAGTCCGCGCGCGTCGTCTTCGACTGGAGCGAGGCCCAGAAGGAGCCGGGCGTCCCGACGAGCTTCCACGAGACCGACCCGATCGTCCGCCAGGCCGCCAGCCACGGCGTCGACCTGCTGCCGGTCGTCCTGTACGCGCCGACGTGGGCGCGCGTGCTGCCCCAGGCGAAGGAGTCTGCGCCGTCGAGCACCTCCGCCTACGCCGCCTACCTGAAGGAGCTCGTCGCCCGCTACGGCCCGCGCGGGACGTTCTGGGCCGAGAACCCGTCGCTGCGGAAGCGCCCGATCCGCGCCTGGCAGGTCTGGAACGAGCCCGACATGGAGTACCAGTGGAAGCCTCGTGAGGGGTGGATGGAGGGCTACGGCGCGCTGCTCGACGCGGCCGCCACGGCGCTCCGCGAGGCCGACCCGCGCGCGGAGGTCGTGCTCGCGGCGCTCACGAACGTCTCGTGGGACACGCTCGACCAGCTCTACGACGCCGGGAGGATCGCGGGCAACTTCGACGCGGTCGCCCTGAACGCGTACACGAAGGTGCCGAAGAACCTGATCGAGGTCATCCGCCGCGGCCGCAGGGTGATGCGCGACCGCGGCGACGGCGACCTGCCGATCCGGGTCACCGAGTTCGGCGCCTCGGCGTCCGCCGGCCGGATCGTCTCGCCCGGCAACGAGCACCTCCAGGTGACCGACGACAAGCTCGCCCGGCTGGTCACCCGCGGGTTCGACGAGCTCGCCCGCTACCGCCGCTCGCTCGGGATCGAGAGCGCCTACTGGTACACGTGGGCGTCCTCGTACGACCCGAGCGCCGCGATCTTCGACTTCTCGGGCCTGATCAGCTACGGCCCGGACGGGACCAAGCGGCGGCCCGCCCTCCGCGCCTACCGCAACAGCGCCCGGAGGTACGAGGCCTGCGCGAAGGACTCGGCCGGCGCCTGCGTCAAGCGCCGCTGACCAGCCGGCCGAGCCGCCGCCGCAGCTCCCAGCCGCGCGAGGGCCCGCCGCGGCGCTCGACCGGGGCGCGCAGGTGCGCGTCGAGCCCGCCGGCCTCGAGGAAGATCCGCTCGCCGTACTCGAACGACCCCTCCCACCAGAGCTCCTCGACGCGGTCCTCGTCCGAGAGCCGGTCGTGGAAGCCCGGCGGGAAGTGGTCGCTCTCGCGGCCGTGGAGGGCGTGCGGCTTGTGCACGAACTCGATCCGCCCGGGCGACACGTCGGCGAGCCAGCGGTGGTGGCTCCAGCCGACCCACGGGCCGACCACGCCCCAGCTCTGCTCCTCGAGCCGGGACGGCACCTCCACGTAGCCCGCCCGCGCAACGCGGCAGAGCTCGGAGCACACCCACACCGGGTCGCGCACGTCCTCGAGCGTGTGCGAGCAGATCGCGAAGTCGAAGCGGCCGTCCTCGAACGGCCACGGCTCGCGGTCGCATGCGTCGCGGCTTACCCACGTGGCCCGTGTGAAGCGCTCGGCCGGCGCGTTCGCCGCCGGGGCGCGATCGTCGTAGGCCACGAGGTCGAGCACCCAGTCGGCGCGCTCGAACGGCCGCGCGCCGCCGCCCACGTCGAGCACGAGGTCGTCGTCCGAGAGTCGCGCGAGGATGCGCTCGCGGCTGCGGCCGAGCACGCCGCCAGCCTATTCGCGCGCGCGGAGGGCGACCCGCTCGAGCGCCTCGACCACCGCCGCCTCGTACTCGCCCTCGCCGATCTCCTCGACCGTCGCGCGCCCGCGGGCCACGAGCCGCTCGCGCAGGGCCGCGTCGCCCGCCAGCCGCCGCACCGCGGCCGCGAGCGGCGCCGCGCCGGCGTCCGGGTCGAACAGCAGGGAGTTCTCGCCGTCGCGCAGGTACTCGCCCGAGCCGCCGCGGCCGGTCGCCACCACCGGCCGGCCGACCGCCATCGCCTCGAGCGGCACGAGCCCCCACGGCTCGCGCCAGCGGACGGGGAACAGGACGGCGTCGGAGGCGGCCATCGCGGCCGGGATCTCCGTGCGGCCGCTCTCGCGCAGGTCGACCCGGTCGGCGACCCCCGACGCGCGCGCGAGGTCGAGCAGCCGGGCGCGGTGCTCGTCGTCGCCCGCCCCGATCGCCGTGAGCGTCGCCTCGGGGGGCAGCTCCGCCAGCGCCTCGACCGCCAGGTCGATCCCCTTGCGCTCGTCGACGCGGCCGACGTTCAGGAGGCGCCAGCTCCAGCGCTCCCGCGGCGGCGCGGGCCGGAACAGGTCGAGGTCGGGCCCCGCGCGGGCGACGACGGCCTCGCGCGAGTCGACGACACCCGCGTCGGCGGCCCTGGTCGAGAGGTCCCGGCCGAGGAAGACCCACACGTCGATCGCCCCGCCGAGGTCGACCCGCGCGGGCACGCCCGTGGCGGCGGCGACGGCCGCGCCCAGGAGCCGGCGGCGGGCGAGCGCCCGCGACCAGGCGTCGACCTCGCGGCCGTAGGCGAACCAGTCGTCGCAGACGGCGGCGACCGACGGGACCCCCGCGGCGCGGACCCGCTCGATGAGCGACAGCGACATGCCGCCCATCGCCCACCAGCTCACCGCGTCCGGGCGGTGGTCGGCGAGGGCCCGGCGCAGCACGGCGGCGTTGTGCCGCTCGATCGCGAGCCGCTCCCGGGCCGACGGACGGGGGAACCCGTGCTCGCGCCAGTACCAGCGAAGCTCGCGCCGGACCTCGACGCCGGCGTCGAGCCGCGGGTCGGGATCGGGTCCGGGGCGCTCGAGGTCGCTCGCCAGGACCAGCACCTCGTGGCCCGCGGCGGCGAGCCGCCGGACGGTGGCGAGCCAGATCAGCTCGTAGCCGCCGAAGTGGTGCGGCGGGAAGAGGCTGCCGACGCACAGGACGCGCATCAGCGGGCGGGCCGCGAGGGCGAAGCCGGGCGCGGCCGCGAGGTCGGGGACTCGCCCGGCGCGGCCGGCTCCGCGCGGGCGGGCGGGGCCGGATCGGGCCGCTGGATCGCCGCCGCGGCCAGGAGCAGCGCGGGAAGCGTCGCGGCCGGCAGCTCCCAGTCCCAGTCCACGCCGGCGTGCACCGCGTACGCCGCCAGCGCGCCCGCGGCCGCGGCGAGCAGCGCGTCGTCGGGCGCCTCCCGGAACCGCCGCCGCAGCCCGCCGACCACCGAGCCGCCGAACGCGGCGAGCAGCAGGAGGCCCACCAGCCCCAGCTCGGCGAGCGTCTCGACGTACAGCGAGTGGGCGTCGAGCGCGAACTGCGAGCTGGTGCGCCGCCTCCGCCACTCGACCCGGAAGCTCGCCGTCCCCGCGCCCGCCACCGGATGGTCCGCGAACGCGTCGAGCGCGGCCTCCCAGTAGTCGCCGCGGTAGGTCTTGAGCGTCGTGACGCGGCTCGCCGACTTGGAGATCGCCTCGGTCCGCTCGGCCCGCAGCGCGACGGCCGCGGCCAGCCCGAGGGCGACCGGCACGATCGCCGCGAGCGCGACCGCGCGGAACGCGCGCGGCAGCCCCACCGCGCCGCGGAGCCGGTCGACGCCGGCCAGCCGCGCGAACGCCACCGCCGCGGCGACCGCCGCGACGACGACCACCGTCGCCAGCACGTGGCCCTGGGAGGCCTGCGACGCCTCGCCGCGGTCGAGGTGCAGCACCGCCGGCGACAGGGCGAGCGCGACGCCGGTCACGGCGAGGCCGGCCCCGGCCAGCGCCGCCGCGAGCGCGGCCGACCGCCGCGGCCGGGCGAGCAGGCAGACGGCGAGCCCCGCGAGCGCGGCCACCCACGCCCCGCGCGAGAACGTCAGCGCGCAGGCGAGCCCGCACGGGACGGCGGCCGCGCACGCCAGCGCGCGGTACGCCGCCGGGCGCGCCTCGTTCCCGGCCACGGCGACCGCGAGCACGACGCCGGTCCCGGTCACGAGGCCGAGCGCGTTCCAGTACCGGAGCGGCTCCGACAGCCGGTCGCCGGCGAAGCTGCTGAGCGTGGTCTCGACCACGTCCGGCGCGAGCCGGCCGGCCAGCGCGTAGACGGCGACGACGAGCACGCCCAGGAGCAGCGCGTCGGGCGCGAGGCCCCGGACGCGCCGGTCCCGCATGACGGCGACGCCGATCGCGAACGCCGCCGCGTACAGGACCAGCCGGTCGGCGTCGTTCACCGCGTCGCCGAGCGCGCTGCTCCACGACGCCGAGGCGCCGGTCCACGCGGCCAGGGCGACCAGCGCGGCGAGCGCGGCGAGCGGCCACGACCGCTCGACGAGCGGCCACGGCGCCAGCACCGCGACCGCGGCGAGGAGCGCGAAGGCGCAGGTCGCCGCCACCGCCTGCGCCGCGACGCCGGAGCCGCCGCTGTCGAACGCCAGCGCGGCCGGGCTCGCCAGCAGCGCCGCCGCTGCGATCCATAATGCCCAGGTGCCGACCCGCTCCCTCGTCCGCGCAGGAGCCGCCGCGCTGTCCGTGGTGGGCGTCGTGGCCGGGATCGTCACGTTCCGCAGCGAGCGGCGCGTCGAGCGGGCGTTCGACGCGATCGCCGACGGGCGGCCGCCCGGCGAGGCGATCGACCTGTTCGAGAGCTCCCGCGCGCTGAACCCGGGGGCCGGGCGCGAGCTGGCCGAGGCCGGGCTGTACCTGCGCTCGGGGCGCCCGGGGCGCGCCGAGGAGCGGCTGCGCGAGGCGGCCGACCTCGAGCCCGAGAGCGCCCAGGTGTGGGTGGTCTCGACGCGCGTCGCGCTGGCGCTCGGCCGGCCGGACGAGGCGAGGCGCCGCTGGGCGCGCGCCCGCCGGCTCGACCCGCGGCTGCCGGCGCGGCTCCCGCCGCCGCTGTGAGCGGCGCGGACCCGCGCGGCGAGGCGCCGGCCGCCACCGGCTCCCCCCGCTCGGCTGACGGCGCTCCCGGCACGGCCCTGAGCCTACGCGGCCGCCGGCTGCTCTGGGCGATCGTCGGGGCGGGGACGCTGGTCCGGCTGGCGATCGCCTTCGCGACCGACACGTCGTTCATCGACCTCGAGTCGTTCGCGATCGTCCGGGACGCCCTCGACCGCGCTCCGCTCGACCTCTACTCGAACGTCGAGGGCACGCGCTGGCCGTACCCGCCCGGCTACCTCCCGGTCGTCGCGGGCCTCGACGCGCTCGCCTCGGCCACGACGATCGACTTCCTCCACCTGGTCCGCGTCGTGCCGAGCCTCGCCGACGCGGGGCTCGCGGTGATCGTCCAGCACCTGCTCGGGCGCCGCGGGGCGAGCGAGCGGGCCCGCCTCGCCGCGGCGGGCGCCGTCGCCCTCGGCCCGGTCTTCGTCGGCGTTGCCGCCTACCAGGGCCAGATCGACTCGGTCGCGATCCTGCCGGCGCTCGCGGCGTTCGCGGTCTGGGAGCGGGGCGGGCCGCGACGCGCCCTCGCGGCGGGGCTCCTGATCGGCGCCGGCGGCGCGGTCAAGACCGTGCCGCTCCTGATGCTGGTCGCGCTCGCGCCGTCGGCGCGCTCGCGGCGGGAGGCGACCGGGCTGGCAGCCGCGGCGCTGGCCGTCCCGCTCGCCGCGCTCGCGCCGTTCCTGGCCGGCGGGGCGGGCGACGTCCTCGACCACTTCCGCTACCGCGGCTTCCCCGGCCTCGGCGGGCTGAGCCTGGTCGTCCAGCCCGACCTGCCGCTCTACTGGCTCGCCGGCCACGACTACGACCCGAACGCGGCCACCCGCGCGCTGCTCGACGCCGGCGGCGCGATCGTCGCGGTCGCCCTCGCCGCGACCGCCGCCGCCGTGGCCCGCCTCCGCCCCCACCCGGTCGACGCGGCGATCCTGCTCTGGCTCGCCGTCTGGCTGCTCGGGCTCAACTTCTTCCTCCAGTACCTCGTGTGGGGGCTGCCGTTCCTGCTCGCCCGCGGCCACCTCCGGCGCGCGGTCGCGATCCAGCTGCTGGCCGCCCCCGCGCTGCTCGTGATCTACCTGGACGCCTCGCGCGAGTGGCTCGTGTGGGCGCTCTACACGGTCCCGCTGATCGCGCTCTGGGGGCTGACGGCCGCCGCGTTCGCGTCCGGCGCGCGCGGGGCCGCCGCGACCGCCGGCTACGCTCCCGCGATGCCGGGACGCGGGCCCTCGCGATGACCTCCTCGAGCCGCTGGGACGGCGTCGCCGTGCTCGTCACGGGCGCGCAGGGGTTCGTCGGCTCGTGGCTCGCGGGGCGGCTTCTCGACGCGGGCGCGCGCGTGGTGGTCCCGCGCCGCGACGTGGCGGCGGCGTCGCGGTTCCGCGCCGAGGGGGTCGAGCAGCGCTGCGACCTCGTCCAGCTCGACGTGACCGACTACTCGGAGCTCGTGAGGGTGCTCCACGAGTACCGCGTCCGCGCGGTGTTCCACCTCGCGTCGCAGTCGATCGCCGAGGTGGCCGAGCGCTCGCCCTACCCGACCCTCGAGGCGAACGTGCGCGGTACCTACACCGTGCTCGAGGCCTGCCGCGCCGTGCGCGAGGTCGGCGAGGAGGTCGAGCGCGTGGTGGTGTCGTCGTCCGCGCTCGCCTACGGCCCCCCGACGGGCGGCCCGTTCCACGAGGACGACCCGCTGCGGCCGGTCCACCCGTACGCCGTCTCGAAGGCGTGCGCGGACCTCGTCGCGCGCTCCTACGCGGCGACGCACGGGCTGCCCGTGGCCGTCACCCGGATGGCGAACGTGTACGGCGGGGGGGACCTGAACTTCTCGCGGCTCGTGCCGGACGCCTGCCGCGCGCTCGTCGAGGGCGAGCGGCCGGTGCTGCGCTCGGACGGCACGCCCGAGCGCGAGCTGCTCTACGTCGAGGACGCGGTGACGGCCTACCTCGCGGTGGCCGAGTCGCTCGACGACGAGCGGCTAGCCGGCCGGGCCTGGAACGCCGGCGGCGGCGAGCCGGTGCCCGTGCTCGACGTCGTCCGGCGGCTCGTGCGCATCGCCGGCGCGGACGTCGAGCCCGACGTGCGCGGCGAGCCGGCCGCCGCCGGCGCGCCCGACCGCCAGGCGCTCGACTCCTCCGCGATCCGGTCCGAGCTCGGCTGGTCGCCCGCGTGGGACCTCGACCGCGGCCTGGCCGCGGCCCACGCCTGGTACGCGGAGCACCTGGCGGGCGACCGGGAGGCCGCGCGCGCCGGGCCGGCCGGCCTCCGGTAGGCCGGGCCGTTCGCTTGCGTTAGGCTCGCCGCGCCCGCGAGCGAAGGAGGAGGCATGGCACCGCCGGAGGTCGCCATCAGAGGCGGCGACGCGAGGGTCAAGCTGCGCAACCCCGTCACGAGCGCCGTCCTCGACGCCGTGACGCTCGGGGTCTACGGGTTCTTCTGGTACTTCTACGTGAACCGCGAGCTGGCCGCCCTTGGCCGCGCCCGCGGCACCTCCGAGCTCGGCGACAACCCTCGCAACTCGCTGCTCGCGCTGTTCCCGGGGATCCTGGTGCTGGTCCCGGCGCTGATCTCGATGCTGAACACCGGCGAGCGCGTCGAGGCCGCGCAGCGGCTCGCCGGGCGGGAGACGAGCATCAACACGGCGGCGGCGACCATCGCGATGCTGGTCTTCTTCCCGATCGGGATCTACTACGTCCAGACGGAGCTGAACAAGGTCTGGGAGGTCGAGACGGAGACCGGCGTCGCGGCCTCTCCGCCCGTCTAGACTCGGCCGAGATGGCCGACCGCAGTGGGGGCAGACGGATCGCGCCGTGGCTGCTCGCCGCGGCGATCGCGGCGCTGGTCGCGCCGGGGACGGCCGCCGCGAAGACGCCGAGCTGCCTGAAGCCCTACTCGTGGGTGGCCGGGACCACCAGCCTGTGCCGCGGCGCCGTCGTGTACGGCGACTACGTCGGCGACGACTACGGCGCCGACGACGGCGAGACGCTGAACAACCGGATCGGCGGGCTCTCGCCCGGCGCCGGCGACCAGGACTACCCCGAGGGCCAGGAGGCCACGGCCGACCTCGTCAGGCTGACGCTGCGGGTCTCCGGCCGGCGGCTGCTCGTGTCGGGCCTCCTGAACGCGCTGTACGCGCCGGACCAGACGGTCCTCGCCGTGGCGATCGACACCGACGACAAGGCGAGCACCGGCGGGGGCGCGTGGCGCGACCTCGGCATCTCGAGCAAGGGCTGGGAGAAGCTGGTCGTGTTCAGGCGCGGCGACCCGAGGCGCAACACGATCGGCGGCAGGACGAAGCTGCCGAAGGGCAAGGTCTGGCGCGTGCAGGCCGCGGTGGCGAACGCCGCGACCGGCAAGGTCATGAACGTCGCGTTCCGGCCCAACGACCACGCGGGCTTCGGCGAGGGCGCCGCCAGCGCCGCGAGCGACAGCTCGGCCGGCAGCTTCTTCGAGGACGACCAGGCCGAGGCGCTCGCCGCCGGCGACGTGTCGGCGTTCGGCTTCAGGGTCAAGGTCTCGCAGATGAAGCGGCGGCTGACCCGCGCGGCGCGCACCACGCCGGGCATGCACGAGCGCGTCTACACCTCGCGCTACACGCTGCCGCCGGGCGAGGGCATGAGCTACGACGGCGTGCCGGGCCGCGGCGACGGCGGCACCGGGCAGTCGCTCGGGTTCGAGCAGAAGTTCAACTTCCTCGGCCGCTACCAGCCGTACGGGATCTACGTGCCGAAGCGGGCGGGGCGGCGCGGGCTCCAGACCGTCTTCCACGGCTCCGGCTCGAACCTGTCGGCGCTGATCTCCCAGGCCGGGATGCAGCGGGTGGTCGGCGAGGACCTGAACCGGATCCTGGTCACGCCCGAGGGGCGCGGCACGGAGGGCTGGGGCTCGGACATATCGGAGCGCGACCTCCTCGACGTGATCGCCGACGTCGCGAAGACGTACGGGGTCGACCGCAGCCGGGTGTTCGCCGGCGGCTACTCGCAGGGCGGCTACGTGACCTACCGGATGGCCTCGCTGCACCCCGACGTGTTCGCCGGAGCGCTCGACTGGGTCGGCTTCACGGGCGACGGGGCGAACGGCGCCCCGCCCGGCTCGCCGGTGCCGCACTACACGGGCGGCGCGATCGGCAACGCCGTGGACTTCGTGAAGAACCTGCTGCACGTGCCCACCGTGATGCTGTATGCGGGGGCCGACGAGCTCGTCCACGTCTGGACCGGGAACGCGATGAACCAGGCGTTCCAGGCGACGGACAACACGTACCGCTTCTACATGCACCCGACGGCCGAGCACCTGACGTTCGCGGGCCTCGACGACTGGCGCAAGGAGGCGGCCTACAGCAAGGACCTCCAGCTCGTGCGCGATCCGCCGCGGGTCGTGTTCACCACCGCGCCGTTCCTCGACGCGCCGCAGTACGGCATCCGCCACGACCGCGCGTACTGGCTCTCCGCCCTGCGCGGCCGCGGCGGGGAGAAGGACTACGCGACGGTCGACCTGACGAGCGCCGGCTGCGGCGGCACGGTGCCGACCATGGTCCGCTCGAGCGCGACCGGCGACGACCCCGTGCCGTGGACCAGCGACGACCAGGCGGTCGCCTCGACCAGCCCGCTCGCGGCCGAGCCGCGGCTGACCGGCAAGCTGACCGGCGTCGCCTCGGCCACGATCGACGCCAAGCGCACCTGCCTGGCCGGCAAGGCGGTCGCGTACGACCTGACGAGCGACGGGCCCGCGACCCTGCGGCTCTCTGACGGCCGGACGATCCAGCTCGGCGACGGCCGCGCGCAGGGCACGCTCGGCGGCTGACCGGTCGGGCGCCGCCAGCGGCCGCTCAGCGCAGCGCGATCGCGAGCTGGACGACGGTCTCGCCGACCGCGTCGAGGCTCGCGGGGGAGAGCTTGTCGAGCCGGTCGCTCAGGTCGTGGCCCGGGTAGCGCCAGTCGATCAGGTCAACCGCGGGCACGCCCGCCTTCAGGAACGGCGTGTGGTCGTCCACGATCGTCTCGCCGACGTCCGGCGGGAAGACTCGCCCGGCCCCGACCTCGCGCGCGGCGGCCCTGACCTCGTCCCAGAGCGACTCGGTCGAGCTGCCCTCGCGCGGCAGCCGCAGGCCCTTGTTCCCGACGTAGTCGAGCAGCACCATGTAGCCGGTCCGGCGGGCGTGCGCGTCGACGTACGCGCGCGACCCGCGCAGGCCGATGTTCTCGAAGTCGGCGCTCTCCTCGGGGAGGCCCTTGGCGGGCTCCTCGCCGTCGAAGAGGACGAAGCGGACCTCGAGGGCGTCCTTGCCGCGCTTCTCGGCGCGCAGGGCGCGGGCCGCCTCGATCACCACGGCCGTGCCGGCGGCGCCGTTGTTCGCGCCCAGGAAGCCCTTCGGCTTGACGAGCGTGTCGTAGTGGGCGCCGATCACGATGCCGGGGCGCTTCCCCGGGATCGTTCCGACGACGTTGCGCAGCCCGCGCTCGCCCGGCACCTGCTCGAACCGGCCGCGCGGGAGCTGCGGCCGCAGCTTGGCCGCGAGGCGGCGCAGCTGCGGCGACCCCGCCGGCCGCTGCCCGTAGGCGAGCTGCTGCTTGACGAGCGACCACGCCCTGCCGGAGTCGAACCGGTCGACCACGCCCGGCTTCGGCGTGGCGGGCGCGTCGTCGTCGGACGAGCCGCCGCAGCCGGCGGCGAGTAGGGCGAGGGCCGCGACGGCGGCGAGGAGGGCTTGCCGCGGGTGGGGCACGTCGCGAAGTCTGCCGGATGTCGCGATCCCGCTCACGCCTGAAGGATTTGGGACCCCCTGGGGTCCCAAAGTCTTCAACCGCTGCGCGAAGCGCGCCCGGCAGGATTCGAACCTGCGACTTCTGCCTCCGGAGGGCAGCGCTCTATCCACTGAGCTACGGGCGCCCGCTCGGGTGAGTCTAGTCGCGGGACGGGGCCCCGGGGCGGGGCCGGGCCGGCCGCCGCCGGCGCCCGCCTAGCATCGGCCCGTGCTGATCGCCGTGATCGCCGACACCCACATGCCGCGCGGGCGGCGGGCGCTGCCGGACGCGTGCGTCGAGCGGATGCGGGCGGCGGACCTGATCGTCCACGCCGGCGACTTCACGGCGCCGGAGGCGCTCGCGGAGATCGAGGCGCTGGGACCGCCGGTCGCGGCCGTGCACGGGAACGTGGACGCCCCGGAGCTGCGGCGGCGGCTGCCGGAGACGAGGACGATCGACGCCGAGGGGGCCCGGATCGCGGTCGTCCACGACGCCGGCCCGGCGCGCGGCCGCCTCGAGCGCATGCGGCTCCGGTTCCCGGACGCCGCCGCGGTCGTCTTCGGCCACTCCCACATGCCCCTGCACGAGGAGCGCGACGGCTTCCAGATCTTCAACCCGGGCAGCCCCACGGACAGGCGCCGGCAGCCGCGCCACACGATGGGGGTCGCGCGGGCGGAGGGCGGGCGGGTCGCGTTCGAGCTGGTCCCGCTCGATTGACGGCGGGGCTGGCGCGCTACTCCCGGCGCGCCTACTGTGTTCTGACCCCCATGCGCCGCATGCTGACAACCGCCGCCGCGGCGGCCCTCCTCGCCAGCCTCGCCCTCGCGGCCCCCGCCGCGGCCGAGCGCAAGACCCACACGCTCCGGTTCGGCCCGATCTCGGTCGGCAAGTACGCGGCGTTGAAGCGGTCGAACGACTCGGCGACCCCCGGCGTCACCGGCTCGATCGTGGCCATGGACGCGAACCTGGTCGACGCGGACGGCCAGGTCGTGCCCCAGAGCCAGGTGATGCTCCACCACCTCGTCTACTTCGACGTCGGCTACGAGGGCGCCCCGCGCTACGACGGCACCTGCCCGAAGAAGCCGGCCGAGCGCTTCTACGGCACCAGCGAGGAGCTGCGCCCGATGACGCTCCCCGACGGGTACGGCTACCCGATCGACGCCCAGGACCGCTGGCGCATGGCCTGGATGGTCATGAACCACACGAGCTCCGCGCGCAAGGTGTTCATCGAGGCGCACGTGACGACCGACGACGCGCCGGGCATCGCGCCGGTGAAGCCGTACTGGGTGAGCGTGGTCCCGTGCGGCGCCGATCCCCAGTACACGGTCCCGGGCGGCCGGGCGCCGGGGACGAGCCACGTCAAGAGGATCGCCTGGAAGGTGCCGCTCGACGGCCGGATCGTCGCGGTCGGCGGCCACCTCCACGGCGGCGCGCGGCGGATCGCGCTCGGCCAGCCGCGGTGCGCCAACCGGACGCTCGTCACGAGCCGCCCGACGTACGGCCCGCCCGACGACCCGCTGTACCGGGTGAGGCCGCCGCTGCACGAGCCGGACCCGCGGAGCATCTCGTGGTGGCAGTCCGCCACCGGCGTACCGGTCGTGGCGGGCGAGGAGCTGACCGTCTCGTCCGTGTACGACGCCGAGCGCGCGCACATGCGCGTGATGGGGATCGACCACGTCTACGTGGCGCCCGACGCCGCGGCGAGCCGCGACTGCGACCCGGTGCCGGCCGACGCCGTCGAGCTCGGGCCGGACTTCGAGGGCGGCCGCGCCGAGCCGCCGCCGGTGAAGCTCACGCTCGCCCAGCTGGGCGGCGACGGCGTGGCGCACCCGATCGACGCGCCGCCGGGAACGACCCGCTCGTACGAGCGGGACGCGTCGATCCGCGTCGGCGCCCTCGCGTTCAGGCCCTCGCGCGTGTCGATCCCGGCGGGCGGCCGCGTGCGCTGGCGCTACTTCGACCCCGTCGACCACGACGCCACGATGGTCACCGGCCCGCAGGGCTTCGGCGCCCCCTGGAGCCGCCGCGGCGACAGCTTCACGCGCCGCTTCGACGTGCCGGGCACGTACCGCGTCTACTGCTCGCTCCACCCGGCCCGGATGTCGCAGCTGATCCGGGTGCGGGCGCGCTGACCCGCGCCGCCGCGGCAAGATAGGCCCGTGGACCTCGACGTCCTGTTCGTCGGCACCGCCGGCTCGGCGCCTACGGCCGCGCGCGGCCTGCCGTCCACGCTCGTCCGCCGCGGCGGCGAGCGGCTCCTGTTCGACTGCGGCGAGGGGACCCAGCGCCAGCTCCTGCGCTCGATCGGGCTGGTCGAGCTCGAGGAGGTGTTCGTCACCCACTTCCACGCCGACCACGTCCTCGGCCTGCCGGGGATGCTGAAGACGTTCGCCCTGCGCGGGCGCGAGCGGCCGCTGACGGTGTACGGCCCGCCCGGCCTGCGCTCGCTGTTCCGGGTGCTCGAGCCGATCGTCGGCCGCACGGCCTACGAGCTCCGCCTGGTCGAGCTCGAGCCGAACCAGGAGCTCGCGCGCGACGGCTACCGGATCGCCGCCTTCGAGGCGACCCACCGCGTGCCCGCCTTCGGCTACGCGCTGGTCGAGGACGAGCGGCTGGGCCGCTTCGACGAGGCCCGCGCGATCGAGCTGGGGGTCGCGCCCGGGCCGGACTTCGGCCGCCTCCACCGCGGCGAGACGGTGGCGGGGTCGAGCGGGCCGGTCGCGCCGGACCAGGTGGTCGGCGAGGCGCGGCCGGGCCGGAAGGTCGTGATCGCGGGGGACGGGGCGCCGTCGCCGCTGGTCGCCGCCGTGGCCCACGGGGCCGACCTGCTCGTGCACGAGGCCACCTTCAGCGAGGAGGAGTCCGACCGCGCGCGCGAGACCGGCCACTCCACGGCCCGCCAGGCGGCCGAGCTGGCCCGCGAGGCCGACGTGAAGCTGCTCGCGCTGACGCACGTCTCGGCGCGGCACCCCCCGTCGGTCCTCCGCGACGAGGCGCTGGCCGTGTTCGAGCGCACGATCGTCCCGCGCGACTTCGACCGCGTCGAGCTCCCGTTCCCCGAGCGCGGGGACCCCGTGCACGTGAGGGCTGAGGCGTGAGCCGCCGCCGCGGACCGCGGACGCGGCCCCGCTAGGCCAGGGCCTCGCCGGCGGCGCGCCGGCGGAGCCGCTCGAGCGTGCGCCGCTGGCGGTCGGCGCGCCTTGCAAGCTCGTCGAGCCGCGCCTCGTCGAGGCGGGAGTCGAGCGGCGCCAGCTCCAGGAGCGAGCGCCAGAGCCGCAGCTTGCCCTCCACGCCGAGCGTGAGCCCCTCGAGCTCGACCAGCCGCGAGAGCGGCGAGTAGCCGGTGATCTGGCCGTTCAGCTTCAGCCGCCCGAGCTTCTCCCCGACGAACGCCGCGATCATCTTGATCCGGTCGTGGCCGACGCCGAGCGCCTCCATGATCTCGTCGAGCGCGTCGACGTCCTCGTCGATCTCCTGCGCGATCCGGCGGAGCGGCTCGCCGTAGTCGCTGTCCTCGTTGCTGCCGGCCGCGCGCTTGGCCAGCTCGAGCCCCGCCAGCGCGCCGGCGCGGTGGTCGTTGAGGTAGATGGGGAGGTACCGTCCGTCGATCACGTCGCTGCCGAGCGGTACCCGGCGGCCGCCTCCCGGAAACGCCCCCGCGTCGCGGGGACGGCCCGCCAAGGCGAGCGGTGAGCCGTCGACCCCGGCTGTTACCCTCGCCGGGACCGTCACACCTTTAACCGGGTCCCGTGAGGCCAGGAAGGAGCGACGCAGTGGACGAGAAGGTCGTCCTCGACCGTGAGGACATCAGGCGCACGCTCGTGCGCGTCGCCCACGAGATCGTCGAGCGGAACGGCGGCGAGGCGGTGGCGGTGGTCGGGATTCACCGGCGCGGCGCGATCCTCGCGGCTCGGATACACGAGCTGCTGTCCGAGCTCGCCGACGACCCGATCCCACTCGGCGACCTCGACATCAGCTTCTACCGCGACGACCTGAGCATGCGGGCGCCCGGGCAGCAGCCGGTCGTGCACGCGTCGCACATCGAGTTCCCGGTCGACGACACGACGATCGTCCTGGTCGACGACGTCCTCTACACGGGGCGCACGGTCCGGGCGGCGATCGACGCGGTGTTCGACTACGGCCGCCCGCGGCGCGTCCAGCTCGCGGTGCTCACCGACCGCGGCCACCGCGAGCTCCCGATCAGGCCGGACTACGTGGGCAAGAACCTCCCGACGGCGAGGAGCGAGCGGGTGAACGTGAGGCTGGAGGAGCTCGACGGGGTGGACGAGGTCACGGTGGCGGCGCAGGGCGCGGAGGTGCTGGCATGAGGAAGGACCTGATCTCGATCGACGACCTCACCCGTGAGGACATCGAGCACATCCTCGACCGCGCGGAGAGCTTCGCAGAGGTCTCCGGCCGCGAGATCAAGAAGGTGCCGACGCTCCGCGGCCGGACGGTCGTGAACCTCTTCTACGAGTCGTCCACGCGGACCAGCTCCTCGTTCGAGCTGGCCGCCAAGCGGCTCTCGGCGGACGTGGTGAACGTCAAGTCCGCCGGGTCGGCGGTGGACAAGGGCGAGTCGCTCAAGGACACGGTCCAGACGCTGTCGGCGTACGACCCGGCGGCGATCGTCATCCGCTCGCCCCACGCCGGCGCCGCGGGGCTCGTGTCCCGCTGGAGCGCGGCGGCGGTGGTCAACGCCGGCGACGGCAAGCACGAGCACCCGACCCAGGCGCTGCTCGACGTCTACACGCTCAGGCGCCGGGTCCGCGCGCTCGAGGGCCTCAAGGTCTGGATCGTCGGCGACGTCCTGCACAGCCGCGTCGCGCGGTCGAACATCCTGGCCTTCGGCCGGATGGGCTGCTCGGTGACGGTGTGCGGACCGCCGACGCTGATACCGCGCGAGGTCGAGTCGCTCGGCTGCGACGTCCGCTGGTCGCTCGACGGCGTCGGCGAGGCCGACGTCATCTACGCGCTGCGGATGCAGAACGAGCGCATGACCGGCTCGTACGTGCCCTCGCTCAGGGAGTACGCGGCGCGCTACCAGATCGACGGCCGGCGGCTGGCGCCGAGCCAGCTCCTGATGCACCCCGGGCCGGTCAACCGCGGGGTGGAGCTGGCGGGCGAGGTGGTCGACTCGCCGCAGGCGCTGATCGTGCAGCAGGTGGAGTCGGGGGTGGTGGTCCGGATGGCCGTCCTCTACGAGCTCCTCACGCGGGGCGTCAGGGACCCGGTCGACGGGCGCTTCGCGCGGCCGGGGGCGGCGACCGAGCCGCAGCCGGCATGAGCGCCGCCGCCCCGCCGCTCGACTTCGCGGCCGCCGGCGGCGGCGACGTCCTCGTCCGCGAGGCGCGGCTGCTCGACCCGCGGGCGGGCGTCGACCGGCCCGGCGACCTGCTGGTCCGCGACGGCCGCGTGGCCGAGCTCGGCGAGCCCGGCACGCTGGAGGCGCCCGACGGCGCCGAGGTCGTGGAGGCCGACGGCCTCCACGCGCTGCCGGCGTTCGTCGACCCGCACGTCCACCTCCGCACGCCGGGCCGCGAGGACGAGGAGGACGTCGACTCCGGCACCCGCGCCGCGGCGGCCGGCGGCTTCTGCGCGATCCTCGCCATGCCCAACACCGACCCGGTGGTGGACAGCGCGCCGGTCCTGCGGTCCCTGCGCGAGCGCGCCCGCGCCGAGGCCCGCGTGCCGACCGGCTTCCTCGCCGCGATCACCCGCGGCCAGGCCGGCGCCGAGCTGACGGAGATGGCCGAGCTGGCCGACGCCGGCGCGGTCGCCTTCACCGACGACGGCCTGCCGGTCCGCTCGGCGGGCGTGCTGCGCCAGGCGCTCCAGTACCAGCGGCTCGCCGGCCGCGTGCTGGCCCTCCACGAGGAGGACCCGACCCTGTCGGGCGACGGCGCGATGCACGAGGGGGCGGTCTCGGCGCTGCTCGGGCTGCACGGCATCCCGTCGATCTCCGAGTCGACGGCGATCGCGCGCGACGCCGCGATCGCCGGCTACGAGGGCGGGCGGGTCCACGTCCAGCACGTGTCGGCGCGCGAGTCCGTGGTCGTGATCGAGCAGGCCAAGGCGGCGGGCGTCGCGATCACGGCCGAGGTCACGCCGCACCACCTCTGCCTGACCGACGAGGCCGTCCGCTCGCTGGACGCCAACTTCAAGATGAACCCGCCGCTGCGCTCCGCCGCCGACCGGAGCGCGCTGGTCGACGCGCTCAGGTCGGGCGCGATCGACTGCGTCGCCACCGACCACGCCCCGCACGCGCGCGAGGAGAAGGAGCAGCCGTTCGAGGTCGCGCCGATGGGCGTCACGGGCCTCGAGACGGCGTTCGCCGCGCTCCACACCCGGCTCGTGCTGCCGGGCCTGGTCGACCTGCCGCTGCTCGTCGAGCGGATGACCGCCGGCGGCGAGCCGTTCGGCATCGAGGCGCCGACGCTCGCGCCCGGCGCGCCCGCGAACGTCTGCCTGGTCGACCTCGCCGCCGAGTGGGAGGTCGGCGAGCACGGCTACGAGAGCCGCTCGGCCAACTGCGCGTTCGCCGGCCAGCGCCTCACCGGGCGCGTCCGGATGACGGTCGCCGGCGGGGAGGTCGCCTACCGCGAGCGGTCGTTCGCGATCGGGGCGGTCGCGTAGCGGTGACGCCCTCGGCCGCCCCAGGCTTCCTCCTCCTCGAGGACGGGACCCGCTTCGACGGCGAGCTGGTCGGCGCGCCCGTCGAGGCCGTCGGCGAGGTCGTGTTCAACACGGCGATGTCCGGCTACCAGGAGTCGGTGACCGACCCGAGCTACCGCGGCCAGGTGATCGTCTTCACCTACCCGCTGATCGGGAACTACGGCGTGTCCGCCGCCGCCAGCGAGTCCGACCGCGTCCACGCGCGCGCGGTGATCATGCGCGAGGGCGTCGACCGCGAGGACGCGCCCGGTGCGGAGGGCGGCTGGCTGACCTGGCTGGCCGACTGCGGCATCCCCGCGCTGTCCGGGGTGGACACCCGCGCGCTCGTCCGCCACATCCGCGACAAGGGCGCGATGCGCGGCGGCGTGTTCGCCTCGTCCGTCGCGGAGCCGGCGGCCCGCGACCGGGTGGCGGCCGAGCCGTCGATGGCCGGCCGCGACCTGGCCTGCGAGGTCACGCCGGCCGAGCCGATCGTCCTCGACCCGGACAACCCCGGGCCGCTCGTGGTCGGAATCGACACCGGCATCAAGGACTCGATCGTCCGCAACCTGCGCCGCCGCGGCGTCCGCCTCGAGCTGCACCCGTGCACCACCGGCGCGGACGAGCTGCTCGCGCGCGAGCCGGACGCGGTCTTCCTGGCGAACGGGCCGGGCGACCCGGCGGCCCTCGACCACGTCGTGCGGAACGTCCGCGAGCTGGTCGGGAAGGTGCCGGTGTGGGGGATCTGCCTCGGCCACCAGCTCCTCTGCCGGGCCGTCGGCCTCGAGACCTTCAAGCTCCCGTTCGGCCACCGCGGCGCGAACCACCCGGTCAAGGACCTGGCCACGGGCCGGATCGACATCACCTCGCAGAACCACGGCTTCGCCGTGCGCGGGCCGGGCGGGGAGGAGCGGATCGACACCGACGAGCCGATCCGCTGGGAGACCGACTTCGGCGCCGCCGAGCTGGCCCAGCTCAACCTCTACGACCGCACGGTCGAGGGCCTGGTGCTGCGCGACGTGCCCGCCTCGACGGTCCAGTACCACCCCGAGGCGGGGCCGGGGCCGCACGACTCTCTGTACCTGTTCGACAGGTTCCTGGAGGGCCTCGCCGCCCGTGCCTAGGCGCGACGACATCCGGAAGGTGCTCGTGCTCGGCAGCGGGCCGATCGTCATCGGCCAGGCGGCCGAGTTCGACTACTCGGGCGCGCAGGCCTGCAAGGTGCTGCTCGAGGAGGGCTACGAGGTCGTGCTGGTCAACTCGAACCCGGCCACGATCATGACCGACCCGGAGTTCGCCACCTCCACCTACGTGGAGCCGCTGCTGCCGGAGTCCGTGGCCGCGGTGATCGAGCGGGAGAAGCCCGACGCGCTCCTGCCCACGCTCGGCGGCGGCACCGCCCTGAACCTCGCCCGCGCGCTCTGGGAGGACGGCACGCTCGGCCGCCAGCGGGTCGAGCTGATCGGCGCCAACTACGAGGCGATCCGCCGGGCCGAGGACCGGCTCCTGTTCCGCCAGACGATGGAGGCCGCGGGGCTGCGGGTGCCGCGGTCGGCCGTCGTCACCAGCATGGCCGGCGGCGACCGCGCGCTCGAGAGCGTCGGGCTGCCGGCGATCCTGCGGCCCGGCTTCACGATGGGCGGCGAGGGCGGAGGCGTCGCCTACACCGAGTCCGAGTACCGCGAGAAGGTGGCGGAGGGCCTCGCGGCGAGCCCGATCGGCCAGGTGCTCGTCGAGGAGTCGGTGATCGGCTGGGGCGAGTTCGAGCTCGAGGTGATGCGCGACTCGGGCGACAACGTGGTGATCGTCTGCTCGATCGAGAACGTCGACCCGATGGGCGTGCACACCGGCGACAGCGTGACCGTCGCGCCGCAGCAGACCCTCACCGACGTCCAGTACCAGGCGCTGCGCGACCAGGCGCTCACGGTGATCCGCGCGGTCGGCGTCGAGACCGGCGGCTCGAACATCCAGTTCGCGGTCAACCCGGAGACCGACGAGATCGTCGTGATCGAGATGAACCCGCGGGTCTCGCGGTCGTCGGCGCTGGCGTCGAAGGCCACGGGCTTCCCGATCGCCAAGATCGCCGCGCGGCTGGCGGTCGGCTACGCGCTCGAGGAGATCGACAACGACATCACGCGCCGCACGCCGGCGAGCTTCGAGCCGACGATCGACTACGTGGTGGTCAAGTGGCCGCGGTTCGCGTTCGAGAAGTTCCCCGGCACGGCCGGGCTGCTCGACACCCACATGCAGTCGGTGGGCGAGGCGATGGCGATCGGGCGCACGTTCAAGCAGGCGTTCGCCAAGGCGATGCGCTCGCGCGAGCTCGACGTCGCGCCGGTGCCGCCGGAGGACACGGACGAGCTGCTCGGCAGGCTCGACCGCCCGGCGCACGACCGGTTCGAGCTGCTCATGGAGGCGCTGCGGCGCGGCGTCGGCGAGGACGAGCTGCACGAGCGCACCCACGTCGACCCGTGGTTCCTGGCCGAGATCGGCGCGCTGGCGCGCGGCGAGGACCCCGAGGCTGGGCTGGCCAGGACGTTCAAGTCGGTCGACACCTGCGCCGCCGAGTTCGAGGCCGAGACGCCCTACTACTACTCGGGCTGGGAGCGGCCGGGGCCGGACGGCCCGCGCCACGAGGTCCGGCGCGGCGATCGCCCCTCGGTCATGATCCTCGGCGCCGGGCCGAACCGGATCGGCCAGGGGATCGAGTTCGACTACTGCTGCGTGCACGCGGCGATGACCGTCCGCGAGTCGGGCCGCGACGCGGTGATGGTCAACTGCAACCCCGAGACGGTGTCGACCGACTACGACACGTCCGACCGGCTCTACTTCGAGCCGCTCACGCTCGAGGACGTGCTCGGGGTGATCGAGGTGGAGCGGCCCGAGGGCGTGATCGTGCAGTTCGGCGGCCAGACGCCGCTGAAGCTCGCGCAGGGGCTGGTGGAGGCGGGCGTGCCCATCCTCGGCACGCCGTTCGGGGCGATCGACCTGGCCGAGGACCGCGAGCGCTTCGGCGACCTGCTGGCCTCGATCGGCCTGCGGGCGCCGCAGTGGGCGATCGCCGACGACGTCGAACAGGCCGTCGCGGCG
>DASVQB010000038.1:0-12075 GCA_036389295.1 Thermoleophilaceae bacterium | reverse complement strand
GAGCGGCGTCGAGCCGGCGGAGAGGTTCTTCACCTCGCCCTTCGGCGTGAAGACGAAGACCTCGTCCTCGAACAGGTCGACCTTGAGCGCCTCGACGAAGTCGGTCGCGTCGTCGCCCTCGTCGTCGAGGAGCTGGCGCAGCCAGGTCATCTTCTCGCGCTGCTGGTCGCCCGAGCGCGTCCTGCCGCCGTCCTCCTTGTAGATCACGTGCGCGGCGATTCCGTATTCGGCGGTCTCGTGCATGTCCGGGGTGCGGATCTGGATCTCCAGCGGCCGCCCCTCCGGTCCGATCACGGTCGTGTGCAGCGCCTGGTAGAGGTTGAGCTTCGGCGTCGCGATGAAGTCCTTGAACCGCCCCGGCAGCGGCTTCCACAGCGAGTGGATGATCCCGATGGCGCCGTAGCAGTCCTTGACCGAGTCGACCAGCACCCGCATGGCGGTTAGGTCGTAGATCTCGTTGAACTCGCGCCCCTTCTTGGTCATCTTCGAGTAGATCGAGTAGAAGTGCTTGGCGCGGCCCGATATCTCGGCCGCGATCCCCACCTCCTCCAGCTCCTTGCGCAGGTACTCGCCGGCGCGCGCGACGTAGCGCTCGCGCTCCTCGCGCTGCTGGCTGACGAGGCCCTTGATCTCCTTGAACTTGCGCGGGTGCAGCGTCGCGAACGCGAGGTCCTCGAGCTCCCACTTGATCGCGTGGATGCCGAGCCGGTGCGCGAGCGGCGCGAAGATCTCGAGCGTCTCCTTCGCGGTCTCCTGCTGCTTCTGCTTGGGCATCGCCTCCAGCGTGCGCATGTTGTGGAGGCGGTCGGCGAGCTTGATGAGCACGACCCGGATGTCGTGCGCCATCGCGACGATCATCTTGCGGTAGTTCTCGGCCTGCTTCTCGTCGCGGCTCTGGAAGGTGATTCCGGTGAGCTTCGTGACGCCGTCGACCAGCGTGGCGATCTCCTCGTCGAACGCGTCCCGGACCTCGAGGAGCGAGGCGGAGGTGTCCTCGACCGTGTCGTGCAGCAGGGCCGCGCAGAGCGTGGCGGTGTCGAGCCGCATGCCCGCGCAGATCTTGGCCACGGCGACCGGGTGGACGATGAAGCCCTCGCCCGAGCGGCGGCGCTGGTCGGCGTGGCGCTCGCAGGCGAACACGAAGGCGCGCTGGACCATGTCGCGGTCGATCCGCCGGGCCGTCGACTCCTCGTGCTCCCCCATGACCGCGAGCAGGTCGCCGAGGAGGCCGCGCTCGAACTCGTTCAGCTCGAGGGTGGCGGCCGGCGGGGATGCGCCGCCCGCGCCGTCGCGCCCGCCGCCGGGCCCGTCGGCGGGCGGCCGCTCCGCCGGCGCGTCGGTCGCCTGCCCCGCGCCCGCCGCGTCGACCTGACGGTGCGCAAAGTCGGCGGCCGTCCGGCCTCCGCGCGGGGCGCCGTTCGAGGGGGCGCCGTTCGAGGGGGCGCCGTTCGATCGCGAGCCGGCCGAGCGGCCCTTCGCGCGCCTTGACTCCGCCATGACCCCAGTCTAGACCCGGGCCAGGAGGCTCCGCGCGGCCTCGCGGACGCATTTTCAGGCCACCGCGTCGACTTTCCATCGCATAGCGAGGGAAAAGCGACGCGGTGGGCGCGGGCGGCGGGTCGCGGCGACCGCGGGGGGCGGCGGCCTACGCCGCGCGGGCGGGGGCGGCCAGGTAGGCCGTCGCGGCGGCGAGGCGGGCGGCGCAGGCGCGGTAGGTCGGCGAGCGGTCGAGCTCGGTGCGCGGCGCGTCGAGCGCGCGGGCCGCCGGACCGGCGGAGTCGAGCTCGGCGAGGCCCAGCTCGCAGAGGACGCGGACCGCGCGGCCACAGGCGGCGGCGGAGCGCGGCGGGTCGCCGCGGAGGACGGCCAGGAGCCGCTCGCCGCGGCACGGGCCGGCGGCGCGCAGGTCGCGGTACACGGCGGCGAGGACGGGCCGCAGGTCGAGGTCGCGGCGCGCGAGGGCGAGCGCGAGCTCGACCTCGGCCGGGCCCCAGGCGAGGTGGGCGAAGCCGGCGGGCGCGGCGGCGGGCGCCGCAGCACCGCGCGGCTCGGCGGGCTCCGGAGCGGGCGCGGCGGCATCCGCCGCACTGCCGCGCGGCTCGGCGGGCTCCGGGGCCGGCGCGGCCGCCAGCAGCGCCTCGCCGTCCTCCGTCAGCGGAGGGTCGAGCGCGACCAGGTGGGTGAACGGCCGGGCGAGGCTCGGGTCTTCGGCCAGGTCGTCCCAGGCGAGGAGGCCCGGGCAGCGCTCCTCGCCGTCCGCGCCGGTCACGGCCCGCGCCACGCCGGCGACGACCTCCTCGAGTCCCGCTCGGCGGCGCTCGGCGTCGGCGCAGACGATCGCGACGCTCTCGCCGCTCGACAGCAGCTCGCCCGCCACGCCGGCGAAGCCGTGCCCGCGGCGGTCGCGGACGGCGCGCGCCGAGGGAGGGGTCTCGATCGCCGCCACGTCGCGGCGGCGCTCGCGCTCGAACGCCTCGGCGAAGCCGGGCGCCGGCGCCGCCGGGCGGCACTCGCCGCGCTCGGTCGGGCACAGCGAGCGCAGCACGAGCCGCGGCTCGACGGTCCCGTTCCACTCGTTGAGCTCGAGCCGGACGGCGGCGTCCCAGCGCTCGTCGGGCGACGCCGGCAGCGAGCCCGCCGCCGTGCCGAAGGCGACCACGTTCGCCCGCGCGCCCCCGCCGGCGATCGTGAACCGAGCGTGCTGGCGCTCGGCTCCCATCGCGCGGACCTCCCCCACGCGCGCGGCCGGCACGAGCAGCGTCGGGCTCGGGTTGCCGTGCCCGAACGGCGCCAGCCGCTGGAGCTCCTCGGCGAGGGGCGCCCCCACGGCGTCCGCCCCCACCACGGCGTCGATCCGCTCGACCGGCACGAGGTCGGCGGGCGAGAGCGCCGACGCGGCGTGCTCGACGAACGCGGCGCGGAACGCGTCGACCCCGTCGGCGTCGATCTCCAGCCCCGCCGCCGCGCGGTGGCCGCCGAACCGGCGCAGGTGCCCGGAGCAGGCGGCGAGCCCCGCGTGGAGGTCGTACGCCGGGATGCTGCGGCCCGATCCGCGGCCGCCGTCGCCGTCGAGCGCCACGACCACGCACGGGCGGTGGTGGCGCTCGACCATCCGCGAGGCCACGATCCCGATCACGCCGGGGTGCCAGCCCTCGCCGGCCAGGACGTACGCCGGGGCGTCGGCCTGGTCGGCCCGCGCGGCCTCGGCGGAGAAGAGGATCCGCGTCTCGGTGTCCTGGCGCCGCCGGTTCAGCTCGTCGAGCTCGCGCGCGACCTCCTCGGCGCGGCCCTCGTCGCCGGTCATCAGCAGCTCCAGGGCGGCGTCCGCGCGCGCCAGCCGGCCGGCCGCGTTCAGCCGCGGAGCGAGCCGGAAGCCGACGGCGTGCTCGCGGACCGCGCCGGGGTCGACCGCCGCCACCCGCATCAGGGCCCGCAGCCCCGGCCGGCGCGTGCGGGCGATCGCCCGGAGCCCCTCGCGCACGAGACGGCGGTTCTCGCCCACCAGCGGGACCACGTCGGCGACGGTGGCGAGCGCGACGAGGTCGGCGTGCTCGGCCGCCCGGGCGGGGTCGGCGCCCGCGCGCGCGAGCAGCGCCTCGGCGAGCTTCTGGGCGACCGCCGCCGCGCACAGGTGCGGGAACGGGTAGCCGCAGACGGCCGGGTGCACGATCGGGCAGTCGGGGAGCCGCTCGGCCGGGCGGTGGTGGTCGGTGACGACCACGTCGACGCCCAGCTCGCGCGCGCGAGCGACCTCGTCGACTGCCGCGACCGCGCAGTCCGCGGTGACGATCAGGCGGGTGCCCGCGGCCACCAGCCGCTCGACCGTGGCGACCGAGAGGCCGTAGCCGTCCTCGCGGTCGGGGACGTGCCAGGCCGGCTCCGCGCCCAGCCAGCGGAGAGCCTCGACGAGGATCGCCGTGGAGCACACGCCGTCGACGTCGTAGTCCCCGTGGACGACGATCCGGGACCCCGCCCGGACGTGGCCGAGGATCGCGTCGCAGGCGGCGCCGATCCGGGCGAAGTCGAGCGGGTCGTGGCGCTCGGTCGCGTCGAGCAGGCGGCGCGCCGACTCGGGGTCCGAGCAGCCCCGCCGGGCCAGGATCGTCGCGAGCTGGCGCGAGACCCCAAGCTCGGCGGCGATCCGCTCCGCCGCGGCCACGTAATAGGGCGTGCAGGTCCATCGCGCGGTCCGAAGCGCCATCGGCCCAGTGTCCGACCGGGCCCGGACGGAACGGTTGACGGGTTGCCGGGTCGCACCCACAATGGACCGCTCCCTCTTGCGCCCGGACACCTCAGCCTCGACGGACCAGACGGACGAAGCCGCGGACGACGCGGCCGGCCCGGCGCGCGGCGGCACCGCCGCCGCCCGGCCTCCGCACGTCCTCTTCGAGGAGATCGCCCGCGAGCGGCCCGACCTGCCGGCCGTCGTGTGCGGCGACGAGCGGCTGACCTACGGCGAGCTCGACGCGCGCGCCGACCGCCTGGCCGCGGAGCTCGCCGCGCTCGGGGTCGGGCCCGAGGTCGTCGTGGGGATCTGCCTGCCGCGGCGACCGTCGCTGGTCGCCGCGGTCCTGGCCGTGCACAAGGCCGGCGGCGCGTACCTCCCGCTCGACCCCGCGCACCCGGTCGAGCGCCGCCGCTTCATGCTCGAGGACGCCCGCGCCGGAGCGCTCGTGGCGACCTCCGCGCTCGCGTCCGGCCTCGGCGACGACGCCCCGCCGGTCGTGAACCCCGGCGACGACTCCTCGCGCGCGCACGGCGCGCCCGCGTCCGTCGAGCCGCGCCGCCCGCCCGGCGAGCACGACCTCGCGTACGTCATGTACACGTCGGGCTCGACCGGCAGGCCGAAGGGCGTGATGGTCGAGCACGCGAGCCTGGCGGCGTTCGCGGCCTGGGCGCGTGCCGAGTTCTCCGCCGAGGAGCTCCGCTCGGTCCTGCTGTCGACCTCGCTCGGGTTCGACATCTCGGTGTTCGAGCTGCTGGTGCCGCTCTCCGCGGGCGGGCGCGTGGTGCTCGTGGAGAACCTGCTGGCGCTACGCACCGACGCCGTGGCCGACGTGACCCTCGTGAACACGGTGCCGTCGCTGGTCGCGGCCCTGCTCGCCGACGGCGCCCTGCCGGCGACCGCCCGGACGGTCGTGCTGGCCGGCGAGCCGCTGTCGGCCGGCCTCGCGGACCGGGTGCACGCCGAGCCCGGCGTCGAGCGGCTCGTGAACGCCTACGGCCCGACCGAGGACACGATCTACTCCACCTTCGCCGAGGTCGCCCCCGGGACCCGCCCGACGATCGGGCGGCCCCTGCCCGGCTCGCGCGCGTACGTCCTGGACGGCGACCTGCGGCCGGTCGCCCCCGGCGTCGCGGGCGAGCTGTGCCTCGGCGGCGCGGGGCTCGCACGCGGGTACCTGGGCCGGCCCGACCTCACCGCGGAGCGGTTCGTCGAGGTGAGCCTTCCCGGCGAGGAGCCGCGGCGGCTCTACCGCACCGGCGACCTGGCCTCGCTCGAGTCCGACGGCTCGCTCGCGCACCTCGGCCGGATCGACCACCAGATCAAGCTGCGCGGCGTCCGCATCGAGCCGGGCGAGATCGAGGACGCGCTCGCCCGGCACCCCGCCGTGCGCCAGGCAGCCGTCGTGGCGAGGGCGCGGCCGCTCGACCACGAGCCGCGCCTGGTCGCGTACGTCGTCGCCGAGCCGGGCGCCGCCGAGGGCCGCGCGCTCCGCGAGTTCCTCCGCCGGACCCTGCCGGAGACGATGGTCCCGTCGGCGTTCGTCGCGCTCGACGAGCTGCCGCTGAACCCGAACGGGAAGCTGGACCGCTCGCGGCTGCCTGAGCCGTCCGCCGGCGCCGCCGACGGCTCGCCGCTCACCGAGACCGAGCGCCGGCTGGCGGACCTCTGGACCGGCCTCCTCGGCCTCGAGCACGCCCCCGGCCCCCAGGACGACTTCTTCGAGCTCGGCGGGCAGTCGCTGCTCGCGTTCGAGCTGTTCGAGCGGCTCGGCCGCGACCTGGGCCGCGACCTCGCGCCGAACGTCCTGGTCGAGGCCAGCACGCTCCGGTCGCTGGCGGCCCGCATCGACGGCGGCACCGCAGGCAGCCGGCGGCTCGTGCGCCTGAACGAGGACGGCGCGCGCGTGCCCGTGACCTACGTCCACGCCGGCGCCGGCGGCATGTTCAGCCTGCGCCGGTTCAGCGCGGCGCTTGGGCCCGACCAGCCGGTCTTCGGGCTCCAGGCGTTCGCCGACGAGCAGATCGAGAGCGGCGACCTGATGTCGGTCGAGGAGACCGCCGCCGAGTGCCTGTCGGTGCTCCAGTCCGTCCAGCCCCAGGGGCCGTACCTGCTCGCCGGGCACTCGATCGGCGGGCACATCGCGTTCGAGATGGCGTGCCGGCTGGAGGCCGCGGGCGACCGCGTCTCGTTCCTCGGCCTGCTCGACCCAGCGGCGCCGCACACCCAACGGCGCTCGGGACGGGTCCGGGCGCGGCTGCGCGAGGTCGTGAACGCCGGGCCCGAGCCGCGGCGGACCGGGCTCGGCCGGGTCGTGGCCTCGGCGGCGGCCGCGCGCCTGCGCGGGCGCACCGCGGCGCCCGGCGTCGACGCCGCCGCGCCCGAGGACGACGCCTGGCTCGGCAACCTCGGCGACGTCGAGCGGGCGTACGACCCGCCGCGCTACCGCGGCGGCGCGGTCGTGTACCGGACCGCGGAGATGGGCCGCTACACGGGCAGCGACACGCTCGGCTGGGAGCGCTACGTGGAGGGCGACCTGGTCTCGTGCCGGGTCCCCGGCGACCACGTGACGATGCTCGTCGACCCGCACGTGCAGGCGGTGGCCCGCACGATGCGCGAGCACCTGCACGCCGCGCAGGCCGCGGCCCGCTAGAGCGGCGGGCGGTCGATCCCGGCCTGGCGGTCCTGCGCCGCGCCGTAGAGGTAGGCGAACGCGAGGCCGATCAGCGAGCCGGGGATGGCGATGAACGCCTGAACGAGGTGGGTGTCGTCGCGGCCGGGGATCGTCAGGCCCGACACGACGAAGCCGAAGACGGCGGCGGCGCCGACCGCGCACAGCAGCGCGCCGACGATCCCGCCCCAGAAGCGGTCCGGCAGGAAGACCGTGAAGTGCCACACGGCGATCGCCATCGTCACCCAGACGAGCATGCTCATCGGCGGCCGTGCCTCCTTCGCGAGCGCCGGCTCTTGGCGCGGCCGGACTTCCCGCCGTCGCCGCCGCCCTCCTTGCCGGCGGCGCCGCCGTCGGGCGCGCCGTCGCCTCCCGCGCCGTCGCCGCCGCCGTCCGAGCCGTCGCCCGGCGCCGGCGGACGCCCGCGCTGGGCGGCCGCGCGCCGCGCCGCCGCGCGCGCCGCGGCCCGCTCGCGGACCGCGCTCGCGCCCTCGCCGTCACCGGCCCGCGCCGGCTCGGAGCGGGCCGGTGCGCGCTCGGAGCCGCCCGGCTCCGCCGCCGGTCGAGCGCCCGCGGGCCCGCCGCTCGCCGGCGCGCCGCCGGGCCCCGCCGCCGCGGCGGGTCCGCCGGGACCGGCGGGCGGCCCCCCGCCCGGCGTGCCGGTGGCCACCGGCGCCACCGTCTCCTCGGCTCCGCGCTCTGGCACCGGCGCCTCGCCGGCGGCCGGCTGGTCGGGTGCGGCCGGCTCCGGCGGCCGGCCCGCCGCCCCGCGCTGCGCCGCGCCGGTGCGCGCGCGCCGCTGGCGCCGCGTGCCGGCGCGCTCGCGCCGGGTCGGGCCGCGGTCGGGCTCGACGTCCGCGCCCGCGTCTCCGAGGTCGGCGAACGGGGGGACCTCGCCGTGGTTCTCGTCCATCGCGATCCGCCGCCTGCGCATGTAGACCGGCTCGCGCTCCTTCCAGTGCGTGAGCACCGGCGACGCGATGAAGACCGACGAGTAGGTGCCCGACGCCACGCCGACCAGCAGCGCGAAGCCGAAGTCCCGCAGCGTCTCGCCGCCGAACAGCATCAGCGCGGCGATCGGCATCAGCGTCGAGAGGCTCGTGACGAGCGACCGGGTCAGCACCTCGGACATCGACCGGTTGACGATCTGGGAGAACGTGGCCCGCGGCATCCGCGGCACGTTCTCGCGGACGCGGTCGAACACGATGATCGTGTCGTACAGCGAGTAGCCCAGGATGGTGAGCAGCGCCGCGACGGTCGACGTGGTCACCTCCCTCTCCGTCAACGCGTAGACGCCCGCCGTGATCAGGAGGTCGTGCGCCAGCGCGATCAGCACCGGCACGGCGAACTTGAACTCGAACCGCAGGCCGATGTAGATCGAGATCAGGACCAGCGACGCGAGGATCGCGATCGCGGCCGTCTTGGCGATCTGCTGGCCGAACGTCGGCCCGATCGAGGTGCTCGAGAAGTCGTGGACGCCGAACTCGCTGTCGAGCGTCTGCTGCACCGCGGTGACCCGCTCCGGCTCGAGCTGCCGGGTCGCGATCTGCACCACGTTCTGGCCGAGCTCCGGGTCCTGGACCTCCTGGATCTTCGCGTCGGCGTAGCCGAGCGGGCGAAGGGAGTCGCGCACGTCCCCCACGCTGGCCGACCTGTCGAGCGGCGTGGTGATCCGCGTGCCCGACTCGAAGTCGATGCCGAGGTTCAGCCCGAGGCCGGCGATCGCCAGCGCGCCGGCCGCGATGATCGCGCCCGACATCGAGAAGAACCACTTCGAGGCGCCGGTGAAGTCGAACCGCCAGGAGCGGTGCTGCTCGCGGATGCCGATCGCGTGCCGCGACCGGAGCAGTCGCGAGCGCCCCATCGAGCCGAGGATCGCCGACGTCGCGAGCACGGCCGTGAACAGCGAGACCAGGGTGCCGACCCCCAGCGTGAACGCGAAGCCCTTCACGCCCGCGGTCGCGAGCATGAAGAGGATGAACGCGACGCCGATCGTGACGACGTTCGCGTCCACGATCGTGCGCAGCGCCTTGGCGTAGCCGCCCGCGATCGCGGCCGGGATGGTCCGGCCCGCGCGCGCCTCCTCCTTCACGCGCTCGAAGATCACGATGTTCGCGTCCGCGGCCACCCCGAGCGTCAGGACGAGGCCCGCGATCCCGGGCAGCGTGAGCGTGATCGGGATCAGCTTGACCAGCGCGAACAGCAGCACCGCGTAGCAGACGAGCGCGAGCCCGGCGACCAGGCCGAGCACGCGGTAGAAGAGCAGCAGGAAGGTCAGCGTGAGGATCAGGCCCGCCGCGCCTGCGACGAGGCCCTGGTTCAGCGCCTGCTTGCCGAGCGTGGCCGAGACCTGCGTCTTCGAGATCAGCTTCAGCGAGACGGGCAGCGCGCCGATCCGCAGGTTGTTCGCGAGGTCCTGGGTCTGCTGGATGTTGCCGATGCCGTTGATCTGGGCGCCGGTGTCGCCCGGGATGCCCTCCGGGTTCTCGATGAAGCTGACCGTGGCCAGCGAGACGATCTGGCCGTCGAGCGCGATCGCGAACCGCTGGAACCGCGACTCGGGCGGCTGGCCCGGCTGGGGCAGCGCCGACTGGCCGCGCTCGGCGATCCGCTTCGTGACCCGGGCGAACGCCTTGCGCCCCTGGTCGGTGAACTCGAAGCTGACGATCGGCTCGTTGGTCCGCGGGTCGAAGTTCTGCTTCGGGTCCTTGATGTCGGCGCCCGACAGCTCCGAGTCGTCCTCGAGCACGAAGTACTGGCTCGGGGTCCGGGCGGTGGCGTTCTCCGGCCGCTCCGCCTTGACGATCACGATCCCGCGCGGGACCTTGACCACGATGCTCCCGGCGGGCGGGCCGTTCTGCTCGAGCCCCTTCAGCGTGGCCGGACAGGCCGTGCCCTTCGCCGGCTTGCCGCCGGTGCCGCGGGTGCCGGCCTTCCGCCGGGCGGCCGTCTGCGAGAAGTCCTCCCGGAGCTCGCGGCAGCTGGCGTAGAACGCGGTGGCGTCGTTCCCGCTCGTGATGTCGCCCTCGCCGGCGCCGACCTGGCCCGGCCGGATCAGCTTGTGCTCGGCCGAGAACAGGTAGTACTTGTCGCCGACCGTGTCGTTGCGGCCGTCGTAGTAGGCGCGGATCTTCGCCTGGTCGTTCCCGAACCGGGTCTTCACCGCGTCGGACGCGCCGTCCGGCGGGACGTCCACGTCCTCGGCGCGCGGCTTGGCCTTGGACGCGTTCGCGGCCGCCTCGTAGAAGTCGTTGAACGGCGCGTCGGGGTTGCCGAGGACGTTCGGCTCCCAGTCGTAGAACTGGAGCTGCGCCGTGGTCCCCACCTGCTCCTCCGCGCGCTGCGCGTTCTTCACGTCGGGCAGGCCGATCGAGATCTCGTTCTCGCCCGCGCGCTGGATCTCGGGCTCGGAGACGCCGAGCTGGTCGGTCCGCTTGCGGATCGTGTTGATCGCGTCGTCGATCGCCTGCGGGGTGACCTTCGGGACCTTCGGCGTGGGCCGGGCCTGGTAGACGAGCTCGACGCCGCCCTTCAGGTCGAGCCCGAGGCGAGTCTGCTTCGACAGCGGGCTGCCGGGGACGATCACGAGCGCCGCGAGCAGCAGCAGGCCCGCCACGACCCCGAGCACGATCTGGTTGCGGCGCTTGTCGGTCATGGCTTCGGCGTGAGGACGAGGAGGAGGCCGCCGTCGTCGTCGTAGGCGGGGAAGATGTCGGCCTTGGCGGGCTCGGGGCGGTCGCCCTCGGCGTGGACGACGACGGGCTTGTCGAGCACGCGCACGCCCCACTCGAGCGCGGTGCCGATGTGGTCGCTCGCGTTCTCGAACTCGAGGCCGAGGACCTCGCGGACGGGACGGCCGATCACGTCGGTGTCGCCGAGCCCGGTCAGCTCGCGGGCGCCGCGGCCGGCGCCGATCACGCGGGCCTCCCGGTCGCAGACGAAGAACGCGGCGTTGGGCGCCGGGTAGTAGTCGTCGAGCAGCTCGAAGAGAAACCCGAACCCGCACTTGGAGCACCCCTTGGCCTGGCGCGAGAAGCCGGCGGTGCGGTCGGTCTCCGAGCTGCGGTTGCCGCAGTTCGGACAGATGAAGAGGTGTGCCATTGCGCTGCTAAGCCTAGTGGTCTGCGCCGTGACTCCGTGTCGGGTCAGGTGGTTGCCGGCGCCGACCGGCAAGGACGCAGGGAGGAAGGTGTGCCTCTGGCACATCGACGACCGAGGACGCCGCCCGGCGGTCATCAGCTGCCGCCTGGCGCGGCACGCAGTTGCGGCGGCGACCACGGGTAGGACGTCGCTAGACCTCAGGTGAAGGCGGCCGTGCCCGGTTTACTAGAACAGGCTGTCGGGCGCGGTGACCGGCGCTGTGAGCCCGATGTGCTCGAAGGCGCGCTTCGTCGCCGCGCGCCCGCGCGGCGTGCGCTTGAGCAGCCCGCACTGCAGCAGGTAGGGCTCGTAGACGTCCTCGATCGTGTCCTGCTCCTCGCCGACCGTCACCGCCAGCGTCGACAGGCCGACCGGGCCGCCCTCGAACTTCACGCACAGCGCGCGCAGCAGCTCGCGGTCCAGGCGGTCCAGGCCGAGGTCGTCGATCTGCATGAGCGCGAGGGCCGCATCGGCTGCGGCCGCGGAGACGACGCCGCCGCAGCGCACCTCGGCGTAGTCGCGCACGCGCTTGAGCAGGCGGTTGGCGACGCGCGGGGTGCCGCGGCTGCGGCCGGCGATGGCGAGCGCGCCGGCGCGCTCCAGCGCGACGTCGAGGATCCGCGCCGAGCGCTCCACGATCGTGGCGAGATCGTCGATGCCGTAGTGCTCGAGGCGGTGCTGCAGGCCGAAGCGGTCGCGCAGCGGCGCGGTCAGCAGGCCCGTGCGCGTCGTCGCGCCGATGAGCGTGAAGGGTGGCAGGTCGAGCGTCACGATCCGCGCGCCGGCGCCGAGGCCGACGGTGATCGGCAGCTGGCCGTCCTCCATCGCCGGATAGAACGTCTCCTCCAGCGCGCGCTGCCGGCGATGGATCTCGTCGACGAAGAAGACGCTGCGCGGCTGCAGCGCGGTGAGGAAGGCGGCGATGTCGGCCTTGCGCTCGAGCGTCGGCCCCGCCGTCTGCACGAACGGCACGCCGAGCTCGGCCGCGACGATCTGCGCGAGCGTCGTCTTGCCCAGGCCGGGCGGGCCGGCGAGCAGG
>DASVQB010000037.1:0-26674 GCA_036389295.1 Thermoleophilaceae bacterium | reverse complement strand
GAACGGCCGCCAAGCACTGACCGTAGAGCGAGAGGTTGGTGTGGCCGACCGCGAAGACACCGCGGTAGAGCCGATGCAACCGTCCCGCACTCACGGCCCGGTGGACGGCAGCTTTCGAATATCCGAGCGGCCCGGTCAACTGGCGTATCGAGACGACCCCATGCTGCCGCTCCGCTAGCTCCGCCAGAACGTCGTGTCGCCCTGTGGAGTGTCCCCTTCCTTTGTCTCGCATAGCGGAACAAAGGAAGGGGACACCTCAATCTCTCCCCCCACCCAGCCGATTGTTCGTGCCGCAGCTGCGCTCTGAGCGCACAAAAAAGCCGCCGGTCCGAGGACCGGCGGCTTTCGGAGACGCTTGAACCCGAGCTGGGTTCGGTGCCGCTAGACGGTGGCGGCGGCTTGCTCGGACTGGCTCTGCTCAGACGCCGGCGAGGAGGGGGCGGGCGCCGGGGCACTTTCCTGGCGGGGGAGCAGTACTTCTTTGGCGATCACCAGGCGCTGGATCTGGCTGGTGCCCTCGTAGAGCTGCATGATCTTCGCGTCACGCATCAGTTTCTCGACCGGGTACTCCTTGATGAAGCCGTAGCCGCCGTAGACCTGGACGGCGTCGACGGTGATCTCCATCGCGCTGTCGGCCGCGAAGCGCTTGGCGTGCGACGAGACGAGCGTGTTGCGCTTGCCCTGGTCGAGCAGCGACGCCGAGTGCCACACGAGCAGGCGGGACGCCTCGACCTTGGTCGCCATGTCGGCGATCATGAACTGGATCGCCTGGTGCATGGCGATCGGCACGCCGAACTGGACGCGCTCCTTCGAGTACTCGGTCGCGAACTCGAACGCGGCCCGGGCGATCCCGACGGCCATCGCCGCAACGCCCGGCCGCGTGCGGTCGAGCGTCATCATCGCGAGCTTGAAGCCGTGGTTCTCCTCGCCGAGCAGGTTCTCCGCGGGGACGGCGACGTCGTTGAACGAGATCGTGGCCGTGTTGGAGGCGCGCTGGCCGAGCTTGTCCTCCTTCTTGTCCACGGTGACCCCGTCGAGGTCGCGGTCGACCACGAACGCCGAGATGCCCTTGTGGCCGGCGTCCTTGTCGGTCTTCGCGTAGACCGTGTAGTAGTCGGCGTAGCCGCCGTTCGTGATGAAGCACTTCGAGCCGTTGATGACGTACTTGTCGCCCATCTTCACGGCGGACGTGCGCATGCTCGACACGTCGGAGCCCGCGTCCGGCTCGGTCAGGCAGAACGACGCCAGCTTCGGCTCCTCGGTCAGCATCCCGAGGTACTTCTTCTTGACCTCCTCGGACCCGCCGATGATGATCGGCGCCGTGGCGAGGCCGTTGCACATCAGCGACGTGCCGATGCCGGAGCAGCCCCAGCCGACCTCCTCCTCGATCAGGCAGCCGGAGAGGTAGTCGAGGCCCGGGCCGCCGTACTCCTCGGGCAGGTGGGTGTTCATGAGGCCCACCTCCCAGGCCTTCTGGATGATGTCCTGGGGCCAGGTCCCGTCCCGGTCGTAGTCCCAGGCGACCGGGCGAATCTCCTTCTCCGCGAAGTTGTGGGCCATCTCGCGGAGGTCCTTCTGCTCGTCGGTGAGAGTCAGATCGACCACTCGTTGTGCTCCTTCGTAGCGATCGCGGGCGGCCGCGACCGTCGGTTCAAGTTCTCGATTGACTGGTCAGTCAACCAGCTCAGCCACAATATACCGCCCCGGCCGGGCAGCGAAACGCAGCGGACGCCAAGCGGAGCCTGGGGGCGGCCCGAGCCCGACCGGAGCGAAGCACAGGGCGGACCCGAGCCCAAGCCGGGGCGGCCGCACGCGCGGGTGGCGCGCGGAGCCCCTCCGGATGCGGCGGCTGCTGCCCGCCGCAGTCGGAGGGGCGCAGCAGCGACAGGACCCGCGCCCGAGCCCAAGCCAGGGCGGCCGCACGCGCGGGTGGCGCGCGGAGCCCCTCCGGATGCGGCGGCTGCTGCCCGCCGCAGTCGGAGGGGCGAAGCAGCGACAGGACCCGCGCCCGAGCCGCCCGAGCCCTGGGCTGGAGGACCGCCCGACTCGGCCGGACGGACCCCCGATCGGGCTCAGCCCGTGAACCCCCGCACCAGCACGTAGACGCCGAACCCGATCGCCCCCAGGCAGATCAGGATCAGCCCCAGCTGGTCGGGGTAGATCGCCGGGCGGCTCGGGGCCATGGTCCTCCTGCGCAGCCGGCGCCACATGGGCCACACTGTAGGAGCGTGGAGGATGCGTTCCCGATCGTGATCGTCGTCGTGGTGGTCGTCGCCGCGGTCGCGGCCGTGGTCGCCTTCTCGGGGGTCGGCCGCGTCTACGACCAGGTCGGTAAGGGCGCGTTCGCGCTCGACCAGCCGGACCGCCCGCCCGGCCCCGAGCCCGGCAGCGCCGCGGCGCGGGCCGAGGCCGAGGCCGAGATCCGCCAGCTCGTGGAGGCGAAGTCCGCGCGCCGCGAGGCCCGCGGCGAGGCGCCGCTCGACGTGGAGGCCGAGATCGCGGCCCTCACGCGCCCGGCGGCGCCGGCCGACGAGGGCCTGCGCGACGAGGTCCGCCAGCTCGTCGAGGCGAGCAACGAGCGGCGCGTCAGGCGCGGCGAGGCCCCCCTCGACGTCGAGGCCGAGGTCGAGCGCCAGCTCCGCGACCTCGGCGCCTGAGCGGGCGGCGGCGGGGCCGCTCCACGGGTCGACCGGGGGGCCGGCCTCCCCCCGACCGGGGCCGGCGCGGTTCGGCTCCCACGGTTCCGGTATTACTACGCCGACATGGCACAGGACCGCCGATTCGAGCTCGACGAGCTGATCGTCCGCCCGGGGACCTACTTCAACCCCCAGACGGAGGTGCTCGTCGTCGTGGACGACTCCGCCTCCATGGACGGCGAGATCTTCAACCTCGAGGACTTCGAGGGCGCCGACTGGGTCCTGATCTCGGACGACGCGCCCGTCGACGAGGCCAAGCGCGACGAGCTCCTGGAGTCGTTCCAGGCCCGCTCGAGCGGCGGGGACGGCCGCGAGGTCGACCTTGGCGACGAGGACGAGATGGAGCGCCTCGACCAGGTCGACGAGTCCGAGGAGGAGCGCGACGACATGCTCGAGGAGGAGCTGGAGTAGCGGCGGCCGTACGCTCTTAGTCCCGCGTGCGCCCGGTCTTCTACCTAGCCGTCTTCATCCCCGTCGCGATCGCGCTCGAGATCGCGCACGCGTCGCCGCTCCTGATCTTCTCCGCGGCCGCGCTCGGGGTCATCCCCACCGCCGCGCTGATGGGCCTCGCCACCGAGGAGCTGGCCGCCCGCTCCGGCCCGGGCATCGGCGGGCTGCTGAACGTCACGTTCGGCAACGCGCCGGAGCTGATCATCGCGTTCTTCGCGCTGCTGGAGGGGCTCCAGGAGGTCGTGAAGGCCTCGCTGGTCGGCTCGATCGTCGGGAACATCCTGCTCGTCCTCGGCGCCGCGATGGTGGTGGGCGGCCTGAACCGCGAGAAGCAGACGTTCAACCGCACCGCCGCCGGCGCGCAGTCGGCGATGCTCCTGCTCGCCATCGCCGCGCTCGTCATGCCGGCGCTCTGGCAGCTGATCCACGGCGGCGGGCTGCCCGGCGTCGGGCAGGAGGAGGTCGACTTCGGCTCGGACCTCGAGAGCATGTCGCTCGGGGTCGCGATCGTCCTGATGGCGAGCTACGGCCTCGGGATGCTGTTCTCGCTGAGGACGCACCGGGAGCTCTTCAACCCCTACACGGAGGGCCACGAGGACGGGGCCGGCTGGTCCGTCCGCCGCTCGCTCGGGATGCTCGGGCTCGCCGCCGTGGCCGTGGGCGTGATGAGCGAGATCCTCGTGGGCTCGATCACCGAGGCGTCCGACGAGATCGGCCTGTCCCAGTTCTTCGTCGGCGTCTTCGTGGTGGCGATCGTGGGCAACGCGGCCGAGCACTGGGTCGCCGTGCTGGTGGCCGCCAAGGACAAGATGGACCTGGCGGTGAACATCGCGATCGGGTCGAGCGCGCAGATCGCCCTGTTCGTGGCGCCGCTGCTCGTGCTCGTGTCGTTCGCCGTCGGCGACCACCCGATGGCGCTCGTGTTCAACGGCTACGAGATCGGCGCGATGATCCTGGCGGTCCTGATCGCCAACTTCCTGACCCAGGACGGCGAGTCGAACTGGTTCGAGGGCGTGCAGCTACTGGCGCTCTACGCTGTGCTCGGGCTCGTGTTCTTCTACGCCTGACTCGTCGACCACGACGGCTCCGGGCGCGGCGTGGACCGCGCGCGCGGCGGCCTTGGCGTCGGCGTCAGGGTCGCGGGCGTCCGCCACCAGCGACGCCGCGATGCCGCCCGCGAACATGGTCCCGACGGCCGCCAGGCTCGCCTCGGGGCTGACGTGCACCACGTCCTCGAGCAGCAGCTTGACGCCGACCAGCGCGAGCACGAGCGCGATCGTCTCGTCGAGGTAGCGGAACCGCCGGATCAGCGCCTCGACCAGCACGAACAGCGCCCGCAGGCCCAGCAGCGCGAAGACGTTGCCCATCCAGATCAGGAAGCCGTCGCGGGTGATCGCGAACGCGGCCGGGATCGAGTCGATCGCGAACGCCAGGTCCGCGAAGATCATCGCCACGAGGCAGAGGAAGAGCGGCGTCACGTGACGCTCCCCGCCCTCGCGGACGAACCAGTGGTGCCCCCGGTAGCCGCCGGTGACGGGGAAGAAGCGGCGGACGGCGCGGACCATGACGTTCGCGTCGGGGTCGACGTTCTCGGCCACGCCCCGCAGCACGCGGTAGGCCAGCACCAGGAGGCCGACCCCCAGCACGTAGACCACGACGTGGAACTGCTGGATCAGCGCGACGCCGCCCAGGATCGCGATCCCACGCAGCACGAGCGCCGCCGTGATCCCCCAGAACAGGAGCCGCGCGCGCTCGGCCGTGGGCACGCCGAAGTAGGCGAACAGCAGGATGAAGACGAACAGGTTGTCGAGCGACAGCGACCGCTCGATCAGGTAGACGGTCGTGTAGAGCACCGAGTCCTCGCCGCCCTCGAGCGGCCAGACGACCAGCGCCGCCAGCAGGCTCAGGACGAGCCAGCCGACCGACCACAGCGCGCCCTCGCGGAAGGTCGGCTCGCGGTCGCGGGCGAACAGCGTCAGGTCGAGCCACAGGAACACCAGCAGGGCGGCGGCGAGCACGAGCCAGGGCATCACCTCCGAGAGGTCCATCGCCACTGACCCTAGCCGCCGGTCATCTAGACTGGCCCCCGCCCCGATGCGGACCCGATCCTTCGGCACCACCGGCCTCACCGCCTCCGAGATCGCGTTCGGGACCTGGGCGCTCGGCTCCACCTGGTGGGGCGAGACCGACGACCCGGACGCCCTGATCGGCCGGGCCCTCGAGCTCGGGATCACGTTCTTCGACACCGGCGACGTCTACGGGCAGGGCGCCAACGAGGAGATCGTCGGCCGCGCGCTGCGGGCGGCCGGCCGCGACCGGGTCCAGATCTCGACCAAGTTCGGCTACGTGCTCGACTCCGACCGGCGGCAGCACTCGGAGGGCGAGCGGCCGCACGACTGGTCGCCGGCGCACGTGCGCAACGCGCTCGAGGGCAGCCTGCGGCGGCTCGGCACGGACCGCGTCGACCTCTACCAGCTCCACAACCCGCGCATGGACGCGATCGAGTCCGACGAGCTGTTCGCCGAGCTCGACGCGCTGCGCGACGAGGGGAAGGTCCGCCACTACGGGGTCGCGCTCGGACCGGCCATCGGCTGGCGCGACGAGGGCCTGCGGGCGCTCGAGACGCGCCCGATCGCCGCTCTCCAGACCGTCTACAACCTGCTCGAGCAGGAGCCGGGCAGCGACTTCCTGGCGGCCGCCGAGCGGACCGGCGCCGGCGTGATGGCGCGCGTCCCGACGTCGAGCGGCCTGCTGGAGGGCAGGTACACGCTCGACACGACCTTCGGCCCCGGCGACCACCGCCGCCACCGCCCGCGCGAGTGGCTGGTCGAGGGCCTCAAGAAGGTCGAGAAGCTCCGGTTCCTGGAGCTCGAGGGCGAGCGCACGATGACCCAGGCCGCGCTCAAGTTCATCCTCGCCCAGCCGGCGATGGCCTGCGTGATCCCGACGATCGCCACGCTCGCCGAGCTGGAGGAGTACGCGGGGACGGCGGACGCGCCGGACCTGACCGAGGACGAGCTGTCGCGGGTCCAGGAGCTCTACGGGCGGAGCTTCGACCTGGCCGGCGCGACGGCCTAGGCCTACCGCAGGAGCGCGGAGCAGCGCTCGATCGCGGCGATGTCGCTCGGCTTCGCGCGCTCGAGGCACTGGCTGTAGCGGTCGAACTGCTCGGGGGTGGGCGTCGAGCCGCCCGGCACCACCGGCCGCCCGCCCGCGGGACCGCCCGGCCGGTCCCCCGCCGAGCCGCCGAACAGGAGGCCGAGCACGCCGAGGCCGCCGAGCTGCTTCGTCAGCTCGGCGATCGGCCGCGACGACTCGGGCGCGACGATCCGCTGCGGCTGCCCGACCGCGGACAGCTCGACGTCGAGCGACACCCTGCCCTCGCGCAGCCCGTTCACCCGCGCGCGGCTCTTCTCCGGGACCTCGAACTCGACGTCGGTGGACAGCCGCCTGATCCGGCCGTCGGCCGCCCCCACGTAGACGTCCAGCCGCGGGTCGTCGACCGCGTCGCGGGCGCGGTCGACCTGGTCGTCCGTCAGCTGGGCGGGCGGCCGCCCCGGGGCCGACCCGGGCACGCGCGCGACCAGCCGGTTGAGGTCGCGCAGCAGCCGGCCGACGTCGACCGTGCCCCTCACGTGCCGCGTGCGGACGCCGGCCACGTCGGCGTCGTCGCGCTGGTCGAGGTCGCGGAGCCAGCCGAGCGGGTCGATGCCGAACCGCTCCTTCAGGCCCCCGCTCGGATGCTCCCCCGCCCGCGGCGCGCCGGCGCCGTTCAGCCGCTGGACGGTCGCGTCCTCGAGCCGGTAGCTCGTCCCCTGGAAGTCCAGGTAGGCGGCGTCGCCGGTCGAGATCAGGCCGAGCGAGAACGTCTGCCCGCCGCTCGAGACGGTCACGTCGAGGTCGGCGTCGGGCAGCCTCGCGCCCCCGTTCGAGCGGTACGGCCCGGCGAGCTTGATCCGCACCGGCTGGCGCTGCTGGGGGATGCCCCTCAGGTCCGCCGTGAGCGAGATGGCCACCTGCGCGCTGGCGATCGGCGCGTCGAAGCCCCGCTCGAGCAGCGCCCGCGCGGCCCCGGAGTCGTCCTCCCCGCCGCAGCCGGCAGCGCCGAGGACGGCCGCCGCGAGGGCGGCCGCGAGGGGGACGGTGGGTCGCAAGAAAGCTTTCAGGGGCCGGCGAAGCGTCGCACGAGCGCGCGGACGAGGGTACAAGCTGCATGCGCAACTCCATGACGCACGACCCGTTGAAGCAGCGGTGAGCCCGCGGGCCCGCTCGACCTGCCTCGCCCTCCTGGCCGCGCTCTGGCTGGGCGCGCCGGCGACCGCGCGCGCCGCCCCCGTGCTCGTGTACGGCGGCGACGGCGGGGCGCAGGTGCGCGACGACCCGGCCCTGCCGCCCGTCCGGGAGACCGACCCGCAGCTCCCGGCCGGCCTCGGCCCGTGCCGGGCCCCCGCGCCCCCGGCGCTCCGCGCCGCGGCCAGCGACGTGAAGGCCGCCGTCGAGCGGGCGCGCAAGGGGGGCGGGATCGAGTCGCAGGAGGCGACGAGCTACAAGCAGGCCTACAGCGACGCCCGCGCCGCCCGCGCGCGGCTCGACGGGACCCGCCGGGCGGAGCTGTCGAGCGTGATCGAGCGGCTCGAGCTGTTCGCCTCGCGCGACCAGCTCACCGCCTCCCGGATGCCGGCGCTGTTCCTCCAGCTCCGTCGCAACACGGAGTTCTGGGGCGGCGACCCCCGGTTCCCGCCGCGCACCGACGTGCCGCCCGAGCCGTGCCAGTCCGCATCGGGCGGCGGGAACGCGGGCGCGCGGATCCAGTTCGCCGGCAGCGAGCTGATCTTCCAGTACTACCCCGGCAACGGGCTCCAGGTCCAGCCGCTCGCGAACTTCGGCAAGGCGAACGGCATCTACACCGCCTGCCGCCGCAAGCAGGCCCGCTGCGACCCCGAGGCGCTCCGCAGGCTGCTCGACGAGCTGGTCGCGATCCGCTCGAAGCGCGCCGGGTTCACGGCGTGGGAGTACTGGTTCCCGTTCGGCGGCGGCTCGCCGCCGTGGGTCAGCGGGATGGAGGCGGGGACCGCGATCCAGGCGCTGGCCCGCGGCTCGCAGCTGCTCGGCGAGAGCTCGTACCTGCGTGTGGCGAGGGCGGCGGTGCCGATCTTCGCGAAGTCGGCCCCCGCCGGCGTGCGCGCCCGCGGGGAGGGCGGTGGCAGCCACTACGCGCTGTACTCGTTCGCGCCCGGGCTGCGCGTGCTGAACGGCTTCCTCCAGGCGATCACCGGCATCTACGACTACGCGCGCGTGGCGCACGACGACCGCGCGATGGCGCTGTTCCGGGCCGGCGACCGCTCGGCCCGCCGCGAGGTGCCGCGCTACGACACCGGCGCCTGGTCGCTGTACAGCCAGGGCGGCGCGGAGTCGACGCTCAACTACCACAACGTCGTCACCGACTTCCTGACGAACCTCTGCTCGCGGACGAGGGCCGCCGTCTACTGCTCGACGCGGCAGCGCTTCAGCGCCTACAAGCGCAGGCCGCCCGCGCTCCGCTACGCCGGCCCGTCGAAGGCGGTCGAGGGCAGGCGCACGCTGCTCGCCTTCAAGCTCGACAAGGTCTCGTGCGTCACGGCCGTGATCCGCGACGCGGCCGGCGCGGAGGTGTACCGGAGCCGGATCAAGGTCGCGCGCGGGCGCCACGCGTTCACGTGGCGGCCGCGCAGGGCGGGCGAGCTCACGCTGGAGCTGGAGGCGCTCGACCTGCGCAAGAACCGCAGCGTCGTCACGCGGCAGATGCGCGTCACGGGCGACTGAGCCGGCCGGGATACGATGGGCGGTCGATGCCGCCGCGCACGATCCTGTACACGGGCAAGGGGGGCGTCGGGAAGACGAGCGTCGCCGCGGCCACGGCCCGCCGCTGCGCGGCCGCCGGCCTCCGGACCGCGATCGTCTCGACCGACCCCGCCCACAGCCTCTCCGACTCGCTCGAGGTCGAGCTCGGGAGCTCGCCCACCCCCTGCGGCGATCGGCTCTGGGGCCAGGAGGTGCAGGCCCAGGAGGAGATGGAGCGCCACTGGGAGGCGGTCCAGGACTGGATGGGCGAGATGCTGGCCGAGAGCGGGATCGACCGGATCGCGGCCGACGAGCTGACGGTCCCGCCCGGGATGGACGAGCTGTTCTCGCTGCTCCAGGTGAAGCTCCACCACGAGAGCGGCGAGTTCGACGCGATCGTGGTCGACTGCGCTCCCACCGGCGAGACGCTGCGGCTGCTCTCGTTCCCGGACGTGGCGAGCTGGTGGCTCGAGAAGGTGTTCCCGATCGAGCGGCGGCTCGTGGCCGCCGCGCGGCCGTTCGCGCGCACCCTGCTCGACGTCTCGCTGCCGCCCGACCGGGTCTTCGACGACGTCGAGCGGCTCGTGAAGAGCCTCGCGGCGATGAACGGGATCCTTCGCGACCGCACGACCACGTCGGTCCGGCTCGTCATGAACCCCGACCGCATGGTCATCCGCGAGGCGATGCGGACCTACACCTACCTGAACCTGTACGGCTACCTGACCGACGCCGTGGTGGTGAACCGGGTCTTCCCCGAGGAGCTCGACGGCGGCTACTTCGGCGGCTGGCGGGCGCGGCAGCAGGAGCACATGGAGCTGGTCGGCTCCGCGTTCGCGCCGGTCCCGATCCTCACCGCGCCGTACTTCGACCGCGAGGTCTGCGGCGGCGCGATGCTCGACCGGCTCGGCGACGAGCTGTTCGCCGCGACCGACGCCGGCGCGCTCCTGCACGACGACCTCTCGCGCGAGCTCGTGTCGAGCAACGGCACCGCGACCCTGCGGCTGCCGATCCCGTTCGTCGAGAAGGCGGACATCGACCTGAAGAAGATCGGGCTCGAGGTCGTCGTCCGGGTCGGCGGCCACAAGCGCACCATCGTCCTGCCGGCCACCATGGCCGCCTACCGGCCGCGGTCGGCGCAGTTCGAGAGCGGCGCGCTCGAGGTGCGGTTCGAGAAGGACGACGATGGAGCAGGCTGACCCGCCCCGGTTCGACTGGAACGGCCCGGCGGGCGGCGCGGGCGACGGGCAGCCGCGCGGCGCACCCGACCTCGCCGCCCTGGCCGCCGTCCTGGAGGCGCTCCGGCGCGCGATCCCGCACGAGCTCCAGGAGCAGTTCACGGCGCTCCAGCGCGAGCTGCTGCTCACCCTGCGCGCGCTGATCGACTGGTACCTCGAGCGGCTCGACAAGCCCGAGCTCGAGCCCCAGGTCGAGGACATCCCGATCGAGTGAGGCCGCCGCGTGGCAACCCGCCACTACACGGTCGATGAGGCCAACGCCGCGCTCGGCTGGGTGGTCGAGCGGATCGAGCGCCTGCGCTCCGCCCGCGTCGGGCTGAGCGACGAGGAGTCGCGCGCCGCCCTGACCGAGGCCGCTCCGCTGAACGGCGGCGGCGAGCCGGGCAGGAAGGTCTCGCACGCGTTCCTCGAGCTGCGCTCCGCGCTGATCGAGCTCCAGGCGGCGGAGATCGTCCTGCGCGACCTGGACCGCGGCCTGGTCGACTTCCCCGCGATGCGCGACGGGCGCGAGGTCTACCTCTGCTGGGAGGAGGGCGAGGACGAAGTGGCCTTCTGGCACGACCTCGACTCGGGGTATGGCGGACGCGAGCCGCTCTGAGCCCGGACGGCCCGCGGAGCCGCCGCCGGAGCGGAGGCCCGAGCCGGCGCCGGAGGCGGCGCCGGGGCGGCAGCAGCCCCCGCCGCGGCTGACGCTGGGGCAGACCTGGCGGCGGCTCGGCCTCGAGCAGCGCGCCGCGGGCGCGGCGGCCCTGCTGCTCGTCGTCTCGACGCTCGGCCCGTTCTCGTTCGTCGAGGCGGCCATCGCGGTCACGGGCGCCGCGGTGCTCTTCCTGCTCCGCAAGCGGGCCGAGGGCCGCGAGTTCCACGTGCCGTTCGGCGACGGCGCGGTGATCGCGGCGGCCGGCGCGTGGTCGGGCTTCCTGATCGTCGTCCGGCTGTTCGACCGCCCGCTCGGCCAGGGGCTGCTCGCGCTCGCGTGCGCGGCGCTCCTGGTGCTCGCCGGCCTGCGCGAGCGCTCGCGCCGGCCGGCGGACGACCTGCCCGGGGAGGCGCGCGATGCCGGCTCGGGCGGGTCCGCCGCGCCCGCCCCCCGCGAGCCGGCCCCGCCCGCGCCCGAGGCCTCCGAGGACGAGACCCGCCGCCTGCCGGCCAGGGTCCTGCCGCCGCGGGACCGCGAGCAGCCGCCGCTCTGGGACGAGCCCGAGCGCTAGCCGCAGGCCGAGTAGCGGCGCTGGACCGTCACGGTCAGCGGCGTGCCGCCCTCGGCGACGCCGCGCAGCTCCAGCGTGAACGCCTTGCGCGACGGCCGCCGGAACCGCACCTTGCGCAGGCTCGCCGCGCGCACCCGCCGCAGCTCCTTACCGCCGCGCATCACCGCCACGTCCACGAGCCGGCGGCCCTGCACGCGCGGCAGGACGACGGACATCGACCGCGCGCAGGCGACCGGCCGCTTCACCGGGCAGGTGAGCCGCAGCTCCAGCGGCCCGTCGCTCTCGACGGCGAGCCTCGGCGCGCAGCCGACGCGGGCCCGGCCGGCGTCGAGCGTGGCGGTCCCCAGCTTGCTGGCGCGCACCGTCAGCGCCTTGGCGCGCGGCTCGGCCGGCGGGTCGCCCCACGCCTGCTCGCGGCGGTGGTAGGGCATCGGGCCGTGGGAGCCGCCCTGGAGCTGCCCCTCCGACGACCGCTCGCCGGTGGGCGCCGAATCGCCCACGCCGAACCCCCGGCTGCGGACGTCGATCGTCCCGAGCGGGCTCGCGGCCTGGTCGCGCAGCCCCAGCCCGGAGACCCAGTAGGCGTGGTCGGCCACGGCCCGCGCGGCCTTCGAGTCGTCCTTCGCGTCGACCACGTAGGTCACGTGGGCGGGGTCGCGGTCGACCCGGTGCTCGCCCAGGAACTCGGCCACGGGGCCGAACTCGTCGTTGGTGGCGAGCGTGAGGTGGTCGGCCGTCTCGAACAGGTCGAAGGTGAAGCGCAGGCCGGTGGAGGCGAGCGCGTCGCCCGCCGCCTGGGCGTCGTCGACCTGCACGAGCTCGTCCGCCACCGCGTTCCACGTCATCAGCGGCGTGTTGCGCAGCGACGGGAGCTGGTCGTTCGCGCTGCCCGGGATGCCGACGGTCGCCGCGCCGCGCGCGAACAGGTCCGGCCAGCGGGCGAGCAGCCGGTAGGTGCCGAACCCGCCCATCGAGTAGCCGCTGACGACCGCCCAGTCGGCGTCGACCCGGTAGTGGCGGGCCACGTCGGCCCAGACCTCGAACGTGTCCGCCTCCGGGATGCCGGCGTAGAACCCGTCGGGCCCGCGGCCGGCGGGGGTGGCCACCAGCGTGCCGGCGCCGCGGTCGCCGAGCTGGGACTGGTTCTTGCTGTCGGTGTACTGGTTGTAGTTCGCCGACAGCGAGTGGAGCAGCAGCGTGAGGCCGAAGCCCTTCGCCGGCGTCGGCTTGCGCGGCACGTACAGCGCGTACGGCTGGAGCTGGCCGACGAACCGGCCCTCGCACTTGGCCCCGGCGGAGAAGCTGCTGGCGAGGTCGAAGCAGACCCGCTCCGGATCGAGTCCCTGGCCGAGGTCGTGGCGGCTCGCGAAGATGCGGTCGATCGGGCCCTTCGCGGGCACGCCGGAGTCGTCGCGCGCGCCCGCGGCGAGCTTCCCGAAGTCCACCTCCGCGTGGAAGGGGCTCGCGTCGCCGAGCCGGAGCGCGTCGGCCTGCGCGCGCTCGCGCCACCAGGCGGCCTGGACGGCCGAGCCCGCCGCCGCGTCGCCGAACGAGTACGCGATGCCGCCCTGGTCGACGTCCGGCACCGGCTCGTCGAACCGCGGGCCGACGTTGAACAGGGCCGCTCCGGACGGAGCCGCGCCGCCGGGCGAGGCGGCGGTGGCCTCGGCCCCCGCCGGCGCCAGGTAGCGCCCGGCCGGCGCGTCCCACAGGCCGACCCCGATCGTCATTCGGACCTTCCCGCGCCCCGGGTCCCAGGCGGAGTGCGGCACGCGCACGTCGACCTGCCGCCGGCGGCGGTCGACCGCGGCGCTGGCGCCGCCCGCCACCACGGCGCCGCTCGCCGCGTCGACGAGCTCGGCGCTGTCGCCGTGCACGGTGAGGAACAGCTCGGCGGGCGAGGACACCCCGGCCCCGTGAGGCCACGCCCGGGCCGCCGGCGACTCGCCGAGCGCGATCGTGAACGCGGTCCGCTCGGGGTCCTTCAGCGTGTTGAGCGTGACGCGGAACGCGGTCTCGCCGGCCAGCGGCCTGACCCGCAGCTCGACCAGGTCGGCCGCGTTGTGGGCGAAGACGTCGTCGGTCGGGTACGTGAGCGTCCCGGCCACCGGCGAGAACAGGTGGGCGCCCGGCCCGTAGGGGTTGTCCCGGTCGGGGACGCCCGCCGCGCCGTGGTCGTCGAACAGGAAGTCCTGGTAGAGCCACTCGCCGTCGCGGTAGGACTGAGCGCCCGAGACGAGGATCGGGGCCGCCTTCCACGGCCCGTCGTTCTCGAGCTGCGGCACGACCTTCGGCGGCGGCGCGTACAGCGCGTCGGGGCCGGGCCGGTGGCCCGACCGCACCGACGGCAGGCCGGTGGCCGCGAGCGTGGAGGGCGCCGCCGCGAGCGCGGCGGCGAGCAGGCAGCAGACCGCGGCGAGCCTCGCGAGCCCGAGCCCACAGTGCGACCTCACAGCACCCCGCCCATTAGCGACAGACGGGCATTGTGTCACTTTCGGCGGCGGGCCCGCCGCTACCGGCGGCGGCGCATCGCGAGCCAGGTCGCCAGCGCGCCGAGCAGGGCGCCCAGCGCGCCGAACCCGATGCCGGCGGCGACCCACCCGGCGACGCCGAGGACCGCGTCCTCGTCGCTCTCGCCCTCGCCCGACGGCAGGAGGGGCGCCCCGTCCGGGTAGAGACCGGCGGCGAGCGCCTGGGCGAGACGCCCCGCGATCGCGCCGTGGCCGTGCGCGTTCGGGTGGAGGGTGCCGAGCACCGCCCCGCGCCTGAAGGCGCCGTGGCGCACCACGGACTCCTCGAGGCGCCTGATCCAGGTCCTCCTCGAGCAGTAGCCGTGCCCCTCGCCGAACTCCGCCTGGACGCCGCCCACGTGGCGCCAACCGTGCGCGTCCGCCGCCGCCCTCACCGCCGCGTTCAGCGGCAGCAGCATCCGGTCGTACGCGTCCCGCGCCTCGGCCTCCGAGATCTCGAAGTGCGGGATCCCCAGCTCGCAGAAGCGGTCCCGCGTCCGGTGCAGCGGGTCGTGGTACTCGACGAGGTACGTCCGCGGCCCCAGCTCCGGGCCGAGCGCGTCCGCCAGGCGCGCGTAGAGCCCGGGCAGCCGCCCGACGGCCGTCGCGAGCGCGTCCTTCAGCGGCGGCCGCCCGCGCGCCCGCCGGAGCGGGTCCGCCGCGTCGAACGGCTGGTCCATGCAGCGCTCGAAGCGGACGCAGAACCTGACCGCCGGGTCGAACGCCACGTCGTTGGCGCCCGCGACCGCCACGACGGCGTCGACCTCGCGCTGCGCGGCGACCGCCTGGAGCTCCGCGACCTGCGCCGGCAGCGGCGCCGCGCCGCGGCGCGGGACGGCCCCGCGGTAGTCGGACAGCACCCCGGTCTCGAGCCCGGCGCCCGAGCAGGCGAGGTGGACGAACGTGACCGACGTGCGCGGGTCGGCCGCCTCGATCCGCCGCGCCGCCCGCGCGGTGCCCGCCACGGCGCTGCGGTGGCAGACCTCGCTCTGCCAACCGACGTCCGGCGCCGGGCGGTCCGGGTTGCCCTCGCCGGACGCGATCGAGTCGCCGATCGCCACGATCAGCCAGTCCTGCACGGTCACGGTCCGGGTGCTCGACCTCGCGCCGCGCGGGCCGTCGACGTCCAGCCCCACCTCGTAGCGGCCCTCGCGCTCGAAGGGGTGGACGTACGTGCACTCGCCCCTCGCCTCGCGGACCTGCTCGCCGTCCACCGACCAGCGGTACGTCGCGGCCGGGTCGCACGCCGCCGGCGCGACGGTGAGCTCGATCTGGAACGGGCCGCCGGGCACCTCCTGCGCCGAGTTCGCGTAGTCGAGCACGCCGTCGCCGCTCGTGTCCGCGAGGCGCTCGACAGCGGTCCACTCGAAGTCCTCGGCCGCCGCGGGCGCGGCGGGCGCGGCGAGGGCCAGGGCGACCGCCGCGAGCAGCCCGGCGGCGGGCCGGCGCCGCCTAGTCGTCGAACAGGGCGTAGGCGTACTCCCCCCGCTTGTACGCTCTGCACGAACTGGCGCTCGGCGATCCCGCGGCGGCCTGCGCCACGGGCGCTACCCGACCTCGTCCGGCGAGCGCGGGGCCGGCCCGACGTACTCGGCCGTCGGGCGGATCAGGCGGGCCTCCCGCTTCTGCTCGAGGACGTGCGCCGACCACCCGGCCACGCGCGCGCAGGCGAACATCGGCGTGAACAGGTCGGGCGGCACCTGCGCGTAGTCGAGCACGACCGCGGACCAGAACTCGACGTTCGTGGCGAGCACCCGCTCGGGGTGGCGTGCCTCGAGCTCCGCGAGGGCGGCCCGCTCGAGCTTCTCCGCCACCTCCAGCCGCGGCGCGCCGATCTCGCGCGCGGTGCGCCGGAGCACGCGGGCGCGGGGGTCCTCCGCGCGGTACACGCGGTGGCCGAAGCCCATCAGCCGCTCGCCGCGGTCGAGCACCGCCTTCACGTAGCCCTCGGCGTCGCCGGTCTTCTCCACCTCGTCGAGCATGTGGAGCACGCGCGACGGCGCGCCGCCGTGCAGCGGGCCGGACAGGGCGCCGATGGCCGCCGACAGCGCCGCGGCGGCGTCGGCCCCGGTCGACGCCACGATCCGGGCCGTGAAGGTCGAGGCGTTCATGCCGTGCTCGGCGGCCGAGATCCAGTAGGCGTCGACGGCCTTCACGTGGTCGGGGTCGGCCTCGCCGCGCCAGCGGACCAGGAAACGCTCGGGGATCGAGCGCGCCTTGTCGACCTCCCTCTCCGGGACGGGCGGGCGGCCCATGCCGCGCGCCGACTGGGCCACGAACGACAGCGCCATGACCGAGGCGCGCGCGAGGTCGTCGCGCGCCTCCTCGTCGGTGACGTCGAGCAGCTGCCCGAACCCCCACGAGGGCGCGAGCTGGGCGAGCCCGGCCTGGATGTCGACCCGGGTGTCCCCGGTCCGCAGCGGGATCGGGAACGGCGACGCCGGCGGCAGGCCGGGCTCGTAGGAGCCGTCCACCAGGAGCCCCCAGACCTTCGCGAACGTGACCCGGCCGACCAGGTCCTCGATGTCGACGCCGCGGTAGCGGAGCGCGCCGCCCTCCCTGTCGGGCTCCGCGATCTCCGTCCGGAACGCTACGACTCCCTCGAGCCCCGACGGCGCTTGGACGACCAATCCGTCTCCTCTCTGGCCGGACCGCGCGGGGTGAGCCGCGCGCCTCGCGGCAGGATAGACGCCGGAGCCAATATCCTCGGGGCCATGACGGTCGAGCTGGCCAAGGAGACTTTCGAGGGGCGCATCGGCGAGACGTTCGTGGCGACCACGGCCGCCGGCGAGGAGCTCGAGCTCGTGCTCTCGAGCTGCGAGGAGACGCCCTACGGCACGACCGAGGAGTGGCAGGAGGCGGCCCAGCGCACGCCGTTCTCGCTGGTCTTCCACGACGCCGACGCCGACGCCTCGCGCTTCGCGCCCCAGCAGATCTTCCCGCTCCGGCACCCCGAGCTGGGCGACCTCGAGCTGTTCCTGGTGCCGCTCGGCCCCGACGAGCGCGGGATGCAGTACGAGGCCGTGATCAGCTGACCGGCCGGCCGCGCGCGGTCAGCCGGCCGGCTCCCGCCTCATCAGCACGTACACGCCGTGCTCGCCGGCCTCGGCGAACCCGAGCCGCTCGTAGAGGCGGCGGGCAGGGTTCTCGCGCTCGACGTGGATCGTGAGCGGCTTGCCCGCCGCGTCGGCCTCCGCCATCAGGTCGCGAAGGAGCGCGGTCCCCGCGCCGCGGCCGCGGAACGCCGGCAGGAGCGCTATGTCGACGATCCGGATCTCCTCCCGCCAGCGGCCGACGTAGAGCCGGCCCGCCGGCTCGCCGCCGACCAGGATCACGTCGTAGGCGGTGTCCCTGTAGTTGTCCTTGTAGTGCTGGTCCTGCGCGCTGAACTGCTGCTCCACGAACGCTCGCTTCGCTGCGTCGTCCCACTGGACGACGGCGAGCTCCTCCTCGCGCGTGCTCGAGTAGACCGCGAGCAGCAGCTCGCGGTCGGCGTCGGTCGCCGGCCTCAGCTCGGGGGTCGCCGCCGCGTCTATCCGCGTGGTGGGAAGACGCCCTGGAGCGCGATGCAGAAGTTCAGCGTGAGGTAGGGCATCATGTTGTTGTGGGGCGAGCTCCCGCCGTTGGGGGCGATGGCTTGGAGCGCCATCTGGCCGTTCGACGCGGCCTGGTACGGCGTCCCGCCCTGCGCGATGCCCCACGACGCCGCCGGGTTCGGGTTCTTCACGTCACCGGGGTCCTGCACGGCCGCCATCATCCCGTGACTGTGGAAGGGCATCTCGCTCTGGAGCAGCGTGACGGTCTCCGAGCCGCCCAGCTGGCCCAGGAAGTACTCGCTCAGCCCCTGGCCCTGGCCCTGGTGGACCGGCACCGAGCCCTGGAGGTTCGGCAGGGCGAAGGTCGACTTGCCGTCGCCCCCGTAGAACGTGCCCAGCAGCGAGAACAGGGCCGTGTTCTGCGAGATGGGCAGGAGCTGTCCGTTGCAGAACGCCCATCCCTTGGGGGCGAAGTTGAACCCGAAGATCCTGATCTCGGCTACGAATGGATCTGCCATGGTGCCCCCTTTTAGTTCTGATGCGGGAAGAGCCCGAACAGCGAGATGATGAAGCTGATCGCGAGGTACGGCTGGAGGTTCTCGTGCGGCTGGTTGCCGCCGGCCGGCGTGATCGCCTGCGGGTTGAAGGCGCTGTCGGGATCGGTGTTGATGTACGGCGTGATCGTGACCGAGTTCGCCCCCAGGTTCTGGAGCGGGGTGATCTGGGTCCCGGTGACGCCCGAGGCCAGGAAGGCGTGGTTGTGAGACGTCATCTGCTGGGTCGTGAGCGTCACGGTCTCGACGCCGGCCATCTCGGCCTGGGTCACGCCGTTCCCAGAGTGCATCGGGACCCGGCTCTGCAGGTTGGGCAGGTTGAACGTCTCCTGGCCGTCTCCTCCGTACATCGTGCCGATGAGCTGGAAGAGCGTCTCGTTCTCCGAGATCGGGAGCTGCTGCCCGTTGCAGAACGCCCATCCCGCCGGGGCGAAGCTGCCCCCGAACATGCGAATCTCGCCTACGTATGGCTGTGCCATCTCAGACTCCCTCCTAGTTCTGGGACGGGAAGATGCCGATGAGCGCGACGCAGAACAGGAGCGCCAGGTAGGGCTGCCGGTTCTCGTGCGCCTGACTGCCGCCGGTGTTGGCGACGGTCTTGGGGTTCATCGTCGTCAGGCTGCCGGGCGCGTCGTACATGTTGCCGCCACCGCCGATGAACCGCCCGACCGGCGAGTTGTTGCCGCCGTTCGCGGTCGACGACGCCATCTCCTGGTGGAAGTGCTGGGGCAGCTCCGAGATGGTGATCGTATGGGCGTTCTCGCCGCCCCTCTCGCCCTGGACGTGGCCGTTCCCGATGTGAATCGGGATCCGCGCGCGCAGGTCCGGAAGCGCGAAGTTGACACGGCCGTCGCCGCCGTACGTGGTGCCGAACAGCGCGAACAGCGGCTGGTTCTGGTTGATGGGCAGTAGCTGGCCGTTGCACTGAGCCCAGCCCTGTGGGGCGAAGTTGAACGACATGATCCGGATCTCTCCCAAGAACGGTTCAGCCACTGGCTCCTCCTCTGGGTCGCTCGGCGTCTAGGGGCATGTCGTGCCGGTGCCCGTGAAGCCTGCGCTCGTCGCGTCCTTCGCGGCGCTCGAGGTCGGGACCGGCGGGTTTGCGGCGGGGTCGTTGGGGTTCGCGTCGTTCTGGTTCGCCAGGAAGCTCGCGACGGCGGTCGTGTCGGTCGCCGATCCGCCGTAGCCCGGGAGCCGCACGGTCGTGTTCTGGCGCGCGCGGACGCGGATGTCGGTGGCGGGCGCGTCCACCGCCGAGCCCGCCAGCGTGTTGCCCTTCAGGTTCAGGCAGCTGGTGAACGAGTCGCCGGCGGCCACGCCGCTGTTCAGGGCGAAGCCCTGGAACCCGGTGACGCTCGGGTTGTTGCCCGGGTTGGCGATCGTGTTCCCGGTGGCCGTGACGTTGAAGTTGCCGCTCTGCGCGATCCCGACGCCCGCCACCAGGCTGACCCCGAAGTTGTTGTACTGCCGGATGTCGTTGTTGGTGATCGAGACCGTGGCGGTGCCGCCGCCGCCGTGCGTGAGCTCGATCCCGCTGCCCTCCACCGAGCCGGAGTTGGCGGTGCCGGCCAGGCCGATGTCGGCGTTGTCGATCGTCCCCGTCATCGAGCCCGTGCCGAGGCTCTTCTGGATCGTGAGCGCGTTGGTCAGGGAGTCGCGGAACGTGTTGGTGCCGTGGATGTTGAGGCTGAACGGGCCCGCCGCACCGCCGTTGATCGCCACGCCGCCCGAGCCGGTCGCGATGGCGGGGTGGTTGTTCGAGACCGTGTTGCTCTCGAAGTCGAGGTCGCCGCCGCCGCTGCCGTCCGCGACGAGCTGGAACAGGTCTCCGCGAGCGGACGTGAGGGCGCTGTTCAGGACCGTCACGTTGGTCGTCGACGTGCCCGTGCCCTGGACGCGGATGCCGTCGTTGCCGTTCGTCGTGCTGTTGGGGCCGATCGTGTCCGAGTTGAACGTGATGCGGTTCAGGTTGCCGGCGGTCTGGGTGACCTGGAAGTTGTTCGTGAAGCCGCCCTGGATGTGCGTGTTCGTGACCGACGCCGAGCCCTGGAGGGCCGCCCCGGACGCGTTCTGGAAGCGCACGCTGCTGTCCTCGAACGAGCCCCCGTCGTTCGTGCCGTTCGTGCCGTTGATGACGCTGTTGGCGAGCGTGAAGTTCGTGACGGCGCTGCCGCGGATCCCGTAGTTCGAGTGGTCGTGGAGCCACACCCGGGTGAGGGTCGGGTCCTGCGTGTTGTTGAGCACGATCCCGGTGCCGATCGGGGTCGCCGACGAGTCGTCGGTGCCGGTGGTGTTCTGGATCTGACCGCCCGAGCAGCCGCTCGTGTCGGCGTTGGTGCAGGTGCCGCCCACGCCGGTGACGGCGAGGTTGCCGGCGCTGCCCGTGTTGTTCAGCCGGATGCCGTTCGCGCCGCCGCTCGACGAGACCCGCTGGAAGGTGACGTCGGCCGCCGCGATGTCGGTGTCGGAGATGTTGAGCGCGCGGTTGTTGACGCTGAGCGCCGACGAGTCGAGCGTGTTGCCCGAGCCGCTGACCTGGATCGTGCCGGACGTCGAGGCGTCCAGGCCCTTGCCGCTCGACGTGTCGATGTCGGTCCCGCCGCCCGAGAGGACGAACGTGTGCCCGTCGCTCGCGCTGAACACGACCGCGTCGGCGGAGGTGGTGTTGAACTGCTTGGTCGGGCCGCTGAGGACCGTCGAGCCGCCCGTGTTGCTCGCGACGTTGACGCCGCCGCCGGTGTCGTTCGTGTCGGAGATCGAGCCCGACAGGCTCACGACGCCGCCGCTGCGGCCGGTTATCTCGATCGCCGTCGTGCCGGAGCCGTTCCCGAAGGTGGCCGGGTAGGTGATCGCGCCCGAGCCGCCGTTCAGGTCGAACGAGATGCCGGCCGAGCCCGTGACGTCGCCGCTCGTGGCGCTGAACGTGCCGGTGCCGAGGCCGTCGAGGTTGATGCCGTCGTTGCCGGAGTTCGTCGAGTCGACGTCGTCGAACGAGAGCGTCGGGCCGCTCGTGCCCGTGACGTCGACCGCCGGACCGCCGGTGGCGTGCACGTCGTCGGTGCCGGCGGAGTCGACGGTGAGCCCACCGCCGGTGTGGGAGTTGACCCGCAGGCCGGCCTCGGAGCCGGAGGTGGTGGTCAGGCTCAGGTCGGTCCCGGTGCCGTCTCCGAGCCCGACCGTGCCGGTCGTGGTGTCCAGGCGCACGCCGCCGACGGTCGACCCCGCGACCGTGATGTCGTCGAACGTGCTCGTGCCGAGGCCGGTGCTGACCGCGTCCAGCCCCTTCGAGCCGGTCGTGTTGATCGAGATCGTCCCCGTCGGGGCGAAGCTCACCGTGCCGGCGCTGTTCAGCCGGACGCCCGTCGAGCCGCTGGTCTGGCCGAGCGCGGCGGTGTTGTTCACGGTCAGGTCGGAGACGCTGAACGTGCCCGTCGTCGAGTCGAGCTCGAGGTTCGGCGCGGTGCCGGCGACGCCGGTGTCGATGATCCGGTCGTTCGAGATCGTCCCGCCGCCGGTGTCGCCCGAGGCGCCCGCGATGCCGCTGTTCGCACCGGTCGGATCGACCTCGATGCCCGTGACCGTGTTGCCGTCGTCGAGCGCGACGACGTCCTCGAGCGCGTCGGTGAGCTGCGGCCGCTTCGACGCGTCGGCCTCCTGGAGCGTGTCGCCGCCGACGACCAGCGCCGAGGCCTCGCCGACCAGCGACTGGTTCGCCTTCATGTTGAGGCCGGTCGTGTAGCCGAGCGTCGTGTTGTTGCCGTCCTGGACGTGGATGAAGTGACCCGCGCCGGACGCGGTCTCGGCCATCTGGGTGGTGTCGAACGGGGCGGCCGAGGTGCCCGAGTTGCCCTGCGCGTCGTTGTTGTTCACGTACCACACGCAGTTCGCGATCGCGATGGTCACGCGGCCGGTGTCGGTCTGCTCGGGCGAGCCGGAGTCCTCGACCGTGTAGTCGAAGAAGTCGGAGGTGTCGGTGCAGCTCGTGGACGACGCCGGCTCGTAGGTGAAGTCGCCGTCGGACTCGATCGTGACCGAGCCGCCGTCGTTCGTCGCGAACGTGCCGGGCGTGACCGTCAGCGGGCCGGGGCCGTCGACGTCGGTGTCGCCGGCCAGGATGTCGCCGGTGATCGTCTTGTGCGGGCGGTCGGCGCCGGGGTTCGTGTCGGTCGGGTCCGGCGTGGCCGGGGCGGCGTCATCGGGGTCGTTGCCGACGAAGGTCGTGTTGCCGACCGCGCTGTTGGCGCCGTTGAACGTCTCGTCGTCGGCGACCGGGGCGTCGTTGACGCAGGTGACCGTGATCGACACGAAAGCGGAGTCGCCGCCGTTCACCGTGTACTGGAAGGTGTCGGGCGTGTTGCCGGGCGGGTCGTTGCAGTAGTTCGGGTCGGGCTGGTAGGTCAGGCCGGTGTGCGCGCCCGGCGAGCCGCCGGTGAGCACGACGGTGCCGTTGGCCGGGTCGGTGGCGCTCGAGATCGTCTTCGGGCCGCCGTCGATGTCGGTGTCGTTGGTCAGCACCGGGATCGACGTGGCCGCGGCGTCCTCGAGCACGGTGGCCGAGTCGTTGACGGCGTCCGGCGGGTCGTCGACCGGGGTGACCGCGATCGAGCGCGTGTCGCTGCCGGTCGCGCCGCCGGGCGTGTCCGTTGCGGAGAACGTGACCGTGCGGGTCAGGTTCGAGGGGTTCTCGCTGCCGTTCTGGTACGTGACCGCCCGCAGCGCCGCCTGGTAGTTCGCGGGCGTGTCGACGCCTGTCAGGACGACCGTCTGCGCGTTCGAGTTGACGTTGTCGAGCGTGATGTTGTCGGCGAGGTTGTTGTCGGTCCAGGCGAGGAAGTCCTGGCCGGCCTGGTAGTTCGCGGTGATCGAGGCCGAGCCGCCGCTGAGGTTGTCGCCCTCGGGCTCGGTGATCGTCAGGCCGCTGTCGACGGCCGTGGCCGGGTCGTTCTCGGTGTACGACAGCGCGGCGTTCGTCGCGTCGACCGTCGGCGGGCTGTTGACCGGGGTGACCGCGATCTCCTTGGTCGGCGCGTTCGAGTCGACGTCGCCGTCGTTGACCTTGAACTCGACGGTCTTCGAGGTGACCGGGGCGTTGTTCGTCGACTGGAACTTGATCGAGCGGAGCGCGGTCTGGTAGTTCGCCACCGACGAGGTTCCGCTCAAGGTCAGGACGCCGGTGCCCGTGTTGTAGACGCCCGAGATCCCGTTCTGGTTGACGAACACGAGGTCGTCGCCCGACTGGAAGCCGCTCGAGATCCGGACCACGCCGCCCTCGAGGTTCGTGTCGTCGGCGTCCGTGACCGTCAGCGCGCCGTCGATCGTCGTGGCCGGGTCGCCCTCGGTGTAGGCCGTCGAGCCGGCGCTCGTGGTGACGACCGGGGCGTCGTTCGCGCCCGTCAGGTTGATGTTCCGCGTCGCGACGTTGCTCGCCGCGCTGCTCGAGTCCGTGACCTGGAAGGAGACGGTCTTGCTCCCGCTCGGGTTCTGGTTGACGTTCTCGTAGGTGACCGAGCGCAGCGCCGTCTGGTAGTTGGCCACCGAGGCGGTGCCGGACAGGGTCAGCGTGCCCGTCGAGTCGTCGTAGCTGCCGCTGATCCCGTTCTGGTTCGTGAACGCGAGCTCGTCGTCGGCCTGCACGAAGTTGCCCGTGATCTGGACGGTGGCGCCGCTGAGGTTCGTCGAGTCGGGATCGGTGACCGTGAGCCCGCTGTCCACCGCCACCGCGCCGTCGCCCTCGGTGTACGACAGCGCTGCCCCGGTCGTGTTGACCGTCGGCGCGTCGTTCGAGCCGGTCACGACGACGTTCTTCGTCGCGAGGTTCGAGTCCGCGTCGCCGTCGTTGACCTTGAACTCGACCGTCTTCGGCGACGACGGGTTGTCGTTCGTGGTCTGGAACTGGATCGAGCGGAGCGCCGTCTGGTAGTCGGCCTTGGAGGCCGTTCCGGTCAGCGTGAGGACGCCGGTCCCCGTGTTGTAGGAGCCCGAGATCCCGTTCTGGTTGACGAACACGAGGTCGTCGCCCGACTGGAAGCCGCTCGAGATCCGGACCTGGCCGCCCTCGAGGTTCGTGTCGTCGGCGTCGGTGACTGTCAGCGCGCCGTCGACCGTCGCCGCCGCGCCGCCCTCGGTGTAGGCGGTGTCCCCGCCGCTCGTGGTGACGACCGGGGCGTCGTTCGCGCCCGTCAGGTTGATGTTCCGCGTCGCCACGTTGCTGGCCGCGCCGCCCGAGTCGGTCGCCTGGAACGAGACCGTCTTCGAGCCGCTCGGGTTGTCGCTCGAGTTCGTGTACCCGACCGAGCGGAGCGCCGCCTGGTAGTCGGCGACGCTCGCCGTGCCGCTCAGCGTCAGCGTGCCGGTCGAGTCGTCGTAGCTGCCGCTGATCCCGTTCTGGTTGATGAACGAGAGCTCGTCGTCGGCCTGGACGAAGTTCGAGGTGATCTGGACGGTGGCGCCCTGGAAGCTCGCCGAGTCCGGGTCGGTGGCCGTCAGGCCGGTGTCGATCGCCACCGCGCCGTCGCCCTCGGTGTACGCCAGCGGCGCGGCGGTGGTGGTGAGCGTCGGCGCGTCGTTCGCGCCGGTGATGGCGACGTTCTTCGTCGCCAGGTTCGAGTCGACGTCGCCGTCGTTGACCTTGAACTCGACCGTCTTCGGCGACGACGGGTTGTCGTTCGTCGTCTGGAACATGATCGAGCGGAGCGCCGTCTGGTAGTCGGCGACCGACGCCGTGCCGGTAAGCGTGAGGACGCCGGTGCCCGTGTTGTAGACGCCCGAGATCCCGTTCTGGTTGACGAACACGAGGTCGTCGCCCGACTGGAAGCCGCTCGAGATCCGGACCTGGCCGCCCTCGAGGTTCGTGTCGTCGGCGTCCGTCACGGTCAGCGCGCCGTCGACCGTCGTCGCGGGGTCGCCCTCGCTGTACGGCGTCGAGCCGGCGCTCGTGGTCACGACCGGGGCGTCGTTCGCGCCGCTCAGGTTGATGTCGCGCGTCGCGACGTTGCTCGCCGCGCCACCCGAGTCGGTTGCCTGGAACGAGACCGTCTTCGAGCCGCTCGGGTTGTTGCTCGTGCTCTCGTAGGTGACCGAGCGGAGCGCCGCCTGGTAGTTCGCGACCGTGTCGGTGCCGGACAGCGTCAGCGTGCCGGTCGAGTCGTTGTAGACCCCGGTGATGTTCGCGGTGTTCGTGAACGCGAGTTCGTCGTCGGCCTGGACGAAGTTGCCCGTGATCTGGACCGTCGCGCCCTGGAAGTTCGCCGAGTCCGGGTCGGCGGCCGTCAGGCCGCTGTCCACCGCCACCGCGCCGTCGCCCTCGGTGTACGACAGCGCCGCGGCGGTGGTGGTGAGCGTCGGCGCGTCGTTGACCGGCGTGATCGCTATGCCCTTCGTCGCCAGGTTGGAGTCCGCGTCGCCGTCGTTGACCTTGAACTCGACCGTCTTCGAGCTCGACGGGGCGTCGCCCGTGTGGCGGTACTGGATCGAGCGCAGCGCCGTCTGGTAGTCGGCCTTGGAGGCCGTTCCGGCCAGCGTTAGGACGCCGGTGCCGCTGTTGTAGGAGCCCGAGATCCCGTTCTGGTTGACGAACACGAGGTCGTCGCCGGACTGGAAGCCGCTCGAGATCCGGACCTGGCCGCCCTCGAGGTTCGTGTCGTCGGCGTCGGTGACCGTCAGCGCGCCGTCGACCGTCGTGGCCGGGTCGCCCTCGGTGTAGGACGTATCGCCGGCGCTCGTGGTGACGACCGGGGCGTCGTTCGCGCCGCTCAGGTCGATGTTCCGGGTCGCGACGTTGCTCGCCGCGCCGCCCGAGTCGGTCGCCTGGAACGAGACCGTCTTCGACCCGGACGGGTTGTCGTTCGAGTTCTCGTAGGTGACCGAGCGGAGGGCCGCCTGGTAGTCGGCCCTCGAGGCCGTGCCGCTCAGGGTCAGCGTGCCGGTCGAGTCGTTGTAGGCGCCGGTGATCCCGTTCTGGTCGACGAACGCCAGCTCGTCGTCGGCCTGGACGAAGTTCGAGGTGATCTGGACCGTCGCGCCCTGGAAGTTCGCCGAGTCGGGGTCCGCCGCCGTCAGGCCGGGGTCGATCGCCACCGCGCCGTCGCCCTCGGTGTACGACAGCGCCGCGGCCGTCGTGGTCAGGGCGGGCGCGTCGTTGACGCCCGTGATGTTGATCGTCTTGAGCGCCAGGTTCGAGTCGACGTCGCCGTCGTTGACCTTGAACTCGACCGTCTTCGTGCCCTGCGGGTTGTCGCCGGTGTGCTGGTACTGGATCGAGCGGAGCGCCGTCTGGTAGTCGGCGACCGACGCTGTGCCCGTCAGCGTCAGGACGCCCGTCCCCGTGTCGTACGAGCCCGAGATCCCGTTCTGGTTGACGAACACGAGGTCGTCGCCCGACTCGAACCCGGTGGAGAGCCGGACCTGGCCGCCCATGAGGTTCGTGTCGTCGGCGTCCGTGACCGTCAGCGCGCCGTCGACCGTCGTCGCCGGGTCGCCCTCGCTGTAGGCGGTGGAGCCCGCCGAGGTCGTGACGACCGGCGCGTCGTTCGCGCCGCTCAGGTCGATGTTCCGCGTCGCGACGTTGCTGGCCGCGCCGCCCGAGTCGGTCGCCTGGAACGAGACCGTCTTCGACCCGCTCGGGTTCTGGTTGACGTTCTCGTAGGTGACCGACCGCAGCGCC
>DASVQB010000036.1:0-7861 GCA_036389295.1 Thermoleophilaceae bacterium | reverse complement strand
CCGCTCGAGGACCTGGTGACCATCGTGGACGGCCTCGGCGGCACGGACGGCGCGACCGTCCCGGTCCGCTCCGTGCTCAAGTGCGAGGCCACCTCGGGCGTGTGCCAGGCGTGCTACGGCCGCTCCATGGCGTCGGGCAAGCTCGCCACCATCGGCGACGCGGTCGGCATCATCGCCGCGCAGTCGATCGGCGAGCCGGGCACGCAGCTGACCATGCGGACGTTCCACACGGGCGGCGTCGCCGGCGCGGACATCACGCACGGCCTGCCGCGCGTCGTCGAGCTGTTCGAGGCGCGCAAGCCGAAGGGCCTCGCGAAGCTGGCCGAGGTCGAGGGCACCGTCGGGATCGAGGACACCGAGAAGGCGCGGCGCGTGATCGTCACGGACGCCGCCAACGAGGAGACGGCCTACTCGTTCCCGCCGCGGACGCGGCTGTTCGTGTCGGCCGGCGACAAGGTCAAGGCTGGCGACCAGCTGAACGAGGGCTCGATCTACCCGCACGAGCTGCTCGAGACCCGCGGGCGGACGGACACCGAGCTGTACCTCGTCCGCGAGGTGCAGAAGGTCTACCGCTCGCAGGGCGTCGACATCAACGACAAGCACATCGAGATCGTCGTCCGGCAGATGATGAAGAAGGTCCGGGTCGAGCAGCGCGGCGACTCGAGCTACCTGCCCGGCCAGCTCGTGGATCGCCACGAGATCCTGCGCGAGAACGCCCGGCTCAAGAAGGAGAAGAGCGAGAAGATCGACTACGCCGAGGTGATCCTCGGGATCACCAAGGCGTCGCTCGCCACCGACTCGTTCCTGTCGGCCGCCTCGTTCCAGGAGACCACCAAGGTGCTCACGGACGCGGCGCTCGAGGGCAAGACGGACCGCCTGCTGGGCCTGAAGGAGAACGTCATCATCGGCAAGCTGATCCCGGCGGCCACCGGCCTGCGCCGCTACCGGCGGCTCGAGATCGAGCCCTCGGAGCCGGTCGCCCGGCCCTCCCCGGAGGAGATGGGCCTGCTCGACGAGACGGAGCTGGCGGCCGAGCTCGGCCTCACCGGCAACGGCGACATCGACGGCTTCTCGTTCGGCGGCGACGGCGGGGACGGCGCCGGCTTCGCGGACGAGCTGGCCGACCTGGCGACACCGCCGCCGGACGAGGGCGGCGACTCCTAGCGGTCCCGCCGCACCGTCCGGGTCGAACGTCCATTCGACCCCCGTACGCGGTGGTCAACTGGACGTTCGCCGGCGCCGTAGTCCGGATCGCCGCTCCGCGGCCGCGGCGCTAGGAGCCGACCTCGTCCGCGAAGTCGAGCAGGCGCTCCACGTGCTCCTCCTCGATGCCGGCGGCCGACCGGGTCTCGACCAGCAGGGTGGGGGCGGTGCGGGCGGCCGCCCAGGCGCGGCACTCGTCGTCCAGGAAGTCGTCGATCCAGGCGGCCGGGCGGTCGCCGGCGTACTCCTCGATCGCGTCGAGCTTCCAGTGGGCCGAGCCGAACACGGCGCGGCCGTCGAAGGTGAGGACCGGCAGGTCGCGCTCGATGCCGAGCAGGTGCGGCAGGTACTCGTTGGCCTTCTCCTCCCACCCGGTCGCCCAGACGAGGTCGAACCGCTCGGCCAGCCGGCGGAGCCGCTCGCCGCAGTGGGCGCCGATGCAGTGGACCACGCCGTCGACCCAGTGGAAGCTGCCCGGCGGCGGGCCGGGGCCGTCGAACCCGAACAGGCTGATCACTCCGTCGACGTCGACGAACAGGATCGGCCGCCCGCCCGCCGGCCGGCCCTCGCTCATGTGCGGATCGACTCGCTCTGGCTCCAATTGGATTAAGCCGCGGGGGGAGAGGTTTGCGACCCCGCAACCTTAGGTACTCCAGGGTGTCCGGCTTCCGCGGGAGAACCCTCAAGCGAGCAGGCACTTGCGCCGATAGCTCGAATTAGCCGCGGGGGCCCGGCGCCCCTCACGAACGGACTCGATGACCGTACAGATCGGAATACTCCTCGCGCTCCTCTGCGCCCTGACGACGAACCTGGCGTTCCTCTACAAGCACAGGGGGGCGTGCCGCGCGCCGGACGTCGACTGGAGGCACCCCGGCAAGAGCGCCGCGGCCCTGTTCCGCTCGAGGTGGTTCGCGATCGGCATGCTCGTGGCCGCCGGCGCGTGGGTCCTCCACGTGGCGGCCATGGCGCTCGCGCCGCTCTCGGTCGTCCAGGCCGTCATCTCCGGCGGCCTCGTGATGCTGGCCGTGCTGGCCGAGCGGGTCTTCGGCTTCAAGGTCGGACCGCGCCAGTGGATCGGCGTCGGCCTCACCGCCCTCGGCCTCGCCCTCCTGGCCGTGACGCTGCCCTCCGCGGGCGGCGCGCACGCCGGCTACTCGATGGGCGGGATGATCATCTTCGAGTCGGGCCTCCTCGGCGCCGGCATCCTGCTCGTGCTGTTCCCGACCCTCGGCGCTCCGCACGAGCACCACGGCGTCGTGCTCGGCACGGCGGCGGGCATCCTGTTCGGCGTCTCCGACGTCTCGATCAAGGCGCTCACCGGCGGCATCGCCGCGTCGGGCGCGGCGGGCCTCGTCTCGCCGTGGCTGATCACCACGATCGTGGCCTCGATCATCGCCTTCTTCGCGTCCGCCCGCGGGCTCCAGAAGGGCGACGCGGTGCCGGTCATCACGACCACCAGCGCCGCCGCGAACGTCACGGCCATCGCCGGCGGCATCTCGGTCTTCGGCGACCCGCTGGCGAGCGACCCGCTCGGGATCTTCCTCCAGGCCCTCGCGTTCGTCCTCGTGATCGTCGCCGCGGCGGTCACCCCCGCGCCGCTCCGCGCGGCCGGCGCGACCGCCCGCTAGCGCCCGCCCCGCCGCGGGTCGGGCCGATGGCCCCTGCTAGCATCGCGCGCCGCATGCCGAGCACGAACCAGCTCGTCCGCAAGGGGCGCAACCGGCCGAAGAAGAAGGTCACGACGCCGGGTCTGAAGTCGGGCCAGGGCCGCAAGCGGCGGCTGGCCGCGCCCCAGCGCCGCGGGGTCTGCACGCGCGTCTACACCACCACGCCGAAGAAGCCGAACTCGGCGCTGCGCAAGGTCGCGCGCGTGCGGCTCACGAACGGCATGGAGGTGACCGCGTACATCCCGGGCGAGGGCCACAACCTCCAGGAGCACTCGGTCGTGCTCGTGCGCGGCGGCCGCGTGAAGGACCTGCCGGGAGTGCGCTACAAGGTGGTGCGCGGGACGCTCGACGCGGCGGGCGTGTCCGACCGCAAGAAGGCCCGCTCGCAGTACGGCGTGAAGGCCAGGTAGCCGGTGCCGCGGCGTGCATCGCCGGGCATCCGGCAGCTCGACTCCGATCCGGTCCACGGGTCGCGGCTCGTCCAGCAGGTCATCAACAAGGTGATGGTGGACGGGAAGAAGTCGCTCGCCGAGCGGATCGTCTACGACGCCCTCGAGACCCTCTCGCGCCGCACCGGCTCGCCGCCGATCGAGGCGCTCGAGAACTCGATCAAGGCCCTCACCCCGGTCCTCGAGGTCCGCTCGCGCCGCGTCGGCGGCGCCACCTACCAGGTCCCGGTGGAGGTCCCCCCGCGGCGGGCCCGGACGCTGGCCGTCCGCTGGCTCGTGGAGTTCTCCCGCGCGCGTCGCGAGAAGAGCATGGCCGACCGGCTGGCTGGCGAGCTCGCCGACGCCCAGTCCGAGCAGGGCGGCGCGTACAAGCGCAAGGAGGACATCTACCGGATGGCCCAGGCGAACAAGGCGTTCGCCCACTACCGCTGGTAGCGGTCTCCCGCCGCCACCCGGCCCGCCGCCACCGGCCCGCCGCCTAGGTCCGCCGCCGCCCCCGCGCCAGCCCCCCGGCGCCGACCGCCACCGCCAGCGCTCCGCCCGCCAGCTCGAGCCACAGGCCCTTGCCGGCGTGCGCCTTGGCCTCGTAGGCCTCGCCGATCACGCCGGTCTTGCTCGTCTCGGGGAGGTCGCGGGCGATCGATATGACGAGCACGGCCGCCCCCGCGGCGATCAGGGCCACGGCCGCGGGCCGGCTCCGCCCGGCCGCCGCCCCCCACGCCATCAGGACCACGAGCACGGCGATCAGGACGAACGCCCAGCCGTGCCGCTCGTGGCCGGTCTGAAGGCAGCGGTCGGCCAGCCGCGGGTCGGCCAGGTCCTCGCAGCTCGCGGTCACGACGCTGACGTAGGACACGGTCGAGAGCTCCGCGACTACGAGCAGCACCCCCGCGGCCGCCCCGGCCGCGAGCAGACCCCAGCCGAGCCGGTCGGGGCGCGGCAAACCGGCTGGGCGAGCGCGATCCCCGCTGCTAGCATTCCCGTTCGTCTGAGGGGGCGCGCGGCGCCCCCTTCGTCTAGTCGGTTCGGCCACGCGTCCTCACGGAGGCGGACCGGTCACCACGTCGAAATGGATCAGCACACCAGATAGAACCCCCCTTCTCCCGGGCGAAGTCGAGACCGTCAAGAGGGGCCCGGGAAGGGCCTTTTTTCTGCCCGGAAGCCGGCCAAGCGAGAGACGAGATGCCACGCAAAGTCCCACTGGAGAAGACCCGCAACATAGGGATCATGGCGCACATCGACGCCGGCAAGACCACGACCACGGAGCGCATCCTCTACTACACGGGGCGCACCCACAAGATGGGCGAGGTCCACGAGGGCGCGGCGGTCATGGACTGGATGGAGCAGGAGCAGGAGCGCGGCATCACGATCACCTCGGCCGCGACCACGGCCTCCTGGAACGACTACCGCATCAACATCATCGACACGCCGGGGCACGTCGACTTCACCGTCGAGGTCGAGCGCTCGCTCCGCGTCCTCGACGGCGCCATCGCGCTGTTCGACTCGGTCGCGGGCGTCGAGCCGCAGTCCGAGACCGTCTGGCGGCAGGCCGACAAGTACCGCGTCCCCCGCATCGCCTACATCAACAAGATGGACCGCGTCGGGGCCGACTTCGCGAAGGGCGTCCAGACGATGATCGACCGCCTCGGCGCGCACCCGGTGCCGATCCAGCTCCCGATCGGCGCCGAGGCCGACTTCAAGGGCGTCATCGACCTCGTGTCGGAGAAGGCGATCTTCTACGACGACGACCTCGGCAAGGTCGTCCGCGTCGAGGAGATCCCCGACGACCTGAGGGACGCCGCCCACGAGGCGCGGACCCACCTGATCGAGGCCGTCGCCGAGTACGACGACGAGCTGATGGAGGACTACCTCGAGGAGAAGCCGATCGAGGTCGAGCGCCTGAAGGGCGACATCCGCAAGGCGACGCTCGACATCTCGATGACGCCCGTGCTGTGCGGGTCGAGCTTCAAGAACAAGGGCGTCCAGCCGCTGCTCGACTCGGTCATCGACTACCTGCCGAGCCCGACCGACGTCCCGCCCGTCATGGGCGTGGAGCCGGTCAAGGGCGACGGCGAGGGCGCCCCGGCCGAGCGACCGCCGGACGACGACGCGCCGTTCGCCGCGCTCGCCTTCAAGGTCATGTCCGACCCGTTCGTCGGCAAGCTGACCTACTTCCGCGTCTACTCCGGCAAGCTCGCCGCCGGCGGCCGGGTGCTGAACTCGACCACCGGCCGGACCGAGCGCGCCGGGCGGATCCTGATGATGCACGCGAACGACCGCGAGGAGCAGGAGGAGATCTACGCGGGCGACATCGCCGCGGCCGTCGGCCTCAAGCAGACCTCGACCGGCGACACCCTCTGCGCGCCGGACGCCCCGATCATCCTGGAGACGATCCAGTTCCCCGACCCGGTCGTGCACGTCTCGATCGAGCCGAAGACCAAGGTCGACCAGGAGAAGATGAGCGTCGCGCTCTCGCGGCTCGCCGAGGAGGACCCGACCTTCCAGGTCCGGACCGACGAGGAGACCGGCCAGACCGTCATCTCCGGGATGGGCGAGCTCCACCTCGAGGTGATCGTCGACCGCATGAAGCGCGAGTTCAACGTGGAGGCCGCGGTCGGCCGGCCCCAGGTCGCCTACCGCGAGACGATCCGCAGCGAGGCCAAGAAGGTCGAGGGCAAGTTCGTCCGCCAGACCGGCGGCTCGGGCCAGTACGGCATCGTCTACATCGACCTCGAGCCGGCGCCCGGCGAGGGCTTCGACTTCGTGAACAAGGTCAAGGGCGGCTCGGTCCCGAGCGAGTTCATCCCCGCCGTCGAGCAGGGGATCGAGGAGGCGCTCGAGACCGGCGTCAAGGCCGGCTACCCGATGGTCGACGTGCGCGCCACGCTCGTGGACGGCAAGTCGCACGACACCGACTCCTCGGAGCTCGCCTTCAAGATCGCCGGCTCGCTGGCGCTCAAGGAGGCGGCGCAGCGCGCGAAGCCGGTCCTGCTCGAGCCCGTCATGGCTGTCGAGGTCGTGGTGCCGCAGGACTTCCTCGGCGACGTGATCGGCGACCTCTCGCGCCGCCGCGGGCGCGTCGAGGGCCAGGAGCCGCGCGGCAACGCCATGGCCGTCAAGGCCAGCGTGCCGCTCTCGGCCATGTTCGGATACGCCACCGACCTGCGCTCCAACACGCAGGGAAGGGCCACCTACACGATGCAATTCGACCGCTATGAGGAGGTTCCCGGCAACCTCGCCGAGGCAATAGTGGGCGAGCGTACGGGCGAGCCGGTCGCGGCCGGCGCATAGCGGCTACATTTCACCGCCTCGCCGCGAGGCGACCTGCCCACACGGGCTGTCTAAAAAGGAGACGACGAGAGTGGCGAAGGAGAAGTTCGAGCGCGACAAGCCGCATGTGAACGTCGGGACCATCGGCCACATCGACCACGGCAAGACCACGCTCACGGCCGCCATCACCAAGGTGCTGGCCGACGAGTACGGCGGGCAGGCTCGCAGCTTCGAGGAGATCGACAACGCGCCCGAGGAGAAGGAGCGCGGGATCACGATCGCCACCTCGCACGTGGAGTACGAGACGGAGAACCGTCACTACGCCCACGTCGACTGCCCGGGCCACGCGGACTACATCAAGAACATGATCACCGGGGCCGCCCAGATGGACGGCGCGATCCTCGTGGTCTCCGCCGCCGACGGCCCGATGCCGCAGACCCGCGAGCACATCCTCCTGGCCCGGCAGGTGGGCGTGCCCGCCATGGTCGTCTTCATGAACAAGGTGGACGCCGTCGACGACGCCGAGCTGCTGGACCTGGTCGAGCTGGAGGTCAGGGAACTCCTCTCGGCCTACGAGTTCCCGGGCGACGACATCCCGGTCGTGCGGGGCTCGGCCCTCGGGGCCCTGAACGGCGAGCCGCAGTGGGAGGCCACGGTCGAGGAGCTGATGAGCCAGGTCGACTCCTTCATCCCGACGCCGGCCAGGGACGTCGAGAAGCCGTTCCTGATGCCGGTCGAGGACATCTTCACCATCCAGGGGCGGGGCACGGTCGCCACCGGGAGGGTCGAGAGGGGGCGGGTGAAGGTCAACGAGCAGGTCGAGATCATCGGCATCCGGGAGACGCGCACGACCGTGTGCACGGGCGTCGAGATGTTCAAGAAGCTGTTGGACGAGGGGGTGGCGGGCGACAACGTGGGGCTGCTCTTGAGGGGCGTGGAGCGCAAGGACATCGAGCGGGGGCAGGTCATCGCCAAGCCGGGGTCGATCACGCCGCACACGAAGTTCAAGGCGGAGGCCTACGTCCTGACGAAGGAGGAGGGCGGGAGGCACACGCCGTTCTTCTCGGGGTACCGCCCGCAGTTCTACTTCCGGACGACGGACGTGACGGGGGTGGCGACGCTGCCGGAGGGGGTCGAGATGGTGATGCCGGGCGACAACGTGGCGATGGAGATCGAGCTCATCACGCCCATCGCCATGGAGAAGGGGCTGCGCTTCGCCATCCGCGAGGGCGGCAGGACGGTGGGCGCCGGCACCATCTCCGACATCGTGGA
>DASVQB010000035.1:0-8198 GCA_036389295.1 Thermoleophilaceae bacterium | reverse complement strand
CGAGGGCTGACGGCGCGGAGCCCGCGCGAAGCACCCGCCCTATCGTTGACCCGACGATGGCGAAGGACACCGAGAAGCTGATCCGCCAGCTCTCGCTGATCTCGTTCCTCATGTCGGAGCGACGGCCGGTGACCGCGCTCGAGATCAAGGAGGCCGTCGAGGGCTACGCCGGCATGAACGACGACGCCTTCGCGCGCCGCTTCTACGCGGATCGCGCCGAGCTCGACTCGCTCGGCATCGAGCTGAAGGTGGACAAGCCGGCCGAGGGCTATTACGAGGCGGAGAACTACTCGCTGCCGCCGCAGAACTTCTACCTGCCGGCGATCGAGTTCACCGACTCCGAGCTGGGCGCGCTGCGCACGGCGCTGTCGCTGCTCGACGGCGAGTTCGCCTACGCGGAGCCGCTGCGGCTCGCGCTCCAGCAGCTCTCGTGGGGCAAGCCGTCGCCGCTGTCCGCGCCGGAGAACCGCTCGGTCGCGCTCGGCGTGACCGCCGGCGCCGGGGGGCGCGAGCTGTCGCAGCGGCTCGGCAAGGTCGAGACAGCGATCTTCCGGCGCAAGACGATCGTCTTCGACTACTACACGATGGGCCGCGACGCCGAGGAGCAGCGCCGGGTCGACCCGTACCACCTGCTGTTCCGCGGCGGGCAGTTCTACCTCGTGGGCCACTCGCACGAGCGCGACGACGTGCGCGTGTTCCGGCTCTCGCGGATGCGCGGGAAGGTCGGCTACGCGTCGAAGGCCGAGCACGACTTCCCGCCGCCCGAGGACTTCGACCCGCGCGTGTACGCGACGCGCACCGACTGGCAGCTCGGCGACGCGGTCGGGACCGCGCGGATCTGGCTCTCGGACAAGGTCGACTGGCTCGTGCAGCGCCACTTCGGCCACGCGGGCACGACCTCGCCCGCCGCCGACGCGGACGACGCCCCGGACGAGGGCGTCGTGTTCGAGACCGAGTACGGCGAGGAGCGGCAGCTCGTCTCGTGGGTGCTCGGGCTCGGCGAGCGCGCGCGCGTGCTCGGGCCCCCGGAGCTGGCCGAGCGCGCGGCCGAGGCGGTCGCCACGATCGTCGAGCGCCACGCCGAGCCGATCGAGCCGGCGCCGCCCGCCCGCCGCCGCACCGCCGCCCGCCGGGCCGACCCCGACTCGAACGGCAAGGCCGAGGCGCAGATCCGCCCGGAGCGCTTCGCCCGCCTCGTCACCCTCGCCGGGATCCTGATCGACGCCGCCCGCACGGGCTCGAGGCTGAACACGCGCGAGGTGCGGGAGAGCCTCCAGCTCACCGACACCGAGCTGCGCGAGGACGTCGACGTGCTGAACGTCGTCAACTTCGGCGGCGGGAGCTACGTGCTGTACGCGGAGGTCCACGGCGACGAGATCGAGGTCGACCCCGAGCCGTACGGCGACAACTTCGCGAAGCCCGCCCGCCTGCTGCCGCTCGAGGCCAAGGCGCTGGTGGCGGCGATCGACCTGCTCGGCGACCACATCCCCGAGGGGTCGCTCGCGAGCGCCCGCGAGAAGATCGTGGACGCGCTCGGCCGCGACCCCGCCACCGAGGGGCTCCAGATCACGACCGCCAGCGGCGACGACTCCGAGATCGCCGGCGTGGTCAGCCAGGCGATCGCCGAGCGCCGACTCCTGCGGCTCGACTACTACAAGGAGAACGAGGACGAGTTCACCACGCGGCGGGTCGAGCCGTACCAGCTCCTGAACGGCCAGGAGGGCTGGTACGTCCACTGCTTCGACCTCGACCGCGACGCCACCCGCAGCTTCCGCCTCGACCGGATCCGCGAGGCGGAGATCCTCGACGAGGCGTTCGAGCCCAGGCCGGGCATCGAGCCCGACGTGCACGGCTGGCCGCGGACCGGCGAGGTCGAGGCCTCGCGCGCGGCGCGCGTGTGGATCTCGCCCGAGCGGGCGCGCTGGGCGCGCGAGGACCGCCGCGTGACCGAGGAGCTCAGCGACGGGGCGGTCGTGGTGGACCTCCACTACGCGGGCGAGGACTGGCTCGTGCGCGAGATCCTCAAGGAGGCCGGCGACGCCGCCGTCCTCGAGCCGGACGACGCCCGCGAGGCCGTGCTCCACGCCGCCGAGGCCCTGGCCGGCGCCGTCCGGCGCTAGCCGCGGCGCGCCGGCGTGATCGGCGCCTGGCTGGCCTTCCCGCTGCTGCTCGTCGCGCTCGCGGCGGGCTGCGGGCTCGCGCTGGAGCGGGCGACCGGTGCGCGGCTGCCCGGCGCGCTCGTGGCGCCGGCCGGGCTGGCGGTGCTGGTCGTCGAGGCGCACCTGTGCACGCTCGCCGACGCGACCGCCGAGCTGGCCACGCCGCTCGTGGTGGCGACGGCGGCGGCCGGCGCCGCGCTCGCCCGCCGCGGACGGCGGCCGCTGCGGCCCGACCCGTCGGCGCTTGCGGCCGCAGCGCTCGTGTTCGCCGTCTTCGCGCTGCCGGTCGTGGCGTCCGGCGAGGCGACGTTCGCCGGCTACGTGAAGCTCGACGACACGGCGACCTGGCTCGCGATCGCGGACCGCGCGATGGAGCACGGGCGGAGCACCGAGGGGCTGGCGCCGTCGACCCACGAGGCCGCGTTCTCGCTGAACGTGTCCGGCGGCTACCCGATCGGGGCGTTCCTGCCGCTCGGGGCCGGCGCGGTGCTGCTGCCCGTGGACGCGGCGTGGCTGTTCCAGCCCTACCTCTGCGTGCTGGCCGCGATGCTGGCGCTCGCGCTCTACGAGCTGGCGCGGCCGCTCGTGCCGCGGAGGCCGGCGCGCGCGGCCGCGGCGTTCGTGGCCGCCCAGCCGGCTCTGCTGGTCGGGTACTCGCTGTGGGGAGGGGTGAAGGAGGTGGCCGCCGCCGCCCTGGTGGCGACCTTCGTCGCGCTCCTGGCGTGGGCGCTCGCGGACCTCCGGCCCGCCCGCGCGGTGGCGCCGGCCGCCGCCGCCGCCGCGCTGATCGCCGTGCTGAGCTTCGGCGGCGTCGTCTGGCTCGCGCTGCCGCTGGCGGTCGCGGGCGCCGCGGCGGTCCGCCGCCGCGCGCTCGCCACGGCGGCCGCGTTCGCCGCCGCCACCGCCGCCTTCGCCCTCCCGTCGCTCGTGACCGCCGAGGTCTTCCTCCGCCCGGCGGCCGGCGTGGTCACCGACTCGGCCGAGCTCGGCAACCTGATCGAGCCGCTCAGCGTCCTCCAGATGCTGGGGGTGTGGCCGTCCGGCGACTTCCGCGTGCACCCGGACGCGCGGGTCGCGACCTCGCTGCTGCTCGCGGTGGTCGCCGGAGCGGCCGCGTGGGGGCTCGCGGCCGGCGTTCGGCGCGCCGCGTGGGGCCTCGTGACCTACTCGGGCGCGACGGCCGCCGCCGCCCTCGGCGTGGCGGCCTTCGGCTCTCCCTGGATCGACGGGAAGGCGTTCGCGACGGCCGCCCCCGCGGCCCTGCTCCCGGCCGCGGCGGGCATCGCGGCGGCGCTCGGCGGCTCGCATGGCCCGCCCGCGCCCGCGCCCGGCGGCTCGCCGCCCCCCGCCGCCCCGCTGCCGCCCGGCCTGCGGCGGCTCGCCGCCGGCCTCGCCGCCCTCGCCGTCGCCGGGGGCGTCCTCTGGTCGAACGCCCTCGCCTACCGCGACGTGAGCCTCGCGCCGCGGGACCGGCTCGCCGAGCTTGAGCGCATCGGCGAGCGGATCGACGGCGAGGGCCCCACCCTGATGACCGAGTACGAGCCCTACGGCGTGCGCCACTTCCTCCGCGACGCGGACCCGGAGGGCGCCTCCGAGCTGCGGCGCCGAGTCGTGCCGCTCCGCGGCGGCGGCCACCTCGACAAGGGGCAGTTCGCGGACCTCGACTCGTTCGCCCTCGACGGCCTGCTCGTCTACCGGACCCTCGTGCTGCGGCGCTCCCCCGCCGCGAGCCGGCCGCCGTCCGTCTACCGCCGGGTGTTCCGGGGCCGGTGGTACGAGGCCTGGCAGCGCCCGGCCGGCGGCGGCCGTCGGATCGTCGAGCACCTGCCGCTCGGCACCGAGACCGACCCGGTCGGCCGTCCGGCCTGCGGCGAGGTCCGGCGGCTCGCCCGGCTCGCCGGCCCGGGCGGGACCCTCGCGGCCGCCACCCGATTCGAGCCCACGGTGGTCGAGCTCGGCGCGCTCGCGCCGCCGAGCTGGGCGACGGACGCCGCCAACCGCTCCGTGACCCAGCCGCTGCGCGACGGCCGGCTGAGGGCGACGGTGCGCACGGCGGCGGCGACGACCGAGGTCTGGCTCGGCGGCTCGGTCCGCCGCACGCTCACCGTGACGCTCGACGGCCGGCGGATCGCCCGGGTGCGCCACCAGCTCAACCCGACGGGCCAGTACATCCCGCTGGGCCGCGTGCGGCCGGGTGCCGGGACGCACCGGATCGAGCTGCGGGTCCACGGCTCGGGGCTCCGGCCGGGCGGCGGCGGCCCGCCGCCCCCGATCGGTCCGCTGGTCCTCGCGCTGGCGGCCGGCGACGGACCGCCGCCGGTGCTGGAGGTCCCCGCCGAGCGGGCCGCCGACCTGTGCGCCGGAGGCCTCGACTGGGTGGAGGCGCTCGCGCGGTGACGGGGCGGGCGCTGGCGCGGTGACCGCGGCGCGCGCTCGCGCGGTGACGGAGCGCGTGCGCCGCGGCCGGGGACGCCCGACCGCATACCCTTCGCCGCCGTGCCGTCGCGACGGGACCTCATACGGATGGACGACGAGGAGCTGCGCGCGTTCCTCGCCGAGCGGATGATCGTGAGCTGCGCGACCGTCGGGCCGCACGGCCGCCCTCACCTGGTCCCGCTCTGGTACGTGCCGGACGGCACGGAGCTGCGCGGCTGGACGTACGCGAAGTCGCAGAAGGCGAGGAACCTCGAGCGCGACCCGCGGGCGACGCTCCAGGTCGAGGACGGCGTCCAGTACCACGAGCTGCGCGGCGCGATGCTGGAGTGCGACGTCGAGGTGGAGCGGGACCCGGGCAGGGTGGCCGGCTACGGCGCCGAGCTGTTCCGCCGCTACGCGACCGGCGGCGGCGAGCTGCCGGACGAGACGAGCGCGATGATCGAGCAGCAGGCGGCGAAGCGAGTGGGCCTGCGGTTCGTTCCCACCCGCGTCGTGACCTGGGACCACCGCAAGCTGGGGGGCGCCTACTGATGCCGGGCGGCGAGCGCTGATGGAGGCGCTGAAGGGGCTGATCCTGTCCGGCGGCCGCGGCACGCGCCTGCGCCCGATCACCTACACGCGCGCCAAGCAGCTCGTGCCGGTCGCCAACAAGCCGGTGCTGTTCTACGGGATCGAGTCGCTCGCCGACGCCGGGATCCGGGAGATCGGGGTGATAGTGGCGCCCGAGACCGGCGACGAGATCCGCGAGGCGGCCGGCGACGGCTCGCGGTTCGGCGTGTCGATCACCTACATCGAGCAGGACGCGCCGAGCGGCCTGGCCCACGCCGTCCTCACCGCGGAGGGCTTCCTCGGCAGCTCGCCGTTCGTCATGTACCTCGGCGACAACCTGCTCCGCGACGGGATCGTCGACCTCGTCGAGCGGTTCAGGAGCAACGCCCCCGACGCGCTGATCCTCCTCACCCCCGTCCCGGACCCACAGAACTACGGGGTCGCGGAGCTCGACGGCGAGCGGGTCGCCCGCCTGGTCGAGAAGCCGGAGGACCCGAGGAGCGACCTGGCGCTCGTGGGCGTCTACATGTTCACCCCGGCGATCTTCGACGCCGCCCGCGCGATCGAGCCGTCGTGGCGCGACGAGCTGGAGATCACCGACGCGATCCAGCGCCTGATCGACTCGGGCCGGACCGTCGACCCCCACGTCGTGCGCGGCTGGTGGAAGGACACGGGCCAGGTCCAGGACATGCTCGACGCGAACCGGCTGATCCTCGACGACGTCCAGGAGCGGGTGGAGGGCGAGCTGATCGACTCGAAGGTCGAGGGCCGGGTGGTGATCGAGCCCGGGGCGGTGCTCGAGCGGTCGACCGTCCGCGGCCCGGCCATCGTGGGGCGCGGCGCGCGGATCACCGACGCCTACGTCGGCCCGTACACCTCGATCGGCGAGGACGTGACGATCCACGGCGCCGAGCTCGAGTACTCGATCGTCCTCTCGGGGTCGTCGGTACGCGACCTCGCCGGGCGGCTCGAGGCGAGCCTGATCGGCCGCAACGTGGCGATCGGGCGCAGCCCGGCGGCGCCGCGCGCCTACCGGTTCGTGGTCGGGGACAACGCGGAGATCTCGATCATCCGGTGAAGGTCCTCGTCACAGGCGCCGGCGGGATGCTCGGCCAGGACGTGGTCCGCGCCGCGCAGCGGGCCAACCACGAGGTCGTGGCCCTGGCCCGCGCCGACCTCGACGTCACGCGCCCGCGGCTCGTGCACGAGGCGATCGCCCGCGAGCTGCCGCACGCGGTGGTCAACTGCGCGGCCTGGACCGACGTGGACGGCGCCGAGTCCGACGAGGCGGCCGCCACCGAGCTGAACGGCGCCGCGGCGGGGACGATCGCGTCGGCCGCCGCGGAGGTGGGCGCCGCGGTGGTGCAGCCGTCGACCGACTACGTGTTCGACGGCGGGAAGCGCGAGCCGTACGTCGAGTCCGACGCGACCGGCCCGGTCTCGGCCTACGGGCGCTCGAAGCTGGCGGGCGAGCGGGAGGTCGCGCTTGCGAACCCGCGCCACTTCGTCGTCAGGACCTCGTGGCTGTTCGGCCCCGGAGGGCGCAACTTCGTCGAGACGATGCTCGGCCTCGCGCGCGACCAGGGCCACGTGCTCGTGGTCCGCGACCAGGTCGGCTGCCCGACCTACACCGGCCACCTCGCCGAGGGGCTCGTCCGGCTGCTCGACGGCGAGTCGTACGGCGTCCACCACCTCGCCGGCCAGGGCGAGTGCTCGTGGTTCGAGTTCGCCAACGAGATCTTCGCCCGCGCCGGCGTCGACTGCCGCGCGATGTCGTGCTCGACCGACGAGATGCCGCGCCCCGCCCCGCGCCCCGCGTACTCCGTCCTGCGCACTGAGCGCGACTACGGCCTGCTCCTGCCCGACTGGCGCGAGGGGCTCGAGAGCTACCTGGCCGTGCGCGCCCCGGCGACGTGAGGCTGCTCGTCACCGGCGCGGCCGGCTTCATCGGGTCGACCTACGTGCGGCTCGTGATCGAGGAGCGCGGCGACGACGTGGTCGTCCTCGACAAGCTGACCTACGCCGGCCGGCGCGAGAACCTGGCCGACGTCGAGGATCGGATCCGGTTCGTGCACGGCGCGATCGAGGACCGCGAGCTGGTGGACGAGCTCGTCCAGGGCCGGGACGCGGTCGTCAACTTCGCCGCCGAGTCCCACGTGGACCGGTCGATCGCCGACCAGGACGCGTTCGCCCGCACCCAGGTGATCGGCACCGGCGTGCTGCTCGACGCCGTCCGCCGCCACGGCGTGGGGCGCTACCTCCAGGTCTCGACCGACGAGGTCTACGGGTCGATCCCCGAGGGGTCGTTCACCGAGGAGTCGCCGCTCGACCCCTCGTCGCCGTACAGCGCGACGAAGGCCGCCGGCGACCTGCTCGTGTCCTCCCACGTCCACACCCACGGGATCGAGGCCGTGATCTGCCGCGGGTCGAACAACTACGGCCCGCGCCAGTACCCCGAGAAGCTGATCCCGCTGATGATCCTCAACGCCCTGCACGGCGACCCGCTGCCGGTCTACGGCGACGGGCGCCAGGTGCGCAACTGGCTGTACGTCGAGGACTTCGCGCGGGCGATCGACCTCGCGCTCCGGGCGGGCCGGCCCGGACACGTGTACAACGCCGGCGGCCCCGACGAGCTCGAGAACGTCGAGCTGGTCCGCCGGATCGTCGCCCTCACCGGCGCCGACGAGTCCCTGATCGAGCACGTGACCGACCGGCCCGGCCACGACCGCCGCTACTCGCTGTCGTCCGAGAAGCTGCGCGGCCTCGGCTGGGAGCCGCGCACGCACCTGGACGGGGGCCTCGAGCTGACGGTCGACTGGTACCGCGACAACGAGTGGTGGTGGGGCCCGATCCGCTCGGGCGAGTACCGCGAGTACTACGAGCGCCAGTACGGGCGGAAGCTCGGCTAGCCGGCGCCGCTCGGGCGAGCGCTCACGGACGCAGCAGTTGCCGCACGCGTGCAGCCTCTCGCGTGAGGTGATCGCGCTCCGGCACGCTGGTTGCGGCGCGAGAGGCCTCGGCATACAGCTTGGCTGCGTGTTCGAGGTCGCCCGC